>NZ_JACVOV010000010.1 GCF_018882245.1 Polynucleobacter sp. AP-Capit-er-40B-B4 | reverse complement strand
CTACCTTAGAGTACTTTGATCCAACTGCCAATAGTGGAGCAGGTGCTTGGGTACCTTACACACCAAATAGCTTTGTAGCGATCCCGGCTGGTGGTTTATTGGTGCGCACGGCAGTTACCAATGATCCTTCAGCAGACAACAATGAAACCTTCAATTTAGTAGCAACCAATGCAGGCGGTACTGCAGTAACGGGTGTTGGCACCATTAAAGATGATG
>NZ_JACVOV010000009.1 GCF_018882245.1 Polynucleobacter sp. AP-Capit-er-40B-B4 | reverse complement strand
GTACGTATACCTATACTCCAACCGCGAACTTTAGTGGCACGGATACCTTTACCTATACGGTAACGGATGCTGCTTCTGGTGAAGTGCTCACTAAGACAGTGACGGTCACGATTACTCCGGTTAACGACATCTTCACTGATGCCCCTGAAACCGTAACAACACCAGAAGATACCGCTAAGAGCGGTAACTTGTTAACGGGAACCACCAGTGTTGATGGCCCGGTAACGGTAAGTACCT
>NZ_JACVOV010000008.1 GCF_018882245.1 Polynucleobacter sp. AP-Capit-er-40B-B4 | reverse complement strand
TAAGCTCTGGTACCGCGACCGTTGGTACTGACTCGGGTACAGCTTTGCAGTACTTTAATGGCACCGCTTGGGTGGATTACACCCCAGGTAGTTTTGTCGCTATCCCAGCAGGTGGTTTATTGGTACGCACGGCAGTTACCAACGATCCTTCAGCAGACAACAATGAAACCTTCAATTTAGTAGCAACCAATGCAGGCGGTACTGCAGTAACGGGTGTTGGCACCATTAAAGATGATGGCACTGGTAGTGTCTTCTTGGCTACAAACACTA
>NZ_JACVOV010000001.1 GCF_018882245.1 Polynucleobacter sp. AP-Capit-er-40B-B4 | reverse complement strand
GTTTTGCCGTTCGTTGTCAGGACATCGATTTGACGCAATAAGGTGACGATTTGCTCGGGTTTAAGACGTTGGCCTTTTGCCATATTTAGCACTCCTTTAAGGTGAAGATTATCAAAAATCCTCTCTTTGGGAGTGGTACTAAAAATCAGGTCAGTTCAAGTCTTAGTAGCAATTGGGGTGGTTATTGAAATCTATTGCGGGAAATAATATTATGTTCTGCAGTGTGGCCTCTGAGGCGCATGGCTTGAGGACGCGGCTTTGCCATTCGTCCGCCTCTTTAGTTGCAAAGATAGGGCTCTAAAGGGGGGTTGGAATAAAGTAAACAGGAGCCTCTTACTGAGACTCTTAGAGTCTTACTACCTCGGCATCGCAACACATCTGTATGTTGACTTATCAGGATTCATAAAGTTACAGTCAGCAGGAGTGTCGTGGCAACTATAAATAGCGGTTCCTCCAATTCTGACACTACAGTACTTCATCTGCTGGGCTGTTGCAAAACTTGTACTGACGACCAATAAGAGAAGTGTAAGGACTTTTGAATACATGGATTACCTCCTAAAATTAATTAAAGGTTTTACAAAAAACATAATAGTAAATATTAGTTGGCAATGTCGAGCAAGTCAAGAAATTGTTATACGGTTAAGCCTACCATTTCGCAGTCCTTAGCGTTGGGTTTGATGATTAACCCAAATGAAAAAACCACCCGAAGGTGGTTTTGGTGCTTCTTGGTTGCCCGAGGCGGAATCGACCAGGGCCCAGGATGTCTGATCCTATTTTCAGCCTTTGGCCTGTTGAGATAAGTGCTTCTTAAATATGGTTGCTATTGGAGATAGCTTTTTGCCTTTAGGGCTCACAATATGCCAGCTTGATTGAATGGGAAAGTCTTTACATTTCAAAATTGCAACCGCTTCTTGGTCAGATTTATCACCCAAAGAATACCTAGACAAAACTGCTATGCCTAGGCCGCCTATAACCGCCTGTTTAATTGCCTCATTGCTCCCTAGCTCTAACTTAACATCAGGCTTGAACTTGAGTCGTTTAAGGTGAGCATCTGTCGCCATTCTGGTACCAGAGCCTTTTTCTCTAAAGATAAATTTTTCATTCGTCAGTGAGGTCAGGTCAACTATCTTTTTCTTGGCAAGCAAATGCTCCTTAGAGGCTATCAACAATAAAGGGTTTGGCATAAACACTTCGTCTTCTAAATCCAAATGCAGTGGCGGCTGAGACATGATGTAAAGATCATCTAAATTTTCTTCTAATCTTTTCACTACACCATCCCGATTAAGAACCTCCAGAGAAATATCGATTTGAGGATACTTTGCGCAAAAGGTGCCTAATATTCTGGGAACAAAGTATTTGGCAGTACTCACCACTGCAACCTTTAACTTGCCCTGCGTTAATCCCTTTACTCCATGAACCTCTTGTTCAAAGGATTCCCACTCGGTAGAAATGGCTCTGGCTGTTTTAGCCAACTCCTGACCCATCGCTGTTAGATGTACTTTCCTAGCAACCACTTCGTAGAGGGGCACTCCAACAGCATCCGTGATTTCTTTTAAGCCCATAGAGGCCGTTGGTTGGGTGACATGAACCATCCGCGCCGCCGCACTAACGCTTCCAGTCTCAGCAAGCGCCAAAAATAGTCTTAACTGTCTAAAAGTAATATTCATCAGTTTTTACCTATATATAAAACTATTAATATCGATTTTACTTTATGTATAGGCATCCCTATGATTGCTCCTAAATTTGGAGAACTCATGAAGAACTTACTTGACCCTGCAATTCTTTTCTTTGTCTTTGGATGCTTTGCCGGTCTGATTCGGTCCAATCTTGAAATTCCACGCTCCATCGCGAAGTTTTTATCACTTTACTTATTGATGGCACTTGGACTTAAAGGTGGCTTTGCACTTGCCAAAACCGGGCTTAATTCTGAAATTGCACTTAGCATGACTATCGCAATAGTGATGGCTTTTCTTGTGCCCACGCTAGGCTACTTATTCTTGAAAAATAAGATTGATAAGTTTGATGCGGCGGCAATTGCCGCATCGTATGGCTCTGTTAGCGCGGTGACGTTTGTGACTGCCATTCAATACATGGAGCAAAGCCAATTAAATCCAAATGGATACATGGCAATAGCATTGGTTTTAATGGAGTCACCGGCAATCATTATGGCTGTCCTGCTTGCTAATATGCTCAGACACAATGTAGAAACTTCTGGCACAAAAAGACCATCATTAAAAGCGATTTTGCATGAGTCATTTACCGATGGGGCGCACTTACTGCTCTTGGGTGCGATGGTGGTGGGCTATCTGAGCGGCGAGGCTGGGAAAACCATGATGCAACCGTTTTCCGGTGACTTATTTAAAGGAATGCTAGCCTTTTTCCTGCTAGACATGGGCTTAATGGTTGCCAAAAATTTGAAGGATGCCGCTAAGAACTCAGCCGCTTTAATAGCTTATGCCACGATTAGTCCGCTGATACATGCGGCAATTGCCTTGGGGCCCTGCATTCTCTTTGGAGTAACAACTGCTGACACTATTCTTTTAATGGTTTTATCGGCAAGCGCATCGTATATTGTGGTACCAGCGGTTTTACGTTATGCGATTCCAGAGGCGAATCCATCGATTTATTTTGGGCTGTCTATTGGAATCACATTTCCACTCAATATCATTCTTGGAATTCCCGCATACATTTGGATTGCCCAGCAATTGAATTGAGAGGCTAAGATTTTTTTAAACTATAGGGGGTTTATCACTTACAAGCCATTGTAGTAGGTGACTTATTTTCTCGAGCCTTTTGAGCCATTAATTCAAAACGCTCCCTAAGGTTGTTTTTCATAAAGTACTCAATGATGCTCGAGGGAATAAGGGTATGAGGCTCAACTAAAGCCTCATACCTAAAGATGGTTGCATCTTTGTCTGGGAGAAGTTTCCAGCTACCTTTGTAGTACTTGGTATCGCCACTAATTTGTTCAAAAGCCACCAAACGATTTGGTACCTCGGTGTATTCAATCGTAGATTTGAGCTCAATTGGAAAAAATAGAATTTGTTCTTCGATCACCCTATAAACCCGCACCTTATTACCAGACCTAGAGATCACTTTTGATTCCAGTATTCCGGGTATATTTTTTGCGCCCTCATAAGCAGTGATGAAAGCAAAAGCACTACAGATATTTATTGGCACAGTATAGGAAGCATCTATCTGAATGCGGCCATCAATTGCCCTAGTGCTCACGTGAACATCATAAGGATTTGAGTTTTCTTGTGCGTAGCCCTGGGAAAGGAGCAAAACTAGGGCTATAGAAAAAATCCATTTCATTTATGAATTTTAAAAGTATATTGAATTTGTCGTTTTAAACGACATCGCAATGAGCCTTATTCCTGTAAACCCAAAAGGCCATCAGCAAAAACGCCACTAGAGCACAACCTCCTGAAAATAAGAATGCATATAGTGGCGCTATTGATTCATATATCCAACCAAAGATAAATGATGCAGGAAATAGCATCAACCCAGTAATTAAATTAAACCAACCAAAAGCGGTGCCAGCCAATCCTTTGGGGGCCATATCTGCCACCAAAGCTTTCTCTACGCCCTCTGTTGCGGCTTTGAATAATCCATAGATTCCGAAAAGTGCAAATATCTGGTAGGTGGTGATTCCTGGAAAACCCATTGCGATATAAAACAGCGCAAAGGCAATCCAAGCAATCAAAATAAATCGTTTTCGACCAAAGGAGTCTGACAGCGCCGACAAGGGTGTTCCGAACACAGTAGTAATGAGTGAGATTGCCGCCCATAAGAGTGGAATTTGTTCTTGTGGAACTCCCGCTTCTCTTGCCCTTAATAACAAAAACATGTCGGATGAATTGGCTAACGCAAAGATACCAGCCACCACAAGGTATCTTTTAAATTGATCTGGCATACCCTGAAGAGACCAGCTAAATTTACTGGCTTGAGGAACGGCCTCCTTTTGCGGCTCTTTGATACACAAAGCTAGCGTAAAAGTAATGATTGCCGGAACTATGGCCCAAAGAAAAATGTCTTTAAGTGGTGTGCCTATGGATAGAAATATTGCGGCCAATAATGGTCCAATCACTGCTCCTGCGTTATCCATCGAGCGATGTAAACCAAAAGTAACACCTCGTTGATTCTCATTCACACTTTCTGCCAACAAAGCATCTCGAGGAGAACTTCGAAGACCCTTACCCATGCGATCAGTAAAGCGAATTGCTAACACCCATATCCATGAATTGGCGATTGCAATCAAAGGCCTGCCAATACCAGCAAGTGTGTAACCTAAAACAATCCAAGGTTTTGCTTTCTTGGTGCGATCAACAATGACGCCTGAAACTAATTTGAAAATGCTAGAAGTAGCTTCGGCAATACCTTCAATAATGCCAAGTGCTTTTGGCCCTGCCATTAAGACCGATGCTAGATATAAAGGCATTAATGGATAGAGCATCTCGCTGGCAGAATCATTCACCAAACTAATCAGACCAATAAGCCAAACTGCGCGAGGAAGGGCGAGGATTGTTTTAAGCATTACACACTCAATTTACTCTTGTTTTGTCGTTTTAAACGACATCAACTGACGCAGGGATGAATAATTGATTCGTCCTTATAAAAGACATTTTGCGAACTAGATACCCCAGTCCAGACACAGAGCGGCTGAATCCTGATTGACGGATTAAATCATTGGGGAGAGACTAACTACCCTAGGCACAAGGTCTAAGCACCATTAGACACTTCTAATAAAAATAGCCCAAGCAGTGGGCCATTTAGATTCTTGGTGGCCTGGGGCAGAATCGACCAGGATCCAGGACCTCAGATCCTTATATTCAAATAGAGTAGCAATTACGGCAAGGGAATAGACAAAATTGCCTTGAGTGTTGTTTGGTCAGCGCCATGGCTAATACCCTTACCAATACCTGCCTGAAAGGCAATTGGTTTGCCATCAAAATACATCATGGCATAAATCACGTTATTCATATTAGGATAGACAATCGGCTGATTTACTTGATTCATATTGGTGTAGAGTTCGCTCCCTAAGGCCCAGTCGGTAGTGACATTACGCGATACTCTCGTAGCCGTAGCAAATATTGGCCCCTGATGTACCTGAGGCTGAGATAGTGCCTGGTCAAAAATAGGGTTAAAAGCTACTAACCATTCATCAATATGCTTACCAACAATAAATCGCACTTCTCCGTTGTAACGCGATGGTTCGTAAGGATATGGCGTATCTGCAACCTCAAAATTAATGCCAGCAAAAAATGGATCGCCCTTTTCCTCTTGATAAGGCAACCATTTAAGCCTTGCTTTGACGCCAGCGTAATTAAATGAATTATTGTTATTTGAGTAGCTCAAATAAAAGCCCGCCTCAAGATCATGTCCCAAACCATAGGCAAGCTCAGGCGTCACGCGAGTATTGTTGTTATTCACAACCTCCCCTGGATAGCTTTGTTGCTGATTGCCTCTTGGGGTCGTGTTTAGATGTAACTCAAGACTATATTCACCCTTAGCATTAATTTCATCATCGTAAATTTGAATTTCATCTTGTAGGTATGCGTAAGCAATGGAAGGGACTAAAAGAGCGAATACACATAGCATTGTGGGCGTCAATATGACGCGGTGAATTTTCATTTGAAGCAATCATAAACAAATACCTGCGCGTTTGTATGCCACGCCACTTGTTTTGATTAATGAATCGCCTTCGTTGGGACAAATGAAAAAACCACCCGAAGGTGGTTTTGGTGTTTCTTGGTGGCCCGGGGCGGAATCGAACCACCGACACAAGGATTTTCAAATATCCTCCGATAGACCGCTTTCGCTTTGATTTCAAGGGCTTGAGTCACCAGTTTGGACTTGTCTAAAAATTGTGCGTCCTTGTGCTGGTCAAATTTAGCAATGAAATCAGAATCTTGCGAGGGGCAATTTTTCTGTGTGTACGGATTGTGTTGCCATTCCTACGCCAACAACCATAGTGTCTTGTAATGTCGTTTTAAACGACGCTTAAGTTAATTTGTTGTCATGGGCGGCTAACGACCCATAGCAGTCTTAGGTGCGGCATGCCTCAGCCCTGAGACTTTAAGCTAGTGGTTTTATACCGGCACTTAATTTCGCCATTATTTGCATTCTTGAATCAGAAACTCTGGCAATCAGTACAGCCCTGTATCGCTCACGTTGTAATTTTTCAATTAAATAAATAACCGTAATGAATAGAAGCGAATAGATACTGAGATTTAGAATATCGAGTAAGGAAGGTAACTCAAAACTATTAAATGGCGGTATAAAAAAATAATAGGCCAATATCATCCCAATAATGGCGCTCATCGATGCTGGCTTCCAGCCGAACTTGTAAACAATCAAAGTAGTGTTAAACAGAAAAAATAATATTGGGAACTGGGCCTGCATTAATGGATGGAATTGATAGCGCATGAAAAATGCAGCCAGGGTTCCAAGCAATGCATATCCATAGACAGAAGGAATATTAGGCGCCCATGCCCGTGAATTTTTTATTTGCATTTGGATTACACTCTTTTAAAGCTAACTACCAATTAAAACCATGTCCAATGAAGTGAATGATCTTTTCGAGGAGTTTACCCTAGGAACTTCAGGTATGGCAGTAGTATTCCTGCCTGGCCTTCAGGGCTCCATGTTGGAGTTGGGATCGATCCCCAAAGCAATCAAAAAATTAGGGCATACCTCTTGTATTCCCAGAATTCATGGCTACTCTGCTCAAAGTGGCTTTGATACATTTGATATTTGGCTCTCTGAATTAGATACGGTAGTCAATTTACTGCTTGAAAACCACGATCAAGTTTGTTTAATTGGCTTGAGCATGGGTGCAACACTAGCAATAGCCTACGAGGCTGATTATCAAAAGGGTATACCAGTAGTCGCCCTCTCACCCGTTTTTGCTTTTGATGGTTGGAGCGTACCCTGGTACTACCCACTACTTTATATTGTCTTCAAACTTGGCATTACGAATTGGCACTATAAAGAATCTCAACCTTACGGCTTGCGTAACCCTGAAGTGCGTCGTCGTGTTGCCAAACAAATTTTAGAGCAAGAAACTACAGAAGTGGGATCAGCCTCGCTCTCAGCAAAACATTTATATCAGTCCTTACGCCTGATTGAATTTGCAAAAAAAATTCTTCTTGATTTTCGATCTGACTTAAAAATCATTTGCTCTATTGATGATGATGTAGTTGCACCAACAACCATTGATTGGCTCTCTAAGAGCATCAGATCTTCAACTTGTAAGATTATTTGGCTTGGCGGCTCTTACCATATCATCACTTTAGATAACGAGCGTGAAATAGTAGTTAATGAATCCGTAGAATTCATTCAAGAAGCATTTTTTAAGCGCAAGGCAATAGTTGAGTACAGCAACGATGCTAAACAATTAATAATTCGTGCTCGCATCATTGATTAATCTATTTAAAACGATAGGCAAGCGCCATAAACACCGTATCCTGAAATGAACGAGTGAGGACTGGGCTGTTATTGACTCCAGAACCTAGCCATTTTCGTTTTCCGTATAAATTAACGTACCAATCATCTGCTACTGGTATTTCAAGTAAAAAACCTGCCAATGGGTTATTTGAAGCAGAGGCTGTATATGCTCGATACCCAGTAATTTGAGCCTCCCCAGGTGTAACACCATAGTAGTAGTTCGCAAAAGAGCCTGACTGGCGCTCCATGCCTACTTGTGGGTAGAGGACTACTTTGCTAATCAATTCGATTTCTGCAAAATAATTAACCTCAAGGAGATTGCCTTTCGATTGACCAAAGTCATGATAGGCATTCAAAAAGAATGCTCCAATAGGTGTATCTTGAAATGTTCCTAGGCCAATAGGTACTTGGTAACCTTTGTTAATCGTTTGACTGTTAATGGTTGACTTGACCTTAAAGGAATCAGGATCTACCTTACCTACGATTTCAAGAAACCCAAATCCGACAGGCAAAGTTTTAAAGGCCAACTGATCTATGCGCATGGCAAAGCGCTGGTAGTCAAAAAATCCATAGGGCAAGGCCATTGATTGGCTACCAGAGCTACCAATATTCAGATTAGTGCTGTACACAGCAGCTCCGATATCACCCACAATACGATCTGGAATCCCGTTTGGAATATCAGAATCTATACTGTTTGCAGAATAAGCTACAGAAATGCTTGATATAAAACAAAGTAATATCAGGTTTGCGGTTAGTTTTACAGATTTAATCATGGCGTCAATCTAACATGAAAGACGGCTATCTGTACTAGTAGCTAAACCACTCAATGGAAGTAATATGACTAACCCATTACAAATCGTTACAAAATTTGCCCAATACATAGTGTTGAGCGCTTTTCTTTTTGTAAGTTATGGCAATGCACAATCGACAGACCCAGTAATTGGGGTTTGGAAAACGATTGATGAGAAAACAAATCAACCCAGTTCATTAATTCGATTGGAAGAAAAAAATGGTGAATTAATCGGCACCGTTACTGAGCTAATTCCTACCCCTGGCGAAACGCTAGTAACCCACTGCAACTTATGTAAAGATGAGCGAAAAGGTAAACCCATAATCGGTATGATGATTATGAAAGGCCTCAAAAAATCTAGTCCAGGGGTTTGGTCGGGTGGAGAAATTCTAGATCCCGAAGAAGGTGAGATTTATAAGGTAAAAATTAACATGGTCAACGATAAAACTTTGGATGTAAGGGGCTATATTGGCATCCCACTGTTGGGCAGAACTCAAACTTGGGTTCGCTGAGGTACTTTTCAAGCCCCAAAAAATCTCTTGAGGTCTGGCACCTCCATTGCTTAAAGTCTACTGTTGGCCGTTAGCAGACATTGGATAGGCATTATTAAAAAGAATTGTTTTGTCGTTTTAAACGACATCAACTGACGCAGGGATGAATAATTGACGTGTCCTTTTAAAGGACGGTTCATGATGGGGGTATCTGAGACTAGGGGGGTCCAAGCCACAAATAAAAAACCACCCGAAGGTGGTTTTGGTGTTTCTTGGTGGCCCGGGGCGGAATCGAACCACCGACACAAGGATTTTCAATCCTCTGCTCTACCGACTGAGCTACCAGGCCAAGACTTGGAATTATAAATGAAACTGAAAGTGGGCTTGTTAAATGTGCCTACTGTTGCCAACTCTGCTTGATTTTGCTGGACTCTACGGTGAGTGGGGATGTTCTATCCTGCCGACGGTGGCGACTGGTAGAGATATGGGAATCCTCTGCTCTATGAGCTTTGCAAAGCCTTGAATTTAGTTTAAGGCCTTATGAGCCAACTACTAACCCTCAATTCTTCCCTCAAAAGTCTCGTTTGATGAATCTAAAAAGACCTCCTCTACGCCTAAATCATTAGACGCCAAAATATCAAATAATTCCGCATGCAATTCTTCATTGCCAATAAAGCAGTCGATAAACTTCTTTTGCGAGCTTACATCAACATCCTCGCATCGCCCTTCCTCCTGGACGGACTCAATTTCCGCCTTTATTCGCTTCCAATTAGAGGCATTGAGATCAATCTCAATTTCATTAACTGAGGCGACGATTTTAGAAACTATTAATTTCATGTTTTAAGCCCTTAAAAGTCATAGCTCAACTTTACCAAGTTCTTGCTGTCCAGCCTTTATCTTTTGCCTCACACGCTCAGCTTTTACAGCCTCTTGATCTCGCTTGACACGATCCCGCATTGATTTAAGTCTTGCTTGCTCGGGGCTTAGGGCTTTAATTGGGGCTATTTCATCGAATCTCATAGTTAACCAATCTGTAGTGGTTGATGTGGAACATTACCGCTCCCGAAGATTGCCTTGAAGAGTGCATAGGCTTGAGCTTGATTCTGTGCATAGAGAATTGTCTCTACCCACATTCCTGCTGCATTGACTGTTGCCTTATATCGCTTCATACAAGTATTTAGCGTCCAGCGTCTAGTAGCTGGACGCTTATGTTGCTATCGCTTAAATCCACTCCTCAAGCTAGCACTAGCTGTTTCTATTTGGGCGTCGAGCTCGCCAGCTTCAACAGCCGTCTTAATAGATTCCAATGCTTTGACAAGTTCTGCTCCGCTAGCCACTTCCACACTGGGTTTGCCTTTTGCCAGCTCAATAGTCCAACTTCCGTATTTGACTGAAACGCAGACTTTGCCTTGTTCTGACTGAAACCACCAAGGCTTTAGTCGTTTGGGCATCTCTACTTGTTTGCGTAAACCTGTTTCTTTGTCTTTAATGGTTTTGAACTTGGTAACAACAAAGGGCGTTCCGTCCATCTGACTCTTTGCTAACTGGATTTGCTCCCATAGCTTGCTAGAAAGCTTATTCCTACGAACCACGATTGCAGGCATATGGGTTGGTTTTTTAACTGCTACTAGTTTTAAGCTACTTAATGCGCTCATTGTTTTCTCCTATTAGTTAATGGGCATAAGCAGTTTGTTTTCGATCTCTTTATCTGGTCGACCTCTTTTTGCCAAATCACTTCTTTTGCCGCATTTTGGACAGGAAATTAGCGGTTTTTCTTTAAGAGAGATAAATATTTTTGCGAGTTGCTTGGTTACAAAGTAGATGTCGCATAAAGAAAAAGAAGTTGCAAGGTTGAGTTTGAGTAGTTGCTAGCTAGTTACTCGTAGTGGCAAATGAGTAACTCTGACTAAGCAACACAACTTCGTAACTTCTCTTTTGAGATCTGCGACTTTTACTGCAACTGATCTCTTCTGATCTCTCTTGTAACCAACAAAGCAACTAGCAACGAGAACTCAATTTAGAACACAAGGAGAATAAAAATGAGAGAAATAGCAATCAGAGGTTTTATCAATGAGAAGTACAACACCCCATTTGGCAAAGGCTTGTTTAGACGAGCCATCTATAACGGATCGGTAGAACTTCATAATCCAAACCAAAAGTATCTAGTGGACTTTTACGAATATGAACAATTTCAACATACTGCCAAATCAGACGATCAAATAAGAATACTTAAGAAATTAGATGCCTGCGGCATAGGCAGTACGCCAGATTTAGTGATTTCGTGGATTGTGCATTACGAACCCTTAACCAAATCTAAGGAACTAGTTGATGGTTATTGCATCTACTTACAAACAACAGGCGAAGTACATATTGAAATTAATGACGTTCTAAATGGAACAAAAGATGACTGGGACTTAAAAGCCTATCACTGCAAAGCTATAGGCGCCAATAAGCCCGTATTTGTTGCAAGCAATGTAGATCTAAATACCAGGTAGTTGTTAAGTAAAGTCGGTTCAAATCAGCCCTACAAGCAACGGTCTTCAAGCTTCACAGCGTCTAGTTGCCGGACGCCAATCAAACAGCGTGTAGGGCTTTTTTGACCCCAAACCCCAATTTGTCGTCTATTTCCCACGAAATACTCATAAATATTAATAACGCAAACCACATAAGAAAATCATACTTTTCTTATGTGGAGGCGTAAGTCATTGATTTTTGGAAGATCTTGTTTTGGCAAATTTTGGTCGACCATTTGGCAATAAGAAAACACACTAATAGAGCTTTTTTATTTATGAAAGGTTTTACAAATGGCTCAAGCAAAAACCCTTACCCAAGCAGAACTAGATCAAGTGCTGCGCTATGTATCTACCAAAAAATACCCCGAACGCGATAGGGCACTACTCATGACAAGCTTTCTTGCAGGACTTCGTGTTGCGGAGATTGCATCACTAACAATGGGTGATGTTTTAAATACAGATGGCACAGTCAAGGCAGAAGTTCGTCTATCTGCCGAACAAACCAAAGGCAAATATCCGAGGACAGTTTTCTTATCTACTAAATTACGCGCCGAACTGGAGGAATACTTAAAAACACGTCATGCCAAATATCCGGACATTCCACTCTTCCACACCAATACACGCCTAAGATTTACCGCCAATTCATTATGTCAGTGGTTCTATCACACCTATCGTAATGCGGGAATTAGTGGCGCAAGCAGCCACAGCGGAAGAAGGAATTTTCTAACCTCCTTAGCCTCAAAAGGTGTCGGTGTTCGTGTACTTGCTGCATTAGCAGGACATCGTAATATTGCCGTCACGATGAAATACATCGATGCTTCAGATGAAATGAAACGAAATGCAGTGGAATTAATTTGATAAAAAATCTAAGAATTAAATGGCTGCATTTTTTTAATCGTAAAAATGCAGCCATTTTTTACAAAAATATAATCGCCCGCAAAGCCTTTATTTATATGGCTCTAATTTTTCGTATTTTTGTGTCAAGGAAATAAAACAACGCGGTGATTTGTTCGAAAAATCGCAAAAATGTACAGTGACTCCATCAACAAAGCAAACAGACAATTTCGTCACTAACGCCAAGTTGATTTTTAAGGAGTTGTAAAAATGGAAAAAGTAATTGAAGTAAAAAAACAGTTGGCAAATCAATCAACAAATGAGGTATCCACACCCTCTGTTGATATTCGCAAGATGAATGCCAATATCATCACAGAAGATTCATCAACTTTTGATGAGGTATTTGAGGTGGAAGGCGAAGTAAAACCCTCGCCAAAATCTGTTAGTACAAGTCTTGTTCAGTACGAGCGCAAGCTCAGCTTGGAGGCTGCCACAGCAGATACAACAGCAATCATTCCAAAAGAGCGCAAAGAATATGTATCTGCGTTCAAAGCTGGTGTGGAGAAAACTGCTCGAAGTACTTTAGAGATGTGTCGCGTAGTATATGAAGCAGAGCAATCGCTAGATAGGTTTCAATTTAAAACCTTCTGCGAAGAAGTGGGGCTTAAGGACTACAGCAGTACTGTTCGTAAGTTCTCTGCTATTGGTCGGGTATATCCACGCTTTATTCAATATGTGGATCAGCTACCAGCAAGCTGGACAAATATCTACCTAATTACTCAAATTCCAGCAGATGCATTTGAGGAATGCCTAAAAAAAGGTTATGCCTTAAATAAGCTGACAGGCGCAAAGCTAGATGAGCTAGTCAAAAGCACAAAGGACATCAACAAGATTGAAGAGCCCCTAAGCTTTGATAGCAAAAACTCTGGGTATGTATTTGCCAAGCTCTTGTTTACCAAAAAACCTGATGACACTGATTGGCGTGCGATGGAAAAAGCATTAGCTGAAATCTCCGCCCGCCTACCAATCAAGTTTGTTATCAACAAAGAAGCTGGGGAGTTTGTGCAAGCTCGTCGTGAACAACGCTATGAGCAAATCAAGCAAAGCAGCAAAAATGTTGATCTCAAGCCTGATTTATGGGATCTAGGTGCAGAAGCTAATGCCGTTTATAAAGTCGCGGAACGTGTAACCAAGCCCGCCGACAAGGCGGTTATTACAGTTTAAAAACGACCGCTACCACTGCAGGGGTAGCTGTTGTTCCAAATAGAACAATTTCCTCAATTCAATTAAGAAAGAAATTCAAATGAAAAAACTATCTACAACCATGATTCCACACACATCAACTAAAGCTCAAGTAAGTAAGCTACAACATGTCCAAGATGTCTTTGCCATTGAGGTTATCAATGCCATGTATCGGGGCGCCAAATTTAGCGGTGTGATTCAACTGGTCAACGGCTCAGACAGTATTCGTAAGTTCAAAGGTGCTTATCGTGCTAACGCTAAGTTAGCATGGTTCGGTACAGAGCTTAAAAAGCGCAATCCCTTTATCAATCTTGCTAACGCAGAAGTAACACTATTACCTTGCTATACAGGTGATGTTATTGCCTGCTTGGGTTAAGCCAACTTCTCAGCATTCATCATCGGAGTGAGTTTTGAATAATGTTGCTCAATCATGCCAACACTAGTGCCCATTTGCCTAGCCAGAGTGTGGATATCAACCCCTCTTGCTAAGGCGAATGTGGCATACGTATGACGCAAGCTATACAAGGTTCTATTTTGACCGCCTCCATCAACCCTCATGTTGCTACGAACCATTAAGTTACGAAAGATATTTTCCATGTTGCTAATTTGCTCGCCTGTTGGCAATCTAAATATCAAAGCATCAAATTTAGCCTCAATCACTGCGTTGAGCCCCGAGTAAGGCAACTTCTGCCACTTCATTACTCGTTCTAATACCTTCACCACAGCAGTTCTTGCTATCAAATATCTTGGGCCCGTTTTGCCTGATACCCAAATCCTTAAGTATTTCTTCTCCCCAATCCAATGCCATTGCAAATGCCTCCACCTTATCGGCAATGCCTCCGTTCCATGTCGAATACCTGTATTAACCAAAAACTCTATGTAATAGGCGCATAGCGTTCTCATCAATGCTGTTCTCGCCGTATAGGAGCTCTTTTGCCAAGTCTCTGTGTAACTTAATAACTCCTTAATCTCTTCTGCCGTGAAAGCAGGGCGGGACTGACTTTTCTTGCCTTTGCTATCTAACAATGGCACGGCTTGATTTAATCCAATATAGCCACGATCACGGGCTAGATTAATCACGCGGATATACGCACTAGCGTGATTACGCTTGGTGCTTGCCATGGGAATCTTGCCCATTTGTGAGATGCGCCAAGACTCAAAGTCACCCAATAGTTCATTGGTAATTTGACCAATCTCATATTGCCCAAAAAAGGGAATGAGGTATTTGTTAATAGCAAAGGCATAGTCACGATAGATACGCTTACCCAGCTTATTGTGTAAAGCCTGCGCCATATTGGCTAGTTCATCCAAAGCCACTTGCTTAAAAGTTTTGGTGACAACAGCTAAGCCCGCACCAACTTTAACTTTGACAGTTTCGTAAATGGCGATTGCTTGTGTTTGAGCTAGATCAGAATCTTCTGTATTGGTTGAAGCTGCATGCCATTGCCCATTGGGTAGCTTAAAACGGCATTGCCATTTATTGCTTTTGGGGCGCCGAAACAGAGTTAATTCACCACGCAACAATGAAATTGTTTTGGGTGAAGCTTGGTTTGTATTGGCAGGGAAGAGCTGATTAAAGTTTTGCAAGTCGAGCGTCTAGTTACGGGACGCTTACTAGCTTAAATTCAGATTAGGGTTTGGGCAATTTATTACAAATTATTAATTTACCAAAAATATTTTACTTAGAAAACTGGATAATTTCTTGTTTATTCATTAAGTAAGTTGTGCCAGCCTCACTTGGAGTTAAGTCTTTCAACGGGGCATTTTTAAATTGATTAGTAGCCTTTGCTTCTGGTTTAACAGTCTTTTGTATTAATGGATCACTTAAGTCAACGGCTGGGGTTGTTAACCCCTTTTGATTGAAGTTTGGCTGTGATTGGATGCCTGAAGATTCGATTAAGCTATTTTCATAGTCCTTTACCAGCCTTGAAGTTTTAGTGTTCTCTATGGTGCCATCATTAACCGAGTCGATTAATTTACGACACTGAGAATAGGCCCCAGGATTCATGACCTGCGTTAGAAGCTCAAAGGTAGACAGATTAATCATTTGCCGTAGAGCAAAATGAATTGCCTCTCTCTCTTTGTATCCAGAATTAACATTGAATAACGTAGTACCAATAAAATTACCCATTGCAACATTAAAGTCCGTTGCAAAAATTTGTTTTTGTAACGCCACATTTGCAACTATCTGGCTTGTCTTAGTGCTTGTCATAGAGAGGTCTATACCAATCAACATTCTCATTTGAGTATAAGTTGGTCCAACACCCCCAATTTCAGCCTGAAAACCTCCTCCAGGCATAATGTCGAGACTATTAATGCTCCCCGTAATGTAATAGTCTGTCGGAATCAGAAGTCGCTGATCTTGTAGCCCCCACTTTAATTCAGCCTCAATGATTCTCGGGTCTCTGCGATTTAGTAGACTAACACCGCCCTCGTACAAAGCTGACTGAAGCATATCTCCAGCCCCTTGCGTTACAAATTTTCCTAATCCACCATCTGTAAGTTGTTCTTTTCCAGTTTGATCTAAAACTGCGCCAACAGAAAAGGTGATGTTTTTATTTACGCGGTCTCTAAGGCAAATTAATGCCTTATTAAAAGGTGTGACAACGTCACGTATTGGGGGACCTTTTGTTAGAGGGGCATCTTCTCCTCGATTGGTTGTGATGAAGCTATACCCTTGACAGCCCGAGAGAATCATTAGAAGCAAAATATATAAAAATAGCCTACACAAAAGCATTTGCGGCAGCACTAATTTATTGACGGTTAATCGTACTTTGCAGGGAACCGCTACTTGAGGTTGTTCCACTAGAAGAAATGCTATTGTTACTTCCAGTTACTGTCGAATTTGTAGTATTCATCGAACCAACAGAAGTAGTGCTAAAGCTGTTGACGTTTTGATTGGCAATGTTTGAAGTGCTTGTATTGGTAGAGTATTGGGTTGAAGATACATTGGCAGGCCCAAAACTGCTGTAATAGTCAGATTGCCTTAATGCAATTGCGTTTGCTTGTTGAATCATTACAGCCCGCGCAGCAGAGTCTTGACCAGACCATGCGCTATTCCATTGATTGGATACACTTTCAGACTGAGAAGGCTTAACAACACTGCACGTTATTGCTGTAAAAGCGAGGAGATTGACCAAGGCCCGCACAGACGTACTCCTAACGTCTTGAAGAAGATGCTGTTGGAGGAGCTGTAACAGAAATATTTCCCGTATTCATTGCACCAACAGCAGCAGCTGAAATACTTGTGTTGTTTATTCTTAAACTCTCTACTGCAGAAATTGTTACTGCAGATGTAATATCGCTTGTGTTTACAGCAAGGTTAGCAACAGAAGGATTGTAGGTTGACAAACCCCCAAGGCCAGAACGCTGTGCTTGGGTTAAGTCCACATTTCCGGTATTCATGGCTCCAATAGCAGTTGCAGAAATCGAGTTAGCCAATGCAATTGCAGAAATATTCGCCACAGCATTTGAATTAGCTGTTGCAATATTTTCTGTTGTATTTGTAACGGCAGTTGTTAAGTTAGATTTGGTAGTGTTGTTGTTTTGATTTATTTCGGAGGAAGATGCATTAATGTTGGAGGATGTAAGATTTTGTGTAACTGCTACGGACACTGTAGCAGGCGTACCTCCAAGTTTAATTTTTTGCCCCGCTAGATCTACAGTTGCCAAAATGTCACTACTATTGACAGCAATATTGCTAAAGGAGCCGCCCTTGTAGGATGCATCTGAAAGAAGATCGGTAACCTCATCCACCACATTTTTGATTAAACCCCTATTGCCCCCACCATAGTATGGCTGACCATATGTGAGTTGGCTTACTGTCAGTAGCGAAAGTATGATTAGTGTGTTAAAAATTTTCATGTTGAAACTTAGTCCTTTTAAAGTTGGTTAAAGAAAAATTTACTCTTGGTTTCCTCTCACTGCAACTCTATTTTTTTAACAAAGCGGTCGGTCTAAAAAGGACTAGGTATAAATGTCAACCCCTACCATCAAACGTAATGCTCTTTCGAAAAAAAACTCGCCAGTGGTAGTTACAGGACTAACTAGTCAACCCAAAAAACGACTAAGCAATGCCAAAGTAAATGACCTTGCAGTCGGTAGGGATAAAATTTTAATGGCGGCCAGGGTCTGCTTTCAGGAGCAAGGCTTTGTGGGCACATCTATGGCCGACATACAAAAAGCTAGCGGCTTTTCACGGGGAAACCTTTATCATCATTTCAAAACTAAGGAAGAAATCATTCAGATAATCATTGCTCAAAATCTTGGGCGCTTTGGTGAAAGAATTGATTTAATCCTCGCCCTGGCTTGTCAACAAGAGCTCTCTCTTATTGCCACAATCACAGAGCTTGCTGCCTTTGCGGAAGAAATAACGACTGGGCCAGGCAAAGGCATCGCCTTTCATGCCTGGTCTCTTGCTATGGTTGATAAAAATATACGCCACACTATGACCACCTTTTTTGAGCGAATTCGTGGCGCATTAGAGTGCTACATCCTAAATTTGCAGAAGCATGGTCAGCTTCCTCAAAAGTTAAACGCTTTAAATTTATCCGTTGCTCTATTTGGCATTGTCATCCCGGGATTTACTTTACAAAGCGTATTCATGGATGAAAAATCAATTAACGCAAAAGAATATGCCCAATGTTTAAGGCTGCTATTGAGAAACTAAAGCTTATTAGCTAAGCTGAGCGTCCCATAACTAGACGCTGAATAAATTTGTTCCATCTGGAACAGACAGAAACAAACCCCCTATCTTTCCAACCCCGTAGAATCAGGCCATGAAAACGGAAGATATTGGAAAAATTTGCCCAGCTTGTGGAAGAGCCAATGACTGCCAAATGGGTGGCGATAAAAAATGTTGGTGTTTTGAAGTGCCAGTAGACAAGGCAAAGCTCGAACAAGCACTTGAAGACAAATCAAAAGATCAATGCTTGTGTAGGGACTGCTTGAAGAAGTTAAGCGTCTAGTTACTGGACGCTGAATCACTCCTTTATATGGAGCGAACCTGTCTAATGTCGGCAAATCCTTCTGTTGCCAAGGCCTCTAAGAGCTGTAATTCATCATTATTAATGTTATGAATCAATGAATGCGCTTTATTTGTTCCATTTGGAGCGTAGGAAATTCGTAAATTAATACTTGAGGCATTCCGTGCGGCTGTTTTTATAGCCATCACATTGCCTAAGGCTAGCGCACTCTTTTTTCCAATACCTTTGGATGCTTGCAATCCCTGCAGGACGGCCTTTAATTTCTCGTCTCTTGTGCCATCATAATAATCGAGCCAATCGACAGAAAGCTGAGGCTCATCTTTACGCAATGCATAGGCGTGCGGAAATATTCCGATAATATTTTCTTGCTCATCAAATATTATTTTTTGATAAGGAACATGACGAACAACCTCGTGCTCATCTGGTATCAAATTACCCCTTTTGGTGGGTATTTTCATAAAACCATTTATTGGGCTGATATGGCAAAAGATTGAGGAGCAATCTTGAAACCTTTGTAACTCCAGCGGCACGATCTATTTCGCCATCAACCAGCGTCGAAAGAGTCCATCTAATATTATCGTTTGGCAAAAATTCTGTGGTTAATCGGTCCCCACCAACTATCCACGCTGCCAGCAGAAAACCTTTATCAGAAAGCCCCAGTCCTGGGTGCTTATTTGGCTTTAACGAAATCACAAGCTTTAAAAAAGTTTTATACGACTCCTTTTGGATTGGGCTTGTATCAGCATCCCACTCACTGATATCGTGCATGTTATCCAGCCGCTTGAAAACCCGATCTCTCCACTCGCGAGTTAAATACATCGAAACTTGAGATGTAAGGATCTTCACTTCTGATGTTGCGTCGTATAGCTTTTCCGAAAGTGTTTTATGTTCGCTAATCGCTTGAGTAGAAGGCGATTTAATGCTCACCAGACTTTGAATAGATTTTTGAAATTCACTCGTTGTATGACTGACTAAATTTTCGCCAAGCCCTCCAAGTGCAGAGAAAACTTTTTGATTGGCCATTTGCTCCGAAAAAAATGTTAAAGCAGCCCTGTCCTTCGCCAATAGGACATTAGGAAATTGCTTAACTTCAGTCTTTTTTAATAGAGCTCTACTCATTAACCAAAAAGCTTTCTTGCACGATTACTAATGCACTGTTCAAAGACTTTGTTTTTCTTGTTACGAATTTCATTCAATAAATTGTAGATGTCCTGATCACTTTGAGGCAAATCTTCAACCCTAAAGATGTCTAAATCCAACATAAAACTGGCATGATCAAGAATTGGGGAGGGAGCAGCGGCTGAATTAATCAGCAAATCACAACCAATGTCAGGCAACTTCAAGGCCGACTGAACTGCAAACGCATGCAGCGGAGTTAAGGAATTGGGCAGCTTTGGAAAAATATTTAGGTATTTCTCATGCTCAACAATATCGCCTGTCACTGGTATATCAATTCGATTGATATACCGAACGCCGATACGAGCAATTTCTTTTTGCCCAATATTCCGCTTAAATTTCTTCCAATCACGCATAAAACGCTCTAGGAAAGTCTCCCATCCGACATACGGGGCCAACTGTGAAATGGTAAAGGATTGCGGCCACAGAACCAAAATCTGAGTCATATCATTTGAGGAAAGGCGCCATCCTTTTTGGTTCTGTGTATTTTTGGGAATCGGAACTCCACCCTCTCCATCAACATCCACAGTGAAACTTAGATTTGAAACTGCCTGTGATTGGGGATATTCTTTTTGATATTTTTTGCTGACTGAAGTTAAGTCATCAAATCCAATAGTAGATTTGAAATTAATTGCTATTACAGCTTCTGTAATTGGTGGGTGAATATAATTTTTGCTCGCCTTAGCCATTTACAAATAATACCCTTAGTCGAGACCCTCAATGCAAAACTGTTGATGCCATTCGGGAAATATTTGAAACCGCTGCGAGCCACGAGATTCGGTGCTTGTAGGGCGGTGGGTCGCAACCAGCTTAGACCCAATGTGCAGAACTGTTTTAGTCCTCTATCCTACGTTTTCAATCCTCTGCTCTACCGACTGAGCTACCAGGCCAAGACTTGGAATTATAAATGAAACTGTAATCAAGCTACACAAATGTGTGCAACTGTACTCAATCGCCTTGTATTTGCTTAATCCTACGGCAGTTAAGGATGTTTAATCCTGTTTAACGGTGTTCTGCTTTTCCTGCTTACGCAGACATTGCCTTCGTTAAATTCTGCTGTGCTTTTGCCACCTTCTGCCGCTTACGCTCCGTGTCTAACGCTCGGCTGACATTGTCTTTCTGCGTTTTTAATGCGTCTAAGCGTGCTTGTTGTGGTGTGCGAGGCTTGCTAGGGTTGGGCACGCTGTAACTAATCCTCTGTTCAACTTCTCTAATAAGCATATAGGCTTTCTCAAGTAATTTGTTGCGGCTGGTGGGGCACGTTGGCGGCACCGAAGATGGACTTAAACAATGCGTATGCTTGTGCTTGATTTTGTGCAAACACAATTGTTTCTGTCCATAGTCCGCTTGCTTTAACTGTTGCTCGGTATTTGTGCATACAAGTATTTAGTAGTACCGTGCCAAGCACGACACTACAGCGAGAATTTACTTTCCAAATCCTTTACGCAAATTCACGCTTGCTGTTGCAATCTGCGTATCAAGCTCACCCAACTCCACAGCCGTTTTAATTTGCTCTAACGCTTTAATTAAACCTTGTGCTGTGTCGCACTCTACGCTGTGTTTACCTTTTGCCAACTCAATAAGCTGACTGCCATATTTAATGCTGACGCAGACTTTGCCAGCATCATTTTTAAACCACCACTCTCTCAACCTTTTGTTTACTTCCACACTTTTACGCAAACCAGTTTCTTTATCCTTTACTGTGCGAAACTTTTTAACAGCAAAGCTAGTGCCGTTGATTTGGCTCTTAGCAAGCTCGATTTGCTCCCAAAGTTTATTAGACAGCTTATTGCGACGAAATACGACTGCTGGTATATGTGCTGGTTTTTTTGCTGTGCTAAGTTTTAATCCATCTAATGTACTCATATCAATCTCCTTTGTAAGTAAGTTCAATTACTGTAGTTTCGGAAACGCTACGAGAACAACCTGAATTTGCCGTGCAATACCCAGTCATATGTAAGAAATGGACAGCAAATATTAAGGAATATTTGGTTGTTGATAAATATTTGTATGCGTAATGACGAACAAGTAGCAAATGATTGGTTAAAGCAAAACGGTATTGCAATAAAGCATATGGACAGAGTGGACTTATGCTTACAGCAAGCACAGATAGTTGCGACAAACTTACTCAAACATCACGCAGAATGGTTAAACAGCGACGAACGCGATTTACTAACGACATATACAAAAACCGTGCAGATAAGAGCAAGACAGAACAAGGCTTGTAGAGCTATGGCTTACAAGGTGCTCAATTTAGGCAAACGGACGAACAGAAAATTATTTAGACAGCACACGCAAATAAGTCATTGCGATAACAAAGGACAAAAACACGAAGTGGAATATAACGGCTAATGACTTCGTGCTCGTATTGCAATTGCTGTAAAGGTTGCGATACATATGAGCGAGCCGCAGAATTACTGTTTAGCAAATCAATGCGAAAACTGGTTGAGAGTTTTAATACATTCGTCTCTCGTTAAATTCTTTTACAGTTGTATGCGATGGAATCAGAACATTACATACAAGCGACGACTATCAATGCTACTTCTTTAAGTCGCATATAGCCGTTGTTTACTCCAAAATCAGTCAAACAACAAAGCAAAAGCAAATCAATAATGAGCCGAAGGAAATGTGACGAGCGAAAGCGATAGCTTTAGCGAAGACACAGCAAGCAACGAAGTAGCTTGCTTCGAATAACTGAGTTACTATGAAAGAAAGGAGTTTCATATGACTGAAAATCAAATTAGTGAATATACCCAAAAGCTATTAGATAGAGTAGTTGCTCTTACGCACGAAGTAGAGAATCTACGCACATCATATGGGATAGTGCGAGATAGATTAAATATGAACGCTGAACAGCTATTTGTTTTGGCAAAAGGATTTACTGACGAAGCAAAACTCATAGAACAATTTGCCACACTATCCACACAAGCCGCAAGCATTACTGCGGATATGGCAATGCTTACTAAGAATGAAGCACTTATTATGTGTGCTAATGCTTCTCACCAAACAGCAAAAGATTTAGACGAGCTTATTGCCAAGTTTAAGCAAGGACATTTGGATAACTAGCATTAGAATTATTTAGTATGGGGGGGGGGGAATTGATAACCATCTTCTCTAAACAACTTTAAGCAAGCATCAACAACCTCAGCATCAAATAGCTTTCCTTTGCCATTCTCAATTTCTTGCAATGCCGCATCTATACCAATTGCAGGACGATACGGACGAGCGTGAGACATTGCTTCAACAGTATCAGCTACAGCTAATATTCTTGCTTCCTTAATAATGCTATCGCCTTTTAAGTGATTGGGATAACCACTGCCATCAAGTCGTTCGTGATGTTGATAGATGGTTTGTGCAAGTGCCCATTCGAAGTTTATTTTCTTAACAATATCAAAACCAGTTTGTGCGTGTCTATGCAATGCTTCAAGTTCGAAAGATTCTAATTTGGTTGGCTTGCTTAAAATTTCTGCTGGCACAGCAATCTTGCCAATGTCGTGTATCAACGCACTTAGCTTTAATCCTTCAATCAGATTGATTGGTAAATTCATTTCTGTAGCAATTGCAACACACAAGTGTGCAACACTACATTGATGTTGGTAAGTGTATGCATCTCTCGCTACGATAACTTTAGTCAATGCCTCCACAACCTGATACATATTGAGTGCGAGAGCTTGTTGATAGCGGATTAAAGAACTTTCAGCATTCTTTCTGCTTGTAATGTCTCTAATGTTGCATTGAATAACTCTGTCGCCATTTACACCGTATACATTACTTACAAACTCAACGCTAATAATTTTTCCATCTTTTGTGCGTAATGGTAAATCGTTGTATTTAATATAGCCGTCCTTCTGTAATACAGCAAAGGCTTTAATGGACGCACTTTTATCAACCATTGCACCAATTTCCCACAACTCCATACCAACAAGCTCTTCTTTTGTATAACCAAGCATCT
Organism: Polynucleobacter sp. AP-Capit-er-40B-B4; assembly: GCF_018882245.1. GTDB lineage: Bacteria > Pseudomonadota > Gammaproteobacteria > Burkholderiales > Burkholderiaceae > Polynucleobacter. The sequence goes on along the minus strand of NZ_JACVOV010000001.1, from coordinate 953,041 downwards.
GTATTAGGTATGGATTTACATCTTCAATTTTTCCTGTTTCAAATTCCAATATCAAAATGCCATCTTGTGCAGTTTCAAACAAGCGTCTGTAGCGAAGATTTAAGTCAGTATTAGTGTTTGTCATATTTTTATACTCTGCCCAATCGTTTAATTTGTCAAACAGCACCTCAAACCCACGCTATAAACACTTAACGAGTGACAGTGAATAGCAATACAGCAGAGATGTGCTCAAACAGCGTATAGACGCTGTACGCAAGTCTGCGTATTTCTGTAGTCAAAATCCAACACTATCAATAAATAGTTATATGTAAGGAAATACAAAGAAGCTTTGGTTTCTCGTCAAAACCTACATATCTCATTGATTATTGGAAAGAATTTAATTTGACAGCATACACACACGAAACGGTCGCAGAAAGATACAAAAGAAAATACATTAAACGCTTAGCAAACATTTGGTTAAAGAAGGAAAAAGTTATGACTAAGCAAGCAAAGGTTCTAAACAGCACAGAAATCCGTAAAGTACTTGATTACTGTTCAACAAGAAAACACTCACAACGCAATAGAGCGTTAGTGTTAATTATGTTTAATACGGGAATGCGTGTCAGCGAGGTAGCAAGTTTGAGAATTAAAGATGTTGTTGATAGCGAAGGCAACATAAAGAATGAAATACGCTTATTGGCAGAGAATACAAAGACTAATGAAGCAAGAACGGTATTTGTGAACGAGAAGTTACGAAAAGAGCTACAGCAATACGTAAAGGTATATGCCAACTCAAATCCAAGCAATAAGTTCTTCTATAGTCAAAAGAAGGATAGCGACGGCTTTACGGCAAATACGCTTACACAGCACTTTCACTATTTGTATAAGCGTGTTGGGTTGGATGGAGCAAGCTCACATTCGTCGCGTCGTACCTTCATAACCACGCTTGCAAACAAAGGTATCGGCGTAAGAGTGATTATGGGATTAAGCGGACATAAAGCACTTAGTAGTGTGCAATGCTATATCGACTGCAATAGTGAGCTTATGAGAAACGCTGTGGAGAATTTGGCTGTGGTGTGATGGATTACTTGGTTGGCAAGGATTTGATGGTCAGGCACACAGTCGAAAAACATACATATAAAAGGCTTATGGCTAGTGGGCTTTATGTGTAGGTTTTTTAGCTGTGTAGTCAGCCAAACCATCCTTACTTGCCTTGCTTCTTCAAGTTAGCAAGCATTCCTTTTAACTTCTCTGCTTGTTGTTGGTTTTGTTTTAACTCTGCTTCAATTTCTTCTGCTGTGCGTTCTTGCTTTACCAATTCCTCTAACGCTAATGCCATTACATCTAACTTCACTTGTGCTTTTGTTTTCCATCCGTGCAATTGCTGTAATCGTCCTTGTGCCAAATTATTCGCACTCTTACTTGTAATCAAGCGTGGCATACCATCGCTATCTAAACTTATATCGCTGTCAAAACTAAAATCAATATCTCTGTCAAACCATACTGCCAATGTTTTGTCTTTGCTAATAATTTCTTGTAATTTTTCGTATGCTCGCTCAAATAAGCCGTCAGTCTTATTTTTAATCTCGTCTGCTTTTTTAATGCGATTGACAATTACTTTGCCAACTTTGGGATTGCGTCCGCTATAGCTATCCAATTTTCCGTGCCACATCACTGCTTCTTGTAGCATTTGCTCATACTCTTTTACTTCTTGCGGTGGTTTTATTTCACGCAACTCTTGTTGCTCAGCCCAACGCTGTTTGTATAGTTTTGCAAAGTCTTTGCCAACCGCATTATTAAAGTCACGCGGCGAAACATCCAATCCTTTTTCCAACATACGCATTAGCTCTTTAATACGCTTCTTGCGTGTCTCGTTATTAAAGCGTGCCATAAGTCACATATATAAAAAGTAAGCAGATAACCAATATTACATTGTTATGCCAATCTCTCTGCTGCCATTGTTGCTGTCATTTTGCTGTAGTGCCGTTCAATCATATTCACGCTAGTTCCCATTTGCTTAGCAAGCGTATGTATATCAATGCCGCTTGCTAACGCAAAAGTAGCGTAGGTATGACGCAAGCTATACAGCGTTCGGTTTAAGCCACCACTATCCTTACGCATACTGCTTCGCACCATTAAGTTTCTAAATATATTTTCCATATTGCTTATCTGCGTGTTGTCAGGCAAACAAAAGATGGCTTTGTCTAACTTAGCTTCAATTAGTCCATTTAAGTTTGTGTAGTCCAACTTATGCCAACGCATTAGACGCTCAAATACTTTGATTACTTCGTGCTTAGCAATTAGGTAGCGTGGACCAGTCTTGCCACTTACCCAAACACGCAAATATTTTTTATTGCCTATCCAATGCCACTGCAAGTGTTTCCAACGCAAGCGTAGTGCTTCTGTGCCGTGTCTAACTCCAGTGTTTACCAAAAATTCTATGTAAGCAACACACAGCGTTCGCATTAGTTTTGTGCGTTCTGTATAGCTACTCCTTACCCAAGTCTCTGTATAACTTATCAAATCAATAATTTCTTCTTTACTAAAAGCTGGGCGAGGCTGACTACGCTTGCCTTTGCTGTCTAACATTGGCACAGCACGATTGTGTGCAACATAGCCACGCTCTCTCGCTAAATTCACAACACGAATATATGCACTTGCGTGATTGCGTTTCGTGCTTGCCATCGGTACTTTATTCATTTCAGTAATTCGCCACGCATCAAAATCTGCAAGCATCTCTGTTGTAATGTTTTCTATTTCGTAGGCGCCAAAAAAAGGAATGAGATATTTATTGATTGCAAAAATATAATCTCTATAACAACGACGACCAATGTTGTTATTCAATGCTCTACTCATATTTGCAATTTCATCTAACGCAATCTGCTTAAATGTTTTCGTAGTGATTGCCAAGCCAGCGTCTGTTTTTATTTTTACTGTTTCATATATTACAATCGCATTTATCTTTGCTTGCTCTATGTCAGTAGTATTTGTTGTCGTGCTATGCCACTTGTTGTTTGCCAACTTAAATCGCACTTGCCACTGTGATGACTGCGGACGCTTATACAGCAAGGCTTTGCCGTCCATCAGCTTTACTTGTTTAATAGTGTTTGCATCAAACTGTGTTGTGAATAATTGTTGTAGCGAACTCATACACGCAAGTATGTTTTCAAACGCCTACTTGGACGACGATTAGTTTTTTATCGTCGCAAAAATCCCACGCAATACTCTGCGAACAAAATTATGTGTGTGATTTTTTTATTGAGTGCCGCAGATATTTCTGCGAATTGAACGGCGCTGTGAAGAGAAGCTTTGAGCTAATGTTTACAACTGTCAAACATCGAAAAATATTTTTTTCAATCCTCTGCTCTACCGACTGAGCTACCAGGCCAAGACTTGGAATTATAACGAATTTGCTTTAAGCGCCCTTGATTTGGGGGATTTGCCTAATTTTATGGGCTGCATGCCCTTGGATAACAGGGGTCTAGCTCTCGCCTTTGTTCCGCGATGTATCTATTCCTAGCGCCTTAAGCTTGCGATACAAATGGGTGCGCTCAAGACCTGTGTACTCGGAAATCTTGGTCATGCTGCCGCCCATGATTTGCATTTGATGCTCAAAATACGCTTTTTCAAAGAGATCCCTAGCCTCTCTTAATGGGAGGTCGAAATACGTTTTTGCTATTCCGCTGATGTATTCACCTTCGGCAGGCGCAGGAGCCGACTCAACAATCACCTGCTTTGGTGTTGCCACTGCGTTTGTGCTGGCCTGAACAGCGCGCTCTTGTTCAGGTTCAACATATTTTGGAGAGCTCTCTAAAGCCTTGCTAACTGTCTTCAAAAGCTTTTGTAATGCAATCGGCTTTTCTAAAAAGTTTAGAGCGCCAATTCGAGTTGCTTCAACAGCGGTATCAATTGTTGCGTGGCCAGACATCATCACCACGGGCATAGTGAGCTGGCCGGTGTTAGACCATTCTTTTAATAAAGTAATGCCGTCGGTATCTGGCATCCAAATATCGAGCAGCACCAGATCAGGACGCATTTGTTCGCGAATGGTGCGTGCTTGTATCGCACTCTCTGCGGCGTACACAGTATGGCCCTCATCCGTCAGAATCTCATTGAGAAGCTCACGAATTCCCATCTCATCATCAACAACCAAAATACTAGCCATGCTTAGGCTGCCTCTTTTGCTAGATTCATAAACAATATTGATACCTGCGCACCAACTACTTCATCGCCCTGCATACGATTTCTAATTTCAATTTTTGCAGCGTGATCATCAACAATTTTTTTCACTACTGCCAAGCCTAATCCAGTACCTTTGCTCTTTGTTGTTACATACGGCTCAAAGGCTCTTGCCAATATCTTAGCTGGAAATCCAACTCCACAATCACTTATTGTTAATCGCACTGCATTTTGAACTACGCCATTATGCTCACCGTAAGGCACCAACTCTGTTTTCACCTCAACTGGGCTGCTAGGGTTCGGGCCCTCAAGAGTGGCATCTTGGGCATTTTGGAGTAAGTTATGAATCACCTGCCGCAACTGGGTTGGGTCACCCATAATATTTGGGCAAGATGGATCCAATTTCGTTTTTAATGGGCTTCCTTCATAAAGACCCAAAATCTCTGAAGTGAGCGTATTAATTGATACCGGCTTCAATTGTGGGGTTGGCGTCTTAGCAAAATCCCTAAAGTCATTCACCATTTCTTTCATGGCCTGCACCTGACCAATAATGGTTTCAGTGCTGCGATTGATCATTTCTTCTTGCTCTGGACTCAGCTTTCCAGCGAGCTTATGTTGCAACCTTTCGGCGGAGAGCTGAATAGGTGTTAGAGGGTTTTTAATCTCATGGGCAAGGCGTCTTGCCACTTCGCTCCATGCAATCGATCTTTGTGCGCTCACCACATCGGTAATGTCATCAAAAACAACCATGCGTAAATCACCAGTCAACTCTGTGCCACGCACAAATAAAGTAACGCCTAGTTCATTTTCAAACTCATTAGTGCTGTGTAGCTGAATTTGTTTCTGCCACACAGGAGCATTGGTTTGTTTGGTATTTTGCGCTGCATCGCCCTCGCTAACCACAGCAAGCTTCATGGTCGCAAAGCCCTCTTTAATCGCGCCCTCAAACTCTTGCAAAGCAGGACTGCTACTCAGGGGTTTTCCGTCAAGCTGAGTGAGGTCTTGACCAAAAATTCGGTCCGCCCCTGCATTGCTAGATACAACGTTATAGTTTTTATCAAAAATGCATACGCCTGCAGTAAGGCTCCCTAGAACGCGCTCTAAGAATGCCTTGGATTCTTGTAAAGAGGTGCGAGTATCTGCCAGCTGCCTTGTCATGACATTAAATTGACGTGTAAGCATCCCTAGTTCATCGCCAGTATCCAACTCAGGCTTAGGTGATAAATCTCCCTGGGCAACCGCTTGCGTGCCCTTCAACAGCATTAAGAGTGGGCGAGCTAACTGCCTACCCAGCATGAGTGCCAAGGTAATCGCAACAAATACTGCAAAGAAAAGTGTAAGGGTTAGGGTGCCCACAAACATCTTCCGCAGGCCTGTGCGCCCTAACGATTTTTCTTGATACTCACTATAAGCAGACTCAACCGCAAAAATGTTTTTAGCCAATGGGGTTGGAATATAGCGCACGAGTTGTAAAAAATATTTATCGTCCGCATCTTTGCCAGAATCTAATTTGCTATGAATAGTTTTTTTACGAACAACCGGAATAATTGCCCTAATTCGATAACCGCGCTGCCCGCCATCCATTTCAATTTGATCTAGAAAAGTTATCCCTTTCTTTTTAAATGCCTCAGCAACCACCTCTGCACTGGGCGCGGGAAAATATTTTTTAGGCTTTAGCTCGCTAGTAACAATCAAGTTCCGCTGCATAGTGAAGAGGCTTACCTCTTGGATGCCGAATTGGTTGCGAATCTTCATAATCGTGGCGCCAACCTGATCAGCTGTTGCACCCGAAGGGGCTTGAACAATTTGTTCTGCAATAAAGTTGCCCTCACCCAAAATCTCTTCCTCGGCGACCCGCAGAGTCACTCGCCCTAATTCCAAGCCGGAATTTAATGCTGACTCTACCTTCACATCAAACCAAGTTTCAATGCTTCGGGATACGAACTGCAAAGATACGCCGTACAAAATTAATCCGGGAACAATACCAACCAAAGCAAAAATCATCGCCAGTTTGGCAATCAAGCGGGTGCCAAAATGGCCTCGATACCAGCGTACCGCGATCACGCCTACTAGAGTCAAAATAACTAAAGTCAAACAAACGCCAATGACTACATTCGCGGCGTACAGCCAAATGAAATAGTTATCAAAAAATTCTGTATTGGATGAGGCTATTGCCAATAGAACCAATAGTAATAGAGCGAATAAGCCAATTAATCCAATCGTGATTGGCACAACTTTTTTGCCCAACGCTTTTGATGTAAAAAAGCCTGAGTCCAGCAGGGTTGCTATAGATCTCATCGCTTAATCAGATTAGGGCCGTTTGAGGAAAATGGGAAACGATACCAATCACTAGAAACATTCCAATCGCGGTTGTTCAGAGCATTGACCTGAAACGGCTTTGGCAGTTTGCTAAGGTCTAAGGTCATACGCATACTTGCTGTATATGACTTCCCTGGGTCTAGCTGTGAATTCTCCATTACACGCCATCCACCAATGCTGCCTACCGCTTGCAATGCTTCAGACATTGATTTAGCTGAGAAAGTAAAACCTTCGGAGGCAATGCGGTACTGCTGCGTTAAGGGCTGATATGACAAGCGGGTTTGCCTTTGAATAAGGGCTGGCTTTTCATCGAACCAATACCAACGTGATCTCGTTAGATCAAACTCGGTTTGGAAGTACAGCACTACACCTTTTTGTACTGCGTCTTCTAGTCCTGGAGACAGTTCGATCTGAAACGTGGCGCTCAATAACCAGTCGTTATCGGACCTTTCCAGCTCAAAGGATTTGATCTTGATGCCTTCTGCACTAACGGTAGTGGAGATCATCCCCATAACCATTAAGAGCAAGAAGAGGAATTGTTTAATTCTTCGGCTCATGGCCCATTTTTCTTAAACAAAGCATAATAAAAACCGTCATTTAGTTCGCCCGGCAAAAGCTGGCCTGGAGCGTCTAATCGTACCGCATCGGAATGCTGCTCAGCAAACCAATTGGCTTGATCCTCGCCCTCTTCGACAAATATTGAGCAAGTTACATACAAGAGGGCGCCACCCGGCTTGAGCATCTTCCACGCCTGATTCAGAATACCGCGCTGTCTTTCTTGCAGCGCTTTTACATCCGCCTCACGTCTTAAAAATGGAATATCTGGATGTCGAGACACAATTCCCGAGGCAGAACAAGGCGCATCAAGCAAAATTTTGTCAAAAAGAACCCCATCCCACCATGCGGCTTTAGACGCATCTCCACGCAACACTCTTACCTTTTCAGAATGCAGGCGAAGGCGATCTAGATTGCCGCTAATTTTTCCAATCCGCTCGCCATCTAATTCCAAGGCCTGCATTGAACAATCGGCAAGCTCCAATAAATGTGCGGTTTTTCCGCCAGGAGCAGCGCATGCATCTAGCACTAATTCGCCCTCCTGTGGGCTCAACAAAATCGCAGCTAGTTGTGCTCCCGCATCTTGTACAGATACAGCGCCACTATAAAAACCAGGCAAATCAGAAACGGGCACAGCTTCTGGAACTAAAAGTGCACAAGGCAATTGAATGCCAGCCACTTCATCTATTGGTTTTGATGGAATGCCGGCATCAGACAATAGTGATTGATATTGCTCGCGCGTGTATTGCCGTTGATTAACACGCAAAATTAATGGTGCGCGCTTGGCCTGCTGAAACAAAATCGATTGCCAATGTTTTGAGTAATTACGTTTTAAATTTGCGCGCCACCATGCAGGCACATACATTGGAATCGGGTCGGGTGGATAACGTTTCTCGCCTTCGGGCGGCTGCACTAAGAGGCTTACCTTGCGCAGCACTGCATTCACCAATCCCTTGGCGTACATAGTCTTGTCATATTCGCCACATGCCTTCACAGCCTGATCAACAATGGTGTGTGCCGGGTAGCCTTTGCCTTCCGCTGCATCCTGCAAAAATAAAGCGATTGCCACGCTTAGTAAGTGCTCTGTTTCAGGCGGCGGAGTCTTTGGAATAAATTGCTTGATTAATTCATGAGAGCGCACCCACTTTCGAAGCGCATCAAAACTGAGGCTTTGAACGATTGGGCGCTCATGGGGCTCTAGTTGATCCAAGACCTCTGTAAGTGACCTTCCGCTCATTACCTCGCTGATTGCTTGTGCTGCAATAGTGATTGCTTCTGAAAGCGGGAGACTGCGTGGTGTTTTTTGGTCGGTCAAATTAATTTGCTCCGGGGTATGCCCCGTTTTTAGCCATATGCATTAAGCGTGCCACCCGCTCTTCAGTAGGAGGGTGGGTTGAGAAAAGTTGCGCAAGTCCGCCAGCAGTAAGAGGATTCAGAATCATCATCTGCGCTGTTTCTGGATGCTGCTCGACAGCCTGAAACGGAATGCCTTGAGCATAGTTATGAATTTTTTCTAGTGCGTGTGCAAGCGCCTCAGGATCAGAGCTAATTTCTGCACCGCCGCGATCGGCCTCGTATTCCCGCGCGCGCGAAATGCTCATCTGAATCAAGCTTGCCGCTATTGGTGCCAATATCGCCACCATCAAACTCGCAATTGGATTGTTAGGTCTGCCCTCAGAATCGCGTCCGCCAAAAAACATCGCAAAGTTAGCTAATGCTGAAATTGCTCCTGCCATAGTTGCAGCCACCGTTGAAATCAAAATATCTCGATGGCGGACATGTGCAAGCTCGTGAGCCATAACGCCGCGCAACTCACGATTCGAGAGGATTTTTAAAATCCCAGTTGTTGCCGCAACGGAGGCATTTTCTGGATTGCGCCCTGTTGCAAAAGCATTTGGGGCATCCTCGTTAATCAAAAATACTTTAGGCATCGGCAAGCCAGCCTTCTCGGCCAACTCCTTCACCAATCCATAAAACTGGGGCGCAGATCTTTCGTCGACCTGTTGTGCATTAGTCATCTTCAACACCATGGTGTCTGAAAACCAATAGCTAAAGAAATTCATGCCGACAGCCATCAACAAGGCCATCAACATCCCCTGCTCGCCACCCAGCATGCCACCAACCACAATAAATAATGCGGTAATTGCTGCCATCAAAACAGCAGTCTTTGCAAAATTAAACATTTCTACCCCTTTGACAGAAAATGCAACTGTTTTTGACCAACGCCAATTGACTGTAGACAGGTTTTGGCGTCTATTTTTTTGCCGCCAGGTTTTTGCATATGCATCACCTCAAGGATGCCCTCGCCACACTGAATATATACGCCATCACAACTAAACCCAAGAACATCACCAACGCTTCCGGTTGAGCCTATCACCCCCATCTCCGGAACCCTGGAATCCCAAAGCTTCACTACCAGCCCATTAACCTGACTGGTGGCCCCAGGGAAAGGATTAAAAGCCCGAATACGTTGATCAATTTCTGTCGCACTTAAAGACCAATCAATTTCTGCTTCGCTCTTTAGTATTTTTTCAGCATAAGTAATGCCTTCATTTAATTGTGGCGCCCGAATCAAATCATTACCTTGCTGCAAGGTATCTAAAGTTTTAACAATCAAATCAGCGCCAAGCTGTGCCAATCGATCATGCAAGCTGGCGCTTGTTTCATCGCGCGCAATAACAATCTCAGCATCCAAAACTACATCACCAGTATCAAGGCCCGCATTCATTTGCATAATGCACACGCCCGTCTTTACATCTCCGGCTTCAATCGCACGCTGAATTGGTGCGGCACCACGCCAACGAGGAAGCAATGAGGCATGAATATTAAAACTGCCAAACCTTCCCGGTCGCTCGCTAATATCTAAAATTTCTTGGGGCAAGATCAGCCCATATGCAACAACAACCATCGCATCAAACTCAGTTGAGGAGAGGTGCTCATAGGCTTCCTCGGCTTGTGCTTTTTTTTGTGGATCAGCACTGGTGCATCTTAATGTTTCTGGCTGTAATACAGGAATATTGTTTTCTAAAGCAAACTCTTTAACCGGGCTTGCTTGCAGATGCATGCCCCTGCCAGCACGGCGGTCAGGCTGAGTGAAGGCCAAAACAATTTCATGCCCAGCAGCGTGGATTGCACGCATTGCTTCCGCAGCAAACTCCGGGGTTCCAGCAAAGACAATTTTCATTGGGGCGCTTAGCGCTGACCTACTAATTCTTTAGCGCGCTTCTTCATTTTTTGTGAGATACGAGTTCGCTTGAGAATTGATAAATATTCAACAAATACTTTCCCTTGCAAGTGATCTAACTCGTGCTGTAAACAAACGGCCAACAAGCCATCAGCATTTATTTCAAACTCTTTACCGTCAACATCTAATGCCTTAACTCGAATTTCTGCTGGTCTTTCAACTTCGTCATAAAACTCAGGGACAGACAAACAACCTTCGCGCCAAGATTTTGTTTCCGCACTTGCCCAAATAATTTCCGGATTAATAAAAACCATCAACTCGTTTTGCTCATCAGATACATCGATCACTACGATGCGCTCATGAATATCTACCTGAGTTGCCGCCAAACCAACGCCGGGCGCCTCATACATAGTCTCAGCCATATCAGCGACAATTTTTTTAATGCGCGCGTCAACCTGCGCAACCGGTTTTGCAACCTTATGCAAGCGGGGATCTGGATAACAAAGAACGTTTAACAAAGCCATATAAGAATTATCCAACAGAGCTATCAGTCTGTCCTGATTGTTCTAATTCCCCTATGGCACAAAATTGATTTATGCAAATAACGCCTGTGCCGACTAACGCCATCCGCATCGATCGTGAAAGTGGTGACTATCCACGCCGCCTCTACGATTTAAACGACCCTCCAGACTCGCTCTATATATATGGAGACCCCGCTCTTTTAAAGAAGCCCATGATTGCCATCGTAGGCTCAAGAAACGCCAGCCCCGAGGGTTTAAAAAATGCCCGTCAACTTGCGCAGGAATTGGCCCAAGCTGGGGCGCTTATTGTTTCTGGGATGGCCCTGGGCATTGATAGCGCAGCACACCACGCCGTTATTGAGCTTGGGCCTGGCCACTTTACCGCCGCCATACTTGGCACTGGCATAGACCTTGTTTATCCCCGCCAAAATATCAGCCTTTCACAGGCTATTGGACAACAAGGGCTGCTGGTGTCGGAACTACCCATGGGGACAGGCCCCAAAGCATGGCACTTTCCCAGGAGAAATCGCATCATTGCGGCTCTATCGCTAGGCGTTGTAGTCATAGAGGCGGCCAAGAGGTCGGGCTCCCTCATTACGGCGCGTTTGGCTGCAGACCTGGGAAGAGAGGTTTTTGCCCTTCCGGGCTCTATAAGTAACCCCAATTCAATAGGATGTCACCTGCTGATTCAACAAGGCGCAAAACTGACCTTTAGGCCAAGCGACATACTTGAGGAGCTCAATATTTGCTTAAAACCCTCATTTAAACGGCTTTAAAGCAGGTTTTTGCTATAACAATAGGCAATCTGTTGCTTCCAAAATAGGTGAAAAATGGGTGTTTTTGGACTTTTCTTAATTTATCGGTTAATAATAAAAAAGGGGCATGTAGTTAGCTGGGTCCTATTTAAATATAAATCGACCCTCAGTTTTACCCCGTAAAACATCATTTTTAGCTCAAATTTAGGCAAAACGCGTGGCAACTAAAGCAACTACCAAAAAAAGCAGTTCAAAGACTACCGCAGGGGACCACCCGAAGGCGCTCATCATTGCGGAGAAGCCCTCTGTTGCCAACGACATTGCCAAAGCCCTAGGCGGCTTTACAAAATATGAAGATTATTTTGAAAGCGATGAATTTCTAATTTCTTCTGCTGTAGGCCATTTGTTAGAAATCGCTGCTCCAGAAGAGTTTGACGTAAAACGTGGCAAGTGGTCTTTTGCCAACCTTCCAGTGGTGCCCCCTTATTTTGATTTGCGTCCGATTGCCAAAACAGAGTCACGCTTAAAGGTTTTACAAAAGCTTATTAAACGTAAAGACGTCACCGCACTGATTAATGCATGCGACGCGGGGCGCGAAGGCGAGTTGATTTTCCGTTTGATTGCGCAACATGCAAAAGCATCGCAATCCATTAAACGCTTATGGCTGCAATCGATGACACCAGCAGCAATTCGTGATGGCTTTGCCAACTTACGAACCGATGAAGATATGCAACCTCTTGCAGACGCAGCGCGTTGCCGTTCTGAAGCCGATTGGTTGGTTGGCATTAACGGCACGCGCGCCATGACTGCATTTAATAGCAAGAGTGGTGGTTTCTTTTTAACTACGGTAGGTCGTGTTCAAACCCCAACACTCTCCATTGTGGTTGAAAGAGAAGAGCTCATTCGGAAATTTATTTCTAAAGACTACTGGGAAGTGAAAGCAGAATTCATTGCTGCAGCAGGCGTCTATGAAGGCCGCTGGTTTGATCCGAAATTTAAAAAAGATGCTGCCGAGCCAGATGCGCGTGAGAATCGCCTATGGAGCGAAGCAGCTGCGCAAAGCATCGTAGCGGCATGTCGCGACAAAAAAGCAAACGTAACCGAAGAGGCCAAGCCAGCCACACAGCTTGCCCCGCAGCTATTTGACTTAACTAGTTTGCAACGCGAAGCAAATGCACGCTTTGGCTTCTCTGCAAAAAATACATTAGGTCTTGCACAGGCTTTATATGAGCGTCATAAAGTATTAACGTATCCGCGAACTGATGCAAAAGCGCTGCCAGAAGATTATCTGGATACGGTTAAACAAACTATGGAGAATCTTTCTGAGAATTCTCAAGACTATCGTGCATTTGCGAAACAAATTCTGCAAGGCGATCCTAAGGATCCAAAAGCCAAGGCAGGCTACGGATGGATTAAACCGAACAAGCGTATTTTCGATAACTCCAAAATTTCCGATCACTTTGCGATCATTCCAGCACTAGAAACGCCAAAGAATTTGAGCGAGCCCGAGGCAAAGCTCTACGATTTGGTAGTGCGTCGTTTCCTGGCGGTCTTTTATCCTGCTGCAGAATTCCGCGTTACTACACGCATTACTGAGGCGTCTGGACACCACTTTAAAACTGAGGGGCGTGTTCTCGTAAACCCAGGCTGGCTAACGGTCTACGGCAAATCTAATCAGGCGGATGATGAGCTAGTTCCCGTTCAAGAGGGCGAATCGGTCCAAACAGAATCTATTGCTGCCGTGCCATTAAAAACAAAGCCGCCAGCACGCTATACAGAAGCAACATTGCTCTCTGCAATGGAAAGCGCTGGTAAGTGGGTAGATGATGATGAAATGCGCGAAGCCATGGCTGAAAAAGGCTTGGGCACTCCAGCAACACGCGCGGCAATTATTGAAGGCCTGCTGGCTGAAAAATATATCGTGCGCGAAGCGCGTGAGCTAATACCAACAGCCAAAGCATTTCAGCTGATGACTTTATTGCGCGGTTTAGATGTTGAAGAGCTTACTCGCCCCGATTTAACTGGCAGTTGGGAGAACAAACTTTCTCTCATCGAGCAAGGCAAGATGAATCGCGATACCTTCATGCAAGAGATCGCGCAAATGACTCAGCGCATCGTTAAACGCGCTAAAGAATACGATAGTGACACTATCCCTGGCGACTATGCCACCATGACCACGCCATGCCCGCACTGTAAGGGTCCGGTAAAGGAAAACTACCGTCGTTTTGCTTGCGAAAAGTGTGGCTTTACTATCAGCAAAACACCGGGTGGACGTGCATTTGAATACCCTGAAGTTGAAGAGTTACTGCGCGAAAAAACAATTGGCCCTCTGCAAGGATTCCGCAGCAAAATGGGTAGGCCATTTGCAGCAATTATTAAGTTGAGTGAAATTCCAGAGGACGATAAAGACTATCCAAATGCTGGTTTCAAACTAGAGTTTGATTTTGGTAACGCACAAGATGACGAAACTGAAGCGGTAGATTTCACAGGCCGCCAAGCTTTAGGGGTTTGCCCAAAATGTTCTGGTGCTGTTTATGAAGATGGCATGCGTTATGTTTGCGAAAACAATACTGGCCCAAGCAAGTCATGTGACTTCAAAACAGGGAAGGTTGTTTTGCAACAAGAAGTGTCTGCAGAACAAGTTCAAAAATTATTGAAAGAGGGCAAGACCGATCTTCTGACCAACTTCAAGTCGAACCGTACTGGGCGTGGGTTTAAGGCCTACTTAGCCTTAGATTCGACGGGCAAAATTGGCTTTGAATTTGAGGCCAAAGCACCCAAAGCGGAGGGTGTCGCTAAGGCCCCTGCAAAGAAGCGAGCAGGCGCAAGTGCAGCAACCAAATCAGCTGCAAAACCAAAGCGCGCAAGTAAAGCAAAGTCATCCTCTAGTAGCTGAGCAGTAATCAGCTTAGCCGCTAGAGCGGACCACAAAATTCCTCGCGACCCCAAGGCAGTTGCCAGAAATATTCCCGGGCGCTGAGCGAGGGCGCCGATGATAGGCAATCGATCGCCGGCAACGCAGCGAACGCCCACAAATTCACCAACTTTCACCAACGAGCAAAGATCGCCATCTTCATAGGCTATTAGGCCCCGGGCCTGCTCACGATTAAAGTCATCGCTTTCATCTCTCGGCGCAAGATCGTCCTCACCCTCGTCAAAACTGGAGCCCACAATCCATTGATAACTGCCGTCCTCAAAACGTGTCGCGGGCAAACAATATCCATCACCCGAAATACCAACGCTTGGCAACCTTTTAGCCCAAGGATCTCCTTCTTGAACCGAGAAAATGCTGAGTTGTCCACGTACAGGCCTTAAAGGCAGGCGAATATCAATGCTGATCATTAACGACTTGGCTGCCATGGCGCAAGCTATAACCACCTTGTCTGCCGAGGCGATCATCTGGTTTTGTGCATCAAATAAATGCCACGTATTAACGCTCTTTTCAAGGCGAGTAATGCGCGTATTCCAAACGGAAGTTAGCCGATCGTGATGCTTCAGTAGTTGTTTACTTGCTTCGTTTAAATTTAAACCGGCACCTCGCGGCAACCAAACACCGCTTTGCTCAATTCCACAAACTCGCTGCGCCTCTTTAGCATCCATGGCCATTGCCATATCGACATCAAGATCTAAGGAGTGAAGATACTCCATCGTTTGTGCGCGATCAAATACTTTGTCTTTTTTGGTCGGCTGAAATATTCCATGCTGTTGCCATACATTTTTCCAGCGCGCTTCCGCAAGCAAAAATGCAATGCGCGTTAGACGCAATAAACGTGGAGAGCCTTTGCCAATATGGGGATGAGCAATCGCATAAGCATGGCTGGAACAAGCGGTAGCTGGCGATGCGGCGGCGTCAATAATACAAACCGCTTTGCCCCGCTCGAGCAACTCATTTGCAATGGTTGCTCCAGAAATGCCTGCCCCAATCACCACTATTTCATGGTGTTGGGGTTTGGTCATTTAATAAATCTAGATAAAACGTTTGTGCTTGATAAAGACTGATCAGTATTAAGCATTCAAACGTTGTTCGATCTTAGAGCGAGTCTCTTTCAACTCTTTTGGCAAACGATCGCCAAGGTGTTCGAACAATTCTGTGTGAAGCTTAAGCTCATTCTTCCAATCATCAATTCCAACATTGATTGCTTTGGTGAACTTCTCCGCTGAGTAATCAAGGCCGCCCCAGTGCATATCTGCGTACTCTGGAGTAATGCCAAACGGTGTTTCTTTGCCGCTAGCTTTACCTTCGGCACGATTCAAAATCCAAGAAAGAACGCGCATGTTTTCGCCGAAGCCAGGCCATACAAACTTGCCATTTTCGTCTTTGCGGAACCAGTTCACACAATAGATCTTCGGCAATACAGCGCCTTCAGCTTCCAGTTTCTTGCCAATATTTAACCAATGCTGGAAGTAGTCACTCATGTTGTAACCAGCAAACGCAATCATTGCAAATGGGTCGCGACGCACAACACCAATTTGACCGGTAATTGCCGCGGTTGTTTCTGAGCCCAATGTCGCGGCCATGTAAACACCCTCAACCCAATCGCGCGCTTCGCTAACCAAAGGCACAGTGTTTGAACGGCGACCGCCGAACAAGAAAGCGTCAATTGGAACGCCTGCAGGATCATCCCAGTTCGGATCAACCGCTGGGTTATTGGTTGCAGCAACAGTGAAACGTGAATTTGGATGTGCAGCTTTACGACCAGCAGCGCCATCAGCAGGAGTCCAGTCTTTACCTTGCCAGTCGATCAAATGTGCTGGAGGAGTTTCTGTTAAACCTTCCCACCAAACATCACCATCATCAGTCAAACCAACGTTAGTGAAAATCACGTCTTGGTTCAATGAGTCGATACAGTTTTGGTTTGTTTGACGATTAGTTCCAGGGGCTACACCAAAATATCCAGACTCAGGGTTGATCGCAAATAAACGGGTTTTACCAGTGACAGGGTCTTTACGTGGCTTAATCCAAGCAATGTCGTCACCAATGGTAGTTACTTTCCAACCATCGAATCCTGCTGGAGGAATCATCATGGAGAAGTTGGTTTTGCCGCAAGCAGATGGGAATGCCGCAGCAATATGGTATTTCTTACCCTCAGGTGAAGTTACACCCAAAATCAACATGTGCTCAGCCAACCAACCTTGATCGCGACCCATGTTCGATGCAATGCGTAAGGCAAAACATTTTTTACCCAACAATGCATTGCCGCCGTAGCCAGAGCCAAAGGACCAGATCTCACGAGTTTCTGGGTAATGAACGATGTATTTGTTTTTGTTGTTAGGCCATGCAACATCTTTTTCGCCGGCAGCCAAAGGTTTGCCAACAGTGTGGATACAAGGAACGAACTCGCCGTCAGCGCCCAACTGATCGATAACTGCTTTGCCCATACGAGTCATCAACTTCATATTGATTGCAACGTAAGGGCTGTCAGACAGCTCAACACCAATGTGTGCGATTGGAGAGCCGATTGGGCCCATTGAAAATGGCACAACATACATTGTTCTGCCGCGCATGCAGCCATCAAACAATGGATTTAATGTTGCACGCATCTCGCTAGGCTCAACCCAGTTATTGGTTGGGCCAGCGTCTTCTTTCTTGGCAGAACAAATAAAGGTGCGGTCTTCAACACGCGCCACATCTTCAGGATCAGATAAAGCTAAAAAGGAATTTTTACGTTTAGCAGGATTAAGGCGCTTAAATACACCCGCTGAAACCAACAACTCGCAAAGCTCATCGTACTCAGCCTGTGAGCCATCACACCAACGAATGGCGTCAGGCTTGGTCAGGGCGGCAACCTCGCCAACCCACTCAATTAAACGCTTGTTTTTTACGTAAGCTGGCGCATTTACATTGATTTGGCCGCTGCTAGTTGAAGTCATATGTTTCCCTATGAAGATTGAATTTTTTAATCCAGCAATTTTATCATTTTGGGTGAATTTTTACCCCCGCCCCCACACCGCACAAACCCTTTACTTGCCAATACAGAATTGACTGAAGATTTTGCCCAAGAGGTCGTCCGGGAGCAGTTTGCCAGTGATTTCACCAAGGTGTTTTTGCGCTAAAGATAGCTCTTCTGCAAACAATTCAAGCGAATTGTTGCCATTTGAGGCAAATTGTTCTGATTTTTCAATATGTTCGGCGGCTCGCTCTATGCAGTCTAAATGCCTTCTGCGCGCCAAGATTGCGCCCTCTTGAGGGCCATCCCAACCCACGAGCTCCAAAATCTTCTGCTTCAACCGATCTATTCCAACCCCAGTTTTTGCGGAAATCAGCAAAGCTTGATCGGACGGCAATTTGGGAGACTCCGGCAACAAATCTGCCTTATTGACAACTTCCAGCACCGGA
The DNA here is from genome assembly GCF_018882245.1 of Polynucleobacter sp. AP-Capit-er-40B-B4. Lineage (GTDB taxonomy): Bacteria > Pseudomonadota > Gammaproteobacteria > Burkholderiales > Burkholderiaceae > Polynucleobacter. The sequence continues at coordinate 935,212 of NZ_JACVOV010000001.1, read as the reverse complement.
CATTTAGAGGGTAATTCCTTCAAAATCTGGGCTTTTAGCTCATCTTCTTGGGTGCCCGCTTGGGCATCAGTTAAAAAAATCACCATATCGGCAAGGCGAATAGCATCCCAAGATCTCTCAATCCCCTTTGCTTCGACAATGTCGGATGTTTCCCTTAAACCCGCGGTATCAATGATGTGCATTGGGACGCCATCAACCGTGATGCTTTCCTTCACTCGATCACGGGTAGTTCCAGCAATGGGCGTAACAATGGCAACCTCTTCGCCCGCCAGCCGATTTAGTAGCGAACTTTTCCCAACGTTAGGAGCCCCAGCTAAAACCAGCTGGATCCCATCTCGCAAGATTTTTCCCTGTTTGGCGCCAGCCCGTAGGGTCTTTAGCTTTTCTTTTACAGCCACCAAACGTTGGCGCGCTTGAGCATTTTCTAAAAACTCAATCTCTTCCTCTGGGAAATCCAGGGTCGATTCAACCAAAATTCTGAGTTGTGTAATTTCTTCAATGAGATTATTAATATCATCGGAAAAAGCGCCCTGCAAAGAGCGCGCCGCTCCTCGCACAGCCGCTTCGCTTTGTGCATCAATCAAATCAGCAATTGCCTCTGCTTGAGTTAAATCGATCTTATTATTTAGATAAGCGCGCAAAGTAAATTCGCCAGGCTCTGCAATAACAAGCCCCTCGTCTTTTCCCAACTCAAGGCAGCGCTTTATTACCAACTCAAGTAGTTGTGGCCCACCATGACACTGAAGCTCTAAAACATCTTCGCCTGTAAATGAGGCTGGTCCAGCAAAGTAAATAGCAATAAGCTGATCAATTGCATCGCCCTGTTCGTCACACAGCGTTAATAGGTTAGCTTGACGCGGTGAAAGTGTTTTTTTAAAAAGAGAGTTTGCAATGGGCTGTAGATTTTGTCCGCTGATGCGAACAACGCCCACGCCAGCTTTACCTGGTGCGGTTGCGACAGCAATGATAGGCAATTTTCTCGTCATCATTGCTGTCTACTTATTACAAAGTTTTATGCAGCCCGCAAATTACTTAGCGGGCTTTTTTCCAAACATTTGGTTAATTTGCCACTGCTGTGCAATTGATAACAAATTATTTACTACCCAATATAAAACCAAGCCGGCAGGAAAGAAGAAGAACATGATTGAGAAAACAATTGGCATGTACATCATGACCTTCGCCTGAATTGGGTCCGGTGGCGTTGGATTCAATTTAGTTTGCACAAACATTGAGACGGCCATAATGACTGGGAGGATGTAGTACGGATCCGGCACAGAAAGATCGTGAATCCACAACACCCAAGGCGCCCCGCGCATCTCAACTGAAGACAACAAAACCCAATACAAGGAAATAAACACTGGGATTTGGATCAGCACTGGCAAGCAACCGCCCAGCGGGTTGATCTTTTCCTTGCGATACATCTCCATCATGGCTTGATTGAGTTTTTGTGGCTCACCCTTGTACTGCTCTTTCATGGCTACCAAACGGGGCTGCACTTCTTTCATGCGCGCCATTGATTTGTAGCTTGCAGCGGATAACGGAAAAAACACTAATTTAATTAAGATAGTCAAAAGAATGATTGACCAGCCCCAGTTACCAACATAAGAATGGATGTTATCCAAGAGCCAAAAAATTGGTTTGGCCAAAATAGTTAAGTAGCCATAGTCTTTCAACAACTCAAATCCAGGGGCGATAGTTTCTAAAACACGCTCTTCTTGTGGGCCAACAAATAACCTGGCCTTTTCCACAACCGAAGAACCTGAGGCAACCACACCAAGGGGAGTTTGCATACCAATTCGATAGAGACCATTGTCGATTCTGCCAGCGTAAATATCGCGTGCAACCTTGTCGGCAGGAATCCATGCGCTTGCGAAGTAATGCTGGACCATTGCAATCCAGGCTGGCTCACCAGCAGCTACTTGCGTAGGGATGGTAATTTTATTTTTATCAATTGCTGTGAACTCAAGCTTATTAAACTTTTCTTTATCCGTGTAGGCAGCAGGTCCAGTAAAGGTACTAGCAGAAAAGGCGCCATCAAAGGGTCCGATTTTTTGCTCTTGTGATCCGTCACGCACAATCTCCGTGTAAAGAACGAGTGGGTTTGGATTGTTTGTTGACTGGGTAACGCGATGCCCAACATCAACAACGTAGCTGCCCGGATTAAGAATGAATGTTTTTTCCAACTTAACGCCATTACGCTCACCAATAAAAACAGCAAACGGTCTGCCCGAGCCATCTTTGCCAGATTGAGCCAACTTAAATGCGCTGGTGTGGTTTGGAAGATCATTATTTCCAAGGGAAATTAATCCTGAGCGAGCAAAGTATTTATGTGTTGGCGTGTATTGGAATAATTCAACCGGCTTATTTTCTGCGGTCAAAGATTTCAATAGCTTTGCATCAACAACGTTTGCGCCGCTTGCGCTGATCTCTAACACCAAAACATCGTTCTGTAACGTGAACTTTTCTGCGCCTTCAATCGCGCCACCGCTTACGGCAGGTGTTGCAGCAACAGTTGGCGATCCTGAGATTTGAGCAGGAACATCAACCTTGTTGGCTACAGCTGATTTATCGGCAACCGCTGGGGCGCTGGCTGGAGCGCCACCAAATAAAGATGGCTTGCCTTCATGGACCTGCCAATTGTTGTAGAGCATAAGACCCGACATCGAGAATACAGCCCAAAGAATTGTTTTTTTAAAGTCCATTTACATTCACTTAAGTTGATGTTTTTGTATCTTTTAAAGCAGGATCGTAACCACCATGTGACCACGGGTTGCAGCGCAAGATGCGCCACACCATTAATCCAAGGCTTTTTAAAAATCCGTAATGACTAAAGCAGTCACAAGCATATTGCGAACAACTGGGTACGTATTTGCAGTGCATCCCTACATATGGACTTAATGTTAGTTGATAAATTTTTACCAACTTTATTGCCACATTGTTTAAAACACGCACCTTAAATTAACCCTGAAATTTGAGTGCGCAGAATTTCTTTTTCTTTTTTTCTAAGTCTGCCTCGCGTTTCGCGACCGATTGGCTTTTTAAGCTTAACAACAACATCTTTATTTAATGTGTTGGCTTGAGCCGCCCAAACCAATTCGCGAATCATTCTCTTGAGGCGGTTTCGGTCAACCGCTCTTTTGGCCAACTTCTTTGCTACAGCAACCCCCAAGTCAGGCTTGGCGCCCTCTTGGGTAGATGCAGCATATACACCCCAGTACAAGCTTGTCTGGGGACGTATTTTTAGTAATTCAGAAATCCTAGCGCTATTCAATGGCTAAATTAAACAGCCAAACGCTTGCGGCCTTTTGCACGACGTGCGTTTAAAACTGCGCGTCCGCTTTTGGTTTTCATACGAATACGAAAGCCGTGAGTGCGCTTGCGACGTGTTACTGAGGGTTGGTAAGTTCTTTTCATGATCGATCCCTGGAAAACCAAGTATTTTCCTTGTTGCAGAGCAAAAGGTCAATCTATCTTGATGAATATGTAGGTGTTTTTCTCTATTTTTGTCTAAATTTCTCTTAAATCATTAATTTAAATAGAGAATTTTCTATTATTCACAAGTTATCCACAGGTTTTCCACGTTTTTGTAGCTTGTGGATAACTTTGGGGGATCGCTACAATGGATCCTCCAAAAATATGAGCAACTTACACAATCCCCCCGCCTTGAATTCAATTAGCCCACTGGGGTTTTGGGATGATGCCGTTGGCATTTTATCTCGCGAACTGTCACCCCAACAGTTTAAAACATGGATTCAGCCCCTTACGCTATTATCTTTTGTTGAAAGTGATGACTCACTAACAATAGGGGCTCCAAACCGCTTTAAGTTGGATTGGATTAAGAAGACTTTTGCCGACCGCTTTCAAGAGTTGGCGTCTCAATACTTTGGTCGCCCCATAAATGTAGGATTTACATTGGCGACCGAGGCAAGTCCGGAGAGCAAAACAACCATCGCGCCCGAGGAGGCACAACAAAAAATTGTTGCTCCAGAAGTTTTGGAGCCTGTTATTTCTGTCGAGGAAGGGAATTTTGAGATTGAGGACCACTCGAAGCTAAACCCAAACCTCACATTCGAGACATTTGTAACCGGTAAAGCAAACCAATTGGCAAGAGCTGCGTCAATTCAAGTGGCTCACAATCCAGGCACTTCGTACAACCCGATGTTTTTATACGGTGGCGTTGGTTTAGGTAAAACGCATTTAATCCATGCGATTGGAAACCACCTTCTTAAAGAAAAACCTAACGCTCGAATTCGATACATACACGCTGAGCAATACGTTTCTGACGTAGTGCGGGCCTACCAACAAAAGGCTTTTGACCGCTTTAAGCGCTACTACCATTCGCTAGACCTACTACTAATTGATGATATTCAGTTTTTCAGTGGTAAATCGAGGACTCAGGAAGAATTTTTTTATGCCTTTGAGGCCTTGCTGAGCAATAAATCTCAAGTCATTATTACCAGCGATACCTATCCCAAAGAAATGGCGGGAATCGACGATCGCCTTATATCGCGCTTCGACTCAGGGCTAACAGTTGCGATTGAACCGCCAGAACTAGAGATGCGGGTTGCCATTTTGATGAAGAAGGCAATTAATGAGGGCATCCCCATGAGTGAAGATGTGGCCTTCTTTGTGGCAAAGCACCTTCGGTCAAATGTTAGGGAGCTGGAGGGGGCTTTAAGAAAAATATTGGCTTTTGTGCGCTTTCATGGCAAAGAGGTAACTATTGAGGTTGCTAGAACGGCCTTGAAAGATTTGCTTTCCATTCAAAACCGCCAAATTTCTGTAGAAAACATCCAAAAAGCTGTTGCTGATTTTTACAGCATCAAGGTTGCGGATATGTATTCAAAGAAGCGCCCAGCAAACATAGCCAGACCCCGCCAAATAGCGATGTTTATGGCTAAAGAGTTGACACAAAAAAGCCTTCCGGAGATTGGGGAGTTGTTCGGCGGCAGGGATCATACAACGGTTTTACATGCGGTTCGAAAGATTGCAGATGAGCGTGCGCATGACAGTCAGTTGAACCATGAAATTCACGTTATTGAACAAACCTTAAAAGCTTAATTTTGGCTTGTGGATAAGGCTGTGGACAACCCTAGGGATAAGTTTGGGGATTACATGTGGATAAATTGTGGAAAGTCTCAGCTTCATGCAAAAATAGGGTATTGATGAAAAGTTATCCCCGTTTTATGCAGTGCTTATACAAGAGTTTTCCACAGGTTTTTTAGCGTTTAAGGTGTTGTTTTATAGAGGGTTTTTGACTTATCCACGGATTTTCAAACCCTTATTACTATTACTACTAAGATATATACAAGGATTTAAAAGCAATGCAACTCGTTAACACTTCACGCGATAACTTACTAAAACCTCTTCAGGTTGTTAGTGGAATTGTTGAACGCAGACATACATTGCCAATTTTGGCAAATCTATTGTTTAAAAAAGTTGGTGAGAAAGTTTCTTTTATCTCTACTGATATTGAGATACAAATTACAACTAATGCCAATTTTGGTGTTGGTTCTGAAGATGTAACAACTACTGTTGCCGCAAGAAAATTGTTGGATATTTTGCGTGCTTTGCCTGAAGGCCCAGTTTCTTTAAATTTAAAAGATAACAAGATGGTGGTTCAGAGCGGTAAGAGTCGCTTCTCTTTGCAAACACTGTCTGCAACCGAGTTTCCTGTAATGCAAAGCGTTGGTGAAGTTACTGCTGCATGGAAAATGTCTCAGAAGAGCTTCCGTCAACTGATTAGCCAAGTGCATTTTTCAATGGCCCAACAAGATATTCGTTACTACTTGAATGGTATGTTGTTGGTTGTTGAGGGTAAGGATGTTGTTGCTGTTGCTACTGATGGCCATCGTCTTGCCTATTCACAAGTTGAGTTAGCTGAGGCACCATCTGGTTCAGGTCAGAAACAAGAGATCATTATTCCACGTAAAACCATTTTGGAATGTCAACACTTGTTGGAAGACTCTGATGAACCTCTTGAGATTAGTTTGACTGCAAACCAAGTGAAGTTTTCTTTTGGTGATATCGAGTTAATTTCAAAATTAGTTGAGGGTAAGTTCCCAGATTTCCAAAGAGTGATTCCTAAAGGGCAGAAAAACTCATTAGTGGTTGGTAGGGATGCATTGCAATCAGCTTTGCAACGTGCTGCCATTTTGACAACCGATAAATTCAAAGGTGTTCGTTTCTCTTTATCCCCCAATCGCATCACAATTCAATCAACTAACGCTGAACAAGAAGAGGCGCAAGAAGAGATTGAGACTGAGTACACAGGTGATGCAGTAGAGATTGGTTTTAACGTAAGTTACTTACTTGATGTTTTATCAAACCTTAAAAATGAAAAGATTCAAATTAGTTTGGGTGATGCGAACAGTAGTGCTGTAGTTACTCTGCCTGGCTCAGAGAGCTTTAAGTATGTTGTGATGCCAATGCGTATTTAACTTAGAAAAAAATGACTGAAGAAAAAAAAGTAGTAGAGCAGTACGGCGCTGCATCGATTCAAATCCTAGAGGGTCTTGAGGCTGTTCGTAAACGTCCTGGTATGTACATTGGAGATACCTCTGATGGAACCGGCTTACACCATCTCGTTTTTGAAGTGTTGGATAACTCAATTGATGAAGCTTTAGCAGGGTATTGCTCCGAAATTACCGTAGTTATTCAAACTGATAACTCAATTTCTATTGTTGATAACGGGCGCGGTGTTCCTACAGGCATTAAATACGACGATAAGCATGAGCCCAAGCGAAGTGCTGCTGAAATCGTTATGACTGAACTACATGCTGGTGGTAAGTTCGATCAAAACAGTTATAAAGTTTCTGGTGGTCTACACGGCGTAGGTGTTAGTTGTGTAAACGCATTATCCAAATGGTTAAAGTTAACTATTCGTCGTGACGGCAAAGCGCATTACATGGAATTTGCGCGCGGTGTTATTCAAAACCGTAATGTTGTTGATGAAAATGGTGTTTTAGTTTCCCCAATCACCGTTACAGGTGATACAGAGCTTTCTGGAACTGAAGTTCACTTCTTAGCTGATGAAGAAATTTTTGGAAACGTAGAGTTCCATTATGAAATTTTGGTAAAGCGCATTCGTGAGCTCTCTTTCTTAAATAACGGCGTTCATATCAAATTGATTGATCAACGCACAGGTCAAGAAGAAGACTTCGCCTTCTCTGGCGGTGTTAAAGGGTTTGTTGAGTACATCAATCAAACTAAAAACGTTTTACATCCCAATATTTTTTATGCAGAAGGTGTTCGTCCCTCTGATCTCGGTGGGCAAATCACTGCCGAAGTCTCAATGCAGTGGAATGACAGCTTTAGTGAACAAGTGCTTTGTTTTACTAATAACATTCCGCAACGCGATGGCGGAACCCACTTAACTGGTTTGCGCGCAGCAATGACTCGTGTCATTAATAAATATATTGATGAAAACGAAGTTGCTAAGAAAGCAAAAGTAGAAATTTCAGGTGATGATATGCGCGAAGGCTTGGCCTGCGTTTTATCAGTAAAGGTGCCAGAACCAAAATTCTCCAGTCAAACCAAAGATAAGTTGGTTTCAAGTGAGGTTCGTGGACCAGTAGAGGAAATTGTTGCTGAGGCTTTAAGTGCTTATTTGCAAGAGCGCCCAGCAGACGCAAAGATTTTGTGCGGCAAGATTGTTGACGCAGCCCGTGCTCGTGAGGCCGCGCGCAAAGCGCGCGATATGACTCGTCGCAAGGGCGCATTAGATGGACTGGGTTTGCCTGGAAAGTTAGCTGATTGCCAAGAAAAAGACCCATCAAAATCTGAATTATTTATTGTTGAGGGTGATTCTGCGGGTGGATCTGCTAAGCAGGGGCGCGATCGTCGCTTCCAAGCAATTCTTCCTTTAAAAGGCAAAATTCTTAACGTTGAAAAAGCCCGCTTTGACAAAATGCTTGCAAGCCAAGAGGTAGTTACCTTAATAACCGTTCTTGGTACGGGCATTGGGATTGAAGAATACAAAGCAGACAAACTCCGTTATCACCGTATCATCATCATGACCGACGCGGACGTTGACGGCAGTCACATTCGTACGCTCCTATTAACCTTCTTCTATAGACAGATGCCTGAGTTAATTGAGCGCGGCCATATTTATATTGCTCAACCACCGCTTTACAAAGTGAAGTTTGGTAAGAGCGAGCAATACATTAAAGATGACAATGAGCTAAACCAATTGTTATTGAAGATTGCTCTTGAAACCGCCTCTCTACAAACACCTTCCGGCGAAGTTATTGAAGGCGACGCATTAAATGAGTTGGCAAAACACTATCAAGTGATCCAGTCGATTGTTGACCGACTATCGCGCACCATTGATGAAGACGCCTTGCGCGCCATTGCTTCGGGCACTTCGTTAAATCTGGACACTGAAAAATCTGCAAATGAATCCGCTGATCGTTTAAGACAGGCTCTTGCTGATTCCTTAAACCCGTTGGCTGTGGCACCAGAAATTATTGTGCAAAAGGAAGACCGCACAGAGCGTTTCCGGTTACTACTCTCCCGCCGAATTCATGGAAACCTAAAACTGTCTTCCATCAACTCTGACTTTGTGCATGGCGATGATTACCAAAGCCTTGCAAATGCGGCCGCCGTTTTATCTGGCAAAGTTGTTTCGGGATCCAAGGTTCGTCGCGGTGATCCAGATAAAAACCAAAAAGAGCAAACCATTAGCGACTTTAGGGCTGCTTTTGCTTGGTTGTTGTCTGAAGCAGAGCGCGTATTAAGTCGTCAACGCTACAAAGGTCTTGGCGAGATGAATCCATCGCAGCTATGGGAAACCACCATGGATGCAAGCTCAAGAACGCTTTTGCAAGTAAAGATTGAAGATGCGATTGCTGCAGACCAAGTCTTTACAACATTAATGGGGGATGAGGTTGAACCTCGTCGTGCGTTTATTGAAAAGAACGCCCTGATTGCTCGTAACTTAGACGTTTAAAAATGGCTGACAAAAAACAAAAACCGCCAAAGGTGGATAGATCTTCTATTGTTGTTAAATCCTCCCCAATTCATGGCAAAGGTGTTTTTGTTGCGAAGCCAATTAAAAAGGGTGAAGCAATCATTGAATATAAGGGTGAGCGCATTAGTTGGAAGTTGGCTGAAAAGCGTCATCCACATGATCCCAAAGACCCCAACCATACCTTTTACTTTTCATTAGAAGATGGTCGCGTTATCGATGCCAAGTATGGCGGCAATGCTGCGCGTTGGATCAATCACTCCTGCAAACCCAGTTGCGAAACCCGAGAAGATGCTTTCGATGGCGAGCCAAGAGTGTTTATTTACGCAAAGCGCGCCCTCAAAGTTGGCGAAGAGTTGTTTTATGACTATTCACTAGATATTGAGGGAAAAATTACCAAGCAAATGAAAAAAGACTATGAGTGCCGTTGTGGTGCCAAAAACTGTCGCGGCACCATGTTGGCAACAAAAGAGAAGTAAAAATTCCTATGCTGTTTGTAACAATTCAAGAGTTAGAGGCGGCAATCAATTATTGGCGTAGCCAACCACCTTCAGAGGGTGACGAGTTGCGACTTTGTCCTGAGGCCTCAGCTCTAGCTAAGCCTTATGCGTTGATGATTGTGCAGGGCGCTCAACGGGTCCCGGTTGATGTTCTCGATGACATGGCTCGTTCTGCAATTCAACAATTTCAAAAAATAGCTTAAACATTTTTTGTTTGTCTTCCCCAAGCCGTTTAGGGTTATTGCTATATATAGCGAAGCTATCTTGGAGTATCCTCGTATTCTTGCTCCCAAGTAGGGGGTAGAGGGTATGAGATTGCAAGAAATAATATTAAAAACAATTGGACTGGGAAAATCATTTAAGGGGTTTTCTGCGGTCACCGATGTGAACCTGGACGTCACCCGGGGAACCATTCATGCTTTGATTGGGCCTAATGGCGCCGGCAAAACTACCTGCTTTAACTTGCTCACTAAATTTTTAGAGCCTAGTAGCGGCCAAATCTTATTTAATGGTTTTGATATTACTAAAGAGGCCCCAGCTCAAATTGCACGACGCGGCGTCATTCGATCCTTTCAAATTTCAGCGGTTTTCCCGCACCTAACAGTCCTTGAGAATGTTCGTGTTGCACTGCAGCGAGGATTGGGAACCGAGTTTCATTTTTGGAGGTCTGGCAACTCTTTAAATGTTTTAAACGAGCGCGCCCTGGAGCTTCTTCATGAGGTTGGGTTGGAAGATTTTGCGCACGAAGAAACCTTAAATCTGGCTTATGGCCGCAAGAGGGCGCTCGAAATTGCAACCACATTGGCTATGGAGCCGGAGCTAATGCTCTTGGATGAGCCAACCCAGGGCATGGGCCATGAGGATGTGGAGCGCGTAACCGAATTAATTGATCGTGTGGCCAAAGGGCGCACCATCTTGATGGTCGAACACAATATGAAAGTTGTTTCCTCTATTGCAGATCGAATCACAGTGTTGCAGCGCGGCTCAGTTTTGGCCGAAGGTTCTTATCACGAGGTTTCTAACAACCCATTGGTTGTTGAGGCCTACATGGGAAGCCATGGGGGAGACAACCTATGAGCACCATGGCATTAGAGGTTAAAAATCTAGAGTCTTGGTATGGCGAATCACACATTTTGCACGGCGTAAATTTTGCCGTTCGAGATGGAGAGGTGATCACCTTGCTTGGAAGAAATGGTGCCGGAAGAAGCACCATTCTCAAAACCATTCTTGGCTTAACCAGCAAGAGAACTGGTTCGATAGAGATTTATGGCACACAAACGATTGCGATGCCCACCTACAAGATCGCGCGCTTGGGTGTAGGTTTTTGCCCCGAAGAAAGAGGAATTTTTGCAAGCTTAAGCACCGAAGAGAATTTGTTGCTTTTGCCGGAGATCGCTCCTGGCGGCATGGGTTTGGATGAGATTTATGAGATGTTCCCAAATCTTTACGAACGACGCAATAGTCCGGGCACTCGATTGTCGGGGGGCGAGCAGCAAATGCTAGCAATGGCTCGCATTCTGAGAACCGGCGCAAAACTTTTGCTGCTTGATGAAATTACCGAAGGTTTGGCTCCGGTTATTGTGCAAAAGCTTGGCGAAGTTGTAACCAGTCTGCGCAACAAGGGCTTCACCATTGTTTTGGTTGAGCAGAATTTCCGTTTTGCGGCACCTTTGGCTGATCGCCACTATGTTGTTGAGCATGGAAATGTGGTTGAGGTTGTAAAGCAGAATGAGCTTGCTGAAAAAGCAGCTTTATTAAATGAGTATCTTGGTGTTTAGTGGATTTCTATAGGAGATGGCAATGAAGTTAAAGCAAATAACCGCGTGTCTGGTTGCGGCGACCATGTTTGGTTCAAACCCAGTGTTTGCGCAAAGCGCACCGAAGGTTAGTGGCGATGTTATTAAGATTGGTGTGTTGACCGACCTTTCCTCAACCTATTCTGACTTGGCTGGTCCAGGCGCCGTAATTGCAGCAAAGATGGCGATTGCTGACTTCTCAAAAGACGGCACTGTTATTGGTAAAAAGATTGAGCTTGTTAGCGCAGATCACCAGAACAAAGCTGATATTGCCGCAAACAAGGCTCGCGAATGGTATGACAAAGATGGTGTTGACGTTATTGTTGAGTTGGTTTCAACCAACGTTGCGTTGGCTGTAATGGAAGTTGCTGAACAAAAGAACAAGATTACTTTGGTTTCTGGCGCAGCTTCTTTGCCAATCACCAACGAGAAATGTACTGCCAATAACGTTCATTGGACCTACGACACCTATGCGCTTTCTAACGGCACAGCTAAAGCAGTTGTAAAGCAAGGCAAAAAGAATTGGTACTTCCTTACTGCTGACTACGCATTCGGCGCGGCTTTGGAAAAAGACTCAACCAACGTTGTTAATGCGAACGGCGGCAAGGTTTTAGGAACCAGCAAGCACCCATTCCCAAACAGCGACTTTTCTTCCTACCTATTGAAGGCGCAAGCTAGTGGTGCTGACGTAGTTGCTTTGGCAAACGCCGGTCAAGACACCATCAACAGTGTTAAGCAGGCCTCTGAGTTTGGTATCAATAAAAAGCAAACCGTTGTGCCTTTGTTGATGTTTATTACCGATGTTCACTCTTTGGGCTTAAATGCTGCTCAAGGCATGTACCTCACAGAAGGTTTTTACTGGGATAAAGACGACAAGACTCGTGCTTTTGCAAAACGCTTTATCTTGCAACATAAGCGTATGCCTTCCAGCGTTCAGGCTGGTGTTTACTCATCCGTTCTTGCTTATTTGAATGCTGTACAAAAAGCTGGCACCGATGACACCCAGGCGGTGATGAAGGCTTTGAAGTCTACAAACATTGATGATGGTTTGTTCAAAGGCAAGATTCGTGCTGACGGCAAGTTTGAGCATGATATGTATTTGCTAGAAGTGAAGAAGCCGGCTGACTCTAAGAGCCCATGGGACTATTACAACGTTAAGGCAGTTATTCCTGCTGCTGAAGCAACTCAACCACTTTCATTGTCACGATGCAAGCTGGTTACTAACAAGTAATTGATCTCTATTAAGTATGTTTGAACTTCTTGGAATTACCCCTCAAGGGCTGGTTGCCCAGCTCTTGGTGGGGCTTATTAATGGCTCTTTCTATGCCATATTGAGTTTGGGATTGGCCATTATTTTTGGCCTTCTCAACATCATTAATTTTGCGCATGGTGCTCAGTACACCATGGGTGCATTTATTGCTTGGATTGGTTTAACTCAAATTAGCCAATGGCTTGGCTTTCCTGAGCTATCAATCAATTATTGGTTTGCATTAATTGTTGTTCCGCTGGTTTTGGCGGGCTTTGGTTTAATTCTTGAGCGCACCATGTTGCGCCGCTTGTATCACTTAGACCATCTATATGGTCTTTTGCTGACCTTTGGTCTAGCACTCATTATTGAGGGCATGTTCCGTCACTGGTACGGAATCTCTGGTGAGAGCTATCCAGCCCCAGAGATGTTGCAGGGCGCCATTCCGTTGGAGTCTCTCGGTATTATTTTGCCGAAATATCGTGTGTGGGTGGTAATTATCTCTCTCGTAGTTTGTTTCTCCACTTGGTATGTCATTGAAAGAACAAAGTTAGGCGCCTATTTGCGCGCCGGAACCGAAAATCCTAAATTACTACAGGCCTTCGGTATTAATGTTCCCTTAATGATTTCTTTGGCTTACGCCTATGGCGTCGGCTTGGCTGGTTTTGCTGGTGTTTTAGCGGCCCCTATTTTTCAAGTAAACCCACTAATGGGTTCCAATCTCATCATTGTTGTTTTTGCGGTGGTGGTGATTGGCGGCATGGGCTCTATCATGGGCGCCATCTTGACTGGTTTGGGTTTAGGCTTGATTGAAGGTTTGACCAAAGTCTTTTATCCAGAAGCTTCTGGCGTTGTGATTTTTGTGATCATGGCAATTGTTTTATTGGTTCGTCCTGCTGGACTGTTTGGGCGGGAGAAATAAGCATGAATCCAAAAACAAAATTACTTTATGGAATTTTGGTCCTTATTGGACTGTTATTGCCGTTCCAAGATTTTATTTACCTCGTGTTTGCGATGAAGGTTTTATGTTTCGCATTGTTCGCATGCGCATTTAATTTACTTCTAGGTTTTACAGGTTTGCTGTCATTTGGCCACGCTGCATTCTTTGGAACAGCTGCTTACATCACCGCTTACTTTTGCAAAGAAGCAGGCCTTTCTCCTGAGTTGGGCATTATCTTGGGCGTTCTTGGTTCCGGAGTTCTGGGTTTCTTAATTGGTGCTCTGGCTATTCGTAGGCAAGGAATTTATTTCGCGATGGTGACCTTGGCGCTTTCGCAAATGATTTATTTTTTAGCCGTTCAACTTCCCTTTACTGGTGGTGAGGATGGTATTCAGGGCGTACCTCGCGGAATGCTATTTGGTCTGATCGACTTAAAAAATGACGTTGCGATGTACTACTTTGTGCTGGCCGTTTTCTTGTTTGGTTTTGCTTTGATCATGCGCGCGGTTCACTCCCCATTCGGTCAGGTGCTCAAAGCTATTCGTGAAAATGAGCCGCGTGCAATTTCTTTGGGTTATGACGTCGATCGATTTAAATTAATGTCGTTCGTTATTTCTGCGGCGCTAGCTGGCCTCGCTGGTTCAATGAAGTCTTTAGTGTTTCAGTTGGCAACGCTTACTGACGTTCATTGGCACATGTCGGGTGAAGTTGTGTTGATGACTTTGCTCGGAGGAATGGGAACCATTCTTGGCCCAGTAGTAGGCGCAGGAATTGTGGTTGGTTTGCAAAATTATCTAGCCAACATTGGATCTTGGAGCACAATTGCTACCGGATTTATTTTTGTAATTTGCGTTCTAGCCTTCCGTCGTGGCGTTGTTGGTGAAATCGCTGCGCACTTCAAAAACAAAAACTAATTTTTGTTTTTTCCTTTTATTATTTGGTTTTAGTGTGACGTCAATTTTTAATTGCGTCATACTCATTTAATTAAAAGAGACTCTCATCGAATTTTCAATTTACATCTGGCCGTTGCTTCTAGCGATGGCTTTTTTTGCCGGGCTGGTTGATGCGGTGGCTGGCGGTGGCGGCCTCATTCAGGTCCCCGCCCTTTTTGCAGCCTATCCAGATGCGCCACCAGCAACCTTGCTCTCAACCAACAAGGTGTCAGCAGTTGGCGGCACGCTCAACGCTGCGCGTAGATATTTACGACATGTGTCTTTGCCTTGGGCTGTTGTTGGGCCTGCAATTGTTGCGGGTTTTGTTGGTTCGTTGTTGGGTGCTAATGCGGTAAGTAACTTTCCCGCAGAGCCGCTTCGTAAGGCTTTGCCATTTGTATTGTTATTTCTGTTGTTGTACACCTGGTTTCAGCCTTCGCTCGGTGAGGCTCATGCGCCAAAAATCCTCGGACGTTTTCAGCAGCTTAAAGCGACAATTCTTGGTTTAACTATCGGTTTTTATGATGGCTTCTTTGGTCCCGGCACGGGCAGCTTCTTATTGTTTGGATTTGTTCGATTCTTCAGCTTTGATTTTTTGCATGCTTCTGCTGCAACAAAGCTGGTGAACGTTGCAACCAATCTGGCGGCTATTTTGATGTTGGCAAGCCTGGGGCAAATTAATTGGGCCCTTGGGTTTGCCATGATGGTTGCCAATATTGCTGGCAGTCAGTTTGGAAGTCGTTTGGCAATCAAGCATGGCAGCACCTTTGTTAGAAAGGCTTTTTTAGTTATCGTGAGCGTACTAATTTTGAAGTCTGCCTGGGATGCTTATTTTTCCAATTAAATCAATTACTTAGAAATAAACGTTTTGATTTTCTAGAAATTTATGATGTTTTGTTTCACGTGAAACAAACAAAATGCTATGATCATCGCCCTATCTGAGGCAAATCATGCGTTATTCCAAAAATTTCGATGTCATTGTGGTTGGTGGCGGTCATGCTGGGACTGAGGCTGCCCTTGCCTCAGCTCGCATGGGTTGCGACACGCTACTAATTACCCATAGCATCGAAAACTTGGGGGCGATGAGTTGCAACCCCTCCATCGGCGGGATTGGTAAAGGCCACTTAGTAAAAGAGATTGATGCAATGGGTGGTGCGATGGCTGCCGCCACAGACGAGGCTGGCATCCAGTTTCGAATCCTGAATTCAAGCAAAGGCCCTGCTGTAAGGGCCACCCGTGCCCAGGGCGATCGTGTTCTATATAAAGCTGCCATTCGCCGTCGCCTAGAAAATCAACCCAACTTAAGCCTATTTCAAGCTGCTGTTGATGACCTGTTGGTTAAGGGCGATGAGGTGCAGGGCGTTGTTACGCAAATGGGTCTGGAGTTTATGGCCAAAAAGGTGGTGCTTACGGCGGGTACCTTTTTGGATGGCAAGATCCACGTTGGATTAAATAATTATGCTGGCGGTCGTGCAGGTGATCCGGCAGCGCTTTCTTTGTCGGCTAGGTTAAAAGAGCTAAAACTTCCTCAGGGCAGGCTAAAAACTGGCACCCCACCCCGCATTGACGGCAGAACAATCGATTTCTCAGTGATGCTGGAACAGCCTGGGGATTTGGACCCGGTTCCGGTGTTTTCGTATTTAGGCCGCCCTGAACAACATCCTAAACAGGTTCCTTGCTGGATTTCACACACCAATGAGAGAACCCACGACATTATTCGGGGTGGTTTGGACCGCTCACCGATGTATACGGGCGTGATTGAGGGTGTTGGTCCGCGCTACTGCCCTTCCATTGAAGATAAGATTCATCGCTTTGCCTCTCGAAACAGTCATCAGATCTTTCTAGAGCCGGAGGGCTTAACAACCAATGAGTTCTATCCAAACGGCATCTCCACTAGCCTGCCTTTTGATGTGCAGTGGGACTTGGTTAGAAGCATTCGGGGCATGGAGTCTGCGGTCATTGTGCGCCCTGGCTATGCCATCGAGTACGACTTCTTTGATCCGCGCCAGTTGCGCCATAGTCTGGAGACTAGGGTTATTGGCGGCCTTTACTTTGCAGGCCAGATCAACGGCACCACAGGTTATGAAGAGGCTGCGGCGCAGGGAATGCTGGCTGGCATCAATGCTGGATTGGCAGCTAAGGGCAAAGAGCCTTGGTTACCTAAGCGTAGCGAGTCTTATATTGGCGTTTTAGTTGATGATCTGATCACTCGCGGGGTTCAAGAACCCTATCGTATGTTTACAAGCCGCGCCGAATATCGTTTGAGCTTGCGCGAAGACAACGCTGATATGCGTTTGACATCCATTGGGCGAGAGTTGGGCTTGGTCGATGACTATCGCTGGGAAGTGTTTTGCAGAAAACAGGAGGCTGTTTCACGTGAAACATCCCGTTTGCAAAATATTTGGGTGGGCCCTAAGAGTGAGGCTGCCCCCTTTGTCTCCCAATTATTAGGGCAAGGCCTTTCCCATGAGTGTAGTTTGGCTGAACTTTTAAGGCGCCCAGGCATTACATATGAGGCAATTACTGCTCTTGGCGATGGAATGTGGGCCCCAGAATCTTTGGATGAAGATCTTGGGTTAGCTGCTCAAATCAGCGACCAAGTAGAGATTTCTGTGAAATATCAGGGCTATATTGAGCGTCAAGCGACCGAAATTGCCCGTCAAGAACACAATGAGACATTCCCTCTCCCGGAATCACTCGATTATTCGCATGTTGTTGGCTTGTCCAAAGAAGTGCAACAAAAGCTTAATTTGCATAAACCAGAAACTTTGGGCCAAGCTGGTCGTATTTCAGGTGTAACTCCCGCAGCCCTCTCCCTCTTGTTGGTGCATCTGAAAAAGGGCTTGGGGCGCACTCAAGAAACGCATGAGTGAGGGGCTTCTTGCTCTAGGAATTGAGGATCTTGGCCTCAAATTAAGCGCGAGCAATGTTGCCGATTTAGAGCTGTTTTTACAAGAAATGGGCCGCTGGAATCAGGTTCATAACCTCACTGCAATTGAGGGGGAAAACGATTCTATTAGGCTCCATCTCATTGATTCTATTGCAGTTTTACCAGTGTTGAGGCAGTTTTTAAAAGGCACTGCACCAAAGATTGCAGACCTAGGGTCGGGTGGCGGCTTGCCGGCGATCCCCATTGCAATTGTTCAGCCGAATTGGCAGCTTTCTTTGATTGAGGCCATACGTAAAAAGACGGCATTCCTGCAGCATGTGCGCGGAAAGCTAAAGCTGAAAAATATTGAAGTGCTCTGTGAGCGAGTAGAAGATGCTGCAGTGCAGCAACCAGCACAATTTGATGCAGTCATTTCTCGTGCATTTACCAATCTTGCACGCTTTTTAGAGTTGTCATTGCCATTTCTAAAGCCTGATGGCTTGGTATTCGCAATGAAGGCTAAACGCGCAGACGATGAAATGAAAGATGTTTCCATGGAGCAGTGGCGTTTGGTCGCCGATGAGCCCCTGCATATTCCCAATTTAGCGGTGGAGCGACGCCTTTTGGTGTTGGCCCCCGTGAGAAAATCCACCCTCACCCCTTAAGTAGACCCAAAAGTAGCTATGGCAAAAATATTCTGTATCGCAAATCAAAAAGGTGGCGTTGGTAAGACCACGACCGCCGTTAATTTGGCCGCAGGCTTGGCGGGGCTGAAACAGCGCGTTTTGTTGGTTGATTTAGACCCCCAAGGCAATGCAACCATGGGTTCCGGAGTTGAAAAGGCAGATTTAAATACCAGTGTCTATCAAGTTTTGATTGGCATGGCGTCGGTTAAGGAATGTGCGCAGCGTTGCGAAAGTTCGGGCTATGACGTATTGCCAGCCAATCGTGATTTAGCTGGCGCTGAAATTGAGTTGGTAGATTTGGATTTACGCGAAGTGCGATTGAAGGATGCGCTTGCGCAGGTCGCTGATGACTACGATTTTATTTTGATTGACTGCCCACCCGCTTTATCTTTGCTAACGCTCAATGGATTGTGCGCAGCAAACGGCGTGATTGTTCCAATGCAATGTGAATATTTTGCATTGGAGGGTTTGTCTGATTTAGTGAACACCATCAAACAAGTGCACGCAAATTTAAATCCAGATTTAGTCATTATTGGTTTGTTGCGCGTGATGTTTGATGCGCGTATGACATTGCAACAGCAAGTTTCCGATCAGTTGCTTGAACACTTTGGCGACAAAGTTTTTAAGACCATTATTCCGCGTAACGTACGCCTCGCCGAAGCCCCATCCTATGGGCTTCCTGGCGTTGCTTTTGATAAGTCATCACGTGGCGCAAAAGCCTATTTAGAGTTTGGCGCTGAGATGGTTGAACGTATTAAGCAGATGTAATTTTTAAAGAGAAAATAGAGAACATGGTTGCTATTAAGAAAAAAGGTTTGGGTAGAGGTCTCGAAGCCCTGCTTGGAGAAAAAACTCAACAAGCCAGCCCGTCAACCGACATTAACCGTCTGCCGCTAACCGCTCTTCAGGCTGGCAAATATCAGCCACGTCAAAAAATGGAAGCAGGCGCTTTACAAGAGTTGGCAGAAAGTATTCGCGAGCAAGGCGTGATGCAACCACTATTGGTTCGTTTGGTCGCCCCTGGCAAATATGAAATCATTGCAGGTGAAAGACGATTTCGTGCCGCTACTATTGCCGGTTTAAAAGAAGTTCCTGTTTTAGTTTCTGGCGCTGATGATCAAGCTGCCGCAGCAATGGCCTTGGTCGAAAATATGCAGCGCGAGGATTTAAACCCCCTCGAAGAATCTCAGGGTCTGGCTCGGTTGATCGAGGAGTTTGGCTTTACGCATGAGCAGGCCGCAAAGGCAGTGGGCAAATCCCGCAGCGCCATTACCAATTTGCTGCGCCTAGCCCAGCTGGCAAAGCCAGTCCAGGCCATGCTACTAGCTGGCGACATAGATATGGGCCACGCCCGTGCGCTACTCCCTCTCCCAGGCTCTAGCCAGGTTGCGCTAGCCCAAAGAATCTCTGCTCAAGGCTTATCTGTCCGTGAAGCCGAAAGAATGACGGCTGCTTTGGTGATTGCTGGCGGCCAAATAGGCGACAAAAAAGCCAAAAGTAAGCCTGGTAGCTCAGCAAAGAATGCCGATCCCGATATGCAGCGTTTAACCCAGGAAATAGCGGATTTGATTGGTTTGAGCACGGAATTTAAGCTCAAAGGCAAAGGTGGAGAGCTCAGAATTCGCTTTAGCCAATTCGACGAGCTAGATTCTTTGTTAAAAAAGTTGGGCGTTGAGTCATAAATAAGGGCAAAAAATGTCCCCAAATCCTTTGACATATTGCAGTGCACACATTAAACTTTCGGGGCTAAATTGATTCCTCAAAAAAATCAATTTTCCGAGGTAAATGAGTGGGGTGAGCCCGAAGAAGAAGTCATTCGGGTCTACAGCAAGGAAGAAATTGTTGCGTTGCAGCAGAATAATGCAGCAAAGTACCGAGCCCTTTCACCTTGGAAGATAGTGTTGGCCCAAATGTTGATTACAGCTATCAGCATGGTGTTTTGGTCAATTTTTGGGGAGCCGGTAGGGGTAAGCCTTTATACTCAGTCGGCGTTTTTAGGTGGTTTAATTAGCGTCTTGCCTGCAACCCTGTTTTTAATAAGGTTAGAGTTGGCAAAAAAATCGCAAATATTGAATCCAGGAAGATTTTTAGCGGCATTAGTTTCAGGCGAATTTATCAAAATCGTCGTGACCTTAATGTTGTTTATTGGGATTGCGTATTTAGTCCCAGGCGTGCTTTGGGTCCCTTTGCTGGTGACTTATTTGCTTGCCTTGAAGTGTGTTTGGCTGGCGTGGTTGTGGCGCTAAGTAGTGACAATTGAGATTGAAACAAAGGACTAGTTAAGAGATGTCTAGCGAAGTAAACCAAGCCCACGGGGCAGCAGAACAAATGACGCCAACAGCGTACATTTCAGAGCACTTACAAAACCTCAACAACTCAGGTGGACCACAGACGTCCATCATTGATTTCAGCATTATCAATTTAGACACCATTTTTTGGGCATCCCTCATGGGCTTGCTCACTGTATTTATTTTGTTGATTGCAGCGCGTCGCGCAACTCCAGGTGTGCCAGGTCGTTTCCAGTGCTTTGTAGAAATGATTGTTGAAATGGCAGAGACACAATCTAAGAGCATTGTTCATGGTGATCGTTCTTACATTGCCCCACTTGCGCTATTTGTATTCTTTTGGATCATCTTGCTCAACACCTTGGACTTAGTGCCGGTGGATTGGGTGTTGGGTGTAAATCATTTCATTGAAAGTTTTGGCGTGCACGTACCACACCATAAAGTTGTTCCGACAACTGACCTCAATGCAACGATGGGCATGTCTATGTCTGTCTTACTCTTAGTTTTCTTTTATAGCTTCAAAGTAAAAGGTTTTGGCGGCTTCTTGCATGAACTCGTTTCTGCCCCGTTTGGCGCGAAATGGTACTTGGCCCCATTTAATCTTGCTTTGAACATCATCGAATATCTTGCTAAAGGTGTTTCATTGGGAATGCGACTTTTCGGCAACATGTATGCCGGCGAGCTGGTTTTCTTATTGATCGCATTGCTAGGTAGTGTGTGGACATTTAATTTAGATTTATCCCTGTTCGGATTGGTGGGCCATGTTATTGCTGGATCAGCTTGGGCCATCTTCCACATTTTGGTTATTTTGTTGCAAGCCTTTATTTTCATGATGTTGACCTTGGTCTACATCGGGCAAGCGCATAGCCATCACTAAGATTTTTATTTTTAACTTATCTCTTTAACTTCAGGAGTCAGCAACATGCAACAATTTCTCGCAAACATTCAAGGTTTCACAGCAATCGCTATCGGCATCATCATCGGCCTCGGCGCGATCGGTGCTTGTTTAGGTATTGCATTGATGGGCGGCAAGTACATCGAAGCTTGTGCACGTCAACCAGAATTGATGGAGCCACTCCAAACTAAGATGTTCCTTTTGGCTGGTTTGATCGACGCTGCGTTCTTGATCGGCGTTGGTGTTGCAATGTTGTTTGCTTTCGCAAACCCACTGCTCGCAGTTATTAAGTAATTGTTTTGGCGTGGATGACCAAAGGGTCATCCAACTGTTCTCAACAATACTGAAAGGAATATCGTGAATCTGAACGCGACCCTATTCGCGCAAATGATCGTTTTCTTCGTCTTATGGTGGGTTGTTGCACGCTTTGTGTGGCCACCACTTGTTAAGGCGTTAGATGAGCGTTCAAGCAAAATTGCTGATGGTTTAGCTGCTGCCGAGCGCGGTAAAGAAGCACTCGCATTAGCCAGCAATGAAGCTGAGCAAGAATTAACTAAAGCACGCCAAGAAGGTGTTCAACGTGTTGCCGAAGCTGAAAAACGTGCACAAATGTCAGCCGATGAAATTCGCGCTAACGCACAAGCTGAAGCGGCTCGAATCATTTCTCAAGCTAAGCAAGACGCAGATCAACAAGTAACGCGCGCTCGTGAAGTGCTGCGTGCCGAAGTTGCTGTTCTCGCTGTTAAAGGCGCTGAGCAAATTTTGCGTCGCGAGATTGATGCAAAAGCCCACGGCCAATTGCTTGATCAACTAAAGGCAGAACTTTGATATGGCTGATTTAGCCACTATTGCACGTCCTTATGCGGAAGCGCTTTTTCAAAGCGCCAAGCCGGCTGAGCTTGCTGGTTGTTTGGAGCAGTTAAACGAATTGGCACAGCTTGCTGCTTTGCCAGAAGTTGCTGCTTTGTCAAACAATCCAAAAGTGTCCGCTGATGATTTAAGTAAGTTACTTTCTGGCATGGTTAAGACCAAGCTGGATGGCAAGGTTGCCAGCTTTTTAAATCTTGTAAATCAAAACCACCGCTTAGCAGCCGTTCCTGAAATTGCACAGCAATTTGAAGCAATGAAGAACAAGAGCGAAGGCGCAGCAGAAGTAAACATTACTAGCGCATTCCCTTTAGAGGGTTCTGCGTTAAATGATTTGTTGTCAAGTTTGAAGAAGCGCTTTGGGGGTAAAGAATTGCGCCCAACTATTCAAGTTGACCCAACATTGATTGGCGGAGTTCGCATTCAGGTTGGCGACGAAGTAATGGATAGTTCAGTTAAGGCCCAGTTAGCTCAAATGCAAGCAAGTCTTGGCGCATAAGTGATCCCTATTAAGAACATACGAAATAAGACCCAGGAGTAAGTAATGCAACTCAACCCTTCCGAGATCAGCGAGCTGATCAAAAGCCGAATTAGCGAATTGGGCGTTGACTCCCAAGTTCGCAACGAAGGCACTGTTATTTCAGTGACCGACGGTATTTGCCGCGTACATGGCTTGTCAGGCGTTATGCAGGGCGAAATGTTGGAGTTCCCTAACAACACTATCGGCCTCGCATTAAACCTCGAGCGTGATTCTGTTGGTGCCGTAGTGTTGGGTGAGTACACCCACATTAAAGAAGGCGACCCTGTTAAATGTACGGGCCGCATTTTGGAAGTTCCAGTTGGCCCAGAGTTGCTCGGTCGCGTTGTAAACGCGCTCGGTCAACCGATTGATGGCAAAGGCCCAATCAACACTAAGTTAACTGACTTTATTGAAAAAGTTGCTCCTGGCGTTATCGCACGTCAATCTGTTAGCCAGCCAGTACAAACTGGTTTGAAGGCGATTGATGCGATGGTTCCAATTGGCCGTGGTCAGCGTGAGTTGATCATTGGCGACCGCCAAACAGGTAAGACAGCTGTTGCGGTTGACGCGATCATTAACCAAAAAGGCAAGGGCGTTTATTGCGTTTACGTGGCGATCGGTCAAAAAGCTTCTACTATTGCTAACGTTGTTCGCAAGCTCACAGAATTGGGCGCGATGGAGTACACCGTGGTTGTTGCAGCGAGTGCTTCTGAGTCTGCAGCGATGCAGTACCTCTCTGCTTACGCAGGTTGCACCATGGGCGAATACTTCCGTGACCGCGGCGAAGACGCTTTGATTGTTTACGATGACTTGACTAAGCAAGCAGTTGCTTATCGTCAAATCTCTTTGTTGCTCCGCCGCCCACCAGGCCGCGAAGCTTATCCTGGCGATGTGTTCTACCTCCACTCACGCTTGCTCGAGCGCGCTGCTCGTGTAAATGCTGAGTATGTTGAGAAATTCACTAACGGCGCAGTAAAAGGTAAAACTGGTTCTTTGACCGCATTGCCAATTATTGAAACTCAAGCTGGCGACGTTTCTGCATTCGTTCCAACCAACGTAATTTCGATTACTGACGGTCAGATCTTCTTGGAAACTGACTTGTTCAACGCCGGCGTACGTCCTGCGATTAACGCTGGTATTTCTGTTTCCCGCGTTGGTGGTGCTGCACAAACTAAAGTTATTAAGAAATTGTCTGGCGGTATTCGTACCGACTTAGCGCAATATCGTGAATTAGCAGCGTTTGCTCAGTTCGCATCTGATCTTGACGAAGCAACCCGCAAGCAGCTCGAGCGCGGTCGTCGCGTTACTGAATTGTGTAAGCAAGCTCAATACAAGCCACTCCAAGTTTGGGAAATGGCTGCTTCACTCTACGCTGTGAATAACGGCTACTTCGATGACCTCGAAGTGAAGAACGTATTGGCCTTCGAAAAAGGTTTGCAAGATCATTTGAAATCTAAATACGCTGACTTAGTTGCACGTATTGAAGAAACCAAAGACTTGAGCAAAGATGACGAAGCTGCTTTGCGCGCTGCTATTGAGGATTACAAGCGTTCTGCCTCTTTCTAAGAGGGCTCGCATAAATCATGGCAAGCACAAAAGAGATACGATCTAAGATCAAGAGCGTGCAAAACACGCGCAAGATCACGAAGGCAATGGAAATGGTCGCCGCATCCAAGATGCGTCGCGCCCAGGAGCGCATGCGTAATGCGCGCCCATATGCTGAAAAAATTCGTGAGATTGTTGCCAATCTTTCTAAAGCAAATCCTGAGTTCCGCCCTGCTTACATGGCAACTCGTGAAGTGAAGAAGGTTGGCACGATTTTGGTTACGACAGACAAAGGCTTGTGCGGCGGTTTAAATACCAACGTCTTGCGTTTGATTGCTAACCAAGTGCGCGATTTGCAAGAAAACAATATTGAGATTGCGTACACCGCAATTGGTTCAAAAGGCCTGCAATTTTTGAATCGCTCAAAAGCAAAACTCATTTCTCAAACAATTCAAATTGGCGATACGCCGCATTTGGATGTTTTGATTGGTGCGATTACCGCCCAATTGGAGGCGTTTGAGCGTGGCGAGATTGATGCTGTTTATTTGGCATACACCCGCTTTGTAAATGCAATGAAACAAGAGCCTGTTTTAGAAAAACTCTTGCCTTTGGAAGCAGAAGCTTTGACTCCAGAAGAGAAAACAGGCAATTCTTGGGATTACATCTACGAACCTGACGCAGAGTCCATTTTGAATGGCCTGCTTAAGCGTTACGTTGAAGCAATGATTTATCAGGCGGTTGCTGAAAACATGGCTTCTGAGCAGTCTGCACGTATGGTCTCAATGAAGGCCGCTTCAGACAATGCGAAGAACGTAATTGGCGAATTGCAATTGGATTACAACAAGACACGACAAGCTGCTATTACCAAAGAGTTGTCAGAAATTGTTGGCGGAGCGGCTGCGGTTTAAGCGGTCAGCGTTTAGGAATACGAAAGAATTCAGGAATTAAAAGCGGAGAAATGCGATGAGTAACGGAAATATCGTGCAGTGTATCGGTCCAGTGGTGGACATTCAGTTCCCACGCGACAAAATGCCAAACATTTATGATGCATTGACATTAGTTGAAAGCGGCGAAAAATCATTTGCTGAAAAAGGTTTGACCTTTGAAGTTCAGCAACAAATCGGCGACGGCGTAGTGCGCGCGATTGCCATGGGTGCGAGCGATGGCTTGCGTCGTGGCATGGAAGTGAAATCTACAGGCAAGCCAATTTCTGTGCCAGTTGGACCAGCAACTTTGGGCCGCATCATGGACGTTTTGGGTCGCCCAATTGACGACGCAGGTCCGATTGCTACTGAAGAGCGTCGCGCTATTCACCAGCCAGCACCGAAGTTTGACGAGCTCTCCCCTTCTGTTGACTTGCTCGAAACCGGCATTAAGGTTATTGACTTAGTTTGCCCGTTCGCTAAAGGCGGTAAGGTTGGCTTGTTCGGTGGCGCGGGTGTTGGTAAGACCGTGAACATGATGGAATTGATTAACAACATCGCTAAGCAACACTCAGGTTTGTCAGTGTTTGCTGGTGTTGGTGAGCGTACTCGTGAAGGTAATGACTTCTACCACGAGATGAAAGAATCTAACGTTATCGACAAAGTGGCGATGGTGTTTGGTCAGATGAACGAACCTCCAGGCAACCGTTTGCGCGTTGCGTTGACTGGTTTGACAATGGCTGAAGCGTTCCGTGACGAAGGCCGTGACATTTTGTTCTTCGTTGATAACATCTACCGTTACACATTGGCCGGTACCGAAGTTTCTGCTTTGCTCGGTCGTATGCCTTCTGCTGTGGGTTACCAGCCTACTTTGGCTGAAGAGATGGGTAAATTGCAAGAGCGTATTACCTCTACTAAGACTGGTTCTGTAACATCTATTCAGGCCGTTTACGTTCCTGCGGATGACTTGACCGACCCGTCACCAGCTACAACCTTCTTGCACTTAGACTCCACAGTTGTGTTGTCACGCGATATCGCTGCATTGGGTATTTACCCAGCGGTTGATCCATTGGATTCAACCAGCCGTCAGCTCGACCCACAAGTGGTTGGTCAAGAGCACTATGAAGTTGCTCGTGATGTACAGATGACATTGCAACGTTACAAAGAGTTGCGCGACATTATTGCGATTTTGGGTATGGACGAACTGTCACCAGAAGACAAATTGGCTGTATCACGTGCACGTAAGATTCAACGTTTCTTGTCCCAGCCTTTCCACGTTGCTGAAGTGTTTACTGGTTCACCAGGCAAATACGTTCCATTGAAAGAAACTATCCGTGGTTTCAAAATGATCTGCAGCGGCGAATTGGATCACTTGCCTGAGCAAGCGTTCTACATGGTGGGTTCAATTGATGAAGCCATCGAGAAAGCCAAGAAGCTTTAATCTAGGGAAATTATGTCAACCATACGCGTCGATGTAGTAAGTGCTGAGCAGTCTATTTTCAGCGGGGAAGCCAAGTTTGTAGCGCTTCCTGGCGAAAGTGGTGAGCTCGGCATTTTGCGCGGTCACACTCCTTTGATTACACGTATTCGTCCAGGCTCAGTTCGTATTGAAAAAGCTGATGGTGACGAAGAGTTTGTTTTCGTAGCAGGTGGCTATTTAGAGGTTCAGCCAGATCACGTTACTGTATTAGCAGACACTGCTATTCGCGGCCATGATCTTGATGAAGCTAAAGCAATTGAAGCTAAGAAACGTGCCGAAGAAGCGATGCAAAATCGTGGCACTGACTTTGATTTGGCCTTAGCCCAGTCTGAGTTTGCAATGGCGGCTGCGCAGTTGGCTGCAATTGCTCGTTTCCGCCGTAAAAAGTAATAGCCGGTCATCTCCTTGCTGTTAAATGATCGGTTTTTAAAGGCCTGCCTGGGCGAAGCGGTTGATCAAACACCGCTTTGGCTCATGCGCCAAGCTGGCCGCTATCTCCCTGAATACAACGCTACACGCGCTAGAGCCGGAAGTTTTCTAGGGCTCGCTAAAAATCCTGCTTATGCTACTGAAGTAACTCTTCAGCCTTTGGATCGCTATCCATTGGATGCGGCCATTCTGTTTTCCGATATTTTGACCATTCCCGATGCAATGGGGTTGGGTCTGAAATTTACGGCTGGCGAAGGCCCAAGCTTTGAGCACCCGCTTCGCACAGAAGAAGAGGTTAAGAAATTACGTGTAGCTGATATGGATCAGCTCAAATATGTTTTTGATGCTGTCTCTGAAATTCGCAAAGCATTGATTCAGGATGGTAAGCAACGTGTCCCATTGATTGGCTTTTCAGGAAGCCCGTGGACATTGGCTTGCTACATGATTGATGGCTCTAGTGCAGATGATTTCCGTCATGCTAAAACCATGATGTTTAGTCGCCCCGATTTGATGCAGCATATCTTGGATATCAATGCACAATCTGTTGCCGCTTATTTAATTGAGCAAGTAAAGGCAGGCGCGCAAGCACTGATGATCTTTGATACCTGGGGCGGCATGCTGCCAGATGGTTGGTATCAAAAGATGTCTTTGGCGTCTATGCAAAAAGTGATTGCTATGTTGCCACGCGAGCATGAGGGCAGAAAAATTCCTGTGATCATGTTTACTAAAGGTGGCGCAATTTGGCTCAATGACATGGCGCAAGTTGGTGCTGACGTGATTGCAGTCGATTGGACAATGTCACTTAGTCGCGCAAGAAAACAATTGCTCGCTCTGAGCAAGCCGCTGGCATTGCAAGGCAATCTAGATCCGCTAATCCTGTTCGCAGAGCCAAAACAAATCGCAGAACAAGCAAACCTTCTTCTTGAAGATTTGGCGAGCGCACCGGCCCTTAAACCCGGTTTACATCCTTTGGATGGCCATGTGTTTAATTTGGGTCACGGCATTTCTCAGTTCACTCCTCCTGAAAGCGTCACTGCACTGGCTGAAGCCGTCATTAATCGCTCCAGGGCTCTCAGGGTAAAGTCGTAATACTGAGTGATCGCTAACTTGCCGCTAAAATTTTTAGCGAAAGTTATGCACAGTTAAGAGCAAAATTCGAAATTCAGTAAGATTGCGATTAAAGATGAAAATTCACTTTCGAATATCATCGTAACTTATTGATATATATAAGAAATAACTAAAAAGCTTTAAATGGGTGCAAAAACGGAAAGCTGATAAATTAGTTTATAAATCAGAATCCTTGGATGATATCCACAGACTTATCCACAAGCAAAATAAGAAATTAAACGTAATTCATGGCCCCTCCAATTGTTGTTCAGGTCGTCGTTGACAAGCCCCTTGCCCAGGGCTTTGACTACTTGTGGAATGAGGGGTTACTAGGAAGCCCTCCGACCATTGGATCGCTGGTAGAGGTTCCCTTTGGTCGCGGCTCACTTGTTGGAATAGTCATTAAAGTGAGCGCTCACTCTGATTATGAGATCAATAAATTAAAAAGTGTTTCTAGGGTTGCCCCGCTACCCCCTTTAGACCCCGCAGTTCTGCGCTTAATGAACTTTGCAAGCCAGTATTACATCCACGCCCTTGGGGAAACAATTATTCCCACCATTCCGCAGATGTGGAAAAAGCCGGATGACTGGGAAAAAATTCCTAAAAAGTTAGTTGCTGCCGAAGAAAAGCAAAAGAAAAAAACCAAACAAGAAGCTGTTGAGGGATATGTTGATGCAGAACATTTAAATGAAGGACAAAAAATCGCACTTGAAAAATTGCGTACCTGCCCTTCGAATACATTCAACGCAATTCTTTTGCAAGGACAAACTGGCAGTGGAAAGACTGCAGTATTTTTGAATTGGCTCAGTGGAATTTTGGATGAGGAACATGCACAAGTATTGCTTCTGGTTCCTGAAATTAATTTAACGCCACAGTTAGAGCGTAGAGTACGAGCATATTTCCCAGATAAAAAAATGGTTGTACTTCACAGTGGCGTTAGTGAAAAGGTCAGAGGAATTGCATGGCATGAGGCAATGACTGGAAAAGCTCAAATAATTTTGGGCACACGATTAGCAGCATTAGCGCCTATGCCCAACTTGCGCGCTATTGTTGTTGATGAGGAGCATGATTCATCCTATAAGCAGCAAGATGGCATACGTTATTCTGCGCGAGACCTTGCAATTTGGCGCGCCCATGATCTTAAAGTACCAATCTTGTTGGCGTCTGCTACACCATCCCTGGAAACCTGGATGGCTGCAAAGGCAGGCCGCTATGAATATATACGTTTAGATCAGCGCGCCCAAGGAGCCAGCTTGCCGAAAGTGCATTTGATCAATACGCGCGATCCGCAAACACAATTTAGCCCGGGCGATATTGAGAAACCAAAATCTAAGAGCTTAATTACTAAAACGCTTGCTAATGCGGTGAGCCAGAATTTAGAAAAACATCAGCAGAGCTTAATTCTGATCAATCGACGTGGTTATGCGCCGGTACTAAGTTGCAGTGCATGCTCATGGCTATCTAAATGTGAGCAATGTAGTTCACATATGGTGCTTCATAAGGCCGGCGCTTTAGCTAGGAAGTCAGTTTTAAGTTGTCATCACTGCGGCCTAGTTAAGGGCATTCCCAATCATTGCCCTGAATGCGGAAATGCTGATCTAAAGACCTTAGGACAGGGCACACAAAAGATTGAAGACTCTATTGAGGAGATGTGGCCAAGCGCTAGAGTATTGCGTGTTGATACAGATTCAAGCAGAAAGAGTAAGGGCGCCGAAGAGCTCTTTCAGGAAATACACCAGGGTAATGTTGATATTGTTGTCGGTACTCAGATGATCGCCAAAGGGCACGATTATCAAAACATTGGTTTAGTTGCCGTATTAGATGCTGATAGTAGATTGTTTTCACAGGACTTTAGGGCTGCAGAAAGATTGTTTGCTCAATTGGTCCAAGTAGCGGGTCGTGCAGGAAGATCCGGTAAAGACTCGGAAGCGGGCGGTGCAATTTATATTGAAACCCAATTTCCGGAGGCTGCAGTTTTTCAGTATCTACTGCGTCATGACGTAGATGGATTTTTATCCTACACGGCAAATGAAAGAAAAGAGGCTGGCTTGCCTCCATTTGCTTATCAGGCATTAGTGCACGCTGAGGCCAAAAGCCTTGATAAGGCGATTCAGTTTTTGAGTGCCCTGAAAGGTTATTTAAAGTCCAGAGGCCATATAGCCAAAGGGCTCAGAGTCTATGACCCCGTTCCTAAGGCGATGATGCGGGTGGCAGGTTCAGAGCGCGCTCAACTGCTAGTGGAGTCTGATGACCGCAAAAACCTACAAGAAATTTTAGAGACAATGGACCGTTATTTGCGGGAGATTTCTCAGGGGCGCATTAGCAAGGAAGGCCGCATTCGCTGGCTAATTGAGCGCGACCCAATTTCTATCTAATTTTTAGGCTCCGGGGCCTGCGTTATATGTTTCTAAAGTTAAGAGCTTGCTTAAGTCGGAGGCAAGAGTGTCCTCGGATGTGGGTTTGATCTTAAAAAGCCATACACCATAAGGTTTTTCATTTACGAGCTCAGGTGATGCATCTACCTCCTCATTGAGCGCAACAACTTCACCGCTCACTGGAGCATGAATATCGCTCGCTGCTTTTACTGACTCAATGACTGCAATTGCTTCGCCCTGCTTTACTTGTTGACCAAGCTTTGGCGCCTGAAAGAACATGACATCACCAAGAGCCTCTTGGGCGTGGTTGCTAATGCCAACCCAGATTAGGCCATCATCTTCCTGGTCCACCCATTCGTGAGTTTCTGCAAATTTAAAAGTATCTTGGCTGTTCATTGTTTTATCCTTTGAGAGCATTTTATGCCCACTCTCATAAAATGTTTATTCATCAAATTATGAATTTAGCCACTGTACATATATGCCAATCAAATTAGGAATTGTTCCTGTCACCCCTTATGAGCAAAATTGCTCCATTTTGGTTTGCCAAGAGACTGGCGATGCTGCGGTGGTGGATCCTGGCGGAGATATTGAGAAGATCCTCGAAGGCGTTAAGCAGATGGGCGGAAGGGTTAAGAAGATCTTGCTAACCCATGGGCATCTTGATCATTGTGCAGCTGCTAAAGACTTGGCTGATCAGCTGTCCGTGCCTATTGAAGGGCCGCAGGAAGACGAGCGATTTTGGATTGATCAATTACCAGAGCAAACAGTGCGTTTTGGTTTTGGACATGCCAAAGTTTTTGAGCCTGACCGTTGGTTAAATGACGGCGATCATGTAAAAGTTGGCAATGTTGATCTGGAAGTGTTTCATTGTCCGGGACATACTCCAGGTCATGTGATATTTTTTGACAAAGAAGATCGCTTGGCAATTGTTGGCGATGTCTTGTTCGCGGGCTCAATTGGAAGGACTGATTTTCCACGTGGCAACCATGCGGATTTAATTAATGCAATTAAAACTAAATTGTGGCCCTTGGGTGATGATGTGCAGTTTGTGCCGGGCCATGGACCAATGTCGACATTTGGTCAGGAGCGAAAAACGAACCCCTATGTTGGAGATCGCGCTTAAAACTTTTTACTACTAGTGATATTAGGTTTTTGCTGAACCGGTACGATGTGTGCGGTTGTATAAACAGCTTGCGCAGATCCAGCGTTGCTTACGATTGCTTGTCGGAATCCATGTGCCACCCTCAAGTCGTTTTTCACGGCTGCAAGAAGAGCAAAATTTGAGGCTCTGGGAGGTTTCTTGGGTAGCTGCTGGAGTCGAGGTAGTCATGGGCAATCCGGGTAAGGCAAATCTATACAGAAGATCTATTTTACCCGTTTTGTCCCGCTGGGGCTGGGCTGAGCACAACTCGGACTGAATCAGCCGTTTTATTGCCGTCAAAATCCAGCCAAGCCTTATTTTCAAAGTCATAAAGCTTGCACTTGCGCGCAGTATCGAAATACCAGCTCCAAGAGAACTTTTGTACAAAAATACGCTCTGGGAGGATGGTTTCTAGGGTCTGTTGAGCTTCCGGCAGGCGATAAAGCGGCACGCTCATATCCACATGGTGGGCTGTGTGCTCCATGATGTGGTGCATCAATTTGCCCCAAATCCAGTTAAAAGTCAGATGCACAGTGGTCGAAACAAATGGCTGAGCACGTAACCACTCAGATTTTTTGTCGTACCAAGAGACCTTTGGATGAGTGTGATGTACGTAGACCACAAAGCCGATCATGCCGTTCCAAAATAAGAATGGGATCGCGAAACCAGTGATTAAAGCAACCCAAATAGATTGACCAGTTGCAATAGCGCCGGCAATTAAACAAGCAATCCAAACAATTGCAAATGCGGTAACGAGCAAATTATCTTTTAGGAAAATTGGGCGATCACCAGGTTTGTTTTTTGCATTTGGGAAGTACTCGCGCCTCCACCAAATTTCAATTAGGTAGTAGAAAACAGGGCCCCAACCGCTTCGGTATAGGCGCTCGAGAGCCTTACGCCATGCGGGAAGCGCGTCGTATTCTGATTTTGATAAAGGCGCCCAAACAAAGTCAAAGCCCTTCAGATTTGTTTGACCGTGATGCACAACGTTATGGCCAACATCCCACAAGCTATATGGTGTGAGTGAAGGCAAGAAAGCAATGCGACCCAATACTTTATTGAGCTCACGATTGGGGGTGTAGCTTTGGTGACACGCATCATGACCCAAAATAAAGATGCGTCCAGTAACAAAGCCCGCAACGAGACCAAATACAACTTTAAGCAGAACGCTTTCAACAAAAATGGTACCTGCAATACAGCCGAGCCATAGGAGGGCATCGACCACTAGGAGCATGATTGCACGCCCAGTTTCGCCTTGCGCCATGGGAATTAACCAGCTTCGAATGATTTTTCGATGCGGTAATGGCGCCTCTGGCGGCAAAGGGTTAGTTAATGAAGGCTCTGAAAGGGCGGAATTTAGATGTGTAGACACGATAAGAATCAATAAGTTAGGTGCAAATGATAGCGGTTTTCACAATTTTCCGCATGATGTAAGTCAAAAACCCCTCTGTTTTTGGCGCGCCCGGCAGGAATCGAACCTGCGACCCTTGGCTTCGGAGGCCAATACTCTATCCACTGAGCTACGGGCGCCAGTGAAATCTGGTTACCCTCCTATT
This sequence comes from Polynucleobacter sp. AP-Capit-er-40B-B4, assembly GCF_018882245.1. Taxonomy (GTDB): domain Bacteria; phylum Pseudomonadota; class Gammaproteobacteria; order Burkholderiales; family Burkholderiaceae; genus Polynucleobacter. Next base: position 902,152 of record NZ_JACVOV010000001.1, on the reverse strand, counting down.
GTAAGTGCCTATAACCCTACTCTCTAGTTATAATCACGGCAAAACAACCCTAAAACCCGTCAAACGATAAATTCTTATGAGCAACGAGCACGGAAGTCTAATTAAGTCCCCAAAACAACTCATCATCATGGTGTTTGCAAGCTTCTTTGTGCCACTCATCATTATTTTGTTGCTAATGGTTTTTGTGAACAACGGCAAGCGCGGCGACTCTTCTGCAAGTGCTGAACAATTGATTAAGCCAGTAGCGCAGTTGAATTTTAAAGACGCTAGCACCCCTAAAGAGCTTCAAACAGGTGAGCAAGTTTATAAAGCAGTTTGTGCTGCATGCCATGCAAGCGGCGCTGCGGGCGCTCCTAAATTTGGCGATGCCGGCGCATGGGCCTCACGCTTAGGTAAGGGCTATGATGGCTTGTTGACATCAGTCGTCAAAGGAAAAGGCGCTATGCCTGCGCGCGGCGGTGCTGCTCCTGCTGATGTGAGTGACTATGAGCTAGGTCGTGCAGTTGTGTATTTGGCAAACTCTGCCGGTGGGAAATTACCTGAGCCAAAAGCACCTGCTGCAAAATAATTTTTGTTGTGCTTATTTAAAAGCTGGCTATATGCCAGCTTTTTTATTTTTGCCTATTCGCTTTTTGCATCTAAGGCAATTTGGTAAGCCTCTTTTTTTGTGATGCCTAAGGTTTGCGAGAGGACTGCAGCAATTTCTTTGCTACCCATATAAGGACTTAACGCATTAGCCCACAGCAAAAGCGCTGCATGTTTCGGAGCCTCATCACCATTGGCTGGGCGCCCTGCAACGACAATCACAAATTCACCCTTAAGGCTCTCTGCGCCCGCAAGCCAGTCAGCAACATTTTTTGCTTCAAGGGAAACAATCTCTTCAAATTTTTTGGTGAGCTCACGGCAAATTAAAAGCAGACGATTCGGCTCTAAATGATTTGCCAACAACACCAAGGTCTCTTTGATGTGATGTGGAGATTCAAAAAAGATGCTGGCTTTTTTACTGCTAGAAATATCTTTCAAAAAGTTTTCACGATCTCTGGTTTTATTGGGCCAAAAACCTAAAAATTGAAAGCGTCCTTCTGAACCATGCATCACAGATCCCGCCGCTGAGATAGCGCTGGATACTGCACTTGCTCCTGGAACGGGTATGACTCGCAGGCCTGCATTTTGAACTTCATTTACCAACCTTGCCCCGGGGTCTGAAACGCCTGGTGTGCCGGCATCGGAAATATAGGCCCAGCGCTCATTATTAGTGAGGTGCTGGATCACCGTTTGAGCACCACTGATTTCGTTGTGTTCATGCAGCGCCAAACATTTTTTATGAATGCCAAATTGCTGGAGTAACGCAGCGCTATGCCTAGTATCTTCACAGGCAATTCCATCAACTGAATTTAAGACATGTAAGGCGCGCAACGTAATATCGCCCAAATTGCCAATAGGGGTGGCCACCATGTAAAGAGCCCCAGCAGGCAAATCCTGCTGCTTTAAAAAATCCAATGAGCTAAGTTCCATGAATCTGCCCGATAAAAGTTAGGTAATTAACAAGAGAATACGTTGCTTTTGAGATCGGGCGCTTGCTGGTGAAATTGGGGCATCTTTGGCGCATAATATTGCTATGGAAAAAGAGATTAACGAACGTTTGCGCAAGCGCGCATCCCAGCACTTTCTGGACAGCATTGCGGTGAAGCAGGAAGCTGAAAAACTTCTGCCTGAATCGGTTGCTAGAGGCGTAATGACAATGGTTGATTGCTTGCGTTCTGGCGGCAAGGTTATGGCCTGTGGCAATGGTGGCTCGGCTGCCGATGCTCAACATTTTGCGGCAGAGCTTGTTGGCCGCTTTGAGAGAGAGCGCCAAGAGTTGGCTGCGATTGCTTTGACAACCGACACTTCCATTTTGACGGCTATTGGAAATGACTACAGCTACGATGAGATTTTCAGCAAGCAGGTTCGTGGACTCGGTAAAAAAGGTGACATTCTGTTGGGAATTTCAACTTCAGGAAATTCAAAGAATGTGATTAAAGCAATAGAGGCCGCAAAAAAACTAGGAATGAGCGTTATCGCATTTACTGGCAATGGTGGCGGAAAGATTGCTGAATTACTCGATAAGGATGACATTCATTTATGCGCGCCATCAACAAGGACTGCACGCATTCAGGAAACGCATTTGGTTTTACTGCACGCCTTGTGTGATGGCGTAGACCATGTCCTGCTCGACTAAAAGTTATTGCCACTTAAACACAGAAAATATCCCCATGAAAATTTCCTCTATCGCCAAGTTATTGGTTGTGTTGTTAATTGCATCTCAGGTGACAGCATGTGGAGTGCTCGCAGTAGGTGGTGTTGCAGCTGGCGCATCGATAGCAGCAGATCGACGCACGCCAGGCGTACAGGCTATCGATAAAGGTATTGAGCTAGAGGCAGAAAACGCGCTGGCAAAGAAATTCGGAGATAACGCACACATTAATGTCACTTCGTTTAATCAAAAGGTTTTGCTGACTGGAGAAGTTAAGGACGCCGACATTAAGGGTCAGGCAGATGCTTATGTAAAAAGCATGAAGAATGCACGCTCGGTGTTTAATGAATTAATTATTGGACCGAACAGTAGTTACACAGCTCGTGCAAATGATTCTTATCTCGAATCAAAACTCAAAACTCAAATGATCTTCACTGATCAGTTGCCATCGAATTCTATGGCGATAGTTGCTGAAGGAAGCAGCGTTTATCTTATGGGCATCTTGACGCAAAACGAAGCGGATATTGCCAAGAAAGTAGCCAGCAATACAAACGGCGTTAAAGATGTTTATGTTTATTTCGACATTATTTCTCAAGAAGAAAAAGTGCGCCTAGAAAAACAAGGCAAGGCCGATCAAACACAGCCTAGCAGCCCACCAAAATTTCAGTAATTTATTGAAGGCTGTTGATGTTTAAAAAGCGAGTGACTGTAAAAATATTTTGTTTGTTTGCAGCACTCGCTTGCATTATGTCTGTCGCACAAGCTAGTGCTGAAGATGAAAAAGCATTTGCAATTGCAAAACAAAATGCATGCTTAGGCTGTCATGCAATCAATAAAAAAATTGTTGGCCCAAGCTTTCAAGCGATTGCAGAAAAATATAAGGGCGATGCGAATGCTCAAACGTTTTTAAAAAATAAAATTGCTAAAGGCGGATCTGGGTCTTGGGGTGTGGTGCCTATGCCGGCGAACACAAAACTGAATGACGCGGATTTGTCTACATTAACTGGTTGGATATTGCGTGGCGCACCCAACAAAAATTAATGCAGAATTAATTAACGCGCGAGACCAGGCCTACCTAAGAACCACCACCATGCTTGATTGGATTGCTTGAGGTTTTTCTTCAGAACGTAATCCATATCAGCCCACTGTTCGTTTGCAGCTTCTTCCACAATGGTTGCAGGACTTGCGGGTGGCAATTTAAGGCAAGCGTCGGCATCGCCATAGGCGTATTCAACTGTCATTCCAGCCTTTTGTGCCAAATGCATCATCGCCTTATTGTTTGCAAGGCAGTGAACATATAGTGTTTCAATGCGGGTATTGCGTGAATGCACGGCAGAACGCTTCAATAGCGCTGTCCCTAGGCCCTGAGAGCGCCCTTCTGGCAGTACTGATACGCCAAATTCAGCAGCTCGTGGTTGCCCCTTATGCTCTGGCAAATAGGCTAAATGGGCCATGCCAATGAGCTTCAGATCCAAATCAAATACGCCGAAAATAGCATCTTTGTTGAAATCTAAGTGCTCTACATAGTGACGAATGACCTCATCAGGGGTTTGAGTCCCAAAGCGTAAGCGTCTATCTTCATCATTTAGCTGTAGTAAATGATTCAATATCTCTTCTCTGTAGCCCGCATGAAGTTCGCGAACGGGTACAGTCTGCCCGGCCGAATATGGGCTCGCAGGTAAGTGACTATTCGCTAATTTATTGTGCATAGCAATATATTAGCAGGAATTAGAATAATTTTCAGGGTTTTCCCTAATGTGTGGCTTATGCGCAATAAGGGATGAAATTGGTGGTCAAAAATCGACTGAATTCATACCTTGAATTCAAAAAAGCCTAAAAAAATAGAAATTTAAGAAAAAAGTTGAAAATTTTTTTCAAAACTAAGTGCTTGTTTTTATTGAGCTTATTTTTTTAATAGGAAAAAACCCTGCCTTTTTTAAGAAAAAGACTACGAAAGGTGTTGACGACCCAAAATAAGTGCGCTATAGTCTCACCTCTCTGCTGAATGTTATTTGAAATACAAAACAAGTCAGCCCTCTTTAAAAATTAGTCAACCGATAATTGTGGGTACTAAGTGAAAGCATCCAGTCCTTCGGGACAGATGTAAATAAATAGTACTCATAGACAGTAAAAAGATTTGGTTTTATTACCAAGTCAATTTCTTGAATGAGTGCGACGATCCGCAAGGATCACAGGAATTGAACTGAAGAGTTTGATCCTGGCTCAGATTGAACGCTGGCGGCATGCCTTACACATGCAAGTCGAACGGCAGCACGGGTGCTTGCACCTGGTGGCGAGTGGCGAACGGGTGAGTAATACATCGGAACGTACCTTATCGTGGGGGATAACGCAGCGAAAGCTGTGCTAATACCGCATACGCCCTGAGGGGGAAAGCGGGGGATCGAAAGACCTCGCGCGATTAGAGCGGCCGATGCCTGATTAGCTTGTTGGTGGGGTAAAAGCCCACCAAGGCGACGATCAGTAGCTGGTCTGAGAGGACGATCAGCCACACTGGGACTGAGACACGGCCCAGACTCCTACGGGAGGCAGCAGTGGGGAATTTTGGACAATGGGGGAAACCCTGATCCAGCAATGCCGCGTGAGTGAAGAAGGCCTTCGGGTTGTAAAGCTCTTTTGTCAGGGAAGAAACACCGGCTCTAACACAGTCCGGGAATGACGGTACCTGAAGAATAAGCACCGGCTAACTACGTGCCAGCAGCCGCGGTAATACGTAGGGTGCGAGCGTTAATCGGAATTACTGGGCGTAAAGCGTGCGCAGGCGGTTATACAAGACAGGCGTGAAATCCCCGGGCTTAACCTGGGAATGGCGCCTGTGACTGTATAGCTAGAGTGTGTCAGAGGGGGGTAGAATTCCACGTGTAGCAGTGAAATGCGTAGATATGTGGAGGAATACCAATGGCGAAGGCAGCCCCCTGGGATAACACTGACGCTCATGCACGAAAGCGTGGGGAGCAAACAGGATTAGATACCCTGGTAGTCCACGCCCTAAACGATGCTGACTAGTTGTTCGGGATTTACATCCTGAGTAACGTAGCTAACGCGTGAAGTCAGCCGCCTGGGGAGTACGGTCGCAAGATTAAAACTCAAAGGAATTGACGGGGACCCGCACAAGCGGTGGATGATGTGGATTAATTCGATGCAACGCGAAAAACCTTACCTACCCTTGACATGTCACTAACGAAGTAGAGATACATTAGGTGCTCGTAAGAGAAAGTGAACACAGGTGCTGCATGGCTGTCGTCAGCTCGTGTCGTGAGATGTTGGGTTAAGTCCCGCAACGAGCGCAACCCTTGTCTTTAGTTGCTACGCAAGAGCACTCTAAAGAGACTGCCGGTGACAAACCGGAGGAAGGTGGGGATGACGTCAAGTCCTCATGGCCCTTATGGGTAGGGCTTCACACGTCATACAATGGTGCATACAGAGGGTTGCCAACCCGCGAGGGGGAGCTAATCTCAGAAAATGCATCGTAGTCCGGATCGTAGTCTGCAACTCGACTACGTGAAGCTGGAATCGCTAGTAATCGCGGATCAGAATGTCGCGGTGAATACGTTCCCGGGTCTTGTACACACCGCCCGTCATACCATGGGAGTGGGTTTTGCCAGAAGCCGTTAGCCTAACCGCAAGGAGGGCGACTGCCACGGCAGGGTTCATGACTGGGGTAAAGTCGTAACAAGGTAGCCGTATCGGAAGGTGCGGCTGGATCACCTCCTTTCTAGAGAAAAGATGCTGGATCTATAGTGCCCACACTTATCGGTTGACAATAAAAGCCACGGGTCTGTAGCTCAGCTGGTTAGAGCACTGTGTTGATAACGCAGGGGTCGTAGGTTCAAGTCCTACCAGACCCACCACCAGCCAGAAACAAGACTTAGTGGGACGTTGGGGGATTAGCTCAGCTGGGAGAGCACCTGCTTTGCAAGCAGGGGGTCGTCGGTTCGATCCCGTCATCCTCCACCATCATCTAAATGTCAAAACTAAGCGAAGACTTAATCGTTTAGTTTTGCCATTTATGGCTGTTCTTTAAAAATTTGAGTAAGCAAAGTGTCAAATGTTTCTTTGAGAGGACATTTGACAATGTAATAAGGGTAAAGATTGAATCATCAATCAGTAATACAAACGAGTTTTACCAAGTTCTTAACAAAGTACTTACAGTTTAGATTACGGCAAACATGTCAGAAGTAGAAGTAAACCTGTAACAGGTACTAGCAATGGTGCTCGTTATAGGATCAAGTGAATAAGTGCACATGATGGATGCCTTGGCGATTACAGGCGACGAAAGACGTTATAACCTGCGATAAGCCCCGGGGAGCTGGTAAATAAGCTTTGATCCGGGGATTTCTGAATGGGGAAACCCACCACTTTTGTGGTATCCATACCTGAATACATAGGGTATGAGAAGCGAACCTCGTGAACTGAAACATCTAAGTAGCGAGAGGAAAAGACATCAACCGAGATTCCCAGAGTAGTGGCGAGCGAAATGGGAAGAGCCTTCTAGTGATAGCTCAGTAATTAACAGAATGGAATGGAAAGTCCAACAATAAAGGGTGATAGTCCCGTATGTGAAAATTATTGGGTGGTACTAGGCTAGAGACAAGTAGGGCGGGACACGTGAAATCCTGTCTGAATATGGGGGGACCATCCTCCAAGGCTAAATACTCGTAATCGACCGATAGTGAACAAGTACCGTGAGGGAAAGGCGAAAAGAACCCCGGGAGGGGAGTGAAATAGATCCTGAAATTGTGTGCATACAAACAGTAGGAGCCTCGTAAGGGGTGACTGCGTACCTTTTGTATAATGGGTCAGCGACTTACATTCAGTAGCAAGCTTAACCGAATAGGGAAGGCGTAGCGAAAGCGAGTCCGAATAGGGCGCTAGTTGCTGGGTGTAGACCCGAAACCAGTTGATCTATCCATGGCCAGGTTGAAGGTGCGGTAACACGTACTGGAGGACCGAACCCACTAACGTTGAAAAGTTAGGGGATGAGCTGTGGATAGGGGTGAAAGGCTAAACAAAACTGGAAATAGCTGGTTCTCTCCGAAAACTATTTAGGTAGTGCCTCGTGTATCACTGTAGGGGGTAGAGCACTGTCATGGTAGTGGGGTCCATTGCGGATTACTGCGCCATAGCAAACTCCGAATACCTACAAGTGCAAGCACGGGAGACAGACATCGGGTGCTAACGTCCGGTGTCAAGAGGGAAACAACCCAGACCGCCAGCTAAGGTCCCTAATATATGCTAAGTGGGAAACGAAGTGGGAAGGCTAAAACAGTCAGGAGGTTGGCTTAGAAGCAGCCATCCTTTAAAGAAAGCGTAATAGCTCACTGATCGAGTCGTCCTGCGCGGAAGATGTAACGGGGCTAAGCATATAACCGAAGCTGCGGATCACAGTAATGTGATGGTAGGAGAGCGTTCTGTAAGCCTGTGAAGGTGTCTTGTAAAGGATGCTGGAGGTATCAGAAGTGCGAATGCTGACATGAGTAGCGATAAAGGGGGTGAAAAGCCCCCTCGCCGTAAGCCCAAGGTTTCCTGTTCAACGTTCATCGGAACAGGGTGAGTCGGCCCCTAAGGCGAGGCAGAGATGCGTAGCTGATGGGAACAAGGTTAATATTCCTTGACCATTGTTAGATGCGATGGGGGGACGGATCGCGGAAAGTTGTCCGGGTGTTGGAAGTCCCGGTTCTTGCGTTGGAGATGGCTATTAGGTAAATCCGGTAGCGTAATTCAAGGGCGTGAGACGAGCGAATTTATTCGCGAAGCAATTGGAAGTGGTTCCAAGAAAAGCCTCTAAGCTTCAGTCTAACAAGACCGTACCGCAAACCGACACAGGTGGGCGAGATGAGTATTCTAAGGCGCTTGAGAGAACTCAGGAGAAGGAACTCGGCAAATTTGCACCGTAACTTCGGGATAAGGTGCGCCCTTGTAGTTTGACCGTGAACAACGGAAGGACGAAAGGGTTGCAATAAAAAGGTGGCTGCGACTGTTTAATAAAAACACAGCACTCTGCAAACACGAAAGTGGACGTATAGGGTGTGACGCCTGCCCGGTGCTGGAAGATTAAATGATGGGGTGCAAGCTCTTGATTGAAGTCCCAGTAAACGGCGGCCGTAACTATAACGGTCCTAAGGTAGCGAAATTCCTTGTCGGGTAAGTTCCGACCTGCACGAATGGCGTAACGATGGCCACACTGTCTCCTCCTGAGACTCAGCGAAGTTGAAATGTTTGTGATGATGCAATCTACCCGTGGCTAGACGGAAAGACCCCATGAACCTTTACTGTAGCTTTGCATTGGACTTTGAATCGGTCTGTGTAGGATAGGTGGGAGGCGTTGATAACAGGATGCTAGTTCTGTTGGAGCCAACCTTGAAATACCACCCTGATTTATTTGAGGTTCTAACCTTGGCCCGTTATCCGGGTCGGGAACAGTGCATGGTAGGCAGTTTGACTGGGGCGGTCTCCTCCCAAAGTGTAACGGAGGAGTACGAAGGTACGCTTGGTACGGTCGGACATCGTACCTAAAGTGCAATGGCAAAAGCGTGCTTAACTGCGAGACCGACAAGTCGAGCAGGTGCGAAAGCAGGTCATAGTGATCCGGTGGTTCTGTATGGAAGGGCCATCGCTCAACGGATAAAAGGTACTCTGGGGATAACAGGCTGATACCGCCCAAGAGTTCATATCGACGGCGGTGTTTGGCACCTCGATGTCGGCTCATCTCATCCTGGGGCTGTAGCCGGTCCCAAGGGTATGGCTGTTCGCCATTTAAAGAGGTACGTGAGCTGGGTTTAAAACGTCGTGAGACAGTTTGGTCCCTATCTGCCATGGGCGTTGGAGATTTGACGGGGGCTGCTCCTAGTACGAGAGGACCGGAGTGGACGTACCGCTGGTGTACCTGTTGTTTCGCCAGAAGCATCGCAGGGTAGCTATGTACGGAAGAGATAACCGCTGAAAGCATCTAAGCGGGAAACTTGCCTGAAGATGAGATCTCCCGTAGGTTTAACCTACATAAAGGGTCGTTGAAGACCACAACGTTGATAGGTCGGGTGTGGAAGTGCAGTAATGCATTAAGCTAACCGATACTAATTGCCCGTTAGGCTTGATCCTATAACCAGCACTATTGTGTTGGATGTTTGCCAGATTTAATCTGCATCCTTATTACATGCTTACTCAAATAGAGTTGTTGATTTAATCAGCAACTCGACCCTCTACGCCCGGTGACCATAGCGAATTGGAACCACTCCTTCCCATCCCGAACAGGACAGTGAAACGATTCTACGCCGATGATAGTGCGGATTACCCGTGTGAAAGTAGGTAACTGCCGGGCACCAATGCGACGCCCAGACCCTTTTAGGTCTGGGCGTTTTTACTTGTGCAAAGCGTTTAGAGTGATTGACAGAAACTCCATTTGGAGTCAGAATATTGGGTTCGCGGAGGGGTGTCCGAGCGGCTAAAGGAGGCAGACTGTAAATCTGTTGGCTACGCCTACGTAGGTTCGAATCCTACCCCCTCCACCAGATGTGCGGGATTAGTTTAATGGTAAAACAGCAGATTTCCAATCTTCGGTCAAGAGTTCGATTCTCTTATCCCGCTCCAGAATTTGTTGCATTAGATTACGCCCATGTGGCTCAGTGGTAGAGCACTCCCTTGGTAAGGGAGAGGTCGGCAGTTCGATCCTGCCCATGGGCACCATGTTAGGTTTTATTAATTGTGTATTTCGTGTTTGGTTTAAGAGTTAACTAAAGGCAGATTAAAAATGGCAAAAGAAAAATTCGAGCGGACAAAACCGCACGTAAACGTAGGCACCATCGGTCACGTTGACCACGGTAAAACCACATTGACAGCAGCAATCGCAACCGTGCTTTCTAAAGCATTCGGTGGCGAAGCTAAAGCATACGATCAGATCGATGCTGCTCCAGAAGAAAAAGCACGCGGTATTACGATTAATACTGCACACGTTGAGTATGAGACTGCAAATCGTCACTACGCTCACGTGGATTGCCCAGGACATGCTGACTACGTTAAGAACATGATTACTGGTGCTGCTCAGATGGACGGCGCAATTTTAGTTTGCTCTGCTGCTGACGGCCCAATGCCACAAACACGTGAGCACATCCTCTTGGCACGCCAAGTTGGTGTTCCTTACATCGTCGTGTTCTTGAACAAGTGCGACATGGTTGATGACGCTGAATTGCTCGAGTTAGTTGAAATGGAAGTTCGTGAGCTTCTATCTAAGTACAACTTCCCTGGCGATGACACACCAATCATCCAAGGTTCTGCTAAGTTAGCCCTTGAAGGCGACGAAGGCAAATTGGGTAAAGAAGCCATCATGAAATTGGCTGAAGCACTTGACTCATACATCCCAACTCCAGAGCGTGCTGTTGACGGCGCGTTCTTGATGCCAGTAGAAGACGTGTTCTCTATCTCCGGTCGCGGTACTGTTGTTACAGGCCGTATCGAGCGCGGTATCGTTAAAGTTGGCGAAGAGATTGAAATCATCGGTATCAAGCCAACACTCAAGACAACATGTACTGGTGTTGAAATGTTCCGCAAATTGCTCGACCAAGGTCAAGCAGGCGATAACGTTGGTATCTTGTTACGCGGTACAAAACGTGAAGAAGTTGAGCGCGGCCAAGTATTGGCTAAGCCAGGTTCAATCACCCCACATACTCACTTTACAGCCGAGGTTTACATCTTGGGTAAAGACGAAGGTGGCCGTCATACTCCATTCTTTAACAACTATCGTCCACAGTTCTACTTCCGTACTACGGACGTAACTGGTTCAATCGAGTTGCCAAAAGACAAAGAAATGGTGATGCCTGGTGATAACGTAACGATTACCGTAAAACTCATCGCTCCTATCGCGATGGAAGAAGGTTTACGTTTTGCGATCCGTGAAGGTGGCCGTACTGTTGGCGCCGGCGTGGTTGCAAAGATTTTGGCTTAAGTAGTTTTTTATAAAGGGGTGTAGCTCAATTGGCAGAGCGTTGGTCTCCAAAACCAAAGGTTGGGGGTTCGATGCCCTCCGCCCCTGCCACGATTTGAACTGAAAGCAATATGTCTCAACAAACAGCAAGTCAATCTGAAGAAAAAAGCAGCTGGGTCTCTGGACTCGCTGCTTTAATCGTTGTCGCCGCGCTAGTGCTTTACTACACGCTGGTTGACCAGTCTATGTTGGTGCGCTTGGCTGTTTTGTTTGGCGGTATTGCAGCAGCAGTTTTAATTGTGGCGATTTCACCGGATGGGCGTCGTTTTATCGCCTATGCAAAAGATTCTTGGTATGAAGTAAAAAAGGTTGTTTGGCCGACTCGTAAAGAGACTACCCAGATGACTCTAGTCGTATTTGGCTTTGTTCTGATCATGTCCTTGTTTTTGTGGATTGCAGACAAATTGATTGAATGGCTAGTTTTTTCAGTCTTTTTGGGCTGGAAGTGAGTAAAAAATGATTGATTCTGAAGTAGCCTCAAACCCACAAGCAACCGGCAATATGCGCTGGTACGTTATTCATGCTTATTCCGGCATGGAAAAAAGCGTGAAAAAAGGTCTTGAAGAGCGCATTGCGCGTTCTGGCATGCCTGAGAAATTCGGCCGCATTTTGGTTCCATCCGAAGAGGTTGTGGAAATCAAATCCGGCACAAAATCAGTTTCTGAGCGTCGTTTCTTCCCAGGATACGTCCTGATTGAGATGGAAATGACCGACGAGAGCTGGCATTTGGTGAAAAACACACCAAAAGTGACTGGTTTCGTAGGTGGTGTTCGTAACCGCCCAAGCCCGATTTCTACAGCAGAAGTCACCAAAATCATGGATCAAATGCAGGCTGGGGTGGATAAACCTAAGCCTAAGACCCTGTTTGAGGTGGGTGAGATGGTGCGCGTTAAGGAAGGTCCGTTTACAGACTTCAACGGAAATGTTGAGGAAGTGAACTACGAGAAGTCAAGATTGCGCGTTTCTGTTACAATTTTTGGCCGCGGTACCCCAGTTGAGCTGGAGTTCGGCCAGGTAGAAAAGATGTAAAAACAAGGACTTAGTCCAGTTTTGCAGTGCAGCAGTAAAAGAAGTTTTAGATGGTTATTTAGATTTTGTATTTAACCGAGGAGCGGAGCTAGAAAGCCAAAAACTAGCGAAGCGTTTACTCAACAGCGGTCTTTCCTTATGAGGTTAGGCGCGCTTTTAGGAGCAACACATGGCAAAGAAGATCATTGGCTTTATTAAGCTGCAGATCCCTGCAGGTAAAGCAAATCCATCACCTCCCGTAGGTCCAGCATTGGGTCAACGTGGCCTCAACATTATGGAATTCTGTAAGGCGTTTAATGCTCAAACTCAGAGCATGGAACCTGGCCTACCAATTCCAGTCGTGATTACAGCGTTTGCTGATAAGAGCTTCACATTCATCATGAAGACTCCTCCAGCAACCATCATGATTAAGAAGGCTGCGAAGATCGAAAAAGGATCACCACGTCCCCACACCGATAAGGTTGGTTCAATTACTCGTGCTCAAGCGGAAGAAATCGCTAAAGCAAAAATGCCAGATTTAACAGCAGCCGATATGGACGCAGCTGTTAGAACTATCGCTGGTAGCGCCCGTTCCATGGGCATCACTGTGGAAGGTCTCTAATCATGACTAAGTTATCTAAACGCGTAAAAGCAATTCAATCTAAAGTTGATCGCAATAAGTTTTATTCATTAGACGACGCATTGAACCTCGTTAAAGAGTGTGCAACTGCTAAGTTTGATGAGTCTATCGACGTTGCAGTTCAGTTGGGTATTGATGCCAAGAAATCTGACCAAGTTGTGCGTGGCGCAGTAGTGCTCCCAGCTGGTACAGGTAAGCATGTTCGTGTTGCTGTTTTTGCACAAGGCGAGAAGGCTGAACAAGCTAAAGCTGCTGGTGCAGAAATCGTTGGCATGGAAGATCTTGCTGAACAAATTAAAGGCGGCAAAATTGATTTCGATATTTTGATCGCATCCCCAGACACAATGAAAATTGTTGGTACTTTAGGTCAAGTATTGGGCCCACGTGGTTTGATGCCAAATCCAAAAGTTGGAACGGTTACTCCTGACGTTGCTACTGCAGTTAAAAATGCAAAAGCTGGTCAAGTTCAGTTCCGTGTGGACAAAGCTGGCATCGTGCATGCAAGCATTGGCCGCCGTTCATTCGAGCCAACTGCATTGAAATCCAACTTGCTCGCATTGCTTGAGGCTTTGAATAAAGCAAAACCTCCTGCATCTAAAGGCATCTATTTAAAGAAGGTTGCCGTAAGCAGCACCATGGGTGCAGGCGTACGCGTAGACCAAGCATCGTTACAGGCTGCAGCTTAATTAGCTTGTAACAAAAAAGAACTTTGGGTCGACTTCCGCTCTTGAGTGGGAGTCGAACATCAAAGACCGTTGGTGAATTAGTTGCTTGTAAAGAGTTAATTCTTAATCGTTACGAAAGTAATAGCCAGCGCAGATGGCGACCCTGAAAAGATTTTCACAAGAGTCTTTGTGAACAAATGATCAGACGCTGGTGTGTAACCCCAACTGGAAACAGTTGGTTTTTATGGAGTTAAACCGTGCCTTTGAATGTACAAGACAAAAAAGCGATTGTTGCTGATGTCGGCGCTCAATTGGCTGGAGCCCAAACTGTCGTGCTCGCTGAATACCGTGGTATTCCAGTAGAGCAGTTGACAAAGCTACGTGCTAGCGCACGTGACCAAGGTGTATATCTTCGCGTTTTGAAGAACACATTGGCACGCCGTGCTGCACAAGGCACACAGTTTGAGCCTCTTGCTGATTCGATGGTTGGCCCCTTGATTTACGGCATTTCTGCTGATCCGATTGCTTCGGCAAAAGTATTGCAGAACTTTGCTAAGACTCAAGACAAGCTAGTCATTACTGCTGGCTTATATAACGGCAAGTTGTTAGACGTTGCAGGCGTAAAAGCCCTCGCAACAATTCCAAGCCGCGACGAGTTGTTATCTCAGTTGTTAGGTGTGATGTTGGCGCCTGTATCTGCGATGGCTCGCGTATTGGGCGCAGTAGCAGCACAAAAGGCAGCTGGAGCACCCGCTCCCGCAGCAGCACCTGCAGAAGCAGCAGCCCCAGCAGCAGTAGCCGCTGAAGCCGCTCCTGAAGCAGCCGCTGAGCCTGCAGCCGCAGCCCCAGAAGCTGGAACAGAAGCAAACGAAACCCCTGCCGCTGAATAAGCGACAGATTAACTATTTAAGTATTAGGAGCTAAAAATGGCGATTACTAAAGAAGAAATCATTGATGCAGTAGGTAGCATGTCCGTTATGGATTTGAACGACTTGGTTAAAGCGTTCGAAGAGAAGTTTGGTGTTTCAGCTGCAGCGATGGCTGTTGCTGGTCCTGCAGGCGGTGGCGCTGCAGCTGGTGGTGGCGAAGAGCAAACAGAATTCACTGTTAACTTGCTCGAAGCTGGCGCAAACAAGGTTTCAGTAATTAAGGCAGTTCGCGAAATTACTGGTCTTGGCTTGAAAGAAGCTAAGGACTTGGTTGACGGTGCACCGAAGCCAATCAAAGAAGGCGTTGACAAGAAAACTGCTGAAGAAGCTAAGAAGAAGCTTGAAGAAGCTGGCGCTAAAGCAGAACTCAAGTAATACACACACTGCTGGCGCCTCTCACAAAGGGGCGTTAGCCATGTTGGGTTTGACCTCTAGAGGTCAAACCCGATTTCATTTCTGATTGAAATCGGGTTTGCCTTCTGATACGACTGCAGAATGCAAGTTTGGTCGGACACTAGATCGAAACGGTTTAGTGTTGTCCGCCAGTGATTGGTAGTGGCCAATCGCCAAATCTTTGTACAGTCGCTGAATTCGGAGATGAAATGAACTATAGCTTCACCGAACGCAAGCGAGTCCGTAAAAGCTTTGCTAAGCGAGTAAACAACCACCAGGTTCCGTACCTGATCGCAACGCAGCTGGAATCCTACGCTAAATTTTTACAGGCTGATAAGCCGGCAATGTCTCGTCTTACTGAGGGACTTCAAGCTGCCTTTACATCAGCGTTCCCAATTGTGTCTAACAACGGCTATGCACGTATGGAATACGTGTCTTACCAGTTATCACAGCCACCGTTTGACGTTAAAGAATGTCAACAGCGTGGTTACACATACCACTCTGCCTTACGCGCAAAAGTTCGCTTGATTATTTATGATCGCGAAGCGCCTACTAAGGTTAAAGAGGTAAAAGAGAGCGAAGTCTATATGGGTGAAATTCCACTCATGACAGAAAACGGCTCTTTTGTGATTAACGGTACTGAGCGCGTGATCGTTTCTCAGTTGCACCGTTCCCCAGGCGTGTTCTTTGAACACGATAAGGGCAAGACACATAGCTCAGGTAAGTTGCTGTTCTCAGCACGCATCATTCCTTACCGTGGTTCATGGCTCGATTTCGAGTTTGATCCAAAAGATATTCTCTATTTCCGCGTTGACCGCCGTCGTAAGATGCCTGTCACCATTTTGCTCAAAGCAATTGGTTTAAACAACGAACAGATTCTTGCTAACTTCTTTAACTTTGACCATTTCTCATTGACTGCTAATGGCGGCTCAATGGAATTTGTGCCAGAGCGTTTGCGTGGTCAGTTGGCTAGCTTTGATGTGCTCGATAAGAATGGCGTTGTGGTCATTCAAAAAGACAAGCGTATCAATGCAAAGCATATCCGCGAACTCGAAGCTGCAAAAACAAAAACAATCGCTGTACCAGATGACTACTTAATTGGTCGTGTAGTTGCACGCAATATTGTTGATCCAGACTCCGGTGAAATCTTGGCTTACGCTAATGATGAAATCACTGAAGAGTTGTTGGCGACATTGCGCGACGCAGGTATCAAGCAATTAGAAACCATCTACACCAACGATTTAGATTCTGGTGCGTACATTTCACAGACATTGCGTACTGATGAAACTGCGGATCAAATGGCTGCTCGTATTGCCATCTACCGCATGATGCGTCCTGGTGAGCCTCCAACAGAAGATGCTGTTGAAGCCTTGTTCCAGCGCTTGTTCTATAGCGAAGATACATACGATTTGTCACGCGTTGGCCGTATGAAGGTCAACAGTCGTTTGAACCGTCCAGAAATGGAAGGTCCAATGGTTCTGTCAAACGAAGATATTCTGGACACCATTAAATCCCTCGTAGATTTGCGTAACGGTAAAGGCGAAGTGGACGATATCGATCACTTAGGTAATCGTCGTGTACGTTGCGTTGGCGAATTGGCTGAAAACCAATTCCGTGCTGGTTTGTCACGTGTTGAGCGTGCGGTTAAAGAGCGTCTCGGCCAAGCCGAAACAGAAAACCTCATGCCGCATGACTTGATTAACAGCAAGCCAATCTCTTCTGCTATTCGTGAGTTCTTCGGTTCTTCACAGTTGTCCCAGTTTATGGACCAAACCAACCCACTCTCAGAGATCACGCACAAGCGTCGTATTTCTGCATTGGGACCTGGTGGTTTGACCCGCGAGCGCGCAGGCTTCGAAGTGCGCGACGTGCACCCAACCCACTACGGACGTGTTTGCCCGATCGAAACTCCAGAAGGACCAAACATTGGTTTGATCAACTCACTCGCGTTGTTTGCGCGCTTGAATGAGCATGGTTTCTTAGAAACACCTTATCGTAAGGTTGCTAATAGCAAGGTAAGCGATGAAGTGATGTATCTCTCTGCTATTGAAGAGGCGAAATACGTTATTGCTCAGGCGAATGCAACGATCGACAAAAACGGTAAATTAGCTGACGAATTGGTTTCTGCTCGTCAAGCTGGTGAAACCATGATGGTTAGCCCAGAGCGTATCGATTTCATCGACGTTGCTCCTAGCCAGATCGTTTCTGCTGCTGCCTCACTCGTTCCATTCTTAGAGCACGATGATGCGAACCGTGCGTTGATGGGTGCGAACATGCAGCGTCAAGCGGTTCCTTGCTTGCGTCCAGATAAGCCATTGGTTGGTACCGGCTTAGAGCGTATTGTTGCGGTTGACTCCGGCACTGTTGTATTAGCAGCGCGTGGCGGTATTGTTGATTACGTTGATGCGAATCGTGTTGTGATTCGTGTAAACGATGATGAGACTGCAGCTGGTGAAGTTGGTGTGGATATTTATAACCTCATCAAGTACACCCGTTCAAACCAAAACACCAACATCAACCAACGTCCAATCGTGAAGGTTGGCGATCGTGTAGCCCGCGGCGACGTAGTTGCTGACGGTGCATCTACCGATTTAGGTGAATTGGCTTTGGGTCAAAACATGACTGTGGCATTTATGCCATGGAACGGTTACAACTTCGAAGATTCAATCTTGATCTCTGAGAAAGTTGTTGCTGACGACCGCTACACCTCTATTCATATTGAAGAGTTGTCAGTGGTTGCACGTGATACCAAGCTTGGTTCAGAAGAAATTACTCGCGATATCTCTAATTTGGCAGAGTCACAACTCTCCCGTTTAGATGAAAGCGGTATTGTTTACATCGGTGCTGAAGTTGAAGCTGGTGACGTATTGGTTGGTAAGGTAACTCCAAAGGGCGAGACAACTCTCACTCCTGAAGAGAAGCTCCTCCGTGCGATCTTCGGTGAAAAAGCATCTGATGTTAAAGATACTTCTTTGCGCGTTCCATCAGGAATGATCGGTACTGTTATCGATGTTCAAGTCTTCACCCGTGAAGGTATTGAGCGCGATGCCCGTGCACAGTCAATCATTCAAGAAGAATTACAACGCTATCGTTTGGACTTAAACGATCAGTTGCGTATTGTTGAAGGCGATGCCTTCATGCGTTTAGAAAAGCTGTTGATTGGCAAAGTTGCTAATGGTGGTCCTCAGAAATTAGCTAAAGGCACTAAGATCGACAAGGAATACCTTGCTAGCTTAGACAAATACCATTGGTTTGATGTTCGTCCAGCGGATGAAGAAATTGCCTCACAAGTTGAAGCGATCAAATCTTCTATCGAAGCGAAACGTAAACAGTTTGATGAGGCATTTGAAGAGAAGCGTACCAAGCTTACCCAGGGCGATGATTTACAGCCTGGCGTAACAAAGATGGTTAAGGTGTACTTGGCTGTTAAGCGTCGCTTGCAGCCTGGTGACAAGATGGCCGGTCGTCACGGTAACAAAGGTGTGGTTTCTAAAATCGCTCCAGCTGAAGACATGCCATTTATGGCTGACGGACGGCCTGTTGACATCGTCTTGAACCCATTGGGTGTTCCTTCCCGTATGAACGTTGGTCAGATCTTGGAAACCCACTTAGGTTGGGCGGCTCAAGGTATTGGTAAGCGTATCGACGAGATGGTTCGTCAACAAGCTAAACAAGCTGAGTTACGTAAGTTCCTCAAACAGCTTTACAACGAAACAGGCCGCATTGAAGACATCGACAACTTCACTGACGAGCAAATCACAGTATTGGCTGAGAATCTCCGCCAAGGCTTGCCATTTGCAACCCCAGTGTTTGACGGTGCTACAGAAGCTGAAATCGGACGCATGCTCGAGTTGGCTTATCCAGAAGAAGTAGCTACTTCTTTGAAGATGACTCCTTCACGTCAGCAAATGATTTTGTGCGACGGCCGTACTGGCGATCAATTCGAGCGTCCAGTAACTGTTGGCGTAATGCACGTCTTGAAGCTCCACCATTTGGTCGATGACAAGATGCATGCTCGTTCAACCGGACCTTACTCTTTAGTAACGCAACAGCCATTGGGCGGTAAAGCTCAGTTCGGTGGTCAGCGCTTTGGTGAGATGGAAGTCTGGGCCCTCGAAGCATACGGTGCTTCATATGTCTTGCAGGAAATGCTGACAGTGAAGTCCGATGACGTCGCAGGCCGTACCAAGGTTTACGAAAACATCGTCAAGGGCGAGCACACGATTGATGCTGGCATGCCCGAATCCTTCAACGTGCTGGTAAAAGAAATCCGTTCGTTGGGTATTGACATTGACATGGAGCGCAACTGATATGAAAGCATTGCTCGATTTATTTAAGCAAACGCAGGGTGATGAGCAGTTTGATGTCATCAAGATTGGCCTCGCATCTCCTGAGAAAATTCGCTCATGGTCTTTTGGTGAAGTACGCAAACCAGAAACCATCAACTACCGGACTTTTAAGCCCGAGCGTGATGGTTTGTTTTGCGCCAAGATTTTTGGACCAACAAAAGACTACGAGTGCTTATGCGGTAAGTACAAGCGCTTAAAGTTCCGTGGCGTTATCTGCGAGAAGTGCGGTGTTGAAGTTACTCTCGCTAAGGTACGTCGTGAGCGCATGGGCCACATTGAGTTGGCAGCCCCTGTAGCGCACATCTGGTTCTTGAAGTCCCTACCATCCCGTTTGGGTATGGTTCTCGATATGACATTGCGTGATATCGAGCGCGTTCTTTACTTTGAAGCATATGTAGTGGTTGATCCTGGCATGACTCCTGAAGGCGCAATGAAGCGCGGTCAGATCATGTCTGAAGATGAATATATTGCTAAGACTGAAGAGTATGGTGACGGTGCGTTCACTGCCATCATGGGCGCGGAAGGTATTCGTGATCTCTTGCGTTCGATTGATATCGATCGTGAAGTTGAGACCATTCGTGCTGACTTGAAAGCTACTGGTAGCGATGCCAAGATCAAGAAATACGCTAAGCGCTTAAAGGTGCTCGAGGCGTTCCAGACTTCAGGTATTAAGCCTGACTGGATGATCATGGAAGTATTGCCAGTATTGCCGCCTGAATTGCGCCCATTGGTGCCGTTGGATGGCGGTCGCTTTGCTACCTCTGATTTGAACGACCTCTATCGTCGCGTGATCAACCGTAACAACCGTTTGAAGCGTTTGTTAGAGTTGCGCGCACCAGAGATCATCGTTCGCAACGAAAAACGTATGTTGCAAGAAGCGGTTGACTCATTGCTCGACAACGGTCGTCGCGGCAAGGCTATGACTGGCGCTAACAAGCGTCCTCTCAAGTCCTTAGCTGAGATGATTAAAGGTAAGAGCGGTCGTTTCCGTCAAAACTTGTTGGGTAAACGTGTTGACTACTCTGGTCGTTCAGTCATCGTGGTTGGTCCTACATTGAAATTGCATCAGTGCGGCTTACCAAAATTGATGGCCTTGGAATTGTTCAAGCCATTCATTTTTAACAAGCTTGAAACTTTGGGAATTGCAACCACTATCAAGGCTGCGAAGAAAGAAGTTGAGAGCCAGACTCCAATCGTTTGGGACATTCTCGAAGAAGTGATTCGTGAACATCCAATCATGTTGAACCGTGCGCCTACATTGCACCGTCTCGGTATCCAGGCTTTCGAGCCAATGCTGATTGAAGGTAAAGCAATCCAATTGCACCCATTAGTCTGCGCGGCATTTAACGCTGACTTTGACGGTGACCAAATGGCGGTTCACGTTCCTTTGTCGCTCGAAGCGCAAATGGAAGCACGTACATTGATGTTGGCTTCGAACAACGTATTGTTCCCAGCTAACGGCGAGCCATCAATCGTTCCTTCACAGGACGTGGTGTTGGGTCTGTACTACGCTACACGTGACAAGATCAACGGTAAGGGCGAAGGCATGGTTTTCGCTAACATTACTGAAGTAGTGCGTGCATACGAAGCAGGTCAGGTTGAATTGGCTTCACGTGTTGCTGTGCGTATTACTGAGTATGAGATCGTGGACAAGAAGGCAGAAGGCGATGCGCGTTTTGCTGAGAAGACCAAGATCTATCAAACATCAGTTGGCCGTGCAATCTTGTCTGAGATTTTGCCTAAAGGCATGTCTTTCGAGGAAATCAACAAGCCTTTAAAGAAAAAAGAAATCTCACGTTTGATCAACACATCATTCCGTAAGTGCGGTTTGCGTGAAACAGTCATTTTTGCTGACCGTCTCTTGCAGTCTGGTTTCCGTTTGGCAACCAATGCTGGTATCTCTGTTGCGATTGACGATATGTTGATCCCAACATCTAAAGAGCGCATCATCACTGAAGCTTCTGCCAAGGTTAAAGAGTATGACAAGCAGTTCATGTCTGGTCTCGTAACCAATCAAGAGCGTTATAACAACGTGGTTGATATTTGGGGTGCCGCAGGCGACCAAGTTGGTAAAGCGATGATGGATGAGTTGTCACACGTTGACGTACTCGACCGCAACGGTAAGACTGTTCGCCAAGAATCTTTTAACTCCATCTACATGATGGCGGATTCCGGCGCGCGTGGATCTGCAGCGCAGATTCGTCAGTTGGCTGGTATGCGTGGTTTGATGGCTAAGCCTGATGGCTCCATCATTGAAACCCCAATTACTGCGAACTTCCGTGAAGGCTTGAACGTGTTGCAGTACTTCATCTCAACCCACGGTGCTCGTAAAGGTCTGGCAGATACAGCATTGAAGACAGCGAACTCTGGTTACTTGACACGTCGTTTGTGCGACGTTACTCAAGATCTCGTGGTGATCGAAGAGGATTGCGGCGCGACTACTGGCGTAACGATGAAGGCGCTTGTTGAAGGCGGCGAGATTATCGAAGCATTGCGTGACCGTATTTTGGGTCGTGTATGTATCGGTGACATCGTTCACCCTGACACACAAGAAGTGATTGTTCCTAACGATACATTGCTCGATGAAGATCATGTTGATCAAATCGTTGCATTGGGCATCGACGAAGTGAAAGTTCGCACAGTATTGTCTTGCTTAACTCGCTTTGGCTTGTGCGCTAAGTGCTACGGACGTGATCTAGGTCGCGGTGGTTTGGTTAACGTTGGTGAGGCAGTTGGTGTTATCGCTGCTCAGTCGATCGGTGAGCCAGGTACACAGTTGACTATGCGTACCTTCCACATCGGTGGTGCAGCGTCACGCGCTTTAGTTGCAAGCAATATTGAAGCTAAATCAAATGGTGCATTGAAGTTCTCCGGCACGATGCGTGTTGTGAAGAACGCGAAGGGTGAGCAGATCGTAATTTCACGTTCTGGCGAAGCCTTGATCGTTGATGAGAATGGTCGCGAGCGCGAGCGTCATAAAGTTCCTTACGGTGCAACTCTCTTGTTGAAAGAAGATGCAGCAGTCAAGGCTGGCGCAAACTTAGCAACCTGGGATCCATTAACACGTCCGATTATTTCTGAGTACGCTGGTATCGCTCGCTTCGACAACGTCGAAGAAGGTGTAACTGTTGCTAAGCAGGTTGACGAAGTTACCGGTCTTTCCACTTTGGTGGTTATTGACGGTAAGCGTCGTTCAGCAGCAAGCAAAGGCGTCCGCCCAATGATCAACTTGGTTGATGAAAAGGGTAATGAAGTCATGATCGCTGGCACTGATCATCCAGTAAACATTGGTCTCCAGGTAGGCGCTTTGATTACTGTTAAGGATGGTCAGAAAGTTGAAGTCGGTGAGGTATTGGCACGTATTCCAATCGAATCACAGAAGACTCGCGACATTACCGGTGGTTTGCCACGCGTTGCAGAATTGTTCGAAGCACGTTCACCAAAAGATGCAGCGGTATTGGCGAAAGTTACTGGAACAGTTTCCTTCGGTAAAGAAACCAAAGGTAAACAACGTTTGGTGATTACCGATATGGATGGTGAAGCCAATGAATTCTTGATTCCTAAAGAGAAGCAAGTTCTTGTTCACGACGGTCAAGTTGTGAACAAGGGCGAGATGATTGTGGAAGGCCCTGCTGATCCACACGACATCTTGACTCTCAAAGGTATCGAAGAGTTGGCAATCTACATCGTTGACGAAGTTCAAGACGTTTATCGTCTCCAGGGTGTGAAGATCAATGACAAGCACATTGAAGTTATCGTGCGTCAGATGTTGCGTCGTGTTCAGGTAACTGATCCAGGCGACACATCATTCATCACCGGTGAGCAAGTTGAGCGTTCTAAGTTGTATGACGCTAACGATGCAGTGATCGCCCAAGGTAAGCACCCAGCTCAGTTCGATAACGTGTTGCTAGGTATTACCAAGGCATCCTTGTCGACCGACAGCTTCATTTCAGCAGCTTCTTTCCAAGAAACCACCCGTGTATTGACCGAAGCCGCAATTATGGGCAAGACCGATACACTCCGTGGCCTCAAGGAAAACGTCATTATTGGTCGTCTGATCCCTGCTGGTACCGGCTTGTCTTATCGCCGTGCACGCAAGGTCAGAGAGCAATTCGAGCGTGACCGCGCTCAAATGATTGCCGCCGAAGAGGAAGCAATGGCCAATATGCCTGTAGAAATCGAGGCTGAAGTCGTTGCTCCTACTGGGGAGGCTGATCCAAGCTAATTTGGTAATTCTGGCCAGAAATGGCCAGTTTTTTCCCCATTTGGTTGACGGAAAAGGCTGGCCAAGCTAGAATGCTGAGTTCTACTGATTCAGAAGAGGGTCTTTTTGACCTAGAAATTCTCTAAGTCATTGATTTTCTTGAAGAAAGCAACAAAGAAGTACTAACCGAGCTATTTTATGCCAACAATTAATCAATTAATACGCAAGCCAAGATCCAGGCTTATCGTTAAAAGCAAGAGCCCTGCACTGGAAAACAGTCCGCAGCGCCGTGGTGTTTGTACACGTGTGTACACCACTACTCCTAAAAAGCCTAACTCTGCGCTTCGTAAAGTAGCCAAAGTTCGCTTAACCAATGGTTTTGAAGTTATTTCATACATTGGTGGTGAAGGCCATAACCTCCAGGAACACTCAGTAGTGTTGATTCGTGGTGGTCGTGTAAAGGATTTGCCAGGTGTTCGTTACCACATCGTTCGTGGCTCACTTGACTTGCAAGGTGTTAAAGACCGTAAGCAATCACGTTCCAAGTACGGTGCTAAGCGCGCTAAGAAAGCTGCTTAATTTTTTGTAATTAAGCAGTTCGAGTTTTTTTGCAGTAAGTCATTGTTTGTCAGACTTAAAAGACAAGTAAGTGGCTGTTCCGTCTAAGAATTTTCTTGGATAGTAGGACAGCCGGAGCGGGTGATTCATGTGAACACCCCTAACTGAACTGAAGGAGTAGTTATGCCACGTCGTCGTGAAGTTCCCAAACGGGAAATTTTGCCGGATCCAAAATTCGGTAATGTAGAAGTAGCTAAATTCATGAACGTCCTCATGTTGGACGGCAAGAAATCGGTTGCAGAGCGTATCGTTTACGGTGCCTTTGATCACATCGAGAAAAAAGCAAATAAAGAACCACTCGAAATTTTTTCAACAGCCATGGGCAACGTTAAGCCAATGGTTGAGGTTAAGAGCCGTCGTGTTGGTGGCGCCAACTATCAAGTTCCTGTTGAAGTTCGTCCATCACGTCGTTCCGCTTTGGCAATGCGCTGGTTGCGTGAAGCCGCTAAGAAGCGTGGCGAAAAATCTATGGCTCAACGTTTAGCCAACGAATTATTAGAAGCTGCTGAAGGTCGTGGCGGCGCAATGAAGAAGCGTGAAGAAGTTCACCGTATGGCAGAAGCTAACAAAGCTTTCTCACATTTCCGCTTCTAATCAAATAGTAAAGAAAAGGCACCAACAGTGGCACGTAAAACCCCTATCGACAAATACCGCAATATCGGTATTTCTGCGCACATTGACGCAGGTAAGACAACAACTACAGAGCGCGTTTTGTTCTACACCGGCGTTAATCACAAAATCGGTGAAGTACATGATGGCGCTGCAACCATGGACTGGATGGAGCAAGAGCAAGAGCGTGGCATCACGATTACTTCTGCTGCTACTACAACATTCTGGAAGGGCATGGCTGGTAATTTCCCAGAGCACCGTATCAATATTATTGATACCCCAGGACACGTAGACTTCACTATTGAAGTTGAGCGTTCAATGCGCGTTCTCGATGGCGCTTGTATGGTTTACTGTGCGGTAGGTGGTGTACAGCCACAATCTGAAACTGTTTGGCGTCAAGCGAACAAGTATCAAGTTCCACGTTTAGCATTCGTAAACAAGATGGACCGTACTGGTGCGAACTTCTTCAAGGTCTACGACCAAATGAGAACTCGCCTCAAAGCAAATCCTATCTTGATTCAAATTCCAATCGGCGCTGAAGAAAACTTCAAGGGCGTTGTGGATTTGGTAAAGATGAAGGCCATCTATTGGGATGAGGCTTCACAAGGAACTAAATTTACGTACGAAGAGATTCCTGCTGAATTGCAAGCTTCTGCTGAAGAGTGGCGCGAAAAGATGCTCGAAGCTGCTGCTGAAAGCTCAGAAGAGTTGATGGAAAAGTATCTCGGCGGCGAAGGCTTGACCGAAGAAGAAATCAAAGCAGCATTGCGTCAACGTACTATTGCCAATGAAATCGTGCCAATGTTGTGCGGAACAGCTTTCAAAAACAAAGGCGTTCAGGCGATGTTGGATGCCGTAGTTGAATTGTTGCCTTCACCATTGGACGTTCCACCAGTTCCATGTGAGTTGGAAGATGGCACACCTACAACACGTGAAGCATCTGATAACGCGAAGTTCTCAGCGTTGGCATTTAAGATCATGACTGACCCATTCGTTGGCCAGCTCATCTTCTTCCGTGTTTATTCAGGTGTAATGAAATCTGGCGACACAATCTACAACCCAATTAAGGGCAAGAAAGAACGTGTTGGTCGTTTGTTGCAGATGCATGCAAATGAACGTGAAGAAATCAAAGAAGTATTTGCTGGTGATATCGCAGCTGCGGTTGGTCTGAAAGACGCAACTACAGGCGAAACATTGTGTGATCCAGATAGCATCGTTATTTTGGAGCGCATGGTATTCCCAGAGCCAGTGATCTCTCAGGCTGTTGAGCCTAAGACTAAAGCTGACCAAGAAAAAATGGGTCTTGCTTTGAATCGCTTGGCACAAGAAGATCCTTCTTTCCGCGTGAAGACTGATGAAGAATCAGGCCAAACAATTATTTCCGGTATGGGCGAGCTCCACTTGGAAATTTTGGTTGACCGTATGAAGCGTGAATTCGGTGTTGAAGCAACTGTTGGTAAGCCACAAGTTGCGTACCGTGAAACGATTCGTAAGGTTTGCGAAGAGATCGAAGGTAAATTCGTTAAGCAGTCTGGTGGTCGTGGTCAATACGGTCACGTGGTCTTGAAGTTAGAGCCACAAGCCCCAGGCAAAGGTTTTGAATTCGTTGACGCTATTAAGGGCGGTGTAGTTCCACGTGAATATATCCCTGCAGTAGAAAAAGGCATTATCGAAACATTGAACTCCGGTATTTTGGCTGGTTATCCAGTTGTAGATATCAAAGCAACATTGTTCTTCGGTTCATACCATGACGTTGACTCCAATGAAAACGCATTTAAGATGGCGGGTTCTATGGCGTTCAAGGACGGTATGCGCAAAGCATCCCCTGTATTGCTTGAGCCGATGATGGCTGTTGAAGTAGAAACACCAGAAGATTTCATGGGTAACGTAATGGGTGATCTCTCATCCCGTCGCGGTATTTTGCAAGGTATGGATGACATTCCAGGCGGCGGTAAGATCGTTCGCGCTGAAGTGCCGTTGGCAGAGATGTTTGGTTACTCAACTGGCTTGCGCTCGTTGACCCAAGGTCGCGCTACCTACACCATGGAATTTAAGCATTATTCCGAAGCACCTAAGAACGTTGCTGAAGCAGTTATGGCTGCTAAGGCGAAGTAATTTATCCACATTAATTTTGAATATTGACTAGCTAAAGAAGGCAGACAAAAATGGCAAAAGAAAAATTCGAGCGGACAAAACCGCACGTAAACGTAGGCACCATCGGTCACGTTGACCACGGTAAAACCACATTGACAGCAGCAATCGCAACCGTGCTTTCTAAAGCATTCGGTGGCGAAGCTAAAGCATACGATCAGATCGATGCTGCTCCAGAAGAAAAAGCACGCGGTATTACGATTAATACTGCACACGTTGAGTATGAGACTGCAAATCGTCACTACGCTCACGTGGATTGCCCAGGACATGCTGACTACGTTAAGAACATGATTACTGGTGCTGCTCAGATGGACGGCGCAATTTTAGTTTGCTCTGCTGCTGACGGCCCAATGCCACAAACACGTGAGCACATCCTCTTGGCACGCCAAGTTGGTGTTCCTTACATCGTCGTGTTCTTGAACAAGTGCGACATGGTTGATGACGCTGAATTGCTCGAGTTAGTTGAAATGGAAGTTCGTGAGCTTCTATCTAAGTACAACTTCCCTGGCGATGACACACCAATCATCCAAGGTTCTGCTAAGTTAGCCCTTGAAGGCGACGAAGGCAAATTGGGTAAAGAAGCCATCATGAAATTGGCTGAAGCACTTGACTCATACATCCCAACTCCAGAGCGTGCTGTTGACGGCGCGTTCTTGATGCCAGTAGAAGACGTGTTCTCTATCTCCGGTCGCGGTACTGTTGTTACAGGCCGTATCGAGCGCGGTATCGTTAAAGTTGGCGAAGAGATTGAAATCATCGGTATCAAGCCAACACTCAAGACAACATGTACTGGTGTTGAAATGTTCCGCAAATTGCTCGACCAAGGTCAAGCAGGCGATAACGTTGGTATCTTGTTACGCGGTACAAAACGTGAAGAAGTTGAGCGCGGCCAAGTATTGGCTAAGCCAGGTTCAATCACCCCACATACTCACTTTACAGCCGAGGTTTACATCTTGGGTAAAGACGAAGGTGGCCGTCATACTCCATTCTTTAACAACTATCGTCCACAGTTCTACTTCCGTACTACGGACGTAACTGGTTCAATCGAGTTGCCAAAAGACAAAGAAATGGTGATGCCTGGTGATAACGTAACGATTACCGTAAAACTCATCGCTCCTATCGCGATGGAAGAAGGTTTACGTTTTGCGATCCGTGAAGGTGGCCGTACTGTTGGCGCCGGCGTGGTTGCAAAGATTTTGGCTTAAGTTTTACTAGTAACAATTATTTAGCGGTTTGCTAACCGGTGACATCAGTGCTGCTGATGTCACCGAGCTCTTTAGATGTATAACGTGGCAGCACCACAACGCTCTTTGGAATTAATATGCAAAACCAAAAAATTCGTATTCGCCTAAAAGCATTTGATTACCGTTTGATCGACCAGTCTGCAGCTGAAATCGTTGATACAGCTAAGCGTACGGGTGCAGTTGTTAAGGGTCCAGTGCCTTTGCCAACTCGTATCGAGCGCTTTGATATCTTGCGTTCACCACACGTGAACAAGACATCCCGTGATCAGTTAGAGATCCGTACCCATCTCCGTTTGATGGATATCGTTGATCCTACAGAGAAAACTGTAGATGCTTTGATGAAATTAGATCTCCCAGCAGGTGTGGACGTCGAAATTAAGTTGCAGTAATTTGTTGTTTCCAGTCTTTTTGCTTGTCAAGACTGGGTTTTCGGGATAGAATCTAAAGCTTCGCTTAATTATTTGGGCGAAAATCTTAGTTTTATCAGCATTAAAAACGTTGTAAGTTATTGATTTAGAAGTACTTTTACTTGTAAATCACTTAAATTAATTTTGCCGACCAATCGAAGTCGGCGTGGAGCATGAATATGAGCTTAGGCTTAATCGGCCGCAAGGTCGGCATGACCCGTCTATTTACGGACGAAGGGGAAGCGATTCCTGTGACCGTAATCGACGTGAGCGACAACAGAGTCGCTCAAATCAAGACCCAGGCAACTGATGGCTATGACGCTATCCAGTTGGCACATGGCACACGTAGAGCTACTCGCGTTACCAAGGCAATGGCTGGTCACTTCGCTAAAGCAGGAGTGATGGCTGGTAACGGTCTCAACGAATTTCATTTAGACGCAGCAAAAATCGCAGAAATGACACCAGGACAAGTAATTCCTGCAGAAGCTGCTTTTGCTGCTGGTCAAAAAGTGGATGTGCAAGGCGTAACAATCGGTAAGGGTTACGCAGGTACCATTAAGCGTTATCACTTCGCTTCTGGTCGCGCATCACACGGTAACTCTAGATCACACAACGTACCGGGCTCTATCGGTATGGCGCAAGATCCAGGTCGTGTTTTCCCAGGTAAGCGCATGACTGGCCACCTTGGTGACGTTACACGTACCGTACAAAATTTAGTCATCGCACGCATTGATGCAGAACGTAATCTCATCATGGTTAAAGGCGCTATTCCAGGTGCCCCAGGCGGTAAAGTTATTGTTACTCCAGCGGTTAAAACACCGTTGAAGAAGAAATAAGGAGAGCGAATATGGAACTTAAGCTTCTCCAGGACAACGGTACTTTAGGTGCAGGCGTACAAGCTTCACCAGAAGTATTCGAACGCGAATATAACGAAGCATTGGTACACCAAGTTGTAGTGGCTTACCAGGCAAATGCACGTAGCGGCAACCGTGCACAAAAAGACCGTGAGCAAGTTAAGCACACAACTAAGAAGCCTTGGCGTCAAAAAGGTACTGGTCGTGCACGTGCTGGTATGAGCTCTTCCCCGCTGTGGCGTGGAGGTGGTCGTATATTCCCGAATTCTCCAGAAGAGAATTTCAGCCAAAAAGTAAACAAGAAAATGTACCGCGCTGGTATGAGATCAATTTTGTCTCAGTTAGCTCGCGAAGGTCGTTTGAATGTTGTTGATCAATTCAGTCTCGACGCTCCAAAGACTAAAGTTTTAGCTGACAAAGTTAAAGCAATGGGCTTGGATTCAGTCTTGATTATTGTTGATCAGGTTAGCGAGAATTTGTACTTGGCATCACGTAACTTGCATAAAGTTGCTGTATGTGAGCCACAGCACGCTGATCCATTAGCTTTGGTTCAATACAAAAAAGTATTGGTAAGCAAAGCTGCGATCGCAAAAATTGAGGAGTTGCTGAAATGAGCCAAGTCCGTAAAAACGATCACAACCTAATGAGAGTCCTACTTGGACCGGTTATCTCTGAAAAAGCCACTATGGTTGCAGAGAAAAACGAACAAGTAGTTTTCCAAGTAGCTCGCGACGCAAACAAGAGCGATGTAAAACAAGCAGTTGAATTGCTCTTCAAAGTGCAAGTTGACTCAGTTCAAATCGTGAATCAAAAAGGTAAGCCTAAGCGCTATGGCCGTTTTGAAGGTCGTCGTGACCACACTAAGAAGGCCTACGTAAGCTTGAAGCCAGGTCAAGAAATTAACTTTGAAGCGGAGGCGAATTAATCATGCCTTTGATGAAAACAAAACCGACCTCACCAGGTCGTCGCTCAATGGTCAAGGTGGTCAATCCTGACCTCCATAAAGGTAAGCCTTTTGCACCATTGTTAGAGCCACAGTTTCAAAAAGCTGGCCGTAACAATAACGGTCACATCACTACCCGTCATAAAGGTGGTGGTCATAAGCATCACTATCGTGTTGTTGACTTCAAACGCAATGACAAAGATGGCATTCCAGCAAAAGTTGAACGCTTGGAATACGATCCAAACCGCAGTGCAAATATTGCATTGATCGTGTTTGCTGATGGTGAGCGTCGTTATATTCTGGCTGCAAAAGGCATGACTGTTGGTCAGGCGTTGATGAGTGGCTCTGAAGCCCCAATCAAGTCTGGTAACAACTTGCCGATTCGCAATATTCCAGTTGGTAGCACTATTCACTGTGTTGAAATCATGCCTGGCAAAGGTGCTCAAGTAGCACGTTCTGCTGGTGGTTCCGCAGTATTGTTAGCTCGTGAAGGCGTATACGCTCAGGTGCGTTTGCGCTCCGGTGAAGTTCGCCGTGTTCTGATTGATTGCCGCGCCACTATTGGTGAAGTTGGTAATGAAGAGCATAGCTTGCGCGTTATCGGTAAAGCTGGTGCAAATCGCTGGCGTGGTATTCGTCCAACCGTTCGCGGTGTGGCAATGAACCCAGTAGATCACCCACACGGTGGTGGTGAAGGTAGAACTGGCGAAGGCCGTGTACCTGTATCCCCATGGGGCACACCAACCAAAGGTTATCGTACACGTCGCAATAAGCGTACAACTTCGATGATCGTTCAACGTCGTCAAAAACGTTAAGCGACAAGGATAAATAGATATGACACGTTCAGCTAAAAAAGGCCCATTTTGCGAAGCCAGCTTAGTAAATAAAGTTGAAGTCGCACAAGCCAACAAAGACAAAAAACCGATCAAAACTTGGTCACGCCGTTCAACAATCCTCCCAGACTTTATTGGTTTGACGATTGCTGTACATAACGGTCGTCAACACGTTCCGGTATATGTATCAGAAAACATGGTGGGTCATAAGTTAGGCGAATTTGCCTTGACCCGTACTTTCAAAGGTCACGCTGCTGACAAGAAAGTAACGAAGAAGTAAGGGGATGATGATGGAAGTTAAAGCTATTCACAAGGGTGCCCGCATTTCTGCGCAAAAGACTCGTTTGGTCGCTGACCAAATTCGTGGTTTGCCGATTGCCCGCGCATTAAACATTTTGAACTTCAGCCCCAAGAAAGCTGCCTTCATTGTGAAGAAAGTTGTTGAGTCCGCAGTGGCCAACGCTGAACACAATAAAGGTGCTGACATTGATGAGCTCAAGGTTTCAGCAATTATTGTTGATAAAGGCACTTCATTGAAGCGCTTTACCGCACGCGCTAAGGGTCGTGGAAATCAAATTGAAAAACAAACTTGTCACATTAGCGTGACCTTGAGTAACTAAGGAAAGATATGGGACAAAAGATAAACCCAACCGGATTCCGACTCGCGGTAACGAAGAATTGGACATCACGTTGGTATGCAAACAATACTGACTTCGCAAAGATGTTGAAAGAGGACGTTGACGTTCGCATCTATCTGAAGAAGAAGTTGAAAAATGCATCCGTAAGTAAAGTAGTTATCGAGCGTCCTGCAAAGAATGCACGTATTACTATCTATAGCTCACGTCCAGGCGTTGTAATCGGTAAAAAGGGCGAAGATATTGAAGTTCTCCGCCGCGAACTACAAAAGCGTATGGGCGTTCCAGTTCACGTGAACATCGAAGAAATTCGTAAGCCTGAAGTTGACGCGCAATTGATCGCTGACTCTATTACTCAACAGTTAGAGAAGCGCATCATGTTCCGCCGTGCAATGAAGCGTGCAATGCAAAACGCAATGCGTTTAGGCGCACAAGGCATCAAGATCATGTCATCTGGTCGTTTGAATGGTGCTGAAATTGCTCGTCGCGAATGGTACCGTGAAGGTCGCGTTCCACTTCATACATTGAAGGCTGATATTGATTACGCAACTTCAGAAGCGGAAACAACATACGGCATCATCGGTGTAAAAGTTTGGGTATACAAAGGCGACACATTAGGTCGTGGTGCAGAAGCTCAAGTTGCTGCACAAGCTGCTGAACCAGCTGCCGAAGAAAAGAAAACTCGTCGTGCTCCAAGCAAGACAGCTGCTCGTAAACCAGCTGCTGGCACAGACAAGCCATTAGTTGCTGCTAAACCAGCAGTAAAGCGTGTGCGTAAGGTTGAAACACCTGCCGCAGATACGCAGAAGTCAGGAGAGTAAGCATGCTACAACCAAAGCGTCGCAAGTATCGTAAGGAACAAAAAGGCCGTAACACTGGCGTGGCAACACGCGGTAGTTCTGTAGCCTTTGGTGACTTTGGATTGAAGGCCGTTGGCCGTGGTCGTTTGACTGCTCGTCAAATTGAGTCAGCACGTCGTGCAATGACTCGTCACATTAAACGTGGTGGCCGTATTTGGATTCGCATTTTCCCAGATAAGCCAATTTCACAAAAACCTGCTGAAGTACGTATGGGTAACGGTAAAGGTAATCCAGAGTACTACGTAGCTGAAATTCAACCAGGCAAAGTGCTCTACGAGATGGACGGTGTTGATGAGCAATTGGCGCGCGAAGCTTTCAAGCTTGCTGCTGCTAAGTTGCCTTTACAGACCACTTTCGTGATTCGCCACTTAGGTTGATCGGGATAGAGATTATGAAAAATACAGAATTAGCTTCAAAAGATCTGAACGCTTTAAATGCAGAGTTAACCGAGTTGCTTAAGACCGGTTTCAAGCTCCGCATGCAAAAAGGCACTCAGCAACTCACAAATACCAGCCAATTGGGTAAAAATAAGCGCGACATCGCTCGTGTGAAGACTTTTATCGCCCAAAAGACTGCACAGAAATAAGGAAAAAGGGATATGACAGAATTATCTAAACCCTTGCGCCGCACCCTTGTGGGCCGCGTCGTTAGCGACAAAATGCAAAAAACTGTGACGGTGTTGGTTGAGCGTCAAGTTAAGCATCCGGTGATTGGTAAGTACGTTGGCCAGTCTAAAAAGTACCACGCTCATGATGAAGCTGGCACATACAAGATGGGTGATACCGTTGAAATTGCTGAATCTAAGCCAATTTCACGCACTAAATCTTGGGTTGTGACCCGTTTAGTTGAGGCTTCAAAGGGTATTTAAAGAAATATTAGGGATTTTGGCGAAGATTCTTCCCAAATCCCTGTTTTACGTAGTAGAATAGAAGGCTTCTCTGGTTTTATTGGAGAAGCAGTGTTTTTCATTAATTCCGGGTTTTAACTTTCGTTAAAGCCCATAGACGGAACCAAGACTGTTTGCCTTTGGCCAATAAGTTGGGGATTAGAAATGATACAAACCGAAAGTAGATTACAGGTTGCCGATAACACAGGCGCCAGTGAAGTATTGTGCATCAAGGTATTGGGCGGCTCTAAGCGTCGTTACGCCAGTATCGGTGATGTCATTAAAGTGACTGTAAAGTCCGCTGCTCCACGTGGCCGTGTAAAAAAAGGTGACATTTATAACGCCGTAGTAGTGAGAACTGCTAAGGGTGTTCGCCGTCCAGATGGTTCATTGATTAAGTTCGATGGCAACGCTGCGGTATTGCTCAACGCTAAGTTAGAGCCAATTGGCACACGTATCTTCGGACCAGTTACACGCGAATTGCGTACTGAGAAGTTCATGAAGATCGTTTCTCTCGCCCCCGAAGTTATTTAAGAGGCTGATATGAAAAAGATTCGTAAAGGTGATTCCGTAGTTCTGTTGACTGGCCGCGATAAGGGCAAGCAAGGAACTGTTACAGCCGTTCTCGAGAACAAGTTAGTAATCGAAGGCGTAAACATTTATAAAAAGAGCGTTAAGCCAAATCCAGCAGCCGGTGTTACTGGCGGCATGATTGACAAGACGATGCCTGTTCACATTTCTAATGTGGCTGTGGTTGACGGTAACGGCAAACCATCACGTGTTGGTATCAAACTCGTGGACGGTAAAAAGCAACGTTTCCTCAAAACCACTGGCGCAACTTTAAGCGCATAAGGGGCACGGAGAAATTATGAGCACACGTTTTCAAGAGCACTATCAAGCTAAAGTTGTTGCTGATTTGATCGCCAAATTTGGTTACAAGTCAGTAATGGAAGTTCCACGTATCACTAAGGTAACCCTGAACATGGGCTTAGGCGATGCAGTGAACGACAAAAAGATTATCGAAAATGCAGTTGGCGATTTAACTAAAGTTGCAGGCCAAAAGCCAGTCGTAACTAAAGCTAAAAAGGCGATTGCAGGTTTCAAAATTCGTCAAGGCTACCCAATCGGTGCCATGGTGACATTGCGTGGTGCACGCATGTACGAATTCTTGGACCGTTTCGTTACTGTTGCATTGCCACGCGTACGTGACTTCCGCGGTATTTCTGGCAAAGCATTTGACGGCCGTGGTAACTACAACATTGGCGTTAAAGAACAGATTATTTTCCCTGAAATCGAATACGACAAAATTGATGCCCTCCGTGGTCTCAATATCAGTATTACGACGACTGCTAAAACCGACGAAGAAGCAAAAGCTTTGTTGGCAGCATTCAAATTCCCTTTCCGCAATTAAGAGGCTAACGTGGCAAAACTATCCCTGATTGAGCGCGAGAATAAGCGCGCAAAAACTGTAGAGAAGTACGCTGCCAAGCGTGCTGAACTCAAAGCGATCATTGCTGATCAATCACGCAGCGATGAAGAGCGCTATGAAGCTCGCTTGAAGCTACAGGCACTTCCACGTAACGCAAGCCCGATTCGTCAAAGAAATCGTTGTTCATTAACCGGTCGCCCACGTGGCACATTCCGTAAATTCGGTTTGGCTCGTAGCAAGATTCGTGAAATCGCCTTCCGTGGCGAAATCCCCGGTTTAACCAAGGCCAGCTGGTAAGCGGCGAAAGAATTAGGAGAACTCATGAGTATCAGCGATCCAATCGCCGACATGTTGACAAGGATCCGCAATGCGCAAGCAGTGCAGAAACCCGTAGTCTTGATGCCGTCGTCAAAAGTTAAAGTAGCCATCGCAAAAGTTTTGCAAGATGAAGGCTATATCGAAAGTTTCGAAATCAAAGGTGAAGCAGCTAAGCCAGTGCTGCACATTGATCTCAAATACTATGCAGGCCGTCCTGTTATCGAGCGTATCGACCGTGTATCTACACCAAGTCTGCGTATCTATAAAGGCCGTCATGACATTCCAGAAGTAATGAATGGCTTGGGCATTGCAATTATTTCAACCCCTCAAGGCGTAATGACAGACCGTAAAGCACGTGCAACAGGCGTGGGCGGCGAAGTTATTTGCTACGTAGCTTAAGGAGCGAAATATGTCCCGCGTAGGTAAATCACCAATTACAGTTCCTAAAGGCGCTGAAATCAGCATCAACGGTGCAAACATTACTGTTAAAGGTCCTTTGGGCACTTTGACACATAACTTGCATCCTTCTGTTGGTTTGAAACAAGAAGATGGCGTATTGACAGTTGTTTTAAATAACGACTCACCAGAAGCTGGTGCACAGTCAGGTACAGCACGTGCTTTAGTTAACAACATGGTTGTTGGCGTAACTGCTGGCTTTGAGCGCAAGCTCAGCTTAGTAGGCGTTGGTTACCGTGCTGCTGCTCAAGGCGAAACATTGAAGTTGCAGTTAGGTTTCTCACACGACATTATTTACAACCTGCCAAAGGGTGTGAAGGCTGAGACTCCAACTCAAACTGAAATCATTATCAAAGGTTCCAACAAGCAGCAAGTTGGCCAGGTCGCAGCTGAAGTTCGCGCATACCGTTCACCAGAGCCATATAAAGGCAAGGGTGTTCGCTACGTGGATGAGGTTGTGCATCTGAAAGAAACTAAGAAGAAGTAAGCGAGATTAGAAAATGAATAAAGACGAATCCAGACAAAGACGCGCTAGGCAGACTCGTATTCGCATTGCCGAGGCATTGGCAAATCGCTTAACAGTTATCCGTAGCAATACTCATATTTCTGCCCAGGTTTACAGCCCATGCGGAACCAAGGTTGTAGCGGCTGCTTCAACAATGGAAAAAGATTTGCGCCAAGCGATCAAAAACGGCGGCAACGCTGAAGCGGCAAAACAAATCGGCAAGTTAGTTGCTGAGCGTGCTGTGAAGGCAGGCGTTGTTGATGTTGCTTTTGATCGTTCCGGTCATCGTTACCACGGCCGTATTAAGGCCTTAGCTGAAGCTGCGCGTGAAGCCGGCCTGAAGTTCTAATAGGGTTTAGGAAAAAACATGGCAAAAATGCAAACTAAGATGCAAAACGAAGAGCGTGATGATGGTCTTCGCGAGAAGATGATCGCTGTTAATCGTGTAACTAAAGTGGTTAAGGGTGGTCGTATTCTCGGCTTCGCTGCACTCACTGTAGTTGGCGATGGCGATGGCCGCATCGGTATGGGCAAAGGCAAGTCAAAAGAAGTTCCAGTTGCTGTTCAAAAAGCAATGGACGAAGCTCGTCGCAAGATGATCAAGGTTACTTTGCGTAAAGGTACCTTGCAGCACACCGTTACTGGCCAACATGGCGCGTCACGCGTTTTGATTTCTCCAGCTAAAGACGGTACTGGAATTATTGCCGGCGGCCCAATGCGCGCAATTTTCGACGTAATGGGTGTAACTAACGTGGTTGCTAAGTCACTCGGCTCTACAAACCCATATAACTTGGTTCGCGCAACCATTGATGGTTTGAGCAAGATGAGTACTCCTGCTGAGATTGCTGCTAAGCGCGGTAAGTCAGTTGAAGAGATTCTCGGCTAAGACCAAAAGATTAGGAATCTATAAATGACAACATCTAACTCCAAAGTCAAACTGCAATTAGTGCGCAGCTTGATCGGTACACGCGAAAGCCACCGTGCAACTGTACGTGGCTTAGGCCTTGGTCGTATCAATTCAGTTTCTGAATTGGAAGACACTCCAGCTGTTCGCGGCATGATTAATAAAGTTTCTTATCTAGTTAAAGTCATTGGCTAATAACTAGCAAGTAAATAGGCGAAGAATATGCAACTCAACACAATTAAACCTGCAGAAGGCTCTAAGAAAAACCGTCGTCGCGTTGGTCGCGGCATTGGTTCTGGTCTTGGTAAAACTGCTGGCCGTGGTCACAAAGGTCAAAAATCCCGTTCTGGTGGTTTCCACAAGGTTGGATTTGAAGGCGGACAGATGCCTATGTATCGTCGTTTGCCAAAGCGCGGTTTCGTGTCTTTGACACGTCGTCACGTTGGTCAAATTACTTTGAACGACTTAGCAAAAATCAACTTGCCAGAAGTGGACCTCTTGGTATTGAAGGCTCATGGCTTTGCTGGTGAGCAGATCAATGCGATTAAGGTTATCAAGACTGGCGAAATCAAGATTGCTGTAACCCTCAAGGGCATCACAGCAACTGCCGGCGCTAAGGCAGCTATTGAAGCAGCTGGCGGCAAATTGGTTGAATTGGCTTAATAGGTCTTTTAGTAGATATGGCATTAGCACCTACCAATAACGCAAGCACCCCAGCAGCAGGTGGCAAGTTTGGCGAATTACGCCAACGCTTAGTCTTCCTGGTGTTGGCTTTGCTCGTGTTCCGTTTGGGTGCACATATTCCAGTTCCTGGAATCGACCCAGACCAATTGGCACAGTTATTTTCTGGCCAAAAAGACGGTATTTTGGGAATGTTCAATCTATTCTCAGGCGGCGCTTTATCTCGCTTCACTGTTTTTGCCTTGGGAATCATGCCGTATATTTCTGCATCGATCATCATGCAGTTAATGACCATCGTTGTGCCTTCTTTAGAAGCTTTGAAGAAAGAAGGTCAAGCTGGTCAACGTAAGATTACTCAGTACACACGCTACGGCACTGTGCTCTTGGCAACATTCCAAGCATTGGGTATTTCCGTTGCTTTGCAGGCTCAGCCAGGTTTGGTTATCAACCCAGGTTTGATGTTTGAGTTGAACACTGTAGTAACTTTGGTTACCGGCACGATGTTCTTAATGTGGCTTGGTGAGCAAATTACCGAGCGTGGTCTTGGTAACGGTATTTCCATCATTATTTTCGGCGGCATTGTTTCTGGTCTGCCGAATGCATTAGCAAGCTTATTAGAGTTAGTTCGTACTGGCTCAATGAATATTATTTCTGCAATGCTCATCGTTGTGATTTGCGTAGCAGTGACTTATTTTGTAGTGTTTGTAGAGCGCGGCCAGCGCCGTATCTTGGTCAACTACGCTAAGCGTCAAGTTGGTAACAAGATCTACGGTGGCCAATCTTCTTACTTCCCGTTGAAGTTGAATATGGCAGGCGTTATTCCTCCAATTTTTGCTTCATCAATTATTTTGTTCCCTGCAACGATTGCTGGCTGGTTTACTTCAGGCGAGCCAACCAATATGTTCAGCAGAATTATTAAAGACTTGGCTGCTACTTTGGCACCAGGACAACCTGTGTACACAATTTTGTACGCAGCTGCGATCATCTTCTTCTGTTTCTTCTATACCGCATTGGTATTTAACAGCCGCGATACGGCTGAGAACCTAAAGAAGAGTGGTGCTTTTGTTCCGGGTATTCGTCCAGGCGATCAAACAGCGCGTTACATCGACAAGATCTTGGTGCGCTTGACTCTAGCTGGTGCAATTTATATGGTTCTGGTTTGCTTGTTGCCAGAATTCTTGGTGTTGAAGTACAACGTACCGTTCTATTTCGGTGGTACTTCATTGTTAATTATTGTTGTTGTTGCAATGGATTTCATGGCTCAAGTTCAGTCATTCGTTATGCAACAGCAATACGGCTCTTTGATGAAAAAAGCCAACTTTAAGATGGGCGCTTAACTGAATGTCTAAAGACGATGTAATTCAGATGGCGGGAGAAGTTGTAGAGAATTTGCCGAACGCGATGTTTCGCGTGAAGCTTGAAAACGGACATGTGGTTCTAGGGCACATTTCTGGAAAGATGCGGATGCACTATATCCGTATTTTGCCGGGAGACAAGGTGACGGTGGAGATGACTCCTTACGACCTGACGCGCGCCAGAATCATTTTCCGTGCGAAGTAAAGATTAGTAGTACCTATTTTTAAGAGGTGAGTTATGAAAGTTTTAGCATCCGTTAAGTGTATTTGCAGAAATTGCAAGATCATTAAGCGCAAACGCGTTGTGCGCGTGATCTGTTCTTCAGACGCACGTCATAAGCAGCGTCAAGGCTGATCTGGTTAATTAAGAGGAAATCTCATGGCACGTATCGCTGGGGTAAACATCCCAAATCATCAACATACTGTTATCGGTTTAACAGCAATTTTTGGCATTGGCACAACTCGTGCACGCAAAATTTGTGAAACTACAGGTGTTGCAATCGACAAAAAAGTTAAAGACCTTACTGACGGTGACTTGGAAAAGTTGCGTGATGAAGTAGGTAAGTTCATTACTGAAGGTGACCTTCGTCGTGAAGTAACTATGAGCATCAAGCGTTTGATGGACTTAGGTTGCTACCGCGGTGTTCGTCATCGTAAGGGCTTGCCTGTACGTGGTCAACGTACTAAGACTAACGCGCGTACCCGTAAGGGCCCACGTAAGTCTGGCGTGCAACTGAAGAAATAATCAAGAAAGTTTATTGACATGGCAAAACAACAATCCGCTTCCGCCGCTTCACAGCGCGCTCGTAAAAAGGTTAAAAAGAACGTTGCTGACGGTATTGCACACGTTCACGCTTCTTTTAATAACACCATTATTACGATCACTGATCGTCAAGGAAACGCGCTTTCATGGGCAACTTCTGGCGGCCAGGGTTTCAAAGGCTCACGTAAATCAACACCTTTTGCTGCTCAGGTAGCTGCAGAAGTTGCTGGTAAGACAGCCATTGAATGCGGTATCAAGAACTTGGAAGTTCAGATCAAAGGCCCAGGCCCAGGTCGTGAATCAGCAGTACGTGCATTGAACTCATTGGGCATCAAGATCACTGAGATTCAAGACGTAACTCCAGTTCCACACAATGGTTGCCGTCCTCCAAAGCGTCGTCGTATTTAAGCTTGGAAGTTGGCAGTACAACAGTTTCAGTAGTTTTTTATTAAAGCCCACTGTTCGCCTGATTTAAAGGGCGAACTCACCGCCGGTCGCAAGACTGCGGCAAAGAAAGGAAAGCATCGTGGCACGTTACTTAGGGCCTAAGGCCAAATTAGCACGTCGGGAAGGTACCGACTTATTTTTAAAGAGCGCACGTCGCGCCCTGTCAGACAAGTGCAAGTTAGATACTAAGCCTGGTCAACATGGCCGTACATCTGGCTCAAGAACATCTGATTACGGTAATCAATTGCGTGAAAAGCAAAAGGTTAAGCGTATCTATGGCGTATTAGAGCGTCAATTCCGTCGTTACTTCGCAGAAGCTGAGCGTCGTAAGGGCAATACTGGTGAGACATTGCTCCAGTTGCTTGAGTCACGTTTAGACAACGTGGTTTATCGCATGGGCTTTGGGTCAACACGCGCTGAAGCACGTCAGTTGGTTTCTCATTGCGCAATTTTGCTCAATGGTAACCCTGTAAATATTCCATCTATTCAGGTTAAGCCTGGTGATGTAGTTGCTATTCGTGAAAAAGCGAAGAAGCAAGCGCGTATTACAGAATCACTCAATTTGGTTGGGCAAATGGCAGCTGTTACTTGGGTTTCAGTTGACGCAGCCAAGCTCGAGGGAACATTTAAGCAAGTGCCTGACCGTGAAGATATTAGCGGTGAAATTAATGAAAGTTTGATCGTCGAATTGTATTCACGCTAATTAGGCACTCTCAAGGAAAAAATATGCAAACAAATTTGCTCAAGCCAAAGATTATTTCTGTTGAAGCGCTTACCGCCAACCAAGCTAAGGTTGTTATGGAGCCGTTCGAGCGTGGCTATGGCCACACACTCGGAAATGCATTACGTCGTGTACTTTTGTCCTCGATGGTTGGTTATGCGCCAACTGAAGTAGCAATTGCTGGTGTTGTTCATGAGTACTCCACATTGGATGGAGTTCAAGAGGACGTAGTTAACCTTTTGTTGAACCTCAAAGGTATCGTATTTAAGTTGCAGTCACGTGACGAAGTTACTATCAATTTGCGTAAAGAAGGTCCAGGCGTTGTTACTGCAAAAGATATCGATTTGCCACATGATGTAGAAATCATGAACCCTGATCATGTGATCGCTCACTTGTCTGCTGGTGGCAAGTTGGATATGCAGATCAAGGTTGAAAAAGGCCGCGGTTATGTTCCAGGTAACGTACGTCAATACAACGACGAAGCTACTAAGATCATTGGCCGTATCGTGTTGGATGCTTCATTCAGCCCGGTAAGCCGTGTTAGCTATGCTGTTGAATCTGCTCGTGTTGAGCAACGTACTGACCTTGATCGTCTCGTAATGACTATCGAAACAAACGGTGTGTTGTCTCCAGAAGAGGCTATTCGTCAAGCAGCTAGCATTTTGGTTGATCAATTAGTTGTATTCGCAGCTCTTGAGAGCAGCGAAGTTTCTGG
Source organism: Polynucleobacter sp. AP-Capit-er-40B-B4 (assembly GCF_018882245.1). Lineage (GTDB taxonomy): Bacteria > Pseudomonadota > Gammaproteobacteria > Burkholderiales > Burkholderiaceae > Polynucleobacter. Next base: position 860,399 of record NZ_JACVOV010000001.1, on the reverse strand, counting down.
TGATTTGGCACCAAGCCGCTCTTCAATGGTTGATCCAATGTTGATGCGTCCAGTAGATGACCTCGAATTGACAGTTCGCTCTGCAAACTGCTTGAAGGCTGAGAACATTTACTACATCGGTGACTTGATTCAACGTACAGAGAATGAATTGTTGAAGACGCCTAATCTAGGTCGTAAATCTTTGAATGAAATCAAAGATGTATTAGCGGCTCGTGGCTTAAGTCTTGGCATGAAACTCGAAAGCTGGCCTCCAGCTAACCTCGAGAAATAATTAGAAAGGAAGCATCATGCGTCACGGAAACGGCTTACGCAAACTAAACAGAACATCATCACATCGCTTGGCGATGCTGCGCAACATGTCCAATTCGCTTTTGGAGCACGAAGTCATTAAAACGACTTTGCCAAAAGCTAAAGAATTGCGCATGGTTGTTGAGCCTTTGATTACCTTGGGTAAAAAAGATAACTTAGCAAACCGTCGCTTAGCATTCAATCGCACACGTGATCGCGATATCGTTGCCAAGCTCTTTACAGAACTCGGCCCACGCTACGCAACACGTCCAGGTGGCTACCTTCGTATTTTGAAGTTTGGCTTCCGTCATGGCGACAATGCACCAATGGCTTTGGTTGAGTTGGTAGATCGCCCAGAAGTTGATGAAACAGCAGTAGTAGCTGAAGAAGCTTAAGTCTCACGGTTACAGTAAAAAGCCAGGCTTCGGTCTGGCTTTTTTCATTTATCAGGTTATAAATACAGAATGTCTGAAAACGCTTCATTCAATCCCAGCAAGCTTTTGGTGGTGCTAACCAGCCTGCCAAGTGCCGAGGTCGCCAAGAGCATGGCTTTTGCATTGGTTGAAAAGAATTTAGCTGCCTGCGTGCAGCTGACTGAGGGCATTCAATCGATCTATCGCTGGGAAGGCAAGATTTGCGAAGAGCAAGAAGTTCTGCTTGCTGCAAAAACTACAGCCAGTAAATGGGTGGAAATTTCTAGTTTCATTCAGAGGCAACATCCCTATGACTTGCCGGAAATATTAGCTTTTTCTCCTGAGCAATATGAAGGGCAGTACGGCAAGTGGGTAGAGTCTGAGGTAAATTCGAAGTCATGAAATTACATTCTTTCTTGGTAAAAATTTTTGCACTCTTACTTTTTATCTCGGCACAAGTATTTGCTGCGCAAGATTTCTTGCCCCCAGAAAAAGCGTTTCGAGTAGAGGCCACTTGGCTAGAAAATTCCAATCAAATTGAACTAGAATTTTTACCTGCCAAAGGCTATTACATTTATCAAGAGTCTTTGAAGTTTCAAGCGGGCTCACAGGCTGGGAAGCTAGATAATATAAGGCCTTCACTGCCAACGGGCATAGAGAAGTTTGATGAAACTTTCCAAAAAAAGCTGCAGGTATACAAAGAGCCTTTCTTGGTTTTTCTAGAGATCAAGTCGTCAGCTGGACAGCCCGTTCATTTGGAGGTTGCCCTTCAAGGTTGTGCTGAGGCTGGTATTTGCTATCCACCCATGACCCTCAAATTTTTACTTGCTGGTCCTGGCGTGAAAGCAGCACCAATTCCAGATGTATTGGATGGCGCCCCTTCATCTAACTTAAAGGCGAACGACGAATTTAGTTTGACGGATTTATGGCGTGAGCGTGACGACGTTAATGCCATCAGTCGCTTTTTAGAAAGCACTTCGACCACTTATTTATTTCTAGCTTTCTTTGTATTGGGCTTGGCATTGGCATTTACGCCTTGCGTACTTCCTATGCTGCCGATCTTGTCGAGCGTTATCTTCGGCACTCAGGGTGGCAAAGCCATCTCCAAGGGTCGTGCAAGCGCTTTAGCGCTTGCATACGTCTTAGGTATGGCGTTGGTATATGCCTTGGCTGGCGTACTCATGGCGGCCCTAGGGGGCAGCGTACAACGCGCCCTGCAAAGCCCATTTGCGCTCGCCACTTTTGCCTTATTGCTATTAGTCCTGTCTGGCAGTCTATTTGGCTTATATGACCTGCGTTTACCCCAATCGTGGCATCAGCATGTTGATAGGCTGGCAGGGCGTCAAAAGGGCGGTAGCGTATTTGGCGCCTTTGCATTGGGCGGTATTTCTACCTTGGTAGCCAGCCCGTGTATCACAGCTCCTTTAGCAGGCGTTTTGGCCTTTATTGCCCAAACCGGTTCTATAAGTTTGGGTGCGGGCTTACTCTTTGTGATGGCACTAGGAATGGGGCTACCGCTGCTATTTATCGCTGTTGAAGCCCGCATTTTGATTCCTTCTACTGGGATCTGGATGGTGTGGTTGCAGCGTACTTTGGGCGTATTGCTGGTTGCTACCGCAGCTTGGATTGCGTCACCATTGCTGCAAACGAATGATGTTGCGGGAAGCGCAAAAACAGTCAACGGTCAAAGCATTCATCAGGTTGGAGAATTGGCTTTTGTAGTGATTCGGTCACCGGCACAGCTTGATGCTCAATTGAGCAAAGCCAAAGAAGAAAAGAAATTAGTGCTCCTCGATTTTTATGCAGACTGGTGTATTAGCTGTAAAGAAATGGAAGTGAATACTTTTGCTAATCCAGAGGTTAGCAAGGAGCTAAAGCAGTTTGTTTTATTGCAGGCTGACGTCACTGCAAATAGCCCTGAGAACCAGGCATTACTTAAGCGCTTTGGATTATTTGGCCCCCCAGGTATTTTGATCTTTGATCAAAATTCTCAAGAGCAAAAAGATCAACGTGTCATTGGTTATATGCCGCCGCAGCGTTTTATTGAACGCTTAAGAAACGTATTGAAAAACTAAAGTAGCTATATAGCCAACAATTAACTATTGAATTACTTAGCTGCTTTAATGAGTCGTGCCGCTTCAAGCGCAAAGTAAGTCAGAACGCCATCTGCACCAGCACGTTTAAATGCAAGTAAAGATTCCATCATGACGGCATCATGATCTAACCAGCCGTTTTGTGCAGCTGCCTTGAGCATGGCATATTCGCCACTCACTTGGTAAGCATAAGTCGGGTAATTAAATTCTTCTCTTACGCGACGAACAATATCCAGATAAGGCATGCCTGGTTTGACCATCACCATATCAGCACCTTCGCTAATATCGAGGGCAACCTCCCGCAAGGCCTCATCCCCATTGGCGCAATCCATTTGATAGGTTTTTTTATCGGCTTTACCAAGGTTCTTTGCAGACCCTACGGCATCTCTAAATGGACCATAAAACGCAGATGCATATTTAGCGGAATACGCCATGATGCGAGTGTGAATAAGTTTCTTTTGTTCAAGCGCTTCACGAATTTTTCCAATTCGGCCATCCATCATGTCTGATGGTGCAACGATGTCGACGCCTGCTTCAGCCTGCGCAACTGCTTGCTGCACCAAGATGGCAGTAGTCTCATCATTGAGAATGCGACCTTGCTCATCGAGTACGCCATCTTGACCATGATTTGTGTATGGATCAAGTGCAACATCAGTCATGATGCCCAAATTTGGGAAACGTTTTTTGAGTTCACGAACGGCTGAGGGAATGAGCCCCTTTGGATTAAAGGCTTCCTTGCCATCTGGCGTCTTTAGTGCTGCATCAATCACTGGGAAGAGTGCGAGTACTGGAATGCCTAAATCAACACACTCTTGTGCGATCGGAAAAAGTAGATCTAAAGAAACGCGATTCACGCCCGGCATTGATGCAACGGCTTCAGATTTCCCTTGCCCTTCTAGCAAAAAGACTGGGTAGATCAAATCATTGGTAGAGACGCTGTTTTCTTGCATGAGGCGACGTGACCAATCATCACGGCGCATACGGCGAGGGCGGTGCCCTGGAAAATTTAGCAATGAGTTAGCTGGTGATTTCATCTTCTTTAGTCTCTGCTTCAAATAACCATTTAATAACAATATTGTCGGCCTCTTCAAGCCCAATACGTTTAGTGCTTGAAAATAATTGTGCCGTAAGTTGCTTGGACTCACCATTGCCATCTGGCAAAGCTGGGTCATATTGTTGTAATTGTTTGCGAACAGCCTCTAGCGCATGCTTACACTCACTTTTGTTGAGTTTGTCGCACTTACTCAGCAAAACATGGATTGGCTTACCGGTAGGTACAAACCACTCAATCATTTGCTCGTCCAGGTCGGTGATACCGCGCCTAGAATCCACAATCAGCACCATGCCCACCAGCTGTTCCCGTTCCTGCAAATAGTCGCTTAGGAGGGCATTCCAGTGGTATTTGGTCTCATGGTTGACGGCCGCGTAGCCATAGCCCGGCAAGTCCACTAAATACGCCAGCAGGTCGTCTTTGGCAAAAAGGCCAAAATAGTTGATATGTTGGGTGCGGCCTGGCGTTTTACTGGCAAAAGCCAGTCTTTTTTGGTTGCAAAGGACGTTTATAGCGCTAGATTTCCCCGCATTTGAGCGCCCCGCAAAAGCCACCTCGCGCAGGGGTGTAGCAGGCAGGCAATGGGTGTCATTGACTGTGGTGGCGAATCGGGCTTGAAAGAGTTTAGACATGTCCAGAAGCTATTGTAAAATCACGCAAAATCATGAAATATCTCATGGTGTTGGGTAAAAGGTTGTAAATGCAGGGCCCAAACACTTTTAGGAATTTTTGCCAAGGTAAACATAATGCGTCAAACCTCTCAAATCTCCAAATTAACTAGCTTACGTGCTGGTTTTGCGGCTCTCTCTATTTTCGCCTTGATTGGCTTTTCTGGCACGGTTTTTGCTGCCGATGCAGCTCCTGCTGCTGAAGCCAAGGCTGCCGTTCCTGGCAAGCCAAAGGTCGATGCAGCAGCTGGCGAAGCTTTGTACTCCAATGGCGACCCTTCTCGCGGCGTTACAGCTTGCCTAACTTGCCACGGACCTAAAGGTCAAAGTGCAGTTGGTACATGGCCTAAGTTATCTGCCCAGCACGCAGCTTACACAGCGAAGCAGTTGAAGAACTTTAAAGAAGGTACACGCGCCAATCCTGTGATGATGGGTATGGCAGCAACCTTAACCGAGCAAGATATGCAAAACATTGGAGCTTATTTAGCTAAGCAGCCATTGTCACAAGGTGTTGCGCAAAATAAAAACACGATTGAATTGGGTCAAAGCATCTATCGTGGCGGTATTGCAGCAAAAGGTGTGCCAGCATGTGCGGCTTGTCATAGCCCAACTGGTGCTGGTATTCCTGCTCAGTACCCACTCTTAGGTGGTCAATGGGCCGATTACACAAATGCACAATTGCTAGCATTCCGTGAAGGTGTTCGTAAAAATAGCAGCCAGATGACTACGATTGCTACTAAGCTTTCTGATCAAGAAATGAAAGCAGTTTCTGATTACATCGCTGGTTTGCATTAAGCAAATTTCTTCAAATAAAAAACCCGCTCATGTAGCGGGTTTTTTATTGCCTAAAACTTTTACATTGCTATCGCATTATTAAGGCTAAGCAATTTTTAGTTCGGTAAAGTTTTTTCAGAGGAAAATAAGTCGGCAGTATTTTCACGCGCACGAATGACGTAAGCATTTTTTCCATCAACCATAATCTCTGCAGGTTTAGGCCGCGTATTGTAGTTGGATGCCATCACAAAACCATAAGCACCAGCAGACAGAATAGCAAGAAGATCGCCTTCTTCTACTGCAAGATGACGATCTCTTCCTAGCCAATCACCAGACTCACAAACTGGACCAACAATGTCGTAAGTCAAAGCTGTTGCTGTTTTCTTTTGGACAGGCACAATGCCGTGATGTGCTTCGTATAAGGCTGGGCGCATTAACTCTGTCATGGCGGCATCGACAATACAGAAGTTCTTTTCAGCGCCTGGCTTTAAGTATTCCACGGTGGTTACTAGTACACCAGCATTACCAACCAATGATCTACCTGGCTCAAGGACAACATCTAAATGCCCAAAGCCTCGTTCAGCTACTCGATTTAATAAGGTGTTCGTAAACTCAGTGATATCTGGCGGAGTTTCATCGCTATAAGAAATTCCGAGGCCACCACCTAGATCAAGATGATGAATAACAATACCTTCTTTTTTCAATTGCGCTACAAGATCCAAAACTTTATCGAGCGCATCCAGGTAAGGAGCGGTAGTAGTGATTTGTGAGCCAATATGACAATCAATGCCAACTACATCAATTTGAGAAAGTTGCGAGGCTTCACGATAAGTTTTTAAAACCTCGTGATAGGCGATACCAAATTTATTGCCCTTTAAGCCGGTAGAGATATAAGGATGAGTCTGTGCATCCACATCTGGATTAACACGCAAAGAAATTGGGGCGCGCAGATTGAGCTCTGTGGCAACCTTATTGATCTTGTGTAGTTCTGCGATAGATTCAACGTTGATGCATTTGACGCCAGCCTTTAAGGCTGCGCCGATTTCAGAGGCAGATTTACCTACACCAGCAAATACCAAGCTTTTTGGGTCTGCGCCGATAGCTAATGCGCGAGCTAACTCGCCGCCGCTGACCAAGTCAAAACCAGAGCCTAGTTTTTTAAAGCAATCGAGCACTGCTAAATTGCTATTGGCTTTCATGGCGTAGTGCACACGCGCACGACGTTTGCCGTTGCTATCAATACATGCCTTGTCATAAGCCTGGTAGGCTTCGGTTAATGCCTTTTTGCTATAGACGTAGAGCGGCGTTCCAAACTCTTTCGCCAAGTCTGAAAGGGGAATTTCTTCGGCATACCAGTTGCCGTTGCGTTCGGTAAAACCGGATAACTGAGGGATTGGAAGTGCTTTACTTGTCATTACTTGGCCGTTGAAGAATTGCTTGGGCTGGCAGGTGTTTGGGGTGGGTAGAGTTTGCCTTTTGGTTCTGGCTCTGAAGGGGCAACGGGAGCTGGCGGTACATTTGGCATGTACAGCTGTCCTCTTACCCCACACCCAACAAGGGATATTAAAAGGCTAAGGCAGAGGGTTCTATTAAGAATCGCTATCATGAATGTCTCTAAAACGAATGATTGAATATAGCATGCAGGACTCCAGTATGAATCCAACTAATTCAGGCGCAGAAACCATTGATGACAAGCAGTTTTATCAGTTGGGGAGCCATTTACTGCATTCTATAGAGCTAGCCTTAGAGGCTGCCGATGATGCATTAGATCTGGATTTAGATGTCGAGCGCCAGGGAGGAAATGTCATCAATGTTCGCTTTAAAGATAAAAGCGTCATTGTGGTGAATACCCAGCCACCTTTACATGAAATTTGGGTAGCGGCAAAATCAGGCGGCTACCACTATCGTTGGGCTGGCGCTATGGCCAAGCCTTTGTGGCTGGACACTAAAACCGGCAAAGAGCTTTTAAGTGATTTGTCTGAGTTTGCTAGCGCTCAAGCTGGCAAAGAAATAAAGATTACCCTAATTTAAGCGGCACCCGTGGCGCTCAAGGTTTCAATTACCTGAGCATCAGCTACGCTTTTAATCTGGGCTTTGCCAATCTTTTCTAAAACAACGTAACGGATTTGGCCGCCCTCAGTTTTTTTGTCAACCTGCATGAGTTCCATATAACGTTCGGCGCCAAACTTTGGAGGTGTGATTGGTAGATTCATCGACTGGATGATTTTGGTGAGACGTTGGACATCGGCTTCGCTGATGTAGTTAAGGCGGCGAGATAAGTCCGCACCCAAGACCATGCCGCAACCAACCGCTTCGCCATGTAGCCATTCGCCATAACCCATGCCTGCTTCAATTGCATGTCCAAAGGTATGGCCAAAGTTTAGGGTTGCACGAATACCACCTTCTCTTTCATCTGCGGAAACCACTGCAGATTTAATTTCGCATGAACGTAGCACTGCATGACCCATTGCTTCTGTGTCGCAAGCTAGCAGAGGCGTTGCGTTGGCTTCAATCCAATCCAAAAATGGTGCGTCAGCGATCGCACCATGCTTCACCACTTCAGCAAGACCTGCTGACAGTTCTCTTGGAGGTAGAGTCTTTAATGTATTGAGATCTGCAATCACTGCCGCCGGCTGATGAAAAGCACCGATCATGTTTTTACCGAGAGGATGATTGATCCCAGTCTTGCCGCCCACCGAAGAATCCACCTGAGCAAGTAAAGTGGTTGGCACTTGAATAAAGCGAATGCCCCGCATGAAGCTGGCCGCAGCAAATCCGGTCATGTCGCCAATAACTCCACCGCCTAAGGCAACCAACATCGTTTGGCGGTCGGCACCAAACTTCAAGAGATCATCAAAAATAAGCTGAAGGTTTTTCCAGTCCTTAAATGACTCGCCATCTGGCAAGACGATCGCTCTAACAGGCTTTCCAAAAGTATTGAGAGTCTTGGTCAGACGCTCGGCATAGAGGGGAGCAACCGTAGTGTTGCTGACGATATAAATCGAAGTTGCTTTTTCGCAGGCGCTAAATAAGTTTGGTTGATCAATCAGGTCTGTACCAATATAGATTGGATAGCTGCGATTTCCAAGATCAACTTCAAGTGTTTTCATCATAGTGCCAGTGTATTTAAGCGGAGAGTTCAAGTTGCATGATTAAGGTGTTAACCAACTGATTAACACTTGGTTTACCAGTTTCAATCACATGGTCAGCAATTTCACGATAGAGAGGATCGCGAATAGCGTACAAGTTCTCTAGTATTTTTTTAGCGTCACCATTTTTAAGAAGTGGGCGACCTTCGCCACCCTTAGTGCGATGCCAGAGTTCAATTGGATTGGCGTGTAAGTAGATAACAGTTCCATGCTCACTTAGTGCTTGGCGATTTTCTGGTAAGAGAATAGCGCCTCCGCCAGTTGCCAAAATGATATCTTTTTCAGAGGTGATTTCGCGAATGGCTTGCGCCTCTCGTTTGCGAAATCCTTCCTCGCCTTCCATTTCAAATATGACGGGAATTTTTACGCCGCAGCGCTCTTCGATGACGTGGTCAGCATCCAGAAATCGGCGCCCTAATTTTTTTGCTAAAACTTTTCCGACGGTCGACTTCCCGGCGCCCATGAGGCCGATCAGAAAGATATTGTTTGTCGAAGAGTTCACCCTTCGATTTTATTAGGGTTTGTCGAGAACGGTCGGAGTTAAAAAGACTAACAATTCAGTTTTGTCTTGTAATTTGGATTTATGACGGAAAAAATGGCCAATTAGCGGTATATCCCCTAATAAAGGGATTTTGACTTCATCTTCTCTTTCGGTAGTTTGGAAGATGCCGCCAATGATCGCTGTTCCACCATTCTCAACGGTGACCTCGGAACTAAGGCTTTTGGTATCAATCGCATAACCCTGCTCTGTTTTCATGCCTACCGTATCTTTATTGATCCCCACTAGCATTGAAATCTTTCCATCTGGATGAATTTTAGGAAGAACTTCGAGTCTTAAATTGGCCTTTCTAAATTGCAATTTGCTGCCATTTTGATTGGAAGTTTGATAGGGGAGTTCAGTGCCTTGCTCAATTGTGGCTTTCACTTGGTCGCCTGTCATGATTCGGGGGTTGGAAAGAATTTTTCCTTGGCCCTCAGATTCTAGGGCGGAAAGCTCTGCCTGAAGAATGCGACTCCCATTTCTGGAGACTAAGGTTGCTGCTATGGCTGCTGGATTAAAGCCGCTTAATCCTGCGCCAGCCAAATCCATGCTGCCTTTTATCTGTTGTTCTGCATTGCCACGTATGCCGTTAGCTTGATACCCTAGCTTGACTCCCAGCTCCTTAGCAAAGCGTTCATCCGCTTCCACAATGCGAGCTTCTATCAGAATCTGCCTGGGGCTATTGATGTGATCTCCACCAAAAGGAAGGGCTGCATCCTCGCGACGAAACTTTTGGAAGGCTTGGATTTCTGCGTGGGGCCCAATCCAGTAAATATCACCATTACGTACGAGTCTCAAACCACGACTGGCAAGAATGGAGTGGAGGGCGGTCTGCCAGGGAGTCTTGTTGAGGTCGACCGAAATCTTCCCCTTGATTGACTCGCTTAATAAAAAATTGGTGTTACCTAATTTTGCTAAAACCTGCAAAAGATCTCTTATTTCAATGTCGGTAAATTGCAGACTAATTGGGCTCAGAAAATGATTTTGTGAGGGCAAGTTTCCGTCCGCTAGTTTTGGTGAAAGCAGCATGAATAAAGCCAGCAAAAAGCAGGCTCTATTGAAGTATTTTTGGAGGGGGTGAATGCAGGGGCTCATTCGTTTGAGAAGGCTTTCAACACTAGAAATTTGCCTTCCGGATGAGAGAAGATTGCGCTGTCATTTTCTATGCTGCTAAGACGCCATTCGCCTAAAGCTTGACCTCCTTTTTCAAAAGCAATATTGCTTTTCCCGGTATTGAAAAATGCCTGATGAGAGCCTCCCATTTGGGCTGCACCCAAGTAGCGCCAGCGGCGTAATTCGGCCTCATAGGAGGGCGTCTTAGGTTTGCTAGAAACCCTGCTTTCAGGCTTTTTATTCATTAATGAGTGAATACTTACTTCTATTTCATCTATTGCTGCATATAAATCATCTTGATCTTGATGAAATTCATCGCGCATTAAGGCCATCTCCTTTTTTAGTTCGGAAATGAGCTTTTGAGATTCCTCTTGAGTGCTTTGAGACGCCTGATTAAGGGTATTAAAGGCAATGGAGACTGCAACAGCTGCCGCTATTAAGACCCCAAGAAAAAGGACAATCAACACTCCCATTTTTTGAACAGAATTTGGGATCTGAAGTTTGTGAAGGGAGTCCACGAAACGAGGGTGATCATTCTGTCCTGAAGCTTTGGAGGGGGCGCCTTGCGGGGATGGTGGCTTACGTATTCCATGAGGGTCTGGGATGGCCGGGTCATCGCCGAGATCGCTCAAAATTTCATCAAATGATTGGCTAGAAATGTGGCGTGCAGGCATGACTCCATTCTTGAGTGTTGAGCCCTGAAAAGCCATCAGCCCAGCTTGAACCCAACGTCAGAAATTAGGCTTTTACTATTCATAAAACAGGGGTTTTGGAGCTTTTAGGGAAATTGACTAAGCACCCTATAATTTGGGCATATGGCCTTACCTCCAAAAGACAAGCCGCCGCTCAATCAGCGTCCTATTCGTCCATCTGATAGACGTCCTCGGCAAACACGAGTTCAGCCTGGCTTGCCGCGCAAGAATTCAAGCAATCCTCTGGTCAAGGCTCTGCTGATCATCGGCGTAGTTTTTGCAGTGGTAATTACCTTATTGATGGGTTACGCATTTTTGGTAGCGAAACCTAATCTCCCAAAAATTTCCGCCCTAACTGATTACAACCCAAAGACCCCTCTGCGCATCTACACGGCAGACAAAGTATTGATTGGTGAGTTTGGTGAAGAGCGTCGCAAGGTAATCCCGTTAAATGAAATTCCTCAAAGCATGCGCAATGCTGTTTTAGCAATTGAGGACGATCGCTTCTATTCTCATGGTGGCGTGGACTATGTTGGAATTTTGCGGGCTGCATTAACCAACTTACGTGGACATCTTTCGCAGGGCGCTTCAACCATCACTATGCAGGTGGCACGTAATTTCTTCCTCAGTAATGAGAAGACCTTTAGCCGAAAAATCTATGAAGTTTTATTAGCCTGGGAAATTGAGTCTCAATTAACCAAAGACAAAATTCTGGAGATTTATATGAACCAGATATTCTTAGGACAACGGGCTTATGGTTTTTCTAGTGCAGCACAGATCTATTTTGGTAAAGAGTTAAAAGACATCACCATTGCTGAGTCAGCCATGTTGGCTGGATTGCCAAAGGCGCCATCAGCCTATAACCCGGTAAGCAACTTCCGCCGGGCCAAGATTCGTCAAGAGTACATTCTCCAGCGTATGCGCGATCTGGGCTACATCACCCCAGAGGAGTACCAAAAAGCGATGATTGAGGAATTGCATATTCGTGGTCTTGGCAATGAGTTTGCAGTACGCGCAGATTTCCCTGCAGAGATGGTGCGTCAATTGCTATTCACACAATATGGTGAGGCAATCTACTCCCAAGGAATTGATGTTTACACCACTATCTTGAAAGCGGATCAAGACGCAGCCTATAAGGCAGTGCGCAAAGGAATTTTTGAATACGACTTGCGTCATGCTTATCGTGGCCCCGAGGGATTTATTGAGTTACCGGAAGATTCTGTCAAGCGCCAACGTGCGATTGATGAAGCGTTACTTGCGTATCCACAGTTGGATGATTTGCAGTCTGGTGTTGTGCTTGATGTGAAGCCGAAGGAAATGCAGGTCATGATTGCTACTGGCGATACCATCACCATTAAAGGCGATGGTATGAAGCTGGCGGCCGCATCTATCACTGATAGCACCCAGCCTAAGAAGCGCTTGCGTCCTGGAGCGGTTGTACGCCTGTTATCTGATGGTGGAGTTTGGAAGTTGGCACAACTGCCACAAGTTGAAGCGGCCTTTGTGTCTATGAATGCAGAGACCGGCGCCATTCTCTCTTTGGTGGGCGGCTTTGATTTTCGGCGCAATCAATTCAACCATGTGACACAAGCCTTGCGTCAGCCAGGCTCGTCATTTAAGCCATTTATTTATGCAGCTGCTATTGAAAAAGGCTTTAGTCCTAGCACGATGGTGAATGATGCACCCCTATCAATTGGCAGCATGGAAACAGGTAGTCAGGCCTGGGAGCCAAAAAACTACGATGGCAAATATGATGGGATGATGCGCTTGCGGAATGCTTTAGCAAAATCCAAAAACTTGGTTTCCGTTCGTATCATTCGTGCTATTGGCCCTTCCTATGCACAGGAATATATTCAGCGTTTTGGTTTTGAACCAGAGAAGCATCCACCTTACTTAACAATGGCTTTAGGGGCGGGTTCAGTAACGCCGTTGCAAATGGCATCTGCTTATAGTGTGTTTGCCAACGGCGGGTATCGAGTGGATCCATTCTTGATTGATAAGATGGTGGACTCTAAAGGCACTGTCATGTTTGAAGCAAAGCCAACTCACGCTCGTGAGGATGCTCCTCGTGTATTGGATGCGCGAACTGCTTTCGTAATGGATAGCATGTTGCAAGAGGTAACCAAGACTGGTACCGCAGCTTCTGCACGCGGTAAGTTGGGGCGCAATGATATTGCGGGTAAGACTGGTACTACCAATGATTCTCATGATGCTTGGTTTGCTGGGTATAACCCGAAAGTAGTTGCTGTTGCATGGATTGGTTTTGATAAGCCAGCCAGCTTAGGTGATCGAGAAACTGGTGGCGGTCTTGCATTGCCAATGTGGATCTCTTATATGAGTACAGCATTAAGAGATATTCCACAGCAGGCACGTGAAGTGCCTAGTGGAGTAACTCAAGTTGATGGCGACTGGTTTATTCCAGAATTCTCAAATAGCGGCGGTGCACGCGAACTGCAGTAGTTCGCTTCTAAGATGGCACGGCAAGCTCGCACTGTAATACCCGGCCAAGCAATGCATGTGATGGTCCGCGGTAATAACCGTGAGACACTTTTTTTTACCGATGAAGATCGGCGCACTTACTTAGAGTGGTTGCGTGAGGCGGCAAGGCAATTTGGTTGCGCAGTTCATGCTTTTGCTTTGATGCCCAATCATGTTCACCTGTTGATGACTCCGCAAAACGAAGACTCACTTGCAAAAACTATGCAATCTTTGGGACGTCGTTATGCGCAGTATTTCAATCAACAGCACCGTCGCTCGGGAACAATTTGGGAGGGAAGGTACCGCTCATCCCTAATTGATCCCGATTATTTTTTGCGTTGCCAGCGTTATATAGAACTCAATCCTGTAAGAGCTGGATTTGAATCTAACCCCCAAAGCTCCACTTGGACTAGTTTTGCAACGCATATTGGAGGCAATGCCGAACCCTGGCTAGTGGATCATCAGCATTTTTGGCGTTTAGGCAATACTCCTTTTGAAAGGCAGATGAGTTGGGCGAACTTTGTTAAGGAGGGGGCGCCCCACTGGGAGGATCGACAAATCACCGAATCTTTAGTACGTTCCAAACCCTGGGTAAGTGATATTTATGCGAAAAAGCTCTTCAAAAATGCCCCAGAGATAGCAACAATACGGCATCGCGGCCGTCCTAGAAAAATAAGCTTAGTAAATTCAACGACTTAGAGAAATAAAAACTCCTCTGAAATCAGTTTAGGGCATTGAATATTATGACTCTGTCCCCATATAAGTAATACATGTTGGCGCGGCAGCAAAATAAATGGGACAGACACATTTTATTTCTATTGCATCGGTATGGGTATTCACCTATATTTGATCCTCCAAAAGTAATTAGGCCTTTGTCGCCCCTCGGAAATACTATGACTACACAATTAAATACAGATCTTCGCCCTATCGCTCAAGGTTTATATGACCCAAGTAATGAGCACGACGCTTGCGGCGTAGGATTCGTTGCACACATTAAAGGCAAGAAATCCCATGAGATCGTTTCTCAGGGTTTGCAGATTCTTGAGAACTTAGATCACCGGGGAGCAGTCGGTGCTGATCCTTTGATGGGTGATGGTGCCGGTATCTTGATTCAGATTCCAGATACTTTATATCGCGAAGAAATGGCTAAGCAAGGTGTGACTTTGCCGCCACTAGGCGAGTATGGCGTTGGCATGATTTTCTTGCCAAAAGAACATGCTTCACGTTTGGCGTGTGAACAAGAATTAGAGCGCACTGTTCGTTTAGAGGGTCAGGTTGTTTTGGGTTGGAGAGATGTTCCGGTGGATGTGAAATTGCCGATGTCTCCAACAGTGCAAATGACAGAGCCATTTATTCGTCAAATTTTTATTGGTCGTGGTCGCGACATCATGACAACCGATGCGCTTGAGCGTAAGTTGTATGTAATTCGTAAGACAGCAAGTCATGCGATTCAAGATTTGCATCTCAAGCATGGCAAGGAATATTTCGTTGCCTCAATGTCTGCTCGCACCATTGTTTATAAGGGTTTGCTGTTGGCGAACCAGGTGGGTGCGTATTACCAAGACTTGCAAGATAAGCGCACTGTATCAGCGTTGGCATTAGTACATCAACGCTTCTCTACTAATACATTCCCTGCTTGGGAATTGGCGCATCCGTATCGCATGATTGCGCATAACGGCGAGATCAATACTGTTAAAGGTAACGTCAACTGGGTGAATGCACGTGAAGGTGCAATTAGCTCACCAGTGCTTGGCGATGACTTGCAAAAACTTTGGCCATTAATTTATCCAGGCCAATCAGACACTGCGTGTTTCGATAACTGTTTAGAGTTGTTGGTAATGTCTGGCTACCCATTGGCTCAAGCCATGATGATGATGATTCCAGAAGCATGGGAACAGCATGCATTGATGGATGACAATCGTCGCGCTTTCTATGAATACCATGCAGCAATGATGGAGCCATGGGATGGTCCTGCAGCAATGGCATTTACCGATGGTCGTCAAATCGGCGCAACTTTAGATCGCAATGGTTTGCGTCCAGCACGTTATTACGTTACCGATGATGACCTTGTCATCATGGGATCTGAGGCTGGTGTATTGCCTATTCCAGAGAGCAAGATCGTTCAAAAATGGCGTTTGCAGCCAGGCAAGATGTTCATGATCGACATGGAGCAAGGTCGCATCATTGATGATGTTGAATTGAAGAATGCGGTTTCCAAGGCTAAGCCATATAAGAGCTGGATTGATGCCGTTCGTGTGAAATTGGACGAAGTTGATGCCAGCAAGGTGGATTTGGTTGATGAGAAAACTACCATTCGTCCAGCGGCTAAGTTATTAGATCGCCAGCAAGCATTTGGTTACACCCAGGAAGATATTAAATTCCTCATGGCTCCGATGGCCATGAATGGTGAGGAGGCTATTGGTTCAATGGGTAACGACAGCCCATTAGCGGTTCTCTCTAATAAGAACAAACCTCTCTATAACTACTTCAAACAATTGTTTGCACAAGTTACTAACCCTCCGATTGACCCAATTCGCGAGAACATGGTGATGTCTTTGGTTTCCTTCATCGGACCTAAACCGAACTTGTTAGACACCAACAATATCAATCCACCAATGCGCTTGGAAGTTAGCCAGCCAATTCTGGATTTTGATGACATTACTAAGATTCGTCACATTGGTCATTACACCAATGGTAAGTTCCGCTCTTACGAATTGGATATTTGCTATCCAGCATCATGGGGTAAGGCTGGTATTGAAGCGCGTTTAGCTTCTTTGTGTGCAGAGGCAGCTGATGCAGTGCGTTCTGGTTACAACATTTTGATCGTGAGCGATCGTCAAGTTGACGAGAAGCACGTCGCGATTCCAGCATTGTTAGCAACCTCAGCAATACATCAGCATTTAGTACAAAAAGGTTTGCGTACTAGCGTTGGTTTGGTGGTGGAAACAGGCAGCGCGCGTGAGACCCATCACTTTGCACTCTTGGCTGGATATGGTGCAGAAGCCGTTCATCCATACCTCGCAATGGAAACTTTGGCAGAGATGGCCAAAGGCTTATCTGGTGATTTGTCTGCAGAAAAAGCAGTGAAGAATTTTGTGAAAGCTATCGGTAAAGGCTTGCAAAAAGTAATGTCCAAAATGGGCATTTCAACTTATATGTCTTACACAGGTTCACAGATTTTTGAAGCGATTGGCTTGAATCACGACATCATTGATCAATACTTCAAAGGCACCCCATCAAACGTTGGTGGTATCGGTGTATTTGAAGTGGCTGAAGAAGCATTGCGTATGCATTCCTCCGCATTTGGTAATGACCCAGTTCTGACCAATATGCTTGATGCCGGTGGTGAGTATGCTTTCCGTATTCGTGGCGAGAACCATATGTGGACTCCTGACACGATTGCGAAGTTGCAGCACTCCACACGTATCGGTGCTGAGAAGGGCTATCAGACCTATAAAGAGTACGCCAACATCATCAATGATCAAACTAAGCGTCAAATGACTTTGCGTGGTTTGTTTGAATTCAAGATTGATCCAGCAAAAGCCATACCGTTGGACGAGGTAGAGTCTGCAAAAGAAATCGTTAAACGTTTTGCAACGGGCGCGATGTCTTTGGGTTCGATCTCTACTGAAGCGCACGCTACTTTAGCAATCGCAATGAACCGTATTGGCGGTAAGTCCAATACTGGTGAAGGCGGCGAAGATCCAAACCGTTATGTGAATGAACTCAAAGGCATTCCAATTAAGAAGGGTGAGTCTTTAGCAAGCATCTTGGGTAGCGACGTAGTTGAGGCTAATATTCCATTGCAAGATGGCGACTCCTTGCGCTCTAAGATTAAGCAAGTTGCTTCTGGTCGTTTTGGTGTAACTACAGAATATTTGCGCTCTGCTGATCAGATTCAGATCAAGATGGCACAAGGCGCTAAGCCTGGTGAAGGCGGTCAATTGCCTGGTGGCAAGGTTTCTGACTACATCGGTAAGTTGCGTTTCTCAGTACCAGGCGTGGGTTTGATTTCTCCTCCTCCTCACCACGATATTTATTCGATTGAAGATATCGCCCAGTTGATTCATGACTTGAAGAACGTCAATCCAAAAGCTGACGTTTCTGTGAAGTTGGTTTCTGAAGTGGGTGTTGGAACTGTTGCGGCTGGTGTTGCGAAAGCTAAAGCGGACCACGTTGTGATCGCTGGTCATGATGGCGGTACTGGCGCATCCCCATTGTCTTCAATCAAGCACGCTGGCTCTCCATGGGAACTCGGCTTAGCTGAAACACAGCAGACATTGGTTCTCAACGGCTTGCGTAGTCGTATTCGTGTTCAGGCTGACGGTCAAATGAAGACTGGTCGCGACGTAGTGATCGGTGCTTTATTAGGCGCGGATGAGTTTGGTTTTGCGACAGCACCATTGGTCGTTGAGGGTTGCATCATGATGCGTAAGTGTCATTTGAATACCTGCCCAGTGGGTGTGGCAACACAAGATCCAGAGTTGCGTAAGAAATTCTCTGGCAAGCCAGAGCACGTTGTGAACTTCTTCTTCTTTATTGCTGAAGAGGCTCGCGAGATCATGGCGCAATTGGGTATTCGTAAGTTTGATGACTTAATTGGTCGCGTTGATTTGTTAGATACCCGCAAAGGTATTGAGAACTGGAAAGTGCATGGCTTGGATTTCAGTAAGATTTTTGCTGAACCACAAGTTGCTGCTGAAGTTCCACGTTATCAGGTACTGACACAAGACCATGGCTTAGCTAGTGCACTCGACAATATTTTGATTGAGAAGAGTGAGCCTGCCTTAGAGCGTGGCGAGAAGGTATCTTTCATTGTTCCTGTTAAGAACGTGAACCGTACAGTTGGCGCAATGCTTTCGGGCGAAGTTGCTCAGCGTTATGGTCATGCAGGTTTGCCTGACGATACTATTCATATTCAGTTGAATGGCACGGCTGGTCAAAGCTTCGCAGCTTTCTTGGCTCGCGGTATCACTTTAGACTTAGTTGGTGACGGCAATGACTACGTTGGTAAAGGCTTATCCGGTGGTCGTGTGATTGTTCGTGCTCCGCATGAGTTCCGTGGCGATACAGCGAAAAACATCATTGTTGGTAATACTGTGCTCTATGGTGCAATTGCCGGCGAAGCATTCTTTAATGGTGTAGCCGGTGAGCGTTTCGCGGTTCGTAACTCTGGTGCTACTACTGTTGTTGAAGGTACTGGCGACCATGGTTGTGAGTACATGACTGGTGGCACAGTAGTCGTATTGGGCGCTACAGGCCGTAACTTCGCAGCAGGTATGAGCGGTGGTATTGCTTATGTTTATGACGAAGATGGTTTGTTCGATAAACGTTGCAATACCAGCATGGCGACTTTGGAAAAAGTGCTGCCTTCTGCTGAGCAGATTGCCAAAATGCCGAAGTCTGAGTGGCACGCCCCTGTCGATGTTAAAGATGGCGGTGAGCGTCTAACAGACGAACAGATCTTGAAGGGTTTGATTGAGCGTCACTTCCGCCACACTGGCTCTGAGCGTGCAAAAGCACTTTTAGCTGACTGGGAAAATGCCCGCGGACGTTTTGTGAAGGTTCTCCCAACTGAGTACAAACGTGCGCTCGGTGAGTTGTGGGAAAAGGCTCAGAACAAAACCGTTGCTGCTTAATCAAATAGATAGACATTAAGAAAAGATACTAAGGATTCGATATGGGTAAGGTCACTGGATTTATGGAGTTTGAGCGCGTTGATGAAACGTACGAAGCGCCGGTTAAACGTCTCCATCACTACAAAGAATTTGTTGCTGCTTTAACTGACGAAGAAGCTAAAGTTCAGGGCGCGCGTTGTATGGATTGCGGTATTCCGTTCTGTAATAACGGCTGCCCAGTGAACAACATCATTCCTGACTTCAATGATTTGGTATTCCACAATGATTGGAAGAATGCATTAGACGTTTTGCAATCAACTAATAACTTCCCAGAATTTACTGGACGCATTTGTCCTGCTCCTTGCGAAGCAGCTTGTACCTTAGGCATTAATAGCACTGCAGTTGGTATTAAGTCTATTGAGCACGCCATTATTGATAAGGGTTGGGAAAGTGGTTGGGTTAAGCCTCAGCCATCCAAGACCAAGACTGGTAAAAAAGTAGCGGTAGTTGGCGGTGGCCCTGCAGGTATGGCAGCTGCTCAGCAATTGGCTCGTGTTGGGCATGACGTGACTGTGTTTGAGAAGAATGACCGTGTTGGCGGCTTACTGCGTTACGGTATCCCTGACTTCAAAATGGAAAAGTGGTTGATTGATCGTCGCGTTGAGCAGATGCAAGCGGAAGGCGTGAAGTTTGAAACTGGTGTTTTTGTAGGTAAAGAAGCGATCGGTGCTGAAGTAAAAAATTACTCCAACAAGACAGTTTCACCAGAGCAGTTGATGAAAGATTTTGATGCGGTGGTGATTACTGGTGGCGCAGAGCAGCCACGTGATTTGCCTGTGCCAGGTCGTGAATTAGCTGGTGTTCACTACGCCCTGGAATTTTTGATTCCACAGAACAAAGAAAATGCTGGCGATTTCAAAAATGAAATTCGTGCAACTGATAAGCATGTTGTAGTTATTGGTGGCGGTGATACAGGCTCTGATTGTGTAGGCACTTCAAATCGCCATGGCGCTACCAAGATTACTCAGTTTGAATTGCTCCCGCAGCCTCCAGAAGAGGAAAACAAGCCTTTGGTATGGCCATATTGGCCAACAAAGTTGCGCACATCCTCTTCCCACGAAGAGGGTTGTGATCGTGACTGGTCAGTAGGAACAAAGCGTTTCGAAGGCAAAAACGGCAAAGTAGAGAAATTAATCGGCGTTCGTTTGGAGTGGAAAGACGGCAAGATGTCAGAAGTGCCAAACTCTGAATTTGAAATCAAGGCAGATTTAGTACTTTTGGCAATGGGCTTTGTGTCCCCAGTTCAACAAGTGCTCAATGCTTTTGGTGTTGAAAAAGATGCGCGTGGTAACGCTAAAGCGACTGTAGATGGTCAAAATGCCTATCAAACAAACGTTCCTAAGGTATTTGCCGCTGGTGATATGCGCCGCGGACAGTCTTTAGTAGTTTGGGCGATTCGTGAAGGCCGTCAATGTGCCCGTTCAGTGGATGAGTATTTAATGGGGTCATCTGTTTTACCTCGATAATATCGAGGATATGAACAGTGGCCAGCCAAACTCTTTGGATGTAAGCAAGCAAGCTGCAGGTGAAGTTGTCGTCTCTATTAAAGACGTCAACTTTTCCTATGCTCCAGGTGAGCGGCAAATTTTGTCGGGACTCAATATGGAGTTTCGACGTGGTCAAGTAGTCGCCGTTATGGGCGGTTCTGGTTGCGGCAAGACCACTATTCTTCGCCTAATCGGCGGTCAATACATGGCTCAATCAGGTCAAGTTTTGTTTGAAGGCCAAGATATTGGCAAGATGAGCGGTGCTGAGTTGATGGCAGCTCGTCGACGAATGGGCATGCTATTTCAGTTTGGCGCTTTATTCACCGACCTCAGTGTTTTTGAAAACGTAGCCTTTCCGTTGCGCGAGCATACCGATTTAAGTGAAGAGCTCTTGCACTCATTGGTGTTGATGAAACTCAATGCCGTTGGTTTGCGTGGCGCACGTGATTTAATGCCTTCTCAAATTTCCGGTGGTATGGCGCGACGTGTTGCGCTTGCTAGGGCGATTGCGCTAGATCCACCACTGATCATGTATGACGAGCCCTTTGCTGGTCTTGATCCTATTTCCCTTGGCATTACGGCGCGCCTGATTCGTGATCTGAATAACGCCCTGGGAGCCACGAGTTTATTGGTTACGCATGATGTTGAAGAAACTTTTGCGATTGCCGATTATGTGTACTTTATTGCGAATGGCCGTATTGGTGCAGAGGGCACTCCCGAGGAGTTAAGTCGTTCAACAGATCCTTTTGTAAGACAATTTTTAGATGCAGCTCCAGATGGTCCAGTGCCTTTCCATTACCCAGGAAAAACTTTGGAAGAAGATTTTGGAGTGAAATCTCTATGAACGCGCTACTCAATCTCTTCGGCGATCTCGGATTTTTTGTTCGTCGTAACTTAAGCAGTCTTGGTTTGGCTGCCCGCATGTTTGTAGCGGTGATCGTGCGCTCAGGATTCTTAATCAAAAGACCGCGCTTGGTGATTGATCAAATTTTGTTTGTTGGCAACCACTCATTCATCATCATTGCAGTCTCAGGATTATTCGTAGGTTTTGTATTGGGTTTGCAGGGCTATTACACCTTAAATCGTTACGGTTCAGAGCAAGCACTTGGCCTTTTAGTTGCCCTCTCATTAACTCGTGAATTAGGCCCGGTGATTACCGCTTTATTGTTTGCAGGTAGAGCAGGCACTTCATTGACTGCAGAAATTGGTTTGATGAAAGCTGGTGAGCAACTAACTGCTATGGAGATGATGGCAGTTGATCCTTTGGGGCGTGTGATTGCACCACGACTCTGGGCAGGCATTATTTCGATGCCAATTCTGGCAACTATCTTTACCGCTGTGGGTGTTCTAGGCGGCTATTTGGTTGGTGTTCCGCTCATTGGCGTCGACTCAGGTGCCTTTTGGTCACAGATGCAGGGTGGCGTAGACCTCTTTTCAGACATTGGTAATGGCTTAATTAAAAGTATGGTGTTTGGTGTAGCGGTGACATTTATTGCCCTTTACCAGGGGTATGAATCAAAGCCGACTCCCGAAGGCGTTTCGCAAGCAACTACCCGTACGGTAGTGATCTCTTCTTTATCGGTTCTAGCATTGGATTTCTTGCTAACCGCGATGATGTTCTCAAATTAGAAAGAATAAACTGGGGCTCTTATGAGAAAAAGTGCAATTGATGTCTGGGTGGGAATCTTTGTTGCCATTGGTTTATTGGCAGCGCTATTTCTTGCTCTCAAAGTTGGCAATATGAATGCAGTGTCATTTGCCCCGACATACAAAATCTCCGCACGCTTTGACAACATCGGCGGCTTAAAGCCTCGTGCACCCGTTAAAAGTGCTGGTGTAGTTGTTGGCAGAATTGCCAATATCACTTTTGATGACAAGACCTATCAAGCAACAGTGGTGATGACCATTGAAGACGCTTATAAGTTTCCAAAAGATTCTTCCGCAAAGATTTTGACTTCTGGTCTATTGGGTGAGCAATACATTGGTCTTGAGGCAGGTGGCTCAGATGATATGTTGACCAACGGCGAGAAGATTTCTCAAACTCAATCAGCGATTGTTTTAGAAAATCTCATTAGTCAATTCCTTTATAACAAAGCAGCAGATAGCGGCCAAGACAAGGGCACAGCAAAATAATGTTGTCGCTTTTGCGAAAACTCAAGACAGCAGCACTGCTTTGCTTGACTGCAGCCATGGTTGGCTGCGCCTCAATTCCTGCTGGTGCTGAGCGCTCCCCTCAGGATCCATGGGAGCCATTTAATCGATCTGTATTTGAGTTTAATGAAGGCTTAGATGCTTATCTTCTAAAGCCGGTAGTTGCAGGCTATCGCTTTGTGTTGCCTGAGTTTGTGCGCGATGGAATTTATAACTTCTTTAGCAACTACAACGATATCTACACTGCACTCTTTAACTTGCTACAAGGCAAGCCGGGCTATGCATTTAACGATTTCATGCGGGTAGTAGTAAATACAACCATGGGCTTGGGTGGATTATTAGATCTGGCAACGCCTGGCGGCTTGGAAAAGCACAAAGAAGATTGGGGTCAAACTTTGGGTGTTTGGGGGGTGCCTTCTGGCCCATATGTTGTTTTACCTTTCTTTGGACCAAGCAATGTACGCGATACCTTTGGTACTGTGGCCGATTTAGAGTCAGACTATCTCTTTAGTTATGTGAAGGATATTGGCTTAAGAAATAGTATTACCGGTTTGCGTGTAGTGAATGCGCGCAACACGTATTACGAAGCGGGTGATTTATTGGATGGTGCCGCAATTGATAAGTACAGCTTTATGCGCGATGCTTATATTCAAAGACGGGCATATCAAATTAATGAGGGTCGTGATGATGAAGAGCCTCTCATGCCGGTTTACGAGAATCCATATCAATAAGGGCTGCATCAGCGCGGTTTGAAATGACTAAAATGAGTCTCAATATAGATAAAGATAGTGGGCGGAAAATATGAAAAGTTTTAAAAAAATTGGCAGTTTCATTTTTACAGGCCTCCTGTTTGCAGTCGGTATTGTTTTTGCTCAGACTCCTGACCAATCAACGCCTCCAGACGCTTTAATTAAGATGGTTGTTACAGATGTAATGGCAAGCGTTAAGGCTGATCCCGATATTCAGAAGGGCAACATTCCGAAGATTGTGGATTTGGTAGAAAAGAAAATTGTTCCCTATACCGATATGCGTCGCACAACAGAAATGGCGATGGGTCCTAATTGGAAAAAAGCAACTCCTGAACAACAGGCACAACTGACTTCGGAGTTTAAGAATTTATTGATTCGCACCTACTCTGGAGCTTTGAGTCAGTTGCGCGACCAGACGGTGCAGTTTAAAGCCTTACGCGCAGCGCCAGAGGACAAAGAAGTGGTTGTGAAAACGGTTGTACTTGGCCGTGGTGACCCAGTGCCTTTGGACTATCGTCTTGAGAAAACAGCCAATGGCTGGAAGGTTTATGACATGAACATTATGGGCGTCTGGTTGGTGGAAGCCTACCGTAACCAGTTTTCTAATCAAATCAGCCAAAACGGTATCGAGGGCTTGGTTAAGTTCTTGCAAGACCGCAATAAACAATTAGCTACTGCTAAACCAAGTAATTAATTGCCAAATAAAGACACTATGCCTTTTCTTCTGCCAAAAATCGTTACGCAAGAAAACGCCTTGCAGTTGCAAAAAGAAGGCTTGTTAAATAGCCTCAGTTTGCAATCGATCGATTGCTCTGCACTAAAAGACTTTGACTCCACTGTATTGACTGTTTTGTTGGCGTGGCAAAAAAAGCTTCTGTCTGAAGGTAAGTCTATTTCGATAGAGCATGCACCAGAGAAGTTAAAAGTCCTAGCTGGTGTTTATGGCATTACTGTGTTGCTAGGTTTGTAATGGCAATGCATCCCGCAATATCTATTCAAAATATATCGAAGCAATACGGAGCACTCCAGGCTTTAGATGATGTTTCTTTAGCTATCGAGCCCGGAGAATTTTTTGGCTTACTGGGCCCTAATGGCGCTGGTAAAACTACTCTCATTTCAATTTTGGCTGGCCTGGTAAGACCTAGCCACGGTCATGCAGCCATTATGGGTGCGGATGTTCAAAAAGGTTTTCGTGAGGCGCGCCGTATGCTGGGTGTTGTTCCTCAAGAGTTGGTCTTTGACCCCTTTTTTACTGTTCGAGAAACTTTGCGCTTTCAGTCGGGCTACTTTGGGATACGCAATAACGATGCATGGATTGACGAGATCATGGCTAACCTTGATCTCACCTCTAAAGCCGATAGCAATATGCGTTCTTTGTCTGGTGGAATGAAGCGTCGAGTGCTTGTGGCCCAAGCATTAGTGCATAGACCACCAGTCATTATTTTGGATGAGCCTACTGCCGGGGTAGACGTTGAGTTACGTCAATCACTCTGGCAGTTTATTAGCAGGCTAAATCAAGATGGCCATACGATTGTTTTGACTACCCATTATTTGGAAGAGGCTGAAGCTCTGTGCCAGCGCATTGCCATGCTCAAGCAAGGCAAGATTGTGGCTTTAGACACCACTGCTAATTTATTAAGCCGCTATGGATCAGTTAAAAAAGATGGTGAAGGCAAGACAGATTTAGAAGAGGTCTTTGTCAATATTATGTCCGGAGGTGCTTTATGAAGCACGGCATAAATAGACCGGCTTTGGAATACGGCAGTGGTTTTCCGACTTTGTTGTTTAAGGAAGTAAAGCGTTTCTATAAGGTCGCATTTCAGACGATTGCTGCACCAGTTCTGACGGCTGTGCTATACCTGATGATCTTTGGGCATGTGCTCGAAGGTAAGGAAATTTATGGCCGACTCAGTTACACAGCCTTTCTGATTCCTGGCCTAGTCATGATGAGTGTCTTGCAAAACGCTTTTGCCAACACATCCTCTTCTCTGATCCAATCTAAGGTCACAGGGAATCTAGTGTTTGTTTTGCTGGCCCCTTTGAGTCACCTTGAGTTCTATGCAGCCTATATCTTGGCTGCAGTCTTCCGCGGTATTGTGGTTGGTCTGGGCGTACTCTTAATTACCTCTTGGTTTGCATTCCCCGCACTCGAATATCCATTATGGATTTTGGTGTTCGCATTTTTAGGTGCAGCAATTTTAGGAAGCTTGGGATTGATAGCCGGCATTTGGGCGGACAAGTACGACCAGTTGGCTGCTTTTCAGAATTTCATCATCATGCCAGCTACGATGTTGTCTGGTGTGTTCTATTCCATTCATTCTTTGCCGCCAGCGTGGCAAGTGGTGTCCCACTTCAACCCCTTCTTTTACATGATTGATGGGTTCCGCTATGGATTTTTTGGGGTTTCTGATAACTCCCCTTGGAGCAGTTTGGCAATCGTGTTTTGTTTCTTTGTGGTGGTATCAGCCATTGCATTGCGCTTGCTCCAAAAGGGCTATAAGCTCCGTTACTAATTGTTAATACCCTGGTTCATTAGGAGAAAAAATGCTACCCACCCCCGAACAGATTGAAGGCTACATCAAGCAAGGTATTCAATGTACCCATATACAGGTTGAGGGTGACGGACAACATTTTTTTGCAACTATTGTGAGTCCGGAGTTTGAGGGCAAGCGCTTAGTGCAGCGCCATCAATTGGTTTACGGTGCTATGGGCGATCGTATGAAAGCAGAAGTTCATGCTTTATCAATCAAGGCTTTTACACCCGAAGAATTTGCTCAGAATTCAGCAGCATAAAAATTACATCACTACACATTAATAACTAAGTTTTTACTGGAATCGTTTCATGGATAAATTACGAATGGTTGGCGGAATTCCTCTCAAAGGAGAGGTAGTGATTGCTGGCGCTAAAAATGCCGCGTTGCCAATTCTGTGTGCTTGTCTATTGACTGATCAGCCAGTTGTTTTGCGCAATGTTCCTGACTTGCAGGATGTGCGTACCATGCTCAAGCTTTTACAAGAGATTGGTGTCACGGTAGATTTCCCAAATGCTAGCGATCGCAGTCATATGGTCTTGAATGCGGCAGTCATCAAAAGCTCCGAAGCTACCTATGAGATGGTGAAGACAATGCGCGCTTCCATCCTGGTGCTTGGACCGCTCTTGGCCAGAATGCATAGCGCTAAAGTGTCATTGCCAGGTGGTTGCGCTATTGGCGCACGTCCGGTGGATCAGCACATCAAAGGCCTGAAGGCAATGGGTGCCAACATCAAAATCAAGAGCGGTTACATTCAAGCTGAAACAAAACCTCAATCTGATCGATTGAAGGGCGCTTCGATCTTGACGGACATGATTACTGTGACCGGTACTGAAAATTTATTGATGGCCGCCACTTTGGCATCAGGAACAACAGTATTAGAGAATGCTGCACGTGAGCCTGAGGTTGGAGATTTGGCAGAATTGCTAGTCAAGATGGGCGCCAAAATTTCTGGCATTGGTAGTGACCGACTGGTTATCGAAGGCGTTGA
This sequence comes from Polynucleobacter sp. AP-Capit-er-40B-B4, assembly GCF_018882245.1. Classification (GTDB taxonomy): domain Bacteria; phylum Pseudomonadota; class Gammaproteobacteria; order Burkholderiales; family Burkholderiaceae; genus Polynucleobacter. The sequence goes on along the minus strand of NZ_JACVOV010000001.1, from coordinate 833,552 downwards.
AAAACTTCATGGTGCAGAGCATTCGGTTATTCCGGATCGTATTGAGGCTGGAACATTCTTATGTGCAGTGGCTGCGACAGGTGGTGAGATCATCGTCAAACATTGCCGTCCAGATACCTTAGATGCGGTGATCGTGAAATTAAAAGAAGCTGGTCTGCAGATGGAGGTTGGTCCAGATTGGATTAAAGCATCGATGCAGAGTCGCCCTAAGGCGGTGAATTTCCGTACCTCTGAGTACCCAGCTTTCCCGACAGATATGCAGGCGCAGCTGATGACGGTAAATGCTATTGCAGATGGCAGCTCAATGATTACTGAAACGATTTTTGAAAATCGTTTTATGCATGTACAAGAACTCAATCGTTTGGGTGCTGACATCGCTATTGAAGGAAATACCGCAATTGCTCAGGGAGTGGAAAAGCTCTCCGGCGCAATTGTGATGGCCACCGACCTTCGTGCTTCTGCTAGCTTAGTGATCGCTGGATTAGCAGCTCAAGGCGAAACCCAGGTAGACCGGATTTACCACTTAGATCGTGGCTACGACCGTATGGAGCAGAAGTTAACCCTCTTGGGCGCCAAGATTGAGCGCGTCAAGTAAGGCTGATGGATAATTAGTCCATGAAATTGACTTTAGCCCTCTCCAAAGGGCGCATCTTCGAGGAAACCGCAGAGATCTTATCCAAGGTCGGTATTGTGCCGCTGGAAGATCCTGAGAAGTCTCGTAAACTCATTATTGAGACTACGAATCCGGATGTCCGCTTAATCATCGTCCGTGCTTCCGACGTCCCCACATATGTGCAATTTGGCGGTGCTGATTTTGGTGTTGCTGGCTTAGACGTATTGATGGAAAAAGGCACCGATGGTTTGTATGTGCCCTATGACTTAGGAATTGCGAAGTGCCGAATGTCTGTTGCTGTACGCGAAGGTTTTGATTACGCCGGCGCAGTGAAGCAGGGCTCTCGTTTAAAAGTCGCAACGAAATATGTCAATTGCGCACGAGAACACTTTGCCAATAAAGGTGTGCACATCGATACGATTCATTTGTACGGCTCAATGGAGCTTGCTCCATTAGTAGGGTTGGCTGACGCTATCGTGGATTTGGTTTCTACTGGCAACACCCTAAAAGCAAACGGTTTAGTTGAGGTTGAGCCAATAGCTGATATCAGTGCTCGTTTGGTAGTAAATCAAGCTTCGTATAAGCGTAAGCGTGCTCAGCTTCAGCCTATTTTTGGGCTGTTGAAGTAATCAGCGGCCAACCAGAAGTCTCATCCATGTCTTCAAATATCAACGTCAAGCGCCTTAATAGTAAAGATGCAGGCTTCAGAGAAATTCTGCTGTCGAGCCTTTCTTTGCCTAGCGCTGATGACGAGGCTATAGATTCTGCAGTCGTCAAGATCTTGGCGGCAGTCAAAGATAAGGGTGATGAAGCGGTTCTTGGTTTTACAAAACAATTCGATCGTTTGAATGTTGCAAGCGTTTCCGAATTAGAAATTCCGCGCAAGGATTTAGAGCAGGCCTACCTCTCTTTATCTGCTGAACAAAAAAGTGCCCTAGACATTGCTGCGCAAAGAGTGCGCGCCTATCACGAGCGGCAAAAGATTGAAGCTGGTTGTCATTCTTGGGAATACGAAGAAAAAGATGGCACGCGTTTAGGTCAAAAAGTGACTCCTCTAGATCGAGTGGGAATTTATGTGCCAGGCGGTAAAGCTGCTTATCCATCCTCGGTGTTGATGAATGCCATCCCCGCAAAAGTAGCGGGCGTTGCTGAAGTCATTATGGTGGTGCCTACCCCCGATGGTGCTCGTAACCCTTTGGTTCTGGCGGCAGCCTTTCTGGCTGGCGTTGATCGTGTCTTTACGATTGGCGGTGCTCAGGCTGTAGGGGCTTTGGCTTACGGAACCAAAATCATTCCTTCAGTCGACAAAATTGTTGGCCCTGGCAATGCTTATGTAGCTGCAGCTAAGCGCAGAGTATTCGGTACTGTCGGTATTGATATGATCGCCGGCCCTTCGGAGATTTTGGTTCTGTGTGACGGATCTACTAACCCTGATTGGGTTGCTATGGATTTATTCTCACAGGCTGAGCATGATGAGCAAGCGCAATCGATCTTGCTGTGTCCAGACGCTGCATATATTGAGAAGGTGCAAGCAAGTATTAATAAGCTTTTGCCAGAAATGCCAAGGGCAAAAGTGATTGAAGCTTCGCTCACAAATCGTGCCTTGTTAATTCAGGTTAAAGATATGGCAGAGGCTTGTGAAATTGCTAATGCAATCGCTGCAGAGCATTTGGAAATTTGTGCTGCTGATCCACGCAAGTGGGCAGATCAAATTCGTCATGCAGGTGCTATCTTCATGGGTAACTACACTAGTGAATCGCTAGGTGATTATTGCGCTGGACCCAATCACGTATTACCAACAGCACGTACCGCGCGCTTCTCTTCTCCATTGGGTGTTTATGACTTCATCAAGCGTTCCAGCATGATTGAAGTGAGTGAAGCTGGTGCTCAAACCTTAGGTGCTGTGGCAAGCACATTGGCTCACGGAGAAGGTTTACAGGCCCATGCCCGTGCAGCTGAGATGCGTCTGAAAAAGTAAGCGCGAAATTAATCTACGCTTACTGCTGAATTAAATAACTTAACTTAGTATTTCTTTTAAAGCGGCAACGAGTTCGCCGCTTTGTTCATCTGTGCCAATCGTAATGCGCAAAAATTCTTCTATGCGCGCAGATTTAAAGTGACGTACGATGATGCCGCGATCACGTAAGGCTTGATAGAGTTTTCCCCCTGCGTGTTTCGGATGGCGAGTAAAAATAAAATTAGCAGTTGAAGGCAACGTTTCAAATCCTAAAGCTTTGAGCTGCTCAACTAACTGAGTGCGAGTCTGAATAACCTTGGCTGAGGATTCTTCAAGATGCGCCTGATCCTCAATAGCTGCAATAGCCCCGGCTTGAGCAAGACGCCCTAATGGGTAAGAGTTAAAACTATTTTTTACTCGCTCTAAGCCTTCGATCAAATCAGGGTGACCAACGGCAAAACCAACACGCAGACCAGCTAAGGCACGTGATTTGGAAAGCGTGTGAACAACTAGAAGATTTTCTGGGCAGGTATTGCCACGTAATAATGGAATACAGGATTCAGTGCCGTAATCAACGTAGGCTTCATCAATGACTACTACGGAGTCTTTGTTGCGAGATAACAAAGCTTCGATTTCAGAGCGAGGAATAGATCTACCGGTTGGCGCATTGGGGTTGGGGAAAATAATCCCACCGTTGGGCATTTTGAAGTCAGCAGTATTGACCTCAAAATTTTCCCCTAAGGGGATCGTTTGGTACTCAATTCCAAAAAGCTTGCAGTAGACCGGATAGAAGCTATAGGTAATATCTGGAAAATGTACCGGCTTACTTTGCTTGAGTAGTCCGGCAAAGACGTGCGCTAAAACCTCATCTGAGCCATTGCCCAGAAAAACTTGTTTTGGGTCCAAGCCGTGCAATTTGGCGATCGCCTGTTTTAGGGCTGCACCTTCTGGGTCGGGATAAAGGCGTAAATCCGCAGTATTTTGACTCTCTATGGCAGCCAGAGCTTTTGGAGATGGTTCATAAGGACTTTCGTTGGTGTTGAGTTTGACCAGCCGCTGCATTTGCGGTTGTTCCCCTGGAACGTAAGGGGTTAGGGTTTTAACAACAGGGCTCCAAAAACGGCTCATGAGGGTTCTCAGGTCAAAAATCAGGATGAAAGTGCTGCAATATCGATATTTATATCTTCTCTAGGAATGATATTATGAGGCTTCAATCAACACTTCGCCTCGCGGCGCAATGAAGCATGCGGCAAGCCGACGTTACCCGAAACACTTCGGAAACCAAAATTCAGATTTCCATCAATTTAGATGGTACCGGTAAGGCTGAGCTAGCCTCCGGAGTTCCTTTCCTCGACCATATGTTGGATCAAATTGCCCGTCACGGCATGATTGACCTCAAAGTGGTTGCCAATGGCGATACCCATATTGATGATCACCACACTGTTGAAGATGTGGGAATTACCTTGGGCCAAGCTTTTGCTAAGGCGGTAGGGGATAAGGCAGGCATTACTCGCTATGGCCATTCTTATGTTCCTCTCGATGAGACTCTCTCCCGCGTTGTGATCGATTTCTCTGGACGCCCTGGTTTGGAATTCAACGTTCCATTTACTCGTGCTCGTGTGGGTGACTTTGATGTAGATCTCAGTATTGAGTTCTTCCGTGGTTTTGTGAATCACGCAGGAGTGACTTTGCATATCGATAACTTGCGTGGCATTAATGCACACCATCAGATTGAAACTGTGTTCAAGGCTTTTGGTCGTGCGTTGCGTATGGCCCTGGCGGTGGATCCACGCGCTTCAGGTTCTATTCCTTCAACCAAAGGCAGCCTCTAATCTAGATCTTCTAGTTGCCCGTTAGATAACAGCAAAGATAGGCTAAATTTTGGCGCAAACCATTGCGATCGTTGATTATGGAATGGGCAATCTCCGTTCTGTATATCAGGCATTTCATCATGTCGCACCCAATGACAATGTACTGATTGCTCATCAGCCTGAAGAGATTCGCTCGGCCGATCGTGTGGTGCTGCCTGGTCAAGGCGCTATGCCTGATTGCATGAAGCACTTGGAAGAGTCAGGTTTATTGGAAGCCTTGCTAGAGGCGGTCAAAAGCAAGCCACTCTTAGGTGTTTGCGTTGGCGAGCAAATGCTATTTGATAGAAGCGCAGAGGTTCGTGCCACTGAGCAATGGACACCATGCCTAGGCTTGATTCCTGGGGAAGTGCGCCGTTTTGATTTGGCAGGCAAGATGCAGCCGGATGGATCTGCTTTTAAAGTACCGCATATGGGCTGGAACCAGGTCCGCCAGGATCAAAAACATCCCCTTTGGTCAGGAATCCCAGATTTGACCAGTTTTTATTTTGTGCATAGCTACTATGTTGTGCCGCAGCGCAAGGAAGACATCGCTGGCTCTACTGAATATGGCGATTGGTTTACTTCTGCGGTTGCGCGAGATAATATTTTTGCAACCCAATTTCATCCAGAAAAAAGTGCAGAATACGGATTAAAGCTTTATCAAAATTTTGTTTCTTGGCAACCTTAATATTTATTACTCTTTGCTATGCTGCTGATTCCCGCAATTGATCTAAAAGACGGCCACTGTGTTCGACTCGAACAAGGTGATATGGATAAAGCCACGGTTTTTTCTGAAGATCCAGGTGCGATGGCTGCACATTGGATTAGCAAAGGCGCGCGTCGCTTGCACTTGGTTGATCTCAATGGCGCATTTGCGGGCAAGTTAAAAAACGAGTCTGCCATTAAATCTATTCTCAAGGCTGTAGGTAATGACATCCCCGTGCAACTTGGTGGCGGTATTCGAGACCTAGAAACCATTGAACGCTTGCTAGATGATGGCATCAGCACTGTCATTATTGGCACTGCAGCAGTGAAAAATCCAGGCTTCGTACAAGATGCTTGCACAGCATTCCCTGGGCATGTCATGGTTGGTTTAGATGCGCGTGATGGCAAAGTGGCAACTGATGGCTGGAGCAAGATTACTGGCCATGAAGTGATTGATCTTGCCAAGAAATTTGAAGACTGGGGTGTTGAGGCCATTATCTACACTGATATTGGGCGCGATGGCATGCTCAAAGGCGTGAACATTGATGCCACTGTGAAGTTGGCCCAAGCTATTCGCATTCCGGTTATCGCTAGTGGCGGCTTATCCAACAATCAAGATATCGATGCACTCTGCAAGGCAGAGGAAGAAGGTGTGATGGGTGTGATTGCTGGCCGCTCTATTTATGCTGGCGATCTAGATCTCGCTGCCGCACAAAAATATGCTGATGAGTTAACACTCAAATATAAAAAGAAAATTATCTAGTGTTAACCAAGCGCATTATTCCTTGTCTCGATGTCACTGCAGGGCGTGTAGTTAAAGGAGTGAACTTTGTCGGTCTGCGCGATGCAGGCGATCCTGTTGAAATTGCTAAGCGTTATGACACGCAGGGTGCGGACGAGTTAACCTTCCTAGATATCACTGCTACATCTGATGGGCGCGATCTGATACTGCACATTATTGAAGATGTGGCATCACAGGTATTTATTCCTTTGACGGTTGGCGGCGGTGTACGCGCAGTCGCCGATGTGCGACGCTTACTCAATGCTGGCGCAGATAAAGTGAGTATGAATTCCTCAGCAGTTGCCAATCCAGATTTAGTCTCTGATGCGGCTGCGTATTACGGCTCTCAATGTATTGTGGTGGCGATTGATGCCAAGCAAACAGAAGCCGGTAATTGGGAGGTGTTCACCCATGGTGGTAGAACAGCTACTGGAATGGATGTTGTGGAATGGGCTAAAGAGGTTGCTAAGCGTGGTGCAGGTGAGATCTTATTAACTAGTATGAATCGCGACGGCAGCAAAGACGGTTTTGATTTGGCTCTTACTGCCGCTGTAAGCGATGCAGTTTCAGTGCCGGTGATTGCTTCTGGTGGTGTTGGTAACTTACAGCATCTAGTCGATGGCATTACCAAAGGCCATGCAGATGCAGTCTTGGCTGCCAGCATTTTTCACTACGGTGAGTACACCGTTGGCCAGGCAAAAGAATATATGGCTGCCCAGGGAATCCCGGTTCGGGTTTAAGTCGAATTTTCACTTTTTAATAAGTTTGACCTATTGCCTGTAAAGTTTAGGTATGAGCAAACCTCAAAGCACACAAAGTACCTTTGCCCCAATTCAAAATCTGCAAGCAGGCGCATGGCTTGATGCGGTGACGTGGAATGAGCAAGGCTTAGTTCCGGTAATTACCCAAGAAGTTGGTAGCAAAGACATTTTGATGATGGCTTGGATGAACCGCGATGCTCTTATGGAAACCTTGCGTTTGGGCGAAGCAGTCTACTGGACTCGTTCCAGGCAGAAGTTGTGGCACAAAGGCGAGGAGTCTGGCCACACTCAAAACGTAAAAGAAATTCGATTAGATTGTGACGGCGACACGATTTTGCTATTAGTTGAGCAAAAGGATGGCATTGCCTGCCATACAGGCGAACACAGCTGCTTCTTTTTGCAGTGGGATTCTGCAAAGGCTGCTTGGGTCGATGAGTCTAAGAATAAAAAGTAATAGCGAAGACCTGCCTACAAAAGACATAAAATGATCCTATGACTAGTTCTGCAAACAAATCTTCTAATCTGGACTCGGCCTTAGCCCATTTGGCTGACGTGGTCGATCAACGTCGTGATGCGTTTAAGGCGGGTCAGGCAGATCCTAAAACTTCCTATACCGCTTTGCTCTTTTCAAAGGGTGACGATGGGATTTTGAAGAAGATTGGCGAAGAGGCGACTGAAGCCGTCATGGCCGCCAAGGATGCACGCAACTCCAATTTATCTCCTGACCAGCAAAAGTTACTAGTTGGTGAAATGGCTGATTTATGGTTTCACTGCTTAATTGCCCTGTCGCAATTTAACCTGCGCCCGGAAGATGTAGTTGCCGAGCTCGATCGTCGCCTGGGAACTTCGGGCATCGAAGAAAAGGCCGCCAGAAAAGCAGCCGATAAAGAATAAATTCGGAATAACTGCGTAATAACCACGGAATAAGCATGTCACACGATCCAAATTGCCTGTTTTGCAAGATTTCCCAAGGTTTAATCCCCTCCCAGAAGGTTTATGAGGACGAGGAAATCTATGCTTTTAAAGACATTAATCCAGCGGCGCCTATCCATTTTTTGATGATTCCTAAAAAACATATACCCATGTTGGAGTCCGCAGAAAGCGTAGATACCCCTTTGCTGGGTAGAATGATGGAATTAGCACCCCGTCTTGCCAAAGAGCAAGGTTGTCGTCCTGGTAAGGATGGCGGCTTTAGATTGATGGTAAACAATGGTGCGGATGGTGGGCAGGAGGTTTATCACTTGCACTTACATGTGATGGGCGGTCCCCGCCCCTGGAAAAAATAATCCAAGGAGATTAAAGATGGGTTCATTTAGCATTTGGCATTGGTTAATTGTGTTGGTGATTGTGATGTTGGTATTTGGTACCAAAAAATTACGCAACATTGGTCAAGACTTGGGTGGTGCTGTTAAGGGTTTTAAGGATGGCATGAAGCCAGGCGATGAACCTAAAGAGCAAATTCAACAAAGTTCTGCAGCAACAGAGAAGACTGTTGATGTCCAGGCAAAAGACGTAAACAAATAAAATATCTGAAGCGCGATAGAAACTCATGCGGCTTTTAAACGACTGGTTAAATGATTGATCTCGGTGTTTCAAAGCTTGCGCTAATTGCTGTGGTTGCTTTGGTCGTAGTTGGGCCCGAGCGTTTGCCAAAAGTTGCTCGCATGGCAGGTAATTTATTTGGGCGTGCACAACGCTACATGGCTGACGTCAAATCTGAAGTCAACCGCCAGATGGAAGTGGAAGAATTTAAAAAGTTTCGAGAAGAAACTACTGCCACTCTGAAAGAAGTAGAAAACAGCATTGGCTCTACCGTTCAAGAGGCGGGCGCCAACTTAAGTGATCAAGCAGATATCTTTGAGACTAGCTTCGATAAGCCACCGCTAGATGAAAAAGAAGTCCTTCGCAAAAGCAAGCGCCAAGGCCGCAATAGCTGGGGCGTACGCCGAGCAGCAAGGCCGGTCTGGTTTAAGCGTTCTGCAGGTATTCGTACTCGTGTGCAATCTGGCGCAGCCAGAATGAAGCGCTTTCATCACAGCGCTGGCAAATAATAGTAATAAGCAAAATAATAAAAATACTTACGCATGACTGAAAATAATTCAACTGAAGACTCGGGATTACAAGAAACATTTCTATCCCACTTATTTGAATTACGTGATCGCGTAATTAAATCGGCACTAGCCATCCTTGTTGTCTTTGTTTCTTTGGTCTATTGGGCGCCCGATATTTTTCATTTGTTTGCACAGCCTTTACTAGAGGCTTTGCCTGCTGGCGGCAAGATGATTGTGACTGACGTCACGGGTTCATTTTTTGTGCCAATGAAAGTCACCATGCTTGTGGCGTTTCTCATTGCATTACCAGTGGTGATGTATCAGTTGTGGGCATTCATTGCGCCGGGTCTTTATCTGCATGAAAGAAAACTCATCCTGCCTTTGGTAGTGAGTAGCTATACCTTGTTCATAATTGGCATGGCCTTCGCTTATTTCCTAGTGTTCCCAACGGTATTTAAGTTCATGGCTAGCTATAACGCTCCCTTGGGTGCGGAGATGTCTACAGACATCGATAACTATTTAAGTTTTGCCATGACAACCTTCTTGGCATTTGGTATCACCTTTGAAGTGCCTGTAGTGGTCGTGGTATTGGTGCGCATGGGTATGGTTCCCCTGGCTAAGTTGAGAGAAATTCGTCCCTATGTGATTGTGGGCGCTTTTGTGATCTCAGCCGTTGTGACGCCACCAGACGTTCTCTCTCAATTGCTACTAGCAGTCCCAATGACCCTACTCTATGAATTAGGGCTTTTGATTGCGCGCTTTTATGTGCCCAAGCCGTCAGATGATGAAGCCGAGGCAGAGGGTTCTGCAGCTTAATTAGTCTCGGTATCGACGGCTTGGTTTTCGAAAGTCGTCTTTAACCAGTCAGTAACGCGATCAAAACGATAACGTCTTTGACGAAGGTTGCCTTCGAGATCTATTTCTGAGCCAGCAAAAGCTTTGCCAGCTGCCAAAAGGGCGCGGCGCTGCTGAATCGTTTCAATCTGAATCAATCTCGGCAATATCTTCGGCAGCTCCCAACGAATATCCACCACTACGCAATGCTCATGTTGCAATTGGCCAACTTCGCACAACAATAATTCTGCTTTGCTGAAATTAAATTGATTCGCAATGATGATGCGATGACAGAGCAGTAGCCAGTCTTCATCGAGCTTGTGCTCAGCATGATGATTGAGTGCTTGCTCAGCATATTGCGCCAACTCAAACCATTCATTCTGTTTAGGATTTGCGCAGCTCTCCAAAATCTTGCTGAGTAAATCCTTTGCTTCTGCTACGCCTTGCTGTTGGGCTTGCCATACCCAGTAAGAAGCTTGTAACCCGCGAACTTTTTCCTCAGACTTTTCACGCTTACGCCATAGATTGGCGCCTTTACGAAGTTGTGCTTGCGGATGACCAAGGTCTGCTGCACGATCAAAGCAGCGATCACTTTCTGCAGCGTTATATCCAGAAAATTGTGGGCGGCGATAAATTTCACCAAGTGCGTACCATGCATCTCGGTCACCATCTTTCGCAGCAAGCTCTAACCAATGCGCTGCTTTTTTAAGAGAGGCATTGGATTTAGTTTCAGCAATCTCAACTCGCTCATCCAGCTGCGCAAGTCGTAAACCCAATGTTAGTTTTGCAATTGTTAAGCCAAGCTCTGCAGCTCGAGTTAAGGCATCTTCATTTTGCTCATCGATCCAAACTTTCCATAAAGAAGAAAGCGCTTCATTCTTTGGTTGAAGTTTGATGAGCAATTCTTTTGCATTCGCTGCAAAAGTAGAGTCACTCTCTGCTAATTCAGTTAAATACTGCTTAGCAATTTTTTGAAGACCACCAAGATCTGATCCAGAAATTTTCTCGACAGAAGTAATTCCACTACTCTTTTTTAACCAATCGAATAACTGAGATTGGATTTCTTGATGTTCTGGATTAACTAATAAATTGACTAGTTGCCATTTGGCCGCAGAAGATTGCTCTAAATCTCCAGTGCCTTCAGCAAGCTTCCAAAATGAATCCCATCCAAAACCAAAAGCAGGTGAATTAAAGGTTTCAACCAGCGGAATGCTGGCAACTTGTGTCAGGACCTTGAAAATTTCAGCGCTACTTGAGATTTGATCTTCAAGTGTCTGATTTGTAATGGAAAAATAGGATTTTTCTAGCCAAATCAGGGCGTTAGCAGGCTGAATAGGGGTTTTAAATGCGCCGGTTAAGTAGGCTTGAGCCAGATTTTGTTGCGCAGAAACATCACCTAAACGGGCTGAACTAAGGATTTTTAAGAATTCACGGCTTGCCATATGACAATTTTGGCATCTAGAGCCCATAAAAGACAGAAAAGAGGGGTCTTGTTGCCGAGATACAACGAAGAAAGCCAAAAAACTACCTTTTGACAAGCAAAAAGAGCTCCTAAATACCCTGACCCCCAGTCTAGCGGGGCAAAAGAAGCAAAATTCGTAGGTCCCAGTTTTATTTGGGCATTACTTTTAATTTTTGGAGATTTAAAGAATGAAAAAATCGCTATTAGCAGTTGCAGCTATCGGTGCATTTGCATCTGCTGCTCAAGCTCAGTCCAGCGTAACCGTATACGGTATCTTGGACGTTGGTTACATCGGTTCTAACGCACGTGAAGGCACAGTTGCATCTGCTGCTGGTCAAAACAACCAAGTGCAAAAGATTCAAAAGTCTGCTTTCGGTCAATCAGCTGAGCAAACTTCACGTTTGGGTTTCAAAGGTACTGAAGACTTAGGCGGCGGCGCTTCTGCTTTCTTTACTGTTGAACTCGGTTTGACACCACAAAACTCTAACTTGTCTGGTGGCACTGCAGAAGATCGCATCCAAAAAACAACTAATGCTTCTGGCTCTACTATTGATAACCGTCAATCATTTGTTGGTTTGAAAAAGAACGGTATCGGCCAATTCGCATTCGGTCGTCAATACACTCCAGTATTTAACACTGGTGCTGCTACATCTCCTGGTCAATACAACAACATCATTGGTGACGTTGTATACCTAGGTTCATCATCTGTATACGGTTCTGGAAGCACAGTTAACGGTAACAACAACGGTTTAGGCTTTACAAACCGCGCTTCTAACTCATTGACAGCTCAGTCTGACAACTTTGCAGGCTTTGTAGTTGGTGGTATGTATTCAATGAACAACCAAAACCAAACTGAGATTGCTACTCCAGGCACAACATCTGCTGCAGCTGGTGGTGGTAACACTAACTATGGTGGTTGGGGCTTGAACGGTAGCTTCACATGGCAGAAATTGTATGTTGGCGTTGCTTACCAGTCATTTAAGACTCAGTACAACACTGGCGTAGTTGGTGGAGCTACTATCACTAACGTTGGTTCAGCAGCTTCAACTACTGGTCAAACTATTCCAGCGAGCGCATTGTTCTCAGCAGCTCAAATCTCTGACAAACAGACTTTGGCTGGTGCAACTTATGACTTCGGTATCTTGAAGGCATACGCACAATGGGTTGGTCGTAAAGTACAAAACGACTACGTAACTTCCGCTACTGTTGGTGCAGGCGAGCAATTAAACCGTAATGCACAGCAAATCGGTGTTCGTAGCTACATCACTCCAACAGTTGAGGCTTGGGCTTCAGTTGGTACAGGTAAAGTTAAGGCTACTTACAATGCTGCAACATCTAACTTCTTCGGTTATCAGTTAGGTTCAAACTACTACCTCAGCAAGCGCACAAACTTGTACGCTATCTACGGTCAGCAACAAACATCTAGCACAAGCGCAAACGCTGGTGCTGGCATGGGTGCTAACCAATACGCTGTTGGCGTACGTCACACTTTCTAATTACTGGCTAGCGTAAGCTAGTTAAGAATTAGTTAGGCATTAAATTAACCCGCTGTGGCAACACAGCGGGTTTTTTCTTTATTGGCTCAATATAAAAAGAGCTTAATTAGGGCGATAGATAAAATTGTGTTCTTGACACGTTTACAGTCGTTCTCTTTGATTGAAGCATTTCAATATTCATCTCAGCGGTAAGATTGGATGAATAGAAGCGCTCAATCATTTCTACTGATGTGCGTGCATTACGCGCAAGTGTTAACAAGTCAATCCCCTTGCCGTATAGAAGTCTAAATGTAATGGCTGTATGCCTTAAGCTATAAAGCGTTCTTGTTTGCCCCTCCTGCCCCTTAGATAGCCCGCTTGATGCCAATATTTTTCTGAAGTGATTGGAGATTAATTGAATAGCTCCTTGCCTATCTTTAGCCTCTGGTAAAAAGAGATAATCATTTGGAGATCCATAGCCCCTAGCTAGTTGATAGCGCTTAAGGCGATCATATATATACTTAGCCGATCTCAATGTGACGATTTGGCCAGTATGGCCCTTTGTTTTTGGGAGATTTAGACGAAGGTAAGTGTTATTTCCTACGATAGTCTCGATATGTTTATGTTGAATCAACTTGATATCTACGGGTCTTACAAACGAGTTGACCATAAACTGAATTAACCAAGTCATTTCCCGGGGTACCGTTTCACGCTTAATATAGGCACCACCAGAAGTGCTTCGATGACTAGTTATGATGTATTGATCGCTGGAGGCAATTGCTCGACTCGTGCTCAAAATTTTTCGATATTCAGTGCATGTAAAGCTTCCCCTGGGAATACTTTTTGCTTTGATCTTTGGGAATAGTGGAACCTTGAGGATGATTTCTTTTTCTAGCGCTAGCACCAAAATTCTACGTAATAGACCCAGATACTGTTTGATGGTTACCGGCTTAATGTCATGCTCATAGAGGTAATTAATAAACCCAGCTATATCTTCATAGCGAATCTCTGCAACATTAAATTTGCCAAAATAGGGCAATAACATTGCCCTTAGTCTGCTTCTAAACATTCCTAGAGTTTGCTTGGTAATGTCACCAGCAATATGTTTTTGAATTTCTCTATCAAGAGCCTTCTCAGCTAGAGTAGAAAATGTCTCAAATGTAGATAGGGGGTGTTTAACTTTTGATATTTTGAATGCTGAGTTTGAAGCCTTGTGATCAAAGGGCTTAAATTTCCCATAGGAGTCATGGGCGCAGTCATCGTTGGCTGCGTGAGAGTTATTAGATGATGGTGTGTAAGTAAAAATCATATTTAGTTATAAATATGATGTGTTTTTACAACTAAGTTACAAATACTAGTATGGGTATTTGTAACAATTATCAACATTAACTATAAGATTGATTCTAAAAAATTTTCATAAAAAAACCACCCCGAAGGGTGGTTTTTAGATCTAATCTAAAACTAGCTTACGCTAGCCAGAAATTAGAAAGTGTGACGTACGCCAACAGCGTATTGGTTAGCACCGGCACCAACGTTTCCAGTAATGGAAGAGCTTGATGTTTGTGTCTGACCGTAGATTGCGTACAAGTTTGTGCGCTTGCTGAGGTAGTAGTTTGAACCCAACTGATAACCAAAGAAGTTAGCAGACTGATTTAGGTATGTTGCTTTTACCTTACCTGTACCAACAGAAGCCCATGACTCGATTGTTGGAGTGATGTAGCTACGAACACCGATCTGCTGTGCAGTACGGTTTAACTGCTCACCAGCACCTTGGGCGGCAACAGTTGGTTGACCAGCGTATGTAGGTGTAGCCGCACCAGGGGTATTGTAATCATTTTGAACTTTACGACCAACCCATTGTGCGTATGCCTTCAAGATACCGAAGTCATAAGTTGCGCCAACCAAAGTTTGCTTGTCAGAGATCTGAGCAGCTGGGAAGAGTTGACCGTTGCCAACAACTTGACCAGAAGTAGCAGCAGGTGAACCCACGTTAGCTACGCTGTAACCAGTATATACACCAGTGCTGTACTGAGTCTTAAATGACTGGTAAGCAACACCAACATACAATTTCTGCCATGTGAAGCTACCGTTCAAGCCCCAGCCACCCCAGTTAGTGTTACCACCGTTACCAGAGTAGTTAGCTTGATTTCCGTTTGCGCCAGGAGCAGATAATTCAGTTTGGTTTTGGTTGTTAGCTGCATACAAACCGCCAACTTGGAAGCCAGCAAATGTGTCTGACTGAAGAGTCAATGCGTTAGAGGCACGGTTTGTGAAGCCGATACCGTTGTTAGTGCCGTTGCCAGTAGCAGTGCCAGTAGCGAATGCGCTACCAGATGTGTAAACCAAGTCACCAACTACGTTGTTGTATTGACCAGGAGATGTAGCAGCACCAGTGTTAAACATAGGAGTGTATTGACGACCGAATGCGAATTGACCAACACCATTCTTTTTAACACCAACAAATGATTGACGGTTATCAATAGCAGAGCCAGAAGCGTTAGTTGTACGTTGTGGACGATCTTCAGCAGTACCACCAGACAATTCTGAGTTTTGTGGTGTCAAACCGAGTTCAACAGTAAAGAAAGCAGAAGCGCCGCCGCCTAAGTCTTCAGTACCTTTGAAACCCAAACGTGAAGTTTGCTCAGCAGATTGACCAAAAGCAGACTTTTGAATCTTCAATGCTTGACCAGAAGCCGCATTAACTGAACCTTCACGTGCGTTAGAGCCGATATAACCGGCGTCGATAATACCGTATACAGTCACGCTGGACTGAGCTTGAGCAGCAGATGCAAATGCACCGATAGCTGCAACTGCTAATAGCGATTTTTTCATTCTTTAAATCTCCAAATATTAAGGAATGAAGATTTAAAGCACTATTTAGTTATTTTAAAAATAACCGTCTTAATAGATTAAATAGGGCCTTGAGCCCAAATAGAAAAATTATTGACCCACTTACATTGGCTGCAAATGTAGCGAGAAGTATGCTCGAATCAACATTTTTGTCGATACCTATGAGATAGCTTGATCTAAATACAGCGCTAATAGTGCTGCTGAGCATAATTAAGTAAAAGAGGTCAATAAAGTTGACATTGAGGAAGTCATTCGTTTTCTTGAGGATTATTTTCCATATTTGGTAGGCAATATAAGGGGCAATAGAGGAGAGCCCCCCCAGACAGATTGCATCCTGAATATCAAATCCTCTTAGGAAGTAACCAGAAAGTAGGTAACCTAGAAAAATCCCCAAAACCCCTACCCATCCAAATAAAATAACCGCTAGCAATCTAAAGCCAGCTAGCAAATAGATGGCGTAAAGAAAGTCATGAATTTGAAATAGCTTCAGAAGGTAAATATTGAGGTAGTCACATAGTATCCAAAGTACAACTATAGAGAAAACAATGGATATTTTTTGGAGTATGTTATTCAATATATATAACCTTTATAACTATTATAGAGGTGGTAAGCGAGCATAAATAGAGAGCTAACCCTTACACTTTTTATATATTTGATATAAAGTGAGAGAAAACAATATATGAGACTAAAAAATTGAAACCTGTAATCATTGCAAACGCCTATTTACGGCTTGTGAGACTGCTTGAAGCGCTTGAAGGGGCATCAGATCTCTTTCGCTTAGATGCCACAGAAAAGAAATTACTGGATTTAGTCGCAATTCACTATCTTGATAACAAGCCTTTGCTTGTTTCAGAGGCGATTTATCTCAGCAAGATTGGATCTCCTGCAACACTACACAGGCGTTTAAGTAACCTGCAAAAGCAGGGCTATATTCGTTATGGCGATGATGTTGATGGTCGCAAGAAGTATTTGGAGTTAACCCCTAAAGCAAGAGACTACTTCGCCGGTCTGGGGAAGTGTGTTGTTAAGGCTGCAAAGTTAGATTAAAAGGAATCTTCTGATGAAATCCACTATTTTTAGGGCGTCTGCCTTCACATTTTTGGCTCTGCTATTTACTAATTCGTTTGCAGCCTCACCCACGTTAGACAAAGTTAAATCCTCTGGCGCTATCACTATGGGTGTCCGTGAGTCTTCTATTCCAATGTCCTATACCACTGGGGATAGTCGCTTTGATGGCTACCATGTGGAAATCTGCCGCATGATTTTGGCTGATATTAAGGATAAGTTGGGGATGGGCACTTTGCGCATTAACTATCAACCAGTTACCTCTCAAAACCGCGTTCCCTTGATGCAAAACGGCACTATTGATATTGAGTGCGGAACCACTACTAACAATACGGCACGAGCAAAAGACGTTGGTTTTGCTAATACTTTGTATGTTGAGGAAGTGCGCATTGCAGTGAAGGCCAATTCTGGAATTAATTCTATTTCTCAATTGGCCGGTAAAAAAGTTGCCACTACAACTGGTACAACTTCAGTGCAACTGTTGCGCAAACATGAAAAAGCCAATGGCGTGAACTTTGATGAAGTATTTGGTAAAGACCATGCCGATAGCTTCTTGCTCTTGGAGTCTGGCCGTGCCGACGCCTTTGTGATGGACGGTTCTATCTTGGCCGGCAATATTGCCAACTCTAAGAATCCTAAGGATTACAAGATTGTTGGTGAGGTCTTGAGTACAGAGCCAATCGCCATCATGGTCCGCAAGGATGATCCTGAGTTTAAGGCTGCTGTGAATGATGCGATTGCCAAGATTGTGAAGAATGGCAATATGCCCAAGCTTTGGAATAAATGGTTCTTGTCTCCCATTCCGCCAAAAAATATTGTGGTGGGTCTCGAGCTATCCCCTGCGACCAAAAATGCATGGGCTAACTTGAATGACAAGCCCGCAGAAGATTATCAAAAGAAATAAACCATGGCATTAGATTTAGGTGTTTTTTGTAAAAGCACCTTAGACGGAGATGTAGTTGATCACTGCATCTCCTCGATATTTGGTCTAGGTCAGAATGCAGACCCCAGTTATCTCGATTGGCTACTCAAGGCCTGGGGCTGGACTTTAGCTGTAGCAGGGCTAGGCCTTGCAATTGCACTGGTTCTAGGCGCTCTCATGGGGACCCTGCGCACATTACCTGAAGACAGTGCTCTCAATAGATGGCTGGTACGGCTTTCCACTGCTTGGGTGGAGCTTTTTCGCAATATTCCAATTCTTGTTCAGGTCTTTCTCTGGTATCACGTTATCCCTGCATTTGTTCTGCCATTAAAAGCACTGCCTTCCTATTGGCTAGTGAGTATCGCCTTAGGATTTTTTACTTCTGCACGGATTGCTGAGCAGGTTAGGGCGGGTATTCAGGCTTTACCTAGCGGACAACGTATGGCTGCTACCGCATTAGGTCTCACCACATTCCAAAGCTATCGTTATGTCATCTTGCCAATGGCGCTGCGTATCGTCATACCGCCATTAACTTCCGAGAGCATGAATTTAATCAAAAATTCTTCGGTTGCATTTGCAGTATCAGTGCCAGAGCTCACTTTATTTGCCATGCAGGCACAAGAAGAGACATCTCATGGAGTCGAAATCTATTTAGCAGTGACTTTGCTGTATGCCTCTTCGGCATTTGCAGTGAATCGTGCCATGGCTTTGATTGAGAAAAGAACGCGCATTCCTGGATTTATTGCCCAATCTAGCGAAGTGGGAGGCGCACACTAAATGTTTGGCCTTGATCTAAGCTTCTATAACTGGGAGTTATTCACTAACTATATTTTGAAGGGTTTACTCTTCAGCATTCAGTTAACAGTCATTGCTACGGTTGGCGGAATTATCGTAGGTACTTTCCTGGCACTCATGCGATTATCGGGTAGGCCTGCATTGGTATATCCCGCTACGTTTTACGTCAATACCATGCGCTCTATTCCGTTGGTGATGGTGATTTTGTGGTTCTTCTTACTCATTCCGATGTTGATTGGCAAACCGATTGGCGCCGATCTCTCCGCAACCATTACCTTTATTGCATTTGAGGCAGCCTTTTTTTCGGAAATTGTGCGCGCCGGAATTCAGTCAGTGCCAAAAGGACAGGCTTATGCTGCCGAAGCATTGGGTATGACTTATGGTCAAAACATGCGTTTTATTGTTCTGCCACAAGCCTTTAGAAACATGATTCCAGTATTTATGACACAAACGATTATTTTGTTTCAGGACACATCGCTAGTGTATGCAATTGGAGCATATGACCTGCTTAAGGGTTTTGAGATTGCCGGAAAAAATTATGGTCGGCCTATTGAGACGTACATCTTGGCTGCGTTCACTTACTTCATTATTTGTTTTTCACTTTCAAAAATTGTGCGCAAGATTCATACCAAGATTGCCATCATTCGCTAACTTATTTCTGAGCTACTAAAAATATCATGATCGAACTTCGCAATGTATCTAAGTGGTACGGATCTTTTCAAGTGCTCACCGACTGCAGTACTTCGATCCAAAAAGGTGAGGTAGTAGTCATTTGTGGGCCATCTGGCTCTGGCAAATCTACATTAATTAAAACGATCAATGCATTAGAGCCATTTCAGCAGGGTGAAATTATTGTTGATGGCGTCCACTTGCATGACCCCAAGACGAATCTTCCTCAGTTGCGTGCCAGGGTGGGTATGGTGTTTCAGCATTTTGAGCTCTTCCCACACTTAAACGTACAAGAGAACTTAACACTTGCTCAAATGAAGGTGCTTGGGCGTACTGCAGATGAAGCGAATGCGCATGGACTTAAATACTTGGATCGCGTCGGATTATTGGCTCAGAAAGATAAGTTTCCTGGTCAGCTATCAGGCGGTCAGCAGCAGCGGGTGGCAATTGCAAGGGCGTTAAGTATGGATCCCATCGTGATGTTATTTGATGAGCCAACCTCTGCCCTAGATCCAGAAATGGTTGGTGAAGTTTTAGACGTCATGGTGAAGCTAGCGCAAGAAGGAATGACCATGTGCTGCGTTACCCATGAGATGGGTTTTGCTAGAAAAGTAAGTCACCGTGTGATCTTTATGGATCAAGGTCGCATTGTCGAAGATTGCAGCAAAGCAGAGTTTTTTGATCGCCCTGAGGCGCGTTCGCCTAGAGCTAAAGAATTCTTATCCAAAATTCTCGCTAACTAAAGTCTGAGTAGGCTCTAGTTGGCTTGTTGTTTCGGTTTGGGGCGTTTGCCCGTCTGGGCCGTTAATTCTAGCTCTTTGCCTTTTCGTAGCACGGTGAGTTTTGCTTGATTGCCTGGGCTAATTTGAGCAATCTGATTGAGGAGCCCACGGACATCCTTAATGGGGTTGCCATTAACTGCGACTAATACATCACCGGGCTTGATGCCAGCACGGGCTGCAGGGCCGCCTTCTAACACGCCCGATAGCAGAACGCCCGAGGTATTGCCAGGCAAGCCCAGAGACTCTGAAAGCTCCTTAGAAAGGTTTTGTGGCTCTACGCCAATCCAGCCTCTGGTCACGCTACCGTTGGCCAAGATGGACTCCATCACTTGTTTGGCTAAATTGATCGGGATTGCAAATCCAATACCCATCGAGCCACCATTGTTGGAGTAGATGGCGGTATTAATGCCGATGAGATTGCCGCGTGTATCTATGAGCGCACCACCTGAGTTACCAGGATTAATGGCCGCATCTGTTTGAATAAAGTTTTCAAAAGTATTGATGCCTACATGATCGCGACCCAATGCAGAAACAATTCCGGAAGTGACCGTTTGACCCACACCAAATGGATTGCCAATCGCTAAAACTACATCACCTACGCGAACAGACTCAACCTTACCAAGGGTGATAGGTGTTGGTAACTGTTTGGCTTCAATCTTTAAGACGGCAATATCGGTTTCTGGATCGCTACCAATCACTTGTGCTTTTACCTTGCGCCCATCAGCTAGTGCCACATCAATGTCATTGGCATCGCTAATGACATGATGATTGGTTAGGATATAGCCTTCTGGGCTCACTAAAACTCCGGATCCTAAGCTAGAGCTAGGCTCTTCTTCAGGAGGTTGATCGCCAAAAAAGAATTTAAATAAAGGATCCCCAGAGTTTGGCCCGCCGCCCTTACGTGCTTTGGGTTTTGCAGAAGCTTTATTGGTAAAAATATTGACTACCGCAGGCATCGAACGTTTAACTGCTTCGTGATATGAGCCAGGATTCAGTTGGCCATCATAGTGGCTTTCTTTAAGCGAAACAGTATCAACCAATGAGCCAACTCGAGATTCAGAAAGCCACTCCGGTTTTAGGGTCGCAACGATAAATAAGGCCGCCAACATGACAGTAATTGCTTGTGCAAATAAGAGCCAATATTTTTGAAGAGTGGAGTTCATGAAGAATTGCTTTACTTTCGTGCCTGTTGTATCAGGAATTGTTCTAGCGATCGTATAGGCTCAAGATCATTAAACAAAATCGCTTTGGATTTCGCAATCTTATCTTTGATTGAGTTCAGTAAGCTTCGATTCTGAATCAACTCTACTGCCAAATCAATATAAGCAGTATCAGATTGACAGATTAATTCCGGCAGACCAATGCGATTGAGGATTGCGCTAGCAAGGCGGCCACGCATTTTGGTGCCTGCTACCGTGATGATGGGCAGATCACAGACAAGGGCTTGCATTGCGGTATTGAAGCCAGAAAATCCAATGGTATCTAAGTAGAGATCTGCCTCACGCATTAATCCGTAAAACTCTTGCTTATTTAAAAAAGGAATGAAGCGTAGATATTGGGTGCTATCAAGCTGCTCATGCGCAAATGCGAGTTGTAATCTTTCCCGCAAAATGGCGGTGAGGTTTTCGTCAAAGTTAAAGAAGACAAGCTGGCATGCGCCCAGTTTTTTGGCAATCTGCACAAAGACATGGTCGTGCGCCGGAGAGTACTTTGATGGTGATCCAGCGCAGAGCAGTATTGGGGTATTTGGATTTATTCCCAGGTTTTGTAAATCGGGCTTAAGTGGCTCAATCACCTCTTGTTCAAAGTAGGTTCCCAAGCTCGGAAGGGCAATAAGCTCCTCGCTGTAGTAGTCATTAGAATTAGCTGACTCCATCAATTGAGATGACAGGTAAAAGTCGATTGTTGGCAGTCCAGTAGTTTCTGGGTGGCCCCAGCTCACGATTTGCGTAGGCGCAAGCCGCAGGCAGCCTAAGGACTTGCTAATAGTGTCCATACCGATTTCTGGATAAAGAATGACATCCAGTTTGTGATCTGCAATAGTCTGTGCGGCAACCATGATGTCGGTTCCGCAGTTCATGTAGCTCGCTACTCTGGACTTCGCTTTTTCAGTTTCTTGATCTCCAACACCATTGGTATTAAAGATATGAAGCTCAAATTGGTTGTCATCAAGATGGTTCACCCATCCCTTGGTAATGGCATGCCACACAGGATGGCTGCAAATAAAGCTACTAATAATCCCAATGCGGATCTTTGGGCTTGCATCTGTGAATTCTTTCTTGGTGCCTAACTTGGCCTGTATAGGCTGGGCCAAGCCAGAACAGATCTCCCCAAATTTTGCCATCAGGGGTCGATTATTTTCGTCTTGATAGGCTAGGTAAAAGGGGTGGCGAGCAAGGAGCTTATCGCTTGGAATAGAGTCGCTTTGTTGATCAAGAGCTCTCTGAAAAAATTCAAGTTGTTGAGTAAATTCATTACGAGAGTCTCCGAGTTCTTCAACGCTTTTGAATACTTTTGGCATTTGAGCAATAGCTAGAGCGATTTGTGTCTCTAAATCGGCCGGATAAATCTCTAGAGATTTAGCGTAATAGGTTTTTGCCAGATCACAATCACCAGTGTCGTAGTAAACCTCGCCCAATAAGAAAAAGGTTTTAGCATTTTCGGGATTGATCTTGAGTGCGTGTTGATAACAATCAATTGCGGCAGTGTATTGCTTGCATTTTTTTAGGCTATTGCCAAAGTTCAAACAAGCATCGAGGTAGCCAGGATGAATTTGTAATGCCTGCTCGAAACATTGAAAGGCATCCTCATAATTCTCTAGTTGTGTAAACGCATTTCCAAGATTATTGAATGCAATAGCAAAGTGGGGATTTGCTGCGATAGCTTTTTCAAAGAGGGCAGTCGCTTTTTCAGCCTGTCCAGACTCCAGAAGGAGCACCCCTTGATTGCTAAGGGCTTCAGCGTAATTGGGTCGTAGGGCAATCGCTTTTTCATAAGCACTATTTGCCTCAGTAATTTTCCCCAAGCCTTTTAAGGCGTTACCCCGATTGTTGTGAGTCTCCGGAATATTTGGAGCACATTCAATGGCTAAATTAAAAAAATGCAATGCGTCGGCATATTCAAAAATTGCGTTATGAACTAAACCTAAATTGCTGAGTGTTGGTGCGCAATGGGGTGCAATCTGATTTGCTTGATTTAAAAAATCAATTGCATTTCGATATTCTTGTTTTTGATAGGCACGAATGCCTAAGAGATTTAATACTTCGGCATTTTTTGGGTTAAGTAAGTAGGCTTCTGAAAAAAGTCTATCCGCTTCCTCAGGCTTTCCTTGTTGAAGCAAGCTCAAACCATTTTGAAAAATGACTTGAGCTTGTTCTTGTTTTTCTTGAGAAATATTTGAGGACAAATTATTTTTTTAGGCTGTCACGAATTTCGCGCAACAACACTACGTCTTCCGGAACTGGAGGTGGTGGTGGCGCATCCATGATACGAATCTTGTTTACTACTTTCACCATTTGAAAGATGACAAAGGCCAAGAGTATGAAATTGATCGAAATGGTGATGAAATTGCCATAGGCAAAAATCGGTACGCCGGCCTTTTTCAGGGCATCAAAGGTTCTAGGAACTCCCTCTGGAATATGCCCAAGAACGATAAAAAGGTTCGTAAAGTCGATATGACCCCCTAAAAGGCTTGAAATAACGGGCATAACGATGTCATTGACCAGGGAATCCACGATTTTCCCAAAAGCCCCCCCAATAATGACGCCAACCGCCAAATCAATCACGTTGCCCTTTACGGCAAAGTCCCGAAATTCCTTTAAAACGCTCATAAATGCCTTCCTTTTAACTAAGATCCAGATTAACCCGAGATTAACCCCATAACTTTCTTGCTTACCCCACTTTTTACTTTAAAATCCTACCTTTAAGCAATTTCCACCCATAAATACCCTTTCTAGGAATTTTGTAAATGAGTGACAAGCCCTGTATGGACAAGGATCGCCGCAACTGGCTGATCGCCACGTCGGCAGTTGGAGGCGTAGGCGCAGCTGCAGCCCTTTACCCTTTTGTGGACAGTTTTGAGCCTTCCGAGCGTGCAAAAGCCGCTGGCGCTGCTGTTGAGATCGATATCGCTGGCATGCAGCCAGACGAGATGAGAATGGTTGAATGGCGCGGTAAACCTGTTTGGGTGGTTCGTCGTACCCCTGAGCAAGTTGCTGAGTTGTCCAAGATTGATGGCGAATTAGCGGATCCGGATTCTTTGCGTGATCCAGCTCAATTCACACCCCCTTATGCTCAGAATCAATGGCGCTCCATTAAGCCTGAGTACCTCGTAGTTGTTGGTATTTGCACTCATTTGGGCTGTTCTCCAACGCCTAAATTCGAGTCAGGTGCACAGCCTTCCTTGCCGAATACTTGGCCAGGTGGCTTCCTTTGCCCATGTCACGGTTCCACTTTCGATATGGCAGGCCGCGTATTTAAAAATAAACCAGCCCCAGATAACCTTGAAGTGCCGCCACACATGTACTTGAGCGACACCAAGATTTTGGTTGGCGAAGATAAGAAGGCCTAAGGAGAGATAAATGGCATTTCACGAAAAAGAAGTTCCTGCAGACGCTTCAGCCGCCGTAAAACTAATGGCATGGGTTGACTCGCGTTTGCCTGTTACAGACGCATTTAAGCGTCATATGAGTGAATATTACGCTCCTAAAAATCTGAATTTTTTCTATATTTTTGGTGCGTTAGCGATCGTTGTTTTAGCAATTCAGATCATTACCGGTATTTTCTTGGTAATGAACTACAAGCCAGATGCAGCTAAAGCATTTGAGTCTGTTGAATACATCATGCGCGAAGTACCATGGGGTTGGTTGATTCGCTATATGCACTCCACCGGCGCTTCTATGTTCTTCGTGGTTGTGTATTTGCACATGTTCCGTGGTTTGATCTACGGCTCATATCGCAAGCCACGTGAACTCATTTGGATTTTCGGTTGCGCAATTTTCTTGTGCTTGATGGGTGAGGCGTTCTTCGGTTACTTGCTCCCATGGGGTCAGATGTCCTACTGGGGTGCTCAAGTTATTGTGAACTTGTTCTCAGCAATTCCATTTATTGGCCCAGACCTGTCTTTATGGTTGCGTGGCGACTACGTGGTGGGTGATGCAACTCTTAACCGCTTCTTTGCATTCCACGTCATTGCCATTCCTTTGGTATTAATTGGTTTGGTTGCTGCTCACATTCTTGCATTGCATGAAGTTGGCTCAAACAATCCTGATGGCGTAGAGATTAAAGAGAACTTGGACGCGAATGGTCATCCTGTTGATGGCATTCCATTCCACCCTTACTACAGTGTTCACGACGTAATGTACCTGGGCGGATTCCTGATGGTATTTGCTTGCATCGTATTCTTTGCTCCGGAGATGGGCGGATACTTCTTGGAAGCGAATAACTTCATTCCGGCAAATCCATTCGTAACGCCGACACACATTGCACCAGTTTGGTATTTCACGCCTTTCTACTCTATGTTGCGTGCAACCACCACTAACTTCTTATTGCCGTTGTGGATCTTCTTAGCCATCATTCTTGGAATGTTTGCTAGAAGCTCAAGCGACAAAAAAGTGAAGGGTGCATGTGCTGCTATTGCAGTTATTTTGGCTGCTGGCTTCTACTTGTTTGACGCTAAGTTCTGGGGTGTTGTGATCATGGGCGGTTCAGTTGTGATCATGTTCTTCTTGCCTTGGCTTGATAAGTCACCAGTGAAATCGATTCGCTATCGTCCACAGTTCCATAAATATATTTATGGTGTGTTCGTTGTGAGTTTCATTATCTTGGGTTACTTAGGTATTGAGCCACCATCACCAGTATTTGAAAAGATTTCTCAGATTTGTACGATTTATTATCTGGGCTTTTTCTTGGCAATGCCTTTCTGGAGCAAGCTTGGTACGTTCAAGCCAGTTCCGACTCGCGTTACTTTTGAATCCCATTAATTCAGATACCAAAGAGAAACTAGGAACTAGCATGAAACGAATTCTGCAAACTTTGATGGGCGTCTGCCAAGCAACAGTATTAGTTGCGGCGCTCAGCTTTGGTATTAATGCCAATGCAAATGAAGGTGGCTTTCCATTGGATAAAGCGCCTGATCGTGTAAGTAGCAATGCATCATTGCAAAATGGCGCAAAGATATTTGTGAACTATTGCTTGAACTGCCACGCAGCTTCTAGCATGCGTTACAACCGCTTACGCGATATTGGCTTGACTGATCAACAGATCAAAGACAACCTCATTTTGACTGATGCCAAAGTGGGTGATTTGATGACCATTTCCATGACACCAAAAGAAGGTAAAGCTTTCTTTGGCAAAACTCCACCAGACTTATCGGTTGAGGCTCGCGCGCGTGGCATTGACTGGCTCTACACCTACTTCCGTACTTTCTATAAGGACGACACCACCCAAACTGGTTGGAATAATTTGGTTTATCCAAACGTGGGTATGCCACATGTCCTCTGGCAGTTACAGGGCGAGCGTGCTGCGAAGTTTGAGGAGCGTAAAGACCCTCATGATCCAAGCAGAATGGAGAAGGTATTTGTAGGCTTTGAACAATTAACCCCAGGCACCATGAAGCCACAGGAGTACGACGACAACATCGCCGACTTAGTTGCTTTCATGTCATGGATGGCTGAGCCAGTTCAGTTGGAGCGCAAACGCCTTGGCGTCATCGTACTCTTGTTCTTGGCAGTCTTTACTCTCCTAGCTTGGCGTTTGAACAAAGCGTATTGGAAAGATATTCATTAATTGAATTGATAGACCCTTCGGGGTCTGTTAGCGACAAGATTTAACGCTGTTGTGCGTTTGTTGTATTGAAGTAGAAATTTAAGGAAATAAATTTATGATGGTGTTGTACTCGGGTACTAACTGCCCATTCTCGCAACGCTGCCGTTTGGTGCTTTTTGAAAAAGGCATGGATTTTGAAATCCGCGATGTTGACTTGTTTAATAAGCCAGAAGACATCTCTGTAATGAATCCTTATGGCCAAGTTCCTATCTTGGTTGAACGCGACTTGATTTTGTATGAATCAAACATCATTAATGAATACATTGATGAGCGTTTTCCTCATCCACAATTGATGCCGCCTGATCCAGTAGCACGCGCACGCGCACGCCTTTTCCTCTTTAATTTTGAGAAAGAGTTATTTGTGCATGTGGCTGCTTTGGAAAATGAAAAAGGTAAGGCGGCTGAGAAGGTTCATGAGAAAGCGCGTTTAGCGATTCGTGATCGCTTGACTCAACTTGCACCTATTTTTGTAAAAAACAAGTACATGTTGGGCGATGAGTTCTCAATGCTAGACGTTGCCATTGCGCCATTGTTGTGGCGTCTTGAGCACTATGGTATCGATCTTTCTCGTAATGCTGCCGCTCTCTTGAAGTACGCTGAGCGTATTTTCAGCAGACCTGCATACATTGAAGCTTTGACTCCTTCTGAGAAGGTAATGCGCCGCTAAGCAGTTCCAGCGGTTCATTATTAGTCGGCATGTCTGACGTCCCAAGCAATAAACCCTATCTAATCCGTGCTCTACATCAGTGGTGCACGGATTTTGGCTTTACGCCATTCATTGCCGTCTTTGTAGATGCTAGGGTGGAAGTGCCGATGGAGTTTGTGAAGAATGATGAGATTGTTCTTAATCTCTCCCTGGAGGCCTGCCACCAGCTGCAGATGGAAAACGACTGGATTAGTTTCCAGGCGCGATTTGGTGGGGTCCCACGGAAGATCCTAGTGCCCGTCAGTCATGTATTGGCAATCTACGCTAGGGAGAATGGACAGGGCATGTCTTTCCCATTTGACCCTGCTCAGGCTCGAGACCTGCATATTGCAGATGCCGCAGATGAGGCCCCAGAAAAGCCCAAAACCACAAGACCAGCCTTGAAGATTGTGAAATAGGCTAAAATATATTCCGTTGCCCCTTTAGCTCATCTGGTAGAGCAACTGATTTGTAATCAGTAGGTGGTCTGTTCGAGTCGGACAAGGGGCACCAAAATTTAAAAGCCTCTAAGTTTCTTAGAGGCTTTTTTCATTCAATCTACTAGACACTCAAATCAATCTTTCTAGTTTCTGGCAAATACAGTAGCGCAAGAATTGCTGCGCACGCAAGGAAGGCTGTTGGATACCAAAGTCCCGCAATATCATTTCCCCATTTCTGATTTAACCAAGTCACAATCAATGGCAGTAAGCCACCTATCCAGCCTGCAGCTAGATTGTGTGGAAGGGTTGCCGCACTATTGCGTGTCCTAGCGGGAAATAGTTCTGCAAGCAGTGCGGTCTGTGGCCCCACTACCAAAGCCAGCGCAAGAGATAAACAGGTGAGTAATAGGCCAATCAACAGAACATTTTCTTGATGACTGAGCTGTAGATATTGCGAGCCCAAATACTGAAGTGCATGAAAGATCGGCAGAATAATTAATGCGCCTAGCAGAAGGCCGCTGACCACGATTGGTTTACGACCCACCTTATCTGATAGCCAGCCAGCAAAAACGGTCAAAGGTAAAAGGCAGAGGGTTGCGTAAAGACTCAGTTGATCAACTATTGCCGGCGCTAATTTAACGGATGTCTTTAAAAAGATCGCTGTGTAAACCTGAACGCAGAAAAAAAGAACGGCGCCTCCAGAAGAGATGCAGAAGAAGAGAAGAAACATTCTTTTGCGAGTATGGGGATCGCGAAAATTAGTGAGCAGAGGATTTGTAGCATTCTGATTGTTTTTGGAAAGCTCTAAAAATACTGGGGTTTCCTCAAGAGCCATGCGCGCTTTAAAGGCAATCATCAGTAATAAGATGGAAACCCAGAATGGTACGCGCCAGCCCCAACTTAGAAATTCTTCTGGTGATAAGTAGCTTCTAAGTAGGGCAATTTGTAGTGTTGAAAATAAAATGCCTAATGGCCCCATTAGCTGTAAAAAGCTTGTCTTAAATCCTCTGTGCTCATTGCCTGCATGTTCTGTAAGGTAGACAGCACTCCCACCAATCTCGCCACCCGCAGAAAGCCCTTGGAGTAAGCGCAGGCTAACCAGCAAGATAGGCGCCCAAATTCCCGCTTGTGCATAGGTAGGCAAAAAGCCTACGCTAACGGTTGCAATACCCATTAAAGCGATAGTGATCATAAATACAGGTTTGCGGCCGATACGATCGCCCATGGAGCCAAATAGCGCTGCTCCAACGGGTCTGACTACCATTCCAACCCCAAAGGTCGCTAAGCTCGCTAAAAGGGCTGTGTTGGGGTCTGTGGAGGGGAAGAATAGCGGTGCAAAAATGACAGCTAGAGTGGCAAAAGTCAAAAAGTCATACCACTCTAAAAAGGTGCCAAAGCAGGCTGCAATTGCTACTTTTTTGTAGGAATGAGAATTTTGTTTTTGCATTAAGTTATTGAATTTATTGAGTTTATTACTAAATACCAATTTATTTATTGCAGAGCAGCAAATACTTCTTGATTTGTCATTTTCATTCAGTTACAGTTTCATGGTGCAGTGCAATATTTAAGGCATCTTAAATCTCCTTAAATGCACTTAATTGACAGTTGTACCACTTAATTTCTGGAGAAATACATGAACCAAGATCAAATCACCGCTAAATTGTCCCAAATTAACAGCAAAGGCCTTGAGGCTACATTTTCTTTAAGCGAAGCTGCTTTGGAAAATGCTCAGAAATTGGCTGAGTTGAACTACGCTGCTTCTAAAGACGCATTGGTAAATACACAAGACAGCATTCAGCAAGTATTGACTGCAAAAGATCCAAAGCAAGTTACTGAAATCTTTACTGCCGATTCTTTGCAAGCTGCTGGCAATCAAGCTGTTGCTTACCAAAAGAAAGTAAGCAAAGTATTGCGTGATAGCAATAAAGAGTTCGTAAATGTTGTTGATGCAAGCATCGACCAATTACAAGATGGCTTCCAAGATTGGATCAACACAGTTGCTGCTAATGCACCTGCAGGTTCTGATACTTTCTTGTCTTCATTCAAAACTGTATACGGTAGTGCATTGCAAGGTTTTGAACAGTTCCGTGCTGCTAGCAAAGAAGCTTTTGCTACTGCAGAGAAAACTGCTGATCAAGCAATCGAAACTGTGCAAGGTCAAATTGCTCAAGTTAAAAAATCTGCTACTCCTGCATCACGTAGCCGCAAAGCTGCTTAATTTAGAGCTTATTCAGAACTAAATTTAGTAGTAAGTCTTAAGAAAAAACCCCGCTTAGTGCAAACTAGGCGGGGTTTTTGTTTATCTAGGTCTTTTAAAAATTCACTAAGACAGATAATGGGAATTATTCAAAGTCCGAAGATGATTCAATTAGTGGCGAAGCCAGGCTCTTACTGGGTTTGACGCCTAGTTCACGAACTTTTTCAGCAGAGCGAATGAGATTACCTTTGCCAGTTTTCAATTTATTAAATGCATCGTGATAGCTGGTTTGCGCTTGATCTAATCGTTGCCCAAGCTTTTCTAAATCATCTACAAAGCCAACAAATTTATCGTATAAATTGCCACACTGTTTTGCGATCTCTAATGCATTGCGGTTTTGATGATCTTGCCGCCAAAGGTGAGCAACGGTTCTGAGTGTTGCCATTAAAGTACTTGGGCAGACCAAAACAATATTCTTGGCTAAAGCTTCTTGATATAAGTTTGGGGCAGTTTTTAATGCCAGTAAGAATGCCGGCTCAATTGGCACAAACATTAAAACAAAGTCCACTGAACCCACTCCATAGAGGGAGCTATAGTTCTTTCCAGAAAGGCCTTGAATGTGTTGGCGCAGAGACTGAATGTGCGCAGCTAACTCTTGCTCGGCTGTTACAGGGTCGGTAGTTTCAGCATGTCTGGCATAGGCTGTAATAGATACTTTGCTATCAACCACCAGGCTTCTACCCTCAGGTAGCTTGATGACAACGTCTGGTTGTAGCCGTGAGCCATCGCTTTGCGTATGGCTATCTTGCACTAGGTACTCTTCGCCCTTGCGTAGGCCGGAGGATTCTAGGATTGATTCCAACACCAACTCACCCCAATTGCCTTGAACCTTGGAGTCACCCTTTAATGCTTGAGTTAAAGAGCGTGTTTCATCTGACATGCGCAGATTGAGATTGGCTAAGCGCTCAATTTCATTTTTCAGGGCATGACGCTCGCGAGCTTCATTGCCATAAGAGTTACTGACTTGCTCTTTAAATTCAGTGAGCTTAGTTTGCAAAGGCTTAAGAAGGGCATCTAAGCTTGCTGCATTTTGTTCGGTAAAGCGCTTGGATTTATCTTCCAAGATTTCATTGGCTAAATTTTTAAACTGATTTGTCAGCGCTTCTTTTGCTTCGTTGAGTGACTCAATTCTGCCTAAGCCCTGTTTACGCTCTGAATCTAACTCTGCCTCAAGACGAATTGCATTTTGCAATGCTTGATCACGTTCGATGCGAAGGTTTTGGGTTAGTGCAATCTCAGTCTGGGCCTGGAGCTCAACGCGAGCAAGGGCGGAACGTAGGTTAAGTGCATAAACTAAAAGGCCTGCACATAATCCTAATGGCAGGCCAAACAGTAGAAGAGAGCTTAAATCAAAACTCACAGCGTCAATAGTCTCTACAAAAAGAGTAATTAAGCTTTAACAAGCTTTTGGAGTTCGCCAGACTGAAACATTTCAGTCATGATGTCAGAACCACCAATAAATTCACCATTGATATAGAGCTGAGGAATGGTTGGCCAGTTTGCATATTCTTTGATGCCCTGACGAATGCCTGCGTCTTCTAAGACGTTTACGGTATGGAGTTTTTCAACGCCACTGGCGCGCAAGATATTGACAGCATTTCCGGAAAAGCCACATTGCGGAAACTGAGCAGTCCCCTTCATGAATAAAACAACAGGGTGGCTAGTAACGATTTCTTTTATTTGAGCTTGAGTGTCCATACATTCTTTCTAATAAATTTCTACTGCAGCGGTCTTATTACTATGACAGTTTTAAAAACAAGGTTTAGTTGATTTTAAGACTTAATGTGAAAAAAGGTTATTTGGCTTTATTTTCTGCCCGAGGCAACGCGGTAATGCCCACCCAAATCCACATGGGTTTGAATATCACGCAACCCTGCTAGCTTCATTAGGGATACGACTGCTTCTGATTGGTCAAAACCATGTTCTACCGCAATCAAGCCATTCAGGTTTAGGTATAGCTGGGCCCCGGAAATAATAGATTCTAGGCAAGTAAGTCCTGTGCCGTGATCAGTGAGGGCTGAAAGTGGCTCAAAACGTAAGTCCCCCTGTTTTAGATGTGAATCTTCCGAGGCAATATACGGTGGATTACTTAAGATGATGTCAAAAGAGGCGCCAGCCTCTAGAGCTTCATACCAGCTACCTTGAAAAAATTGCACACGATCGGCAATCTTTAATTGCTTAGCATTGGCTTTGGCTATCTCTAACGCTTCGATAGATTGATCCGTAGCAGTAACAATAGCTTGAGGGGCATCATTTGCAATCGCCAAGGCAATCGCACCAGAACCTGTGCCGAGATCGAGAATGCTTGTTGGCGTATTCAAGCGCTTAATTTCTTGCAGGCCAATTTCAACGAGAAGTTCTGTCTCTGGGCGCGGAATCAGAACGCCGGGGGCAACATAAAGTTCAATGTTGTGAAAACCTCTTTTACCTATAAGGTAGGCAACTGGCTCACCTTGCAGTCTCTTAGACTCAAGCCTTTTCCAGTCTTCAAGCGCTATGTCATGAAGCTCTAACTCATCACGTGATAGTAGGGCGGAGCGTGGAAGTTGGTAATGCTTTTCTAGAACATGCGCCATAAGCACTTTTGCATCAGCAGATGCAAGTGCTGTATCTCTCAATAGAGCGCGTAGGCTTAAATTTGCACTCACAGTTTCAGTGATCACTGATTGATGACTTAGTTATCACCAAGGGCAGCAAGCAATTCGGCTTGATGCTCGGAGGCAAGGGCGTTGCAAAGATCGTCTATATCGCCATCCATCATGGCATCAATCTTATACAGAGTGAGGTTGATGCGATGGTCGGTAATGCGACCTTGGGGGAAGTTATAAGTTCGGATACGATCGCTGCGGTCACCAGAGCCAATGAGAGATTTGCGGGTTTGCGCTTCGAGTTGATGCTTCTCGCGTTCGCGTGCATCCATGATGCGAGAAACCAATACTTTCATGGCTTGTTCACGATTGCGGTGTTGGCTGCGATCGTCTTGGCACTCCACTACTGTGCCAGTAGGTAAATGGGTGATACGTACCGCAGAGTCAGTTTTATTAATATGCTGTCCACCAGCACCTGAGGCGCGGAAAGTATCGATTCTTAATTCGGCTGGGTTGATCTTGACTGCCTCAAGTTCATCTGCCTCTGGCATTACGGCTACAGTACAAGCAGAGGTGTGAATACGACCTTGGGTTTCTGTTTGCGGAACACGTTGCACGCGATGTCCACCAGATTCAAACTTTAGGCGCGAGTAAACAGCTTGACCCACCAGGCGCAAGACTACTTCTTTATAGCCACCCAAATCAGATTCGGCAGCACTGACTACTTCTACTTTCCAGCCTTGACGTTCAGCAAAGCGCGTGTACATACGCAGAAGATCGCCTGCAAATAGCGCACTCTCATCGCCACCAGTGCCTGCCCGAATTTCTAAGAAAACGTTACGTTCATCATTCTCATCTTTAGGGAGCAAGAGCTTTTGGAGTGTGCCCTCAAGCGCTTCCATCGTCGCTAAAGCCTGCTTCTGCTCTTCATCCGCGAAATCTTTCATTTCCGGATCTTTGCGCATATCTTCTGCTGCTTGAGCATCTGCTTCAGCTTGCTTGTAGAGGCCGAATTGCTCAACTACTGTCGCAATATCAGAATGCTCGCGCGTGAGCTTCCGATAAGCATCCATGTCTTTGGTTGCTTCTTCGGAAGTTAAAAGGGAATTGAGTTCGGCTAAGCGCGTGTCTAGGTGGTCTAGCTTAGCCCGCATGCTGGGCTTCATCTAATGGTCTTCTGGCTTGGAATGCGAGGCGAATAATTTAGGTAACAACTTAATCAAGGCGTCACGCTCAGCGCCATTAGAGTGTTGCAGCGCATGGAGTGAGCCATGCAAAAATTTATTTGTGAGGCCTTGCGCCATCGCATTGAGAACTTCTTGTGGGTCATCACCGCGCATCAAGCGCTTCATTGCGCGCTCAAGCTCAAGCTGCCGCAAGCGTTCACCTTGCTGCTGAATATCCTGAATCAGCGGAACAGAATTGCGACCCTGCATCCAATGCATAAAGTTGCCAACACGGTCTTCGATGATCGCCTCGGCTTGACTTACTGCTGCTTGACGTAAATTGGCGCCAGTTTGAATCATGATCCCTAAGTCATCCACCGTGTATAGATAGATGTCATCTAAGCGAGAGATTTCTGGTTCAAAGTCTCTTGGTACTGCCAAATCAATCATCACCATCGGCTTGTGGCGGCGCTGTTTGAGCGCACTTTCTACCATGCCAAGGCCAATAATTGGAAGAGATGAGGCGGTGCTAGAAACAATAATGTCGAACTCGTGAAGGCGCCCAGGTAGCTCGGAGAGCTTGAAAGATTCAGCCTCTACATCTTGCGCAGAAATAGAGTCTGCTAATTCTTGCCCGCGCTCGATAGTGCGATTGGCGATCGCAACATTTTTAGGTTTACGTGCAACGAAATGTGTTGCGCATAAGGTGATCATGTCACCAGCACCAATAAACAAAATCTTTTGATCTGAAATTTTTTCAAAGATGCGTTCAGACAGTCGCACAGATGCTGCGGCCATTGAAATAGAGTGAGCGCCAATTTCAGTTGAGCCGCGCACTTCCTTGGCTACCGCAAATGTTTTCTGAAAGAGTTGATTGAGGTACGTTCCCAAAACACCAGCATCGTTTGCAGTACGTACTGCGTCTTTCATTTGCCCTAAGATTTGAGTCTCACCAATGACCATCGAGTCTAGACCGCATGCCACTCTGAAGGCGTGTCGAACTGCATCGGATTGTGGCAAAGAGTAAATATGAGGCTCAAGACTGCTAGGCGCAAGTTGTTGAGTTTTTGCTAGCCAATCAAAAGTTGCTTCATGCAAGATGCTTGCAGCATTGTCATCATTCGCAGCGCAATACAACTCGGTACGGTTACAGGTCGACAAAATAGTGGCTTCGGGCAGCCCAGCATGATTCGCGCCAACTAAGTGTTGGCGTAGATCGTGCAACGCTTCTTGAAGAAATTCGGGGTCAAAGGCGACCTTTTCCCGAATGGCGACCGGCGCTGTGTGATGATTGATGCCGAGTGTCAACAACTTCATAATGGCGATTATAGATTTGATGGCAGCATTAATGGGGGTATCAATGGGGTTTTTAGCTTTTCTGGTGATTGGGGGTATTTCTGGGGTCTCGGCCTGGATTTTTTATCCCGGACCCTCACAGGGCTTAAGGCCTGGGAAGATCCTTCTAGCCTTCTTGCTTGGCGTTACTGCAGCTGCTGGCAGCTCGTTTTTAGGGCAATACTGGGGATTTTTTCAGTCTGGGCAAATACTGGAGTGGGCCAGCGCTATTTTTGCCTCTTGTGCAGTAGCTTGTTTATTTACCGCTTTAGCTAAATAAGTCATTTTGAACACCTTCCACCCAACGGATGGGTGAGCTTTTGTGTTCCATAAGCCACTGATTAGTTCTGCTGAAGTGATTGCAGCTTGCTTTGGCGCCGGGCTCTAAAAAGGGCTTATCCGTTTTATAAACCCCCAAGCCTGATGGATGTGAGGATTGCAAAACTAATTGGTCTTGGCCGCCTTCGATCAAGGGCAGTTTGGATTGTGCGTGACCACCCCAGAGCATCCAAACTAAATGCGGCTTAGATTTAGAGAGCGCATTGATTAAATGATCAATCAAACTTTTCCACCCTAAATGGGTGTGACTGCCTGCTTCACCCAACTTAACGCTCAAGGCAGTATTGAGGAGAAGAACCCCCTGCTTGGCCCAGCCATACAGATCACCGCTGGGTAACTGACCAAAACCTTCTAGTG
Organism: Polynucleobacter sp. AP-Capit-er-40B-B4; assembly: GCF_018882245.1. Lineage (GTDB taxonomy): Bacteria > Pseudomonadota > Gammaproteobacteria > Burkholderiales > Burkholderiaceae > Polynucleobacter. The sequence goes on along the minus strand of NZ_JACVOV010000001.1, from coordinate 797,988 downwards.
CAAGTGCTTTGCTGATGTTGCGAAGCGAACTGGGGAATTCTCGAGAGTTGATTGCAATTTCCGCGGGAATAGAAAATGCAAGTCCCTGGGCTAATCCTGGAGAGTGATAGGGGTCTTGACCCAAAATCACCACCTTAACGGAATCCACTGGAGTGAGTTTGAGGGCTTTAAAAAAGTTTTGTGGTTCTGGTCGAACGGCATCCAGATCTGAATTCAAAACAGTCTGCAAATTCTTTTCTAGCGATTGCCAATCTGCCGACTCAAAATAGTTTCCTAGTAGTGCACGCCAATCGCTAGGAATATCATCTTTTGAAAATAGTGCCTTCAATTTTGATCAGACATCTTTCTTTGGCGATAGTTCATATTGTTGGGGTATTTGGGTAGATTTCAGTGAGACCATACGCTCATGCTCAAGATCATCGCGATAAAAGGTGATGCGTGTTTGAGTGTTTTCAGAAAGACTACCTAAAACTCTATCCCAGCGCGCGCTGGTGACGCGTTGCCCATCAAGGCTAGCCAGGAGATCTCCTGCAGATAAGCCTGCTGCCTGGGCAATGCCGCCATCAAGTACATGAGTCACTTTTAGCCAGCCATTGGAATCTATGTGCCGCATTCCAAATTTCAACTTGAGTTTTTCTAGAGTTGATTGGTGTTTTGGTTTTACGGTAATGAGGTTTGATCCAATCCATTTTTGTAGTGGAATATCTTCAATGCCAAAAATGTAACGTGCTTTTATATCTGCCCAAATTTTGCTGAAACCTTCACCCAGTAATTCCGCTAACAAATTATCCAGCTCATCTTCTGCGAGGCCGTCTAGGGTGATGCCATGCTTACGCCACATGAGACGCATTAAATCATCTAGGGAAAGCTTGTTTTTAGAGAATGCGCGGATTTGCAAATCAAGACCAAGTGCCAGTAATGCGCCTTTACCGTAGTAGCTAACAACTGCATTAGGCGTGTTTTCATCTGCCTGGTAATACTTTGTCCAGGCGTCAAATGAGCTATCAGCAAGGCTTTGCTTTTGACGACCTGGGCCGCGCAAGATGCTATTCCAGTTGTCTGCAACGAGTCTTAGATAGGTTGTTAGGTCAATTCGTTTGCTGCGCAATAGTTGAAGGTCATCGTAATAACTGGTGAATCCCTCAAATATCCAGAGCAAGCGAGTGTGATTTCTCTTTGCGAGGTCGTAAGGTTGAAAAGCCTTTGGTTGAATACGTTTAACTAACCACGCGTGAAAATATTCATGACTGCACAGACCTAGAAATTCTCTGTAAGCAGACTCTTCAAAGGCAATATTTTCCTGGGGGATTTGATCGCGTCGGCAAAGTAATGCAGTGCTATTGCGATGTTCAAGACCGCCATAGCCATTCAGTACGGCATTAACTAAAAAGAGATATTCCCCAAATGGGGCGCGCTTGGTTTTGGGTTCAAATAGCTCAATAGTGCTACTGCAAATTGCTTGCAGATCATCTGCAAGGCGCTTGGAATCAATAATGTGATTGCACCCTTGGATAGCCATGCGATGGGATACGCCATGTGATTTCCAGTGCACTAGTTGAAACTCACCCATAGCAACAGGGTGATCAAGTAAATCATCATAATTTTTTGCGAGATAAAAACCAAATCCACGCTCATCAGTCTTTGCTGCTCTTAAAGTCGTTTGCACTGTCCAATGGTCAGCAAAAGCAGCCTCAGGCGCAGTGACGGCAAGAGAGCAAGGAACATGCTCTTGGCCTTTGACTGCAAGACATAGGCTGGTTGCATTGAAGAAGGCGCGCTCGGTATCGAGATAGGCCGCACGAACTGATGAATCAAATGCGTAAACAGTAGTCAGAATCTCAATAGGACCATCAGCTGGTGGCAAGCGCCAATGGTCATTATCAATCCGCTCTACCGCAAGTTTCTTTCTAGTGCCTGTCCCTGAGAATGCCTCAAGAGACTCTACATGTTTACTGAAATCTCGAATTAAATAACTACCCGGAATCCAAGCGGGCATTTGCAGGATCTGGCCGTTAGCGTCAGGATTGGCAATATGCAGCTTGATGCGAAAGCGATGACCATGGAGATCAGCCGGCCAGACCGTGTATTGGATTGCAGGTAAGTCGGCTTGATTCATCATAGTTATTTCAGTGAATTAAATTTCTTTTCAATGTCGGTAATTTGAACGGCACCAGGGAAGCGGCTTCCATCTGTAAAAAATAAAGTTGGTGTGCCTGTGACCCCATAGGTCTTTGCAAATGCCATATTTTTATCTAATGGTGTGCTGCAATCACTCTTTCCGCTTGGAGCGACGCCGTTAACCATCCAATCCATATAGGCCTTATAGGGATCAGCAGAACACCAAATTTGCTTTGATTTCTGTGCGGAGTCTGGCGATAGTATTGGAATCAGATAGGTATAGATGGTGACGTTGTCTAGTTGCTGTAGTGATTTTTCTAAGCGCTTACAGTAGCCGCAGTTGGGGTCAGAAAAAACAGCAAGCTGACGACTGCCGTTGCCGCGAACATTTTTGATGGCGTTAGCAGGGGTTAAATCACTCCATTTAATGCGATTTAAATCTGCCTGCCTTTGCTCGGTAACATTTTTACCAGTTGCAAGCTCAATGATTTCACCTTGAATCAAATATTTTCCAGAGCTATCCGTATAAAAAATATCATTGCCAACCAATACTTCATAGAGACCTGACACTGGTGCTGGTGAAACACTTTTCACCTTAGCGTTGGCGCCCAACTTCTTTTGAAGCTCAGTTTTTATTTGTTGTTCTGGTTGCGCATGAGCTGCTCCAGCACAAAGCAGTGCTGCACTCATAAAGGCAATCGCAGATAAGAATTTATTCAAAATCAATTTCTCCCAAAGCGCGTTCAATGAGGCGCTGTTTTATAAAATGGCTTTTGTTCACAAGACCTAGACCCCAGTTGCGGAGTTGTCGTTCTGTATTGCTGCTTGCAGAAAATAATTTCTTGAGTTTATCGGTAACCCACAACAGGGCGCTGGTGTCGCCTTGACGTTGTCGCTCATAGCGACGGAGTAATACGATGTCGCTTGGTGAGCGAAAGGATTCACGTTTACCCAAAATATTCAATAAGACAGCAACATCACGCAAGCCTAAATTAAGGCCTTGCCCCGCTAGTGGGTGCATCACGTGGGCTGCATCCCCAATTAGCACAACCTTTGGAGATGTTTCTGGTCCGATAAATCGTTTAGCTCGAATTTTTCGCAAAGGGTAAGCCGCTGGTATGGAGTTCAGACTGAGCTCGCCCAACTGTTTAAGAATGACACCATTCGCAATAGATGCAAATTGATCTAACCATTGCGCTTGATCGAGTTTTAATAACTCAGCTGCATGCTCTGTCGAGGTAGACCAAACCATCGAGACTTGTTTGCCTGGTAAGGGCAACATGGCAACGATATCGCCACCTGGCAAGAACCACTGAAAGGCAGTTTCTAGATGGGGATAGGCGCATAACCAATTAGCTACCACCGCGCTTTGAGAATAACTTTCTTCACTGGCACTGATTCCAAGCTCATTGCGAATAGGGGAGTTAGCACCATCAGCTGCAATCACAAGTTGTGCGCGAATACTGCCGCCATTTTTTAAATGCAAAGTACTTCCATCTGCATCTACATGAATTTTTTCTACAACATCACTGATACGCTCTAGTTTATTTTGAAAGCGAGATGCTTGATCAAGAGTGTGCTCAATTAAGTTGGACTCCCCAATCCAGGCAAGCTGAGGTGTTCCTGCTTCAAATGCCGAAAGGTGGAGTTGGTCATTTTTTTCGCCTCGATCACCATAAATGCGCATATCCCGGACTGGCTGCAGGCGACTGTGATCGATTGCGTCCCAAATTTGTAGATGGGCCAGCAATTTTTGAGTGCTTGGAGAAAAAGCATAGATTCGTTGTCCCCATTGGGTGCCTTGTGGGCTAGCAACGATTTGCCCTAAATCAGGAGCTATTTCAATAGTTTGCAGGCCCAATTGGGCTAGGCCGAGGGCGCAAGCCTTACCAGCAATGCCTCCGCCAACTACAACAACGTCTGCTGTACGCATTTGGGAGGGGTGGCCTGAGGATTTGGACAGGGAATTTAAGTGAACTTCTGACATAACTCGATGATATCGAAACCAGCCCCTTTACAATAACGTCATGTCTTTGAAATGTGGCATCGTCGGCCTGCCTAACGTCGGCAAATCTACCCTCTTTAATGCGCTTACCAAGGCTGGGATCGCAGCGGAAAACTATCCTTTCTGCACGATTGAGCCTAATGTGGGCGTTGTTGAGGTTCCTGACCCCCGTTTAGCCGCTTTGGCTGAGATCGTGAAGCCCGAGCGCATCCTGCCCGCAGCAGTCGAATTTGTCGATATTGCTGGTTTGGTAGCTGGCGCCTCAAAAGGTGAAGGTCTTGGCAATCAGTTTTTGGCCAATATCCGTGAAACAGACGCCATTACCCATGTGGTGCGGTGTTTCGAGGATCCAAACGTGATTCACGTTGCCGGAAAAATTGACCCCATCGCTGATATTGGTGTGATTGATACCGAGTTGGCGCTATCTGATTTGGCAACTGTAGAGAAAACTCTCAATCGTTCAAGTAAGGCAGCAAAGTCAGGTAATGACAAAGAAGCTGCTGCTTTAGTTGCTGTGCTGACTAAAGTTCAAACCCATCTAGATTCTGCTTTACCAGTGCGTAGCCTGAACTTAAGTGACGATGAAAAGTTGCTTATCAAGCCTTTGTGCTTAATTACGGCTAAGCCTGCGATGTATGTTGCGAATGTGAAAGAAGATGGCTTCTCAAACAATCCACACCTCGACGCTGTTAAACAACATGCTGCAAAAGAAAATGCGCCGGTCGTAGCGGTTTGTGCGGCAATTGAAGCAGAAATTGCTGACTTGGATGAAGCTGACAAGATTGAGTTCCTAGCTGATCTGGGGATGGAAGAGCCGGGCTTGGATCGCGTGATTCGTGCAGGTTATTCATTGCTCGGTTTGCAAACCTATTTCACCGCTGGTGTTAAAGAAGTTCGTGCCTGGACTATTCATCAGGGTGATACAGCGCCACAAGCTGCTGGTGTGATTCATACGGATTTTGAGCGCGGGTTTATTCGTGCCCAAACTATTTCTTATGATGACTTTGTTCAGTTCAAAGGTGAGGCGGGTGCCAAGGAAGCAGGCAAGATGCGCGCTGAAGGTAAGGAATACGTTGTGAAGGATGGAGACGTATTGAACTTCTTGTTTAACGTCTAAGAAGTTCTATTCCAGCCAAATAAAAAAGCCCTGAAAAGGGCTTTTTGCTTATGTGGCCGAATAGGCTGAGTTACTGATTAAACAGCTTTAACGGCCTTTTCTAAGCATTTAGAGATTTCTTCATAGCGCTTCAAGGCCATCTTAGTCGGCAAAACCTCTTTTTTACGACCATCCGCATTGGCCGCCATTTTGATGTAACCCATAGCACTCAGATTTTTCAGGCGACCATGTAATGTGGCCTGCGAGCCTAGGTCAGCAATGGAAATTAAATCGCCAACCAAAATAGCTTGCTTGGCATGCGCACAAGCAACAATCTTATCCAGCAGGCTTTCTTCTACGCAGTCCAGTTTCTTCCCTGGATTAATGCGATCAATAGCATCAATCAGATTAAGAAACTTGATGTAGGGCGAAGTTTTGAGAGTTGGCATTTGCGCTTGTGATTATTTGTTATTAGCTTTTGAGCTAACATGAGTGTATTCCCTAATCTTACTTTTAGCAATTGACCGACATCAATTAAAAGAATTAATCCATACTGAGTGCAATGTCTAAATTATTCACAATTTCTTCAGAGTGGTTTATTGGATGCGTCATTAGTGCGATGGCGTACACATTTCTTTTTTATTTCAATGGTTGGTTAACGAATAGCTTGGTATTTGGTTTGGGAGTCAATTGGATTTATCTTCCCGCTGGCTTGCGTTTATTTCTGACTTTGATTTTTGGTTTGCCTGGCGCCCTTGGAATTGCAGTCGCCTCTTTCCTCATTAGCTATTACGGTGACTTCCCGCATGAGTTAACGCTGTGCGTTGGCATCGGACTAATCTCCGGATTTGCTCCGTATTTAGCTCGATTTTTTGTATTTAGTAATCTACGACTTGAATCAGATCTAAGTAATCTCAATTTCCCAAAACTAATTGCCTGTATTTTGATGTATTCCCTGTTTTCAGCAGGCTTGCATCAATGGTGGTTTTCCACTATGACGCTGGAAGACGCTGGTAGCATCAATCACTTTGTCGTGATGTTTATAGGTGATGTATTAGGTTCTTTGCTACTAATCTCTTTGGTCAAATACTGCTTAGACCTCTTGAGAAAAGTTAGGCAAACAGCTCACTAAGAGCGGTGCCTGGGTCGGCGGCACGCATAAAGGCTTCACCCACCAAGAAGGCATTTACTTGATGTTCGCGCATGAGCTCAACATCGGCGCGACCCAATATCCCAGACTCTGTTACCAATGTTTTGCTACTCGGAACCATAGATAGCAGAGAGAGCGTAGTTTGCAGGGTTACCTCAAAAGTCTTGAGGTTTCGATTATTAATTCCAAGTAGCGGAGTTTTAAGTTCTAACGCTTGCTCCAACTCGGGAGCATTGTGTACCTCGACCAATACATCTAAACCTAGCTCATGCGCGCAGGCTTCCAACTCTTTCATTTGATTGAGCTCTAAGCAAGCTACGATTAATAGAATTGCATCTGCACCAATCGCGCGGGCTTCATAAACTTGATATGGATCTATGGTGAAGTCCTTGCGCAAAACGGGAATACTGCAAGCGGCACGAGCTTGCTGGAGGTAGTCGTTGCAGCCTTGAAAATAATCCACATCTGTCAGAACTGACAAACAAGCGGCGCCATGTTTTTCATAGGACTTGGCAATATCTGCTGGCACAAAGTTCTCGCGCAAGATTCCTTTGCTTGGGCTCGCCCTCTTAATTTCAGTGATCACACCAGCTTTACCAGCTGCAATTTTTCTCTCTATAGACTGGATAAAGCCTCTAGGCTTTAGAAATGCATCTAGATTATTCGCTTCAGCTTGCTCACGTTGATTGGCAAGTGACACTTTATTGAGGCAGTTGGCAACTTCAATCTTTTTGGTTGCAACAATTTTGTCGAGGATATCGCTCATGAATAGTGATTTATTTAGATTGTGTTGCTGCTACGAATGCGTCTAGCTTCTGACGTGCAGCACCTGATGCAATAGCGGCTTTAGCAAGTTCAACACCGCTAGCAATGTCTTTTGCCACGCCCGCAACGTAAAGCGTTGCACCTGCATTGAGGCAAACAATATCGCTTGCTGCGCCTGGCTTGCCATCGAGAACCTCAAGAACAATCTTCTTGGACTCTTCGGCATTTCCTACTTTGAAGCCATTGGTTGGGGCTGTATTTAGGCCAAAGTCTTTTGGATGAATTTCATATTCACGCACCACGCCATCTTTGAGCTCTCCAACCAGGGTGGGTCCCTCTAAAGAAATTTCATCAAGACCATCGCGTCCATAAACCACTAGTGCGTGCTCCATTCCTAATGCTTGCAATACGCGTGCCTGAATGCCTACGAGATCCGGGTGAAACACACCCATCAAGATACGCTTGGCATCTGCAGGGTTGGTGAGAGGGCCCAAGATATTAAAAATAGTTCGTACGCCGAGTGGCTTGCGAATAGGAACAACATTCTTCATTGCTGGATGATGGTTTGGGGCAAACATAAAGCCTGCGCCTACCGTTGAGATGCATTTGGCTACTTGATCGGCGGACAGAGCAAGATTAACGCCAAGCGCTTCTAAAACATCAGCGCTACCGGACTTGCTGCTCACACTACGGTTGCCGTGTTTAGCAATCTTTGCTCCTGCACCTGCTGCAACAAACATCGCTGCAGTCGAGATATTGAATGTGTGCGCGCCATCGCCGCCTGTGCCAACTACATCAACTAGGTGATTGCGGTCATCCACTTTTACAGAGGTTGCAAACTCACGCATGACTTGTGCAGCAGCAGCGATTTCACCAACGGTTTCTTTTTTGGTGCGCAGTGCAACCAATAATCCAGCAACCAACTCTGGCGACATCTCACCGCTCATGATGAGGCGCATCATGGCAGTCATCTCATCATGAAATAGTTCGCGGTGTTCAATGCAGCGTTGTAAGGCTTCTTGCGGAGTGATTGGCATAGCGCTGTAATTAAGGTTGCTTATTTGTTTTGTAAAAAATTCTTGAGCAGGGCATGGCCATGCTCAGAAAGAATTGACTCTGGATGAAACTGCACACCTTCAACCGCAAGCTCCTTGTGGCGTACACCCATAATCTCCCCATCGGACGATGTTGCGGTTACTTCTAACATCGCAGGCAGGGAACTTTTCTCGATAGCGAGAGAGTGATAACGAGTCACCTTAAATGGATCGGGTAAATTTTTAAATACACCCACACCAGTGTGATGAATGCTATCGGTCTTACCGTGCATCACCTTTTGGGCGCGAATGACTTTACCGCCAAACGCTTCACCAATCGCTTGATGACCTAAGCAAACTCCAAGAATCGGAATTTCTCCGGCATAGCGCTTGATAGTTTCAACTGAGATGCCTGCTTCAGCTGGGCTACATGGCCCAGGTGAGATGCAGATGCGTGCAGGATTGAGCTTAGCAATATCCTCAACCGTAATTTCATCATTGCGAAATACTTTTACTTCTTCACCCAGTTCCGCAAAATACTGAACAAGGTTATAGGTAAACGAATCATAGTTATCAATCATTAGGAGCATCAAGTCCTCCTTGTACTAAATCTGCTGCAGTCAATACTGCACGTGCTTTTGCTTCCGTTTCTTTCCACTCGGCAGTTGGGTCAGAGTCGGCTACGACACCAGCGCCTGCCTGAGAGTGCAGCATGCCATCGCGGATAACGCCCGTACGAATAGCAATGGCTACATCCATATCTCCGGAGAAGGATAGATAGCCAACCGCACCACCGTATACGCCGCGCTTCACGATTTCCATCTCATCAATGATTTCCATTGCCCGAATTTTTGGTGCCCCTGACAAGGTGCCTGCTGGGAAGGTGGCTCGCAATACATCCATATTGCTCATATTGTCTAAAAGATCGCCTTCTACAGAGCTCACAATATGTTGAACATGTGAGTACTTCTCGATCGACATAGAGTCAGTCACCTTCACTGAACCTGTTTTGGCGATACGTCCCACGTCATTGCGAGCTAAATCAATCAGCATGACGTGTTCTGCGATTTCTTTAGGATCTGCCAAGAGCTCTTTGGCAAGGCGCTCATCTTCCTCGGGGTTTGCTCCGCGAGGGCGTGTGCCAGCCAGCGGACGTATGGTCACAATCTTCTCGGCAGCACGTTTTTCTTGGCGCACCAAGATTTCGGGAGATGATCCAACGATTTGCATATCCCCAAAGTCGTAGAAATACATATATGGGGATGGATTGAGTGAGCGTAGGGCTCTATAGAGTGCTAATGGTGAATCTGTAAAGGGTTTGCTAATACGCTGACCAATGACAACCTGCATGCAATCACCGGCCAAAATATATTCTTTAGTTTTAAGGACTGCATTTTCAAAATCGGCAGCCTTAAATTTACGAATGAGTTCTGTTTTGGTGCTTGGTAAAGATGCTGGCATATTTGCTGGCTTGCCAAGACAAGTCATTAATTCTTTTAAGCGTCCCTGAGCTTTTTCAAAGCTATCAGTAATGCTTGGATCTGCATAAACGATGAAGTAAATTTTTCCAGCAACGTTATCAATCACTGCTAACTCTTCTGTCAACATGAGTTGAATATCAGGCACCCCTAATTCATCCGGAAGTTGATGCTTAGCTAGGCGTGACTCAATGTAACGCACTGTGTCATAACCAAAGTAACCTGCTAAGCCACCACAAAAACGTGGCATATCGGCTTGTAGTGCAACCTTAAAGCGTTTGAAATAAGTATCTACAAAGTCGAGTGGATTGTCGGTATTACTTTCAACAACTTTTCCATCTGTAACCACTTCATTGATCGGCGCAGTAGGCGTGCCAACAGTTCTGACGATTGTCTTGGCAGGCAGGCCAATAAAGGAGAAGCGGCCGAAGCGTTCACCACCTAAAACAGACTCCAATAGGTAGGTATTTTTCTTGCCAAACGCTTGGCTGAGTTTGACGTAAAGCGACAATGGAGTTTCAAGATCTGCCAATACCTCCTTAATGAGAGGAATGCGATTGAAACCCTGTTTTGCTAGGGCATTAAATTCTTCGCGTTGCATTAGGATATTCCTGACTTTCCTAATTCAGTGCGCATTGCATCAATCACTTGTGCATAATTTTCTTTACCGTAAATTGCTGAGCCTGCCACAAATGTATCGGCACCCGCTTTCGCTACTTCGGCAATATTGTCGACCTTAATGCCGCCATCCACCTCAAGACGAATGTGTCGGCCAGTCTCTGCTTGGTAGCGATCGAGGCGCGCACGAACTTGAGAAATTTTATTGAGAGTGCTTGGTATAAATGATTGACCACCGAATCCTGGATTAACTGACATCAGCAATACCAGGTCAATGAGTTCCAATGTGTGATCAAGATGATCTAGTGGGGTTGCTGGATTAAACACAAGACCTGCTTGGCAACCTTGATCACGAATGAGATTCAGTGTGCGATTAACATGCGGACTTGCTTCGGGATGAAAGCTAATGAGATTGGCACCCGCTTTAGCAAAGTCAGGAACAATGCGATCCACTGGTTCAATCATTAAGTGAACATCGATCACAGCTGGCTTGCCATCTTTGGTTACATGCGGACGAATAGCCTCACAAACCAAGGGGCCAATAGTCAGATTAGGCACATAGTGGTTATCCATCACATCAAAGTGAATCCAATCAGCGCCCGCCACTAAAACGTCTTGTACTTCCTTGCCCAGACAGGCGAAGTCAGCAGACAAAATCGATGGGGCAATAACAAATTGACTATTTGAGGATGATTTTTGGCTTTCCATCCCTAGATTCTAGCTTGCAGTTGACCTTAGGATGGAGCAGAATTCGACCATGAATCCCCACGAAATCAGCATTACGGTCAAAGCCCAGTATCTTCCTGAGCAATCTGACCCGGATAACCGCCAATTTGCCTTTGCTTATACCGTCACCATACGAAATACGGGTACGGCCAGCATTCAGCTAATTGCACGCCATTGGTTTATTACTGATGGGGATAACGATGTCCAGGAGGTCCGGGGATTGGGGGTTGTAGGCCAACAGCCACTTTTGCGCTCGGGGGAGCATTTTGAATACACCAGTTGGGCTACTTTGCCCACCCCTGCGGGGACCATGCGTGGGGAGTATTTCTGCGTAACTGAGGAGGCTCAGTTCTTTCAGGCCCCCATTCCTGAGTTCGCCCTAGTCATGCCGCGTACCTTGCACTAGCTTAGGGCAAGGACGCAGAAGGGCTATTTTTTGCCTTTGCCCGTCCAGAGAACAATAAACAACAAAAGTCCTAAGGCAACGGCACCTTCAAAGACAAACAGTAGCATTGGGTATTCATCGAGTAAATTGGCGATCATGATTTCTAAATTTAAATATGTTTCATTAAGTGTATTCGCAATCCTAGTTGCCAGCTTGGTTGCTGGATGTTCCACTCCCCCTACTCGTGGTACGGGATATCGCTCGAGCAGCTCCGGTGCCTCGCCATCAAGCTACAGCTCTTCCATTGCAAGTTTTAGCGCTGTCTCCTGGCAGGCTTTGCCGGGGTGGCAGGAGGATGATCTATCTCAAGCTTGGCCCGCTTGGTTAAAAAGCTGTGATGCTTTACGCAAGAAAAATAGTGAAGTCAATTGGCGTCAAGTGTGTGCTCAAGCAAGCAATGTTTCGGGTCGAGATACGCAAGCAGTTCGAAAATATTTCGAAAGTAATTTTCAAGTTTATGAAATTCGCACTAGCTCTGGAAACGATACAGGCTTAATTACTGGGTATTACGAGCCGGTCATGAATGGCTCACTTACTCGCACTAGTACATACAACGTACCTCTTTATAGCTATCCAAGCGCTTGGCGTAAATCAAAGCCGAATCCAGGTCCAACGCGTGCAGAGCTCATGAGTTCAGGAGTGCTCAATGGATCTGAAATCGCATGGGTGCAAGATCCTGTGGCAGCAGCCTCCATGCAAATCCAAGGCTCTGGAAAAATTCGTCTTGAAGATGGTCGAATCTTACGTCTTGGCTTTGCTGGAACCAACGATCAACCATTTAAGTCATTCGCACAGTGGTTGTTAGATCGCAAAGAAATTACGCGAAGCGAAGCAACGATGCAAGGTATTTCGCAGTGGGCTAAACGTAATCCTGATCGAGTTAATGAAATGCTCAATGCCAACCCACGTTTTGTTTTCTTTAAAGAGTTACCGGGCAATGTGTCAGCAGATCTGGGCCCCAACGGTGCCTTAGGCGTTCCGCTCACTAGTGAGCGTAGCATTGCTGTGGATCTGCAGGCTTTGCCTTTGGGCGCACCTGTCTTTTTGGCCACCACTAAGCCGCTAAGCAATCAACCCTTGCAAAAGCTAGTAATGGCGCAGGATACTGGTAAAGCGATTGTCGGCGGCGTGAGAGCAGACTACTATTGGGGATCAGGAGAATCTGCTGGAGAGATGGCGGGCCGCATGAAACAAAACGGCAGGATGTGGCTGCTGCTTCCACGTTAATTCATTTTTATTGCTGAAAGAAATACATGAGCTACAAAACAATTTTGACTGAAGTGGACGGTAAAGTTGCCACGATCACTTTGAATCGGCCTGAAGTATTAAATGCCTTGAATGACCAATTGATGGAGGAGCTTGGCGCTGCGCTATTGGCTTTTGATGCAGATGACAATATTGGCTGCATGATTGTCACTGGCAGCGAGAAGGCGTTTGCGGCTGGAGCAGATATCGCATCCATGGCGAAGTATGGATTGAAAGATGTTTATCGCGGCGACTTTATTACCCGCAATTGGGAAGAGATTAAAAAAGTCCGTAAACCTGTAATAGCTGCCGTCTCAGGCTATGCGCTGGGCGGTGGTTGTGAGCTCGCCATGATGTGCGACACCATTATGGCTGCGGATAACGCGAAGTTTGCTCAACCAGAAGTGAAGCTAGGCATCATTCCTGGGGCTGGCGGTACACAACGTTTACCGCGTGCAGTATCGAAAGCAAAAGCCATGGATTTAGCTCTGACAGGCCGCATGATGGATGCTGCCGAAGCTGAGCGGTCAGGTTTGGTCGCCAGAATTTTCCCGCAAGCAGAATTATTGAAAGAGGTAAAAGCGATTGCTAAAGGAATTGCTGATATGCCTTTATTAACTGCAATGATGGTGAAAGAAAGCATTAACACTGCCTACGAGACTACATTGTCTGAGGGCATTCATTTTGAGCGCCGTCTCTTTCATGCGTGTTTTGCTACAAATGATCAGAAAGAAGGCATGGCCGCGTTTATGGAAAAACGCCCAGCCAAATTTACTAATTCTTAAGTAAATAAATTCAAAAAAGAATTTAGTTTTTTTCCAGGAAGCGTTGAGCTAGTTTGACCCAATAGCTCACGCCTACTGGGATCAAGGAATCATTAAAGTCGTATGAGGGATTGTGTAGGTGGCAAGGACCCATGCCATGACCTACAGAGCGATGATCGCCATCGCCATTACCAAGGAAAACATAACAACCTGGCTTTTCCAGCAACATAAATGCAAAGTCTTCTGCGCCCATCGTCGGATCGATTGAGGCATTCACATTTTGCTTGCCAACTAATTCACTCATTACCTCGGTGGCAAATTCCACTTCATTGGCATGATTAATGAGGGGTGGGTAATTTCTAGCAAATGTAATTTCTGCTTGGCAATCGAAAGCACTCGCAACACTGTGTGCGATTTCTCGAAGGCGCTGCTCAATGAGGTCCAAGACGTCCAACGTGAATGTACGCACTGTGCCACCAATGAATGCGCTATCCGGAATGACATTGCTTGTTTCACCGGCATGAAATTGCGTAATGGATAAAACCGCGGCATCTACAGGGCGTTTATTGCGAGTAATGATGCTTTGCAATGCAAGAACCACCTGCGCACCCGTAAATACTGGATCTGCGCTGTTATGTGGAAGAGCGGCGTGACCACCTTTTCCTGTAATGGTGATTTCGAAAGTATTGCTAGAGGCCATCATGGGGCCAGGTGTTACGCCAAAATGACCTTCCGCTAGGCCCGGCCAGTTGTGTAAACCAAATACAGCATCACATGGAAACTCTTTGAAGAGTCCATCTTTGATCATTTCATTTGCGCCCGCACCACCTTCTTCCGCAGGCTGGAAAATAAAGATCACCGTACCTTTGAAGTCACGATGATTTGATAGATATTGTGCGGCACCAAGAAGCATGGCAGTGTGACCATCGTGACCACAAGCGTGCATTTTTCCTGGATTTTTTGATGCATGTGCAAAGTTGTTGTGCTCTTGCAATGGCAGCGCATCCATATCAGCACGAAGACCAATCATCTTGCCTGGGCCTAAGTCGCCATCCAAGCGGCCCACTACTCCAGTTTTTCCCATACCACGGTAAACGGTGATTCCCCAGCTAGAAAGTGCCTCTGCAACTAAATTGGCCGTGCGATTTTCTTCGAAACGCAATTCAGGGTGTGCATGAATATTGCGTCGAATTTCTTGAATCGCTTCTGCGGATTCGGTAATTTCTGGAAGTAAATGCATCCCTTCATCTTATCCGAAAGTCATTTAATATGCCGTTAGAAGGTAATTAATACTGATTATTGATTGGGTAATTGCATGTGCTTTGCAGCAAAACGCAAAGCATCAATTGAATAAGGGCTATCAGTAGCTTTTTGTAAGTCTTTTGGCAATGATGGGATCAGGCCTAGAAATGGAGCTGCAATTCTGGCTTGCAAGGTCTGTAGATTTTCTTGCAGAAGCGGCATTTCCTCCGCAAGGGAGTTGGCTATCCATCCTGCAACATTTAAATTACGCGCTTTGATTGCCTCATACGTTAGTAGGCTGTGATTAAGGCAACCTAACTTCATACCCACTACAAAGATGATTGGCAAATCAATCTTCTTTGCAAACCCACTTAAATCTTCATCTTTATTTAAAGGTATTAGTAGGCCGCCAGCACCCTCAACCACAACGCAATCTGCATACTGTTGAATATTCTGAAAAGCATCGGTCATCACGCCTATTTCAAGTTTTAACCCTTGCTGCTCTGCCACTAAGTGAGGAGCTACTGGTTGATCTAGTACATAAGGGCATAAGCTTAATTCGTTATGGCCAAGGTTAGACGCAATGCGTAGCGTTTCTAAATCTTCGTTGAGAGTTATGCCGTTTTCATCTTTGTAGGTGCCGGCGACAACAGGTTTAAAGCCAATGGCGTTTATTTGTTGCTCGCGCAATTTCACAATGAGCGCGCCGCTTACCAAGGTTTTCCCAACTTCGGTATCAGTTCCTGTAACAAAGAATCCAGCAGACTTACTCATGGGGCGCCTTTTGGATTGCTGTCTGCTCAATAGTCTTTAGGGTGGCGATTAGCTGACGTAAATCTGTTTCACTATGATTTGCCGAGAAGGTAATCCTCAATCGCGCACTTCCAATGGGTACGGTCGGTGGACGAATGGCTGGAATCCAATAACCTGCCTCATCTAGTAACTTGGCGGCCAGCAAGGCATTGGCATTACTGCCCAAAATAACAGGCTGAATAGCTGTGCAAGAGGACACCTTTTCCCATTGAGCAAAATGCATTTCATCCTGCCAAATGCGAATAAGTTTGTTCAGTTGGGCACGGCGATTGTTACCTTCATCCCCCTCAATGATGTCTAAGCTCTTGGAGAGTGTGTGCGCTATTGCTGGTGGGGTAGCAGTACTGTAAATAAAGGGGCGACCTTTTTGGATAAGCCATTCAATCAAGGTTGCATGAGCACAAACAAAAGCACCGCTGACGCCAGCGGCCTTTCCAAGGGTGCCGATATACACAATGCGATCTGAGCAGATATTTTCTTGCTCCAATATGCCGTGACCGTGCTTGCCTAAAACCCCAAAGCCATGCGCATCATCGACCAACAGCAATGCATCGTATTGCTCTGCAATTTCTAACAATCGCTTAACGGGAGCAAGATCGCCATCCATGCTAAAGACGCCATCGGTGACGATCATCTTGAGGGTACTCTTATCAGTCTTTAGTAATTCACCTAATGTATTGATGTCTTCATGATCAAACAAGTGAACCTGTGCATTAGTTTGCGCACTTGCTAGTCGAACACCGTCAATTAAAGACGCATGATTTAGCCTTGCTGAATAAATGCTGACGGATCCTTGTGGCGCAAGTCTTGCAAAGGCTGTAATGGCTGTCAAATTAGCAAGGTAGCCGGTACTAAAAAAGAGTGCGCGTGCATCTGGAATATGTTGCCTCTGAAAATCCGCCAACTTCCTTTCAAGAATCTCATGAGCAATGCTATGGCCACTGATGAGATGAGAGGCGCCGCTACCAACGCCATACTGCGCGGCACCTTCAGCAAGGGCTTGAACTAGGTCGGGGTGATTTGCCAGGCCCAGATAGTCATTGCTGCAGAAAGCTTTTAATTCACGTCCATTAACCAGCGCTTTGGTATCGCATGGAGATTCAGTTGCTCTGAGTTTTCGCTTGAGTAGCTGCAAATCCAAATCTGCAATTTGCTCTTGCGCTAAATGAAGGGCATTAAATGCGTTTGTCATGCCAATGTCTTCTCTAGAGCAAGCTGCACTGCTTTACCTAATTGCATCGTTTCTTCGGATGACAAAATATAGGGAGGCATTACATAAATCGTATTGCCAATAGGCCTTATTAATACAGCTGCTTCTAAGCTATTAGCAAACATAGTGCGTGCAAAAGTTTTGGGATCTTTGAGGCAATTGTTTTTTACGTCAAATGCCAAAATCATTCCCTGTTGGCGCCAATGCTCAATTCGGGGATCGGTCTTTGCCCAGGTAAAAGCGTTCGCCAATTCTTGTGAGCGCTCAATATTTTTTTCTAATACGTTTTCTGATTCAAAAATCTCAAGGCAGGCCAAAGCAGCAGCGCATGCTAGCGGATTGCCGGTGTATGAGTGGGAGTGTAAAAACCCTTGCGACGTTTGGTCGCCATAAAACGCTTGGTAAATCTGATCGGTAGCAAGACACAGTGATAGTGGCAAATAGCCGCCGCTAATGCCTTTGGAGAGCGTTAAGAAATCTGGCCAGATGCCAGCATGCTCACAGGCGAAGAATTTACCGCTCCGCCCGCAGCCAACGGCAATCTCATCTGCAATCAGATGTACGTCATAGCGATTGCATAGCTCTCTGACTAGGCGAAGATACTCAGGAGAGTGCATCGCCATTTGTCCGGCGCATTGCACTAAGGGTTCGACAATAAAGGCAGCTATATGTTGATGCTCTTTTATAAATAACTCTTCAAGTTTTTTAGCTGCATGCTTTGCCACCTCTTCCGCGCTCTCACCAACTTTTGCTTTGCGCGCATCGGGAGAGGTGACTGTGTAGACATCTTGCAGCAGTGATCCGTACGCTTCTCTGAAAATGGCTACGTCAGTTACCGCTAAGGCGCCTAGTGTTTCCCCGTGATAACCATTCTCTACACAAACAAACTTTTTCTTTTGCGGTTTGTCATGGAGCTGCCAAAAGTGATGACTCATCTTGAGTGCAATTTCCACAGCAGATGCGCCATCAGATGCATAGAAGACATGACCTAAATGATGTTTGGTGAGTGCCGAAAGTTTTTCGGACAATTCCACCACTGGTAGATGTGTAAATCCAGCGAGCATTACATGCTCAATTTTTTCTAGTTGCTCAGTGATTGCTTGATTAATGCGTGGATTGGAGTGACCAAATAAATTGGTCCACCAAGAACTAATGGCATCGAGTAGGGCATTTCCGTTTTCGTCGTACAGCCAAGCGCCCTTACCTTTGGTAATCGCAACTAACGGAAAGGACTCATGCTGTTTCATCTGGGTGCATGGGTGCCAAACGGCTGCTAGGCTGCGATCAACGAGTGCGGCTTGATTTAAATCAGAAATAACCTTCATGTTTGATATTTGACCACTAGTTTTCCCAATTTCAGGCCTGTATCTGTTATGTTTATGGCTTGAATCTACCTAATTTCTGGAATTTGCCCATGCAGGACACTCAAACTGTTGAAAAACCTCTAACCCAGTTCAAATCGAAGGCTGAATTGCATCATGGTGCAAATGCAGAGATTTCGGCGCCTGGAGAGTGGTCAGTGGCTCAAATTGAGGCTTTATTTGCACTTCCATTTAATGAATTGATGCTGAAGGCCCAAGAGACTCACAAGGCTTATTTCCCTGAGGGTGATGTGGAATTGGCCACCTTGTTGTCAATCAAGACAGGTGGTTGTCCTGAGGACTGCGGCTATTGCCCGCAAGCAGCACGATATGACACCGATGTTAAGGCCGAGAAGTTAATGGGCTTGGAAGAGGTTTTAGAGGCCGCTAAAGCAGCCAAAGCAGCTGGTTCTAACCGTTTCTGTATGGGTGCTGCTTGGCGTGAACCCAAGGATCGCGATATTGAAAAAGTGACCGCCATGATCAAGGGCGTAAAGGCCTTAGGTCTTGAAACCTGCGCCACCTTGGGTATGTTGGAGGCCGATCAAGCTCAGGCTCTCCAAGAGGCTGGCCTGGACTTTTATAACCATAATTTAGATACCAGCGAAGATTTTTACCGCTCCGTGATTTCTACTCGTGGTTACCAGGATCGTTTGGATACGATTTCCAATGTTCGCGCTGCTGGTATGTCAGTTTGCTGCGGCGGAATCGTTGGCATGGGTGAATCTAGGGAGCAGCGAGCAGCTTTTCTGGCACGCTTAGCCAATTTGAGCCCATACCCAGAATCAGTGCCCATCAATCATTTGGTGCCAGTTGCCGGTACGCCATTGGCAGATCAAAAGCCCTTAGATCCGCTTGAGTTTGTGCGAACCATTGCTGTTGCTAGGATCACAATGCCTAAAGCCCGTGTGCGTCTGTCAGCCGGCCGCCAGGAGCTTGGCAGAGCCGTACAGGCAATGTGTTTCTTGGCTGGCGCCAATTCGATTTTCTATGGTGAGCAACTACTTACTACCGGAAATCCTGAGGCCGAACAAGACCGCGCACTCTTGGCAGAGTTGGGTCTGAAGACCAAGCAAAGCAGCAAAGCAGAGGTTTTAATCTAAGTTTTGTCGCGAATGTCCCCGATAGATCGCTTCATCCTCGAGTTTGACACCGCCCTTAGGTCGGTAGTGGGCGGCGCTAATGCTCAAAGACCCACGCCAGGGTCAGATTTTGCAAATCACTCAGTACTGGACGCTGCCGAACGAAAGCATGCTGCTGGTCTCATGCGTGTAAATCATGTTGGTGAGGTTTGTGCGCAAGCGCTGTATCAATCACAAAAATTAGTTGCTCGAAATTCAGATATTCAAGAGATGTTGGATCACTCTGGTCGCGAAGAAATGGATCACCTTGCTTGGTGTGAAACTCGCTTACAAGAGCTTGGATCACATACTAGTTATCTCAATCCACTTTGGTATGCAGGATCCTTTGCGATCGGCTTGGCAGCAGGCTTAGCGGGCGATAAGTGGAGTTTAGGATTTGTTGCTGAAACAGAAAAACAAGTTGAGGATCACTTAGAAAGTCACCTCGAAAAATTGCCAAAAGATGATCAGCGTTCACGTGCAATTGTTGATCAAATGCGCATTGATGAAATTGCACATGGACAAGCTGCAAAAAATGCAGGGGGTGCAAATTTGCCAGAACCTGTTCAGAAAATAATGCAGGCAATGTCTAAGGTAATGACCGCTACTGCTTACAAAATTTAAAACTGAAATACGATTAATTACTAAAAATTAATTTCTGATTAATTTGGATATATTTTTTTAAGATTACTGTTTATAAATACAGTATATTTTGGGATTATCTAGCCCAATAGCTAAGATCTATTCTTAAGTATATTTTCCAAGCCATTGTTTCAAGTAGCTATTTTACTAACACCATTTTCTGAACACACGACGCTAAGTGTTTGTAAACACTAGAGAAATTCCTAAAAAAACTCCTAAAAACACTTGACCCTCTTAGTGCGATCCTCTAAAGTGGGAGGAAGTGTGAAAAAGTGGGGTAAATGGTGTTTCAAGGTGCGTCAGCTCTCAATTTAGATGCAAAAGGCCGCATGTCTGTGCCGGCAAAGCATCGTGACGCCTTGTTGGTGCAGGGCGAGGGCCGAATCACGCTCACAAAACACCCTGATGGCTGCCTACTTCTCTTCCCTAGACCTGAGTGGGAAACCTTTAGAGCAAGAGTTGCACAACTTCCGATGGATGCTCATTGGTGGCGTCGTATCTTCTTGGGTAACGCAGCCGAAATGGATTTGGATAGCGCTGGTCGTGTATTGGTCAGCCCAGAATTACGTTCAGCGGCCGGAATAGAAAAAGAAGTGATTTTGCTTGGCATGGGAAGTCACTTGGAATTGTGGGATGCAGCAACATACGCCGCAAAAGAACAGGCTGCGATTGCGCAAGGCATGCCTGAAGCACTCAAGCAATTTAATTTTTGATGACAGGGTGCTATGAACATATCTCATCGCCCAGTATTACTGGCCGAGGCGGTGACGGCGCTAGTTGGTGGCCCACTGATTCAAAATCAAAATTCGGAAAAGCAGATTCTGGTAATCGATGGAACCTTTGGGCGCGGTGGTCATACTCAAGCGCTTCTCAAAGAATTGAATCCATCGGCACGCATGATTTCTTTCGACAAGGATTTGGATGCGATCGCAGTAGCACAACAAATCAACGATCCGCGCTTGAAAATCGTGCACGACAGTTTTGCGCAGATGGATCAGTACGCGGAAGCAGAGTCGGTCGATGGAATTTTGTTGGACTTGGGTATCAGCTCACCACAGGTGGACGAAGCGCATCGGGGATTTTCTTTTCGACGAGAAGGCCCGCTCGATATGCGCATGAATACCGATCACGGTTTAACAGCAGCAGAGTGGTTGGAGCAAGCATCACCGGAGGAAATCACACACGTGATTAAGATTTACGGAGAAGAGCGCTTTGCATATCAGATCGCTAAAGCCATTGTGGCAAAGCGTGAAGAAGGTTTGCCTCCAAAAACTACAACAGAATTAGCAAGTCTAGTTGCCAGCGTCGTACGCACACGTGAAGCAGGTCAAGATCCGGCAACTAGAACATTTCAAGCTTTGCGTATTTTTATAAATCGCGAGCTGGAAGATTTGGAGCTCGGTTTAAAAGCGGCATTGAAATTGTTGAAGCCTGGCGCAAGACTGGCAGTGATCAGTTTTCACTCCCTTGAAGATCGCATCGTGAAGCAGTTTATGCAAGCGCATGCAAAAGTAGAGATTCCTCGTGGCTTGCCAGTGCGCGAGAAAGATTTACCACAAAGCGCTCTTGAAATTATTGGTCGCATCAAGCCTAGCGATGCAGAGGTGTCTGAAAATCCTCGCGCACGCTCAGCAATTATGCGTGTGGCTGAAAAGCGTATTGGGGCAGCTGCATGAATCGTGCAACATTGACCTTACTCGCTCTGCTATTGATATGCGCTCTATCTCTGGTCGCGGCGCAGCAGCGTGCGCGTAAGTTATTTATTCTGCAGGAACGTGCGCAGATTGAAGAGCGTAAGTTAAATCAAGAATGGTTACGTCTTGAGTATGAGCAACGTAATCTTTCGAAGTCTGCACGTATTCGTGATGTTGCACGCAATCAATTACGCATGTCGCCAATTTCTCCTGAGCGTACTTTGTATCTGAGGGAGGCTAAATGAGGCCGGTCGGTTTTTCTACTACGCCAAATTTAGTGCTGCGTCTGCCAATGTGGCGGTCGCGTTTAATGCTATTCCTCTTGTTCTTTGTTTTCATGATGCTATTACTGCGCGCATTTTGGATTCAGGGCCCAGGCAATGCATTCTATGAGGCAAAAGGTGTGCGAGGCACTCAGCGCGAGCTAGAGTTGCCTGCAAGCCGTGGAAAAATTTTGGATCGCAATGGTCAAGTTATTGCAACTAGTCTGGAGGCAAAATCAGTTATTGCCTATAACGACACAGTGCCAGATGATTTGGCCGCTGATAAGGTGCAAAAGCTAGCAAGTCTTTTGCAAATTAGCGAAGCAGAACTGCGTAAAAAATTAAAAGAAGAGCGCAAGCAAATCTTCTTAAAACGCCAAGTTGATCCAGCAGTTGCGCAGCAAATTAAGCAATTAGAAATTCCGGGTATTGGTTTAAATAATGAATATCGTCGCTTCTATCCAGAGGGCGAGGCGATGGCCCATGTGGTTGGCTTTACCAATGTGAATGACAAGGGTCAGGAGGGTATGGAGCTCTCTCGTGAGAAGGAGCTTGCCGGCCATCCTGGTCAAAGACGTGTGGTGGTTGACCGCTTAGGCCGTGTTGTTGAGGATGTTGCGATTCTGCAGTTGCCACAAAACGGAAAAGATTTAAATCTATCTATTGATAGCAAGATTCAGTTCTTAGCCTATAACGCTGTAAAAGATGCGGTTGAAAAGCATCACGCTAAAGCAGGTGGCGCCGTGGTACTGGATACGCAAACCGGTGAGATTTTGGCTCTAGCAAATTACCCGAGCTACAACCCAAATGATCGACGTGTGTTAACTGGTGAGCAATTACGTAATCGCGTACTAACAGATACCTTTGAGCCTGGCTCAACAATGAAGCCATTAACAATTGCAATTGCATTGGAAAAGGGTGCGGTTAAGCCTGATACCAATATGGTGATTGGCGCTAAATATTTAATTGGACCAAAGCCAATTACCGATACGCATCCTTATGGAAATTTAACAGTCTCTCAAATTATTCAAAAGTCTAGCAATATTGGTACTGCAAAAATTGCAATGAACAATCTTTCCGCTGAAGAAATGTGGGATTTTTATACGGCAGTTGGATTTGGCCAAGTACCAAAAATTGGCTTCCCTGGAGCCGTTGCTGGAACGGTTCACCCATTTAAAAAATGGATGCCTACTGATCAGGCGCGTATTGCATTTGGTTACGGTATCTCAGCTTCGTTATTTCAGGTGGCTCGTGCTTACACAGTTTTTGCCCGTGATGGTGAATTGGTTCCGCTGACAATTGAGCGTAGTCCAGAATTTAAGCCGGGTACAAAAGTTCTCTCTCCCAAAACTGCAATTGAAATGCGCGCCATGATGGAGTCGGTTACTGAGCCTGGAGGCACCGCTATTAAGGCGCAGGCTGAAGGTTTCCGTGTAGGTGGTAAGACAGGAACGGCACATAAGTTAGTTGGCAAAGGGTACGGCAATAAATATCGCGCCTACTTTGCTGGTCTCGCTCCAATTAGTGCGCCACGTATTGTTGTTGCAGTCATGATTGATGAGCCTACCGGCGGAAGTCACTACGGTGGTGATGTCGCAGCACCGGTTTTTTCGACCATTGTGAGTGAAACGCTACATACTCTAAATGTTTTACCGGACAACAAAGTCAAGCAAATGGTATTGCAGGATAAGAGTCCACAAGAGATTCAGTCTGTAAATGCTCAAGCTCAGCATGTGGTTTTGAAACGATGAGGGTGGACTTGAAAATAGACACCAATCACTTGATTGACCACTTACATACACTAGCGAATTCCTCCGCAAAAGTGTGTGCGGATAGTCGCCAGATTCAGTCTGGCGATATCTTTTTTGCTTATCCGGTAGGTCACGGCAATGCATTGCGCGATGGACGTCAATTTATTCATGCCGCCTTAGAAAATGGTGCGGCAGCTGTAGTGTTTGACCCTGCGGGTATGGACAATCAATTTATAGATCACCCTCAATGCTTCGCAGTTGAAAATCTTGCTGCAGAGGTCGGCCAATTGTGCTCTCAGTGGTACGGGAACCCCAGTAAAGAATTGAGCATTATTGGTGTTACTGGCACCAATGGAAAAACAAGTATTACGCAGTGGCTTGCTCAGGCTTTAGATGCTAGCAATCATCGCACTGCGGTTTTGGGAACTTTGGGCACTGGATTCCCTGGCGCTTTGGTTCAAACTGGCTATACAACTCCAGATGCTCCAAAGTTACAAACTCAGTTAGCAGAGCTGCGCGGTGCAGGGGCAAAACAAGTTGCCATGGAGGTCTCTTCACATGCATTGCATCAGGATCGAATCTCTGGCACCGAGTTAAATTGTGCGGTTTTCACTAATCTCACGCAAGATCATTTGGATTACCACGGCAGTATGGCTGAGTACGCTGAGGCGAAAGCGAAGTTATTTAAGCAAACTGGGCTGCAGCATGCAGTGATCAATTTGGATGATGCTTTTGGTCGTGAATTGGCTATGAATTTATTGGCTCAAGCGGACTTAAAAGTATGGGCATATGCGTTGTCGCCATTAGCGTTTGAGGGATTTGAAAAATTTGGCGACCGATTGCAGCATATTTTTGCCAAAGAGACTGTGTTGAGTGGTGCGGGTTACGATTCCACTTTTGTTTATGACAAAGCAGGAAGTGCTCAATTGCACATCCCATTATTGGGTGAATTTAATTTAAGCAATGCGCTTGCAGTGTGGACGGTATTGCTTACACAAGGCATGAGTTGTGAGCTTGCCGCGCAAAAAGTAAGTCAATTAAATCCGGTACTTGGACGCATGGAATTAATCCAGCTTAGTAAGCCACAAAAAATAGAGGGTTTATTGGCAGTTGTTGATTACGCTCATACGCCAGATGCTTTAGAAAAAACTTTGCAGGCTTTACGGCCTATTGCGGACCAGCGTGGCGGAAACATTTGGTGTGTCTTTGGCTGCGGTGGCGACAGGGATGCTGGAAAGCGATCACTGATGGGTGCTGTTGCAGGGCGTTACGCCGATCAAATTTTAATTACTAGCGACAACCCACGCTCTGAAGATCCGCAAGCCATCATGCAGATGATTCGTGCAGGTCTAAAGGCTGATGCAACAAATGTTCAGATGATTGCTGATCGTGCAGCTGCCATTATGGCGGCCGTTCGCCATGCAAATCCTCATGATATTGTTTTGGTCGCTGGCAAGGGTCATGAAACTACACAAGAAATCAATGGCAAGAAATTTGATTTTTCTGATCAGGAACATATTCGCCTAGCTGCCGGAGGTGGAATCTAATGTCCATTATGACAACGCTTGTGCAAGCGCAGGCCATGCTACCTGGAAGCAGGCTAATTAATACTTCCGTAGAAGCTGCTCAGGAATTATCTATTTCTCGAGTAGGTACTGATAGTCGTCAGATAGAGCGTAATGAATTATTTGTAGCGTTGGTTGGTGAACGCTTTGATGCACATGATTTTTTATCCGATGTTGCGAAGGCGGGCGCAGGTGCTGCGCTAATTAGTAGTCAAGATAAATGCCCGGCCGACTTGCCAGCAATTTGCGTTTCGAATACACGCGTTGGTTTGGGAAATTTAGCTAAGGCATGGCGCACCAATCATCCAATTCCTTTGGCTTTAGTTACCGGTAGCAATGGTAAGACCACTGTTAAGGAAATGATTGCTTCCATTTTCAAGGCTGCAGTTGGTGAGCAACATACCTTGGTGACAAAAGGTAACTTGAATAACGATATTGGTTTGCCATTAACACTTTTGAAATTGCGTTCCACCGATCGCCTTGCTGTTATTGAGCTTGGAATGAATCATCCAGGTGAGACGGCACAGTTGGCGGCAATTGCGCAAGCCAATATTGCGTTAATTAATAACGCCCAGCGTGAGCATCAGGAGTTTATGGCGACAGTAGCCGCTGTGGCTGAAGAGCACTCCGATGCCCTTCGCGCTTTACCAAGTGATGGCGTTGCAGTATTCCCAGCAGATTCTGAGTTTTCAAATGTTTGGCACCAGGCCGCCGCTGGTCGCAAAGTCATTGATTTTGTTCTGTTATCTGCACAGACCAAGGTATCGGCTGCAGTGACTGGAAGTCTACTAAGCAATGGGTTGGTAAAGATTGAAACAGAACAAGGCAGCATCGAGGTTCAGTTGAATACCTTGGGTAGCCATAATGTTCGCAATGCTCTAGCAGCAAGTGCGGTAGGAATTGCTGCTGGTGTAAGTCTTGAAAAAATTAAGCAGGGTCTCGAATCCTTTTCGCCAGTCAATGGACGTATGCAAGCTAAGGTGATTGATTCAAACCGAACCCTTATTGATGATAGCTATAACGCTAATCCTGATTCTGTAAGAGCGGCTATTGATGCTTTAAAACAATCGGGTAATTTATCTTGGCTGATTTTGGGTGATATGGGTGAAGTTGGTAATCAAGGTCCAGAGTTTCATCGGGAAGTTGGCGCATATGCTGCTGAACAAGGAGTTGCCAAACTTTTTGCCTTGGGTGAGCAATGCCAATTCGCACTCCAAGGATTTAATGAGGTTGATAAAGGTGTTGCAACTTCAGCTCAGGCAAAACATTTTGCGGATATAGACAGTCTGATTGCGCAATTAAGAGATGCGCTTCATACCCAGTCCAGTGGCAGCAATCAGCATTTAAATATTTTGGTTAAAGGTTCACGGTTTATGCGCATGGAGCGTGTAGTGCAGGCCTTGTTAGAGGAGGCTAAAACATGCTCTTAATGTTGGCACAATGGTTGCAGGATGACTTCGGATTTTTCCGAGTATTTAACTACATCACTTTTAGAGCAGTGATGGCAACAGTGACTGCATTGTTAATCGGTTTGGCTGCGGGACCTTGGGTTATTCGCAAACTAACTGCGTTAAAGATGGGTCAAGCAGTCAGAACAGACGGACCTCAAACACATTTAGTGAAATCAGGAACCCCAACAATGGGTGGCGTCTTGATTTTGATTGGCATCTTTATTTCATGCATGTTGTGGGCAGATCTTAGCAATCGCTTTATTTGGATTGTGATGATTGTTACCTTTGGTTTTGGCTTAGTAGGTTGGGTAGATGATTACCGTAAAGTAGTTTACAAAGACCCTAAAGGCATGGCGTCGAGAGAAAAATTCTTTTGGCAAACCTTAATTGGTTTATTTGCCGCAATCTATCTCGCGTTCTCTGTTTCTGAAGTAAACAACCTCAAGGTATTGCAATTATTTTATGAGTGGCTCAGAAGCGGGTTCGCTTTAGACCTTCCTGCCAAAACGGATTTGCTCATACCTTTTATGAAAGAGGTTAGCTACCCATTAGGAATTATGGGTTTCATTATTTTGAGTTACCTTGTAATAGTTGGCAGCAGCAATGCAGTGAATTTAACGGACGGTCTTGATGGTTTGGTCATCATGCCAGTCATTCTGGTGGGTGCTGCATTGGGTGCTTTTGCTTATGTAATGGGTAATGCGATTTATGCAAAGTATCTACTCTTTCCCTATATTCCTGGCGCTGGTGAGTTGATGATTTTCTGTGGCGCAATGGGCGGTGCTGGATTAGCTTTCCTTTGGTACAACACCCATCCTGCCCAGGTTTTTATGGGTGACGTAGGTGCGCTGGCTTTAGGTGGTGCACTTGGCACCATTGCTGTCATTGTTCGCCAAGAAATTGTCTTATTTGTGATGGGCGGTATTTTTGTTGCTGAAACTGTCTCAGTCATGTTGCAAGTTTTTTGGTTCAAGGTAACCAAAAAACATTTTGGCGAGGGTCGTCGTATTTTCCGAATGGCACCATTGCATCATCATTTTGAATTGGGTGGCTGGAAAGAAACACAAGTAGTTGTTCGATTCTGGATCATCACGATTCTTTTGGTCTTAATTGGCTTATCTAGCTTGAAGTTACGGTGATCCAAAAGTAATCATGTTGATTTTAGAAAATACCTTCGCCAATTCAGCCTTCATGAGTGATGAAGGCTATCAAGCACCAAGCCGATTCCTCATTTTGGGTTTGGGTGAATCTGGTGTCGCCATGGCTAAGTGGTGCTTGCGTAATGGTGCAGAGGTACGCCTCGCTGACACTCGTGAACAATCATCATTTAATGAGCGTCAGAATGCTTGGTTGCAAGAACTTCGCATTGCCGGATTAAAAGACACTTGTTTTGGACCTTTGAGCGACGACTTGCTCAAAGGGATTGATGTGATTGGTATCAGCCCAGGGCTTTCTCCGGTGCAAGATCCAACATATTCTTTCTTGGTAAAAGCTGAAGAAGCTGAAATCGATGTGTGGAGCGAAATAGAATTTTTTGCTCGCGCGATTTCTGCTTTAAGTCGCATGGCGCAGACACAAGAGTCTAGCTATGAGACTGCGGTATTGGCGATCACTGGCACCAATGGCAAAACAACGACCACTGCACTAACAGGTCAACTCTGTGAGCGTGCCGGCAAGAAAGTGGCTGTCGCCGGAAACATTAGCCCAGCTGCCTTGGAAAAATTAATGAGTAGCTTAGACTTGGCAGATCAGATTGTAGATATGCCTGATGTTTGGGTGCTGGAGTTATCCAGTTTCCAACTGGTCTATACCCATACCTTAAATGCAACTGCAGCAACTGTATTGAATATTACCCAAGACCATTTGGATTGGCATGGTGATATGCAGGCTTATGCAGATGCTAAGTCAAGAATATTTGGCGCCGATACAGTGTGCATCCTAAATCGTGATGACTCTCTTGTAATGGGCTTACTTTCAGAAGAACAAAAAGCAGAGAAGTCTATAGTTACTTTTGGCTCTAATCGTCCAGATGAGCAAGGTGCTTTTGGTATTGAGCATGACTTGCGTGCTGGTGGTATTGATTGGCTAGTGTGGGCTGAAGTAGATGAGGATGTGGAGCCTAAGCCAAAACGTCGTCGTAAGGCTACGGTTGTTGAGGATGATGAGCTATTGCGATTGAAGCGCCTCATCCCAGCTGATGCATTAAGAATACGTGGTCGTCACAACGCCCTAAACGCATTGGCTGCGCTTGCTTTAGCACGCGCTGCCAATTTACCAATGAACTTGCTATTGCATGGTTTGCGCGATTACCATGGCGAGCCTCATCGAGTACAAAGCATTGCGATCGTTAAAGACGTTGAGTATGTGGATGATAGTAAAGGCACTAATGTGGGTGCTACTGTTGCCGCATTAAATGGCTTGGGTAATAACGAATTAGGTAAACGTATTTGGCTAATTGCTGGTGGTGATGGTAAGGGGCAAGATTTCAGCCCACTTCGTGAACCAGCTTTGCGCTTCATAAAGGGCGCCTTCGTAATTGGCAAAGATGGTGTTGCTATTGGCGAAGCATTAGGCGCTGGAATACCTGTCACTAATTGTGGTGACTTAGTGTCTGCAGTGCAAGCTGCTGCGGCACAGGCTATATCTGGAGATTTGGTGTTGTTATCGCCTGCTTGCGCTAGCTTGGATCAGTTCCGTGACTATAAAGAACGTGCTCAGGTATTTGCCGCAGAAGTCGAAGAGTTGGGTATGCGCTTTGAAGGAGTCCAGGCATGAACTTAAAAGAGAAATTCTTTCCTGAAAACCGCCTTGGGCTAAATCGTTTTTGGAATTTTTCTAGAGGTGGAATCGATAACTTCCGTACTGGCTTGCGAGATGCTGTATCTGGCGTAGAGCAAACTCGTTCACGCATGATGGAATATGACCAGTTACTTGTTTGGGCAATTTTGTCCCTCATGTTGATTGGTTTAGTGATGGTGTATTCAGCTTCCATTACTTTGGCTGATGGACCTAAGTACGCAAACTACAGTAGTAACTTCTTCTTAATTCGCCACATGATTTCTTTGGTGATAGCTATTGGAGTGGGAATTTGGGCTTTCAAGATTCCTACAAAGGTATGGGATCGTT
This sequence comes from Polynucleobacter sp. AP-Capit-er-40B-B4, assembly GCF_018882245.1. Classification (GTDB taxonomy): domain Bacteria; phylum Pseudomonadota; class Gammaproteobacteria; order Burkholderiales; family Burkholderiaceae; genus Polynucleobacter. Next base: position 768,305 of record NZ_JACVOV010000001.1, on the reverse strand, counting down.
ATTCACCAGTCATTTTTGGATTTACCGTTTTATTGCTTATTGCGGTGCTGATTCCGGGTGTCGGCAAAGGTGTGAATGGCGCTAAGCGTTGGATTCCTCTGGGTTTAATGAACTTCCAGCCTTCTGAGTTAATGAAATTTGCCGCGGTGATCTTTGCGGCTAGCTATACCGTTCAACGCCAAGAGTATCTCCATTCATTTGTTAAGGGCATGCTACCTATGGGGATTGCCGTTGCGCTGGTTGGCGGCTTATTAATGGCTGAGCCGGATATGGGCGCTTTTGTAGTGGTTGCCTTGATTGCATTTGGCATCCTCTTTTTAGGCGGCATTAACGCTAAGTTATTTGGTGGCTTAATTCTGGTCGGTTTGATGAGTGGTGCAACCATGATTGCGCTTTCTCCATTTCGTCGTGGACGTATGTTGGCGTTTATGGATCCATGGCAAGTAGATAACGCTGCTAATAAGGGATATCAATTAACCCATTCACTCATGGCTTTTGGACGTGGTGAGTGGTTTGGTACAGGTCTTGGCGGTAGCGTAGAAAAATTACATTACTTGCCTGAAGCTCATACCGATTTCATCATGGCGGTGATTGGTGAGGAACTAGGATTTGTTGGTGTAGTCGTCATGATCTTCTTGTTCTATTGGATCGTACGCCGCGCATTCTTAATTGGGCGCACCGCGTTGCAACTAGACCGTAGCTTCGCAGGACTTGCTGCTAAGGGTGTGGCCATTTGGATTGGTTGGCAGGCCTTTATTAATATGGGCGTGAACCTTGGATTGTTACCAACCAAAGGCTTGACTTTGCCATTGGTAAGTTATGGTGGCTCCGGTATTTTGATGAATGCTGTTGCGATGGCAATGCTGTTGCGCATTGATTTTGAAAATCGCATTCTGATGCGTGGAGGGAAGCTTTGACAAAACCCTCAATTCTTGTGATGGCTGGTGGTACTGGTGGGCATATTTTCCCAGGCCTGGCTGTCGCTGAATATCTACGGATTTGCGGCTGGAATGTCTCTTGGTTGGGAAATCAAGCGGGCATGGAGTATCGCCTCGTGAAGTCTTGTGACTTTCCATTTGAGGCAGTTGATTTTGGCGGCTTGCGTGGCAAAGGCTTGAAGACCAAGATCATGTTGCCCATTAATCTGATGCGTGCATGCTTTCAGAGTTGGAAGATTATGCGTCGTGTTAAGCCGAATGTTGTTTTAGGTATGGGCGGTTACATCACTTTCCCAGGTGGCTTAGTAACTAAATTATTGAAGCGCCCACTGGTCTTGCATGAAGCAAACTCTGTAGCTGGTAGCGCCAATATTGCACTAAGCAAAATCGCCATGCGAACTTTGACTGGATTCCCTAATACGATGGCAAATGCTGAGTGGGTTGGTAATCCAATTCGTGAAGAATTTGATCATATGCTCGCGCCAGCGGAGCGTTATGAACAGCGTCAAGGACCACTCTCAATCCTTGTGGTGGGTGGTAGCTTGGGGGCTGCAGCCTTGAATGAAAACATCCCAGCTGCTTTGGCATTGATTCCAGTGGAGTCACGTCCAAAGGTGATTCATCAAGCTGGTGATAAACACTTGGGAGATTTGCAAAAACGATACGCTGATTTAGGTGTTGTTGCAGATATTCGCCCTTTTATAGATGACATGCCAGCCGCATATTCGCAGGCGGATTTGGTAATTTGTCGTTCCGGTGCCATGACAGTTTCCGAAATAGCTGCTTGCGGAGTTGCCTCATGCCTTATCCCTTTTCCGTTTGCGATTGACGATCATCAAACTGCTAATGCGCAGTTTCTGTCAAATGCAGATGCGGCAGTTTTATTGCCGCAGCCATTACTGAATCCGCAAGATTTAGCGATGATGATTCAAAACCTAAATCGCAAAGAACTAAAAGAAATGGCGCTGAGAGCACATGCTTTAGCAAAACCACATGCAACTCAGCGAGTGGCTGAAGTGTGTGCAGATTGTGCGGGGGTAGGTAAATGAAGCATATCGTTCAGCAAATTCACTTTATTGGTATCGGTGGCGCTGGTATGAGCGGCATTGCTGAAGTGCTTTTGAACTTGGGCTACCAGGTTTCGGGATCAGATCTTGCTGAGGGTGCTGTTACTAAGCGCCTGAAGGAATTAGGAGCTGTGATTTATATTGGGCATGATCCTAAAAATATTGGCACTGCTGAGGCAGTAGTGATTTCAACAGCAGTTGCTGGAAATAATCCTGAAGTCTTAGCTGCGCGAGCAGCAAAGATCCCGGTTATTCAGCGTGCTGTGATGTTGGGTGAGTTAATGCGCCTAAAGCAGGGCATTGCGATTGCTGGTACCCATGGAAAAACAACGACTACTAGTTTGGTCGCATCAGTATTGGCTGAGGGTGGTCTAGATCCTACGTTTGTGATTGGCGGAAAGCTCAATTCTGCAAACGCCAATGCGCGTTTAGGGCGTGGAGATTTTATTGTTGTAGAAGCTGATGAATCTGATGCTTCTTTCTTGCAATTATTCCCAGCAATGGAAGTCGTCACCAATATCGATGCAGATCACATGGATACCTATCAGCACGATATGGCTCGCTTAAAGCAAGCATTTGTGCAGTTTATTCAGCGTATGCCGTTTTATGGTGTGGCAGTGCTTTGTGTTGATGATGCCAATGTGCGCGACATCATTCCATTTGTATCTCAGCCAATATTGCGATACGGCTTATCCGAAGATGCCGATATCCGTGCGAGCAATGTTCGCGCTGACGGTACTCGCATGCATTTCACGGTTGATCGCCGCACTGTGCGTAGACACGGTAATAAGCCTGGCCCGCTGAATGTCACTCTTAATTTGCCAGGATTACATAACGTACGCAATGCTCTAGCTGCTATTGGTATCGCAACAGAGTTGGGCGTGGGTGATGAAGCAATCACAAAAGCGCTCTCTGAATTTAGTGGTGTAGGTCGTCGTTTCCAGCGTTATGGAGATATTCCGCTAGCATCAGGCGGCAGTTTTACCTTGATTGATGATTATGGTCATCATCCGGTAGAGATGGCAGCAACCTTGGCTGCTGCTCGTGGCGCTTATCCAGATCGCCGTTTAGTGCTGGCATTCCAACCGCATCGCTTTACTAGAACACGTGATTGTTTTGGTGAGTTTGTACAAGTTCTTAGAAACTTTGATGCATTGGTATTGACTGATGTCTACCCAGCAGGTGAGGCCAAAATTCCAGGTGCAGATGGCAAGAGCTTGATGAAGGCCGCTATCGCAGAAGAGAAGAATTCAAAAGCTTTATTAAATTCAGCTGCAGTTGCTTACGCTACAAATATTGCAGAGATGCCAGAAAAATTGAGTCAAGTTTTAAAAGATGGGGATGTATTAATTACGATGGGTGCAGGATCAATTTCTGCTTTGCCGCATACGTTAGCGGAGGCAAAGCATGTCTAAGGTGGGTGCTAACTTGAGCTCCTGGGGTGATCGCGTCAAGGCTAGCTTGGCGGGTATGGACGTTAAGTCATTTGGTCGCGTCGGCATATTGCTTGGGGGCAAATCAGGTGAGAGAGAAATTTCTCTTATGTCAGGTAATGGCGTATTGGAAGCCTTGCGTTCGAAAGGCGTAGATGCGCACGCCTTTGATACTGGTTTGCGTTGCCCCACTGAGCTGGCTCAAGAAAAGTTTGATCGAATCTTTATTTCACTGCATGGTCGCTTTGGCGAGGATGGCACGATTCAAGGTCTACTTGAATTACTAGACTTGCCTTACACCGGCAGCGGGGTTTTAGCATCTGCTTTGGCAATCGACAAGATCGTCACTAAGCAAGTCTGGATTAGCAGTGGACTCGCAACACCTGAGTATGAGGAGTTGACTGCAACAAGTGATTGGAATGCTGTAGTCCAGCACTTGGGCTTGCCGTTAATTGTGAAGCCTGCGCATGAGGGATCTTCCTTGGGTCTAACCAAGGTGAAATCAGTGGATGAGCTGCCAGCCGCTTACAAGCTTGCTGCTGGCTTAGATAAAAAAGTGATTGCAGAGACCTGCATCGTAGGCGATGAATTAACTTGCCCATTGGTTGGCTACGGTAAAACTGCCGAAGCGTTGCCGGTGATCAAAATTATTCCACCGCAAGCTAATTACGATTTTCATAATAAGTATTTCTCTGATGAAACTCAGTATCTATGTCCAACAGGACTTGCACCAGAGGTGAATGCTGCCGTTCAAGAATTAGCCTTGGCGGCATATAAAGCCTTGGGTTGTCGCACCTGGGGTCGTGCGGATGTGATGCTAGATCAAAAAACTGGCAAACCATATTTGCTGGAAATGAATACTTCTCCAGGCATGACTTCTCATTCATTAGTGCCAATGGCTGCTAAGGCTGCAGGGATTGAGTATGCCGATTTAGTGCTTTGGTTATTAAGTCAAACTTTGCAGCAAAAAGAGGGCGCTCATGCATGAGTAACTTCATGGACCGCTTCGGTGAAATTTTCTCTATGTTGATGGCTCCACTTTGGAACCACTCAGATCGCATGGAGAAGCTGAGTCGTCTCTTGATGCGCTGCTTCATAGTGATGCTAGTAATTGGTATTTTAGTTTGGCTTAGTCAGCGTCCAGTATTTGCCTTGAAGCAAATACAAATTGAACCCGTCGCCGGTCAAACCCTAAAGCACATCAAGAAGCCTATTGTGAAACAGCAGGTTCTAGAAACAGTACAGGGTAATTTCTTTAGCGTTCGCCTAGAAGATGTAAAGCGTGGCTTTGAAAGTATGCCTTGGGTTCGACATGCCAATGTGCGTCGAGTCTGGCCAAATGGATTGGTCGTCAGTATTGAAGAGCAGAAACCTTTTGGAACATGGGGTGGTGCTGAAAGTCACACTTTAATGAACACCCATGGGGAACTATTTGCTGGGCGTGTGTCTGAGGTAGGTGACGACATCCGTCTAGTCGACTTCTCTGGCCCTGCAGATTCCGGTAAAGAGGTGATGAGTCTTTATGAAAAAGCAAACAATTGGTTTAAGCCATGGGGTGCAGAAGTAACGAGTCTTGCTTTAACGGAACGCTACGCATGGAACGTCAGACTATCAAATGGCATGAGAGTCGAGTTTGGGCGCGATGAAGAAAGCTCCGATAAAAATTTAACTGAAGAGCGTGTAGCGAGATTATTTAAATATTGGCCCCAAGTACAAGAGAAGTGGGCTAATCGAATTGATGCAATTGATTTGCGATATGCAAATGGTTTTGCGGTTCATCTTGCCTCTGCAAGTTTGAAAAAGAATGATGTAGATGGCAAAAAAAGCGAGCTGAAGCAATGAGGAATGGCAATGAGTAAAGACAATCGTGATGTGTTGGTTGGGTTAGATATTGGTACATCCAAGGTTGTTGCCTTGGTTGCTGAATTAGCTCCCGATGGTCAATTTAATGTAGTTGGTGTTGGTCAAACAGCCTCTAAAGGATTGAAGAAGGGTGTTGTGGTCAATATTGAAGCGACAGTTCAATCAATTCAAAAGGCGCTTGAAGAAGCTGAGGTGATGGCCGATCGCCAGATTGTTCAGGTATTCACGGGCATTGCTGGTAATCATATTGTGAGTTTTAACTCGAGCGGCATGGTGGCAATACGCGACAAAGAAGTTGGCGCTGGTGATGTGGAGCGCGTGCTCGAGACTGCCAAGGCTATCAACATCCCAACCGATCAGCAGATTTTGCACATCCTTGTTCAGGAATTCATTATTGATGGACAGGAAGATGTGCGCGAGCCGATTGGTATGAGCGGTCTTCGTTTAGAGGTGAAGGTACACATTGTTACTGGCGCTGTAAGTGCAGCACAGAATATTGTGAAGTGCGTACGTCGCTGTGGTCTTGAGGTAAACGATTTGATTTTGCAACCTTTGGCCTCAAGTTTGGCGGTGCTCACTGAAGATGAGAAAGAGTTGGGTGTGGTGTTGGTGGATATCGGTGGCGGAACTACTGATATTGCAATTTACTGCCAAGGTTCTATTCGTCATACAGCTGTAATTCCAATTGCAGGTGATCAAATTACTAATGACATTGCAATGGCCTTGCGTACACCAACAATCGATGCGGAAGATTTGAAGATCGCACATGGTATTGCTCGTCAAGATATGGCAGATCCCACTGCGATGATTGATGTTCCTGGTGTGGGCGATCGTGAACCGCGTCCGATGTCTAAGCAAGCTTTAGCGGCAGTGATTGAGCCACGTGTTGAAGAGTTGTTTACGCTCGTGCGAGGTGTAGTTCGTGACTCCGGTTACGAAGACATGGTTTCTTCAGGAATTGTTTTAACAGGTGGAACTGCGCTCATGCCTGGCATGGTGGAGTTGGCTGAACAGGTCTTTTTAAGGCCGGCCCGAATTGGCACGCCTGAGTACCGTGGCCATTTACATGAAGTGTTGCGTAGTCCCAGATATGCCACCAGCATTGGTTTGCTGATGGAAGGTCAAGCGCAGTTATTGCGCGGCCGTCGTGTTTCTCAATCAGGCGCGTTGCAAGGAGTTATCTCGCGCATGAAGGAATGGTTCGCAGGAAATTTTTAAGTTTTTTTCGTCGTCGTCAATGTAGTAAGTTTTTTACCTAGGAGGGTATATGGAATTTGAAATGTTAGATCAAGAAACAGCTGGCAAGACCATTATTAAAGTGGTTGGAGTCGGTGGCGCTGGTGGTAATGCTGTCCAGCACATGATCCGTCGTGGTGTTAACGGCGTAGAGTTCATTTGCATGAACACCGATGCTGGCGCTTTACAGCGTTCCGAGGCATCTGTGAATTTGCAACTGGGCTCTAGCGGATTGGGTGCAGGGGCTAAACCAGAAATCGGTGCAGCATCTGCTGAAGAAGCGCGTGCACGTATTGCAGATACTTTGCAGGGCGCACACATGGTATTTATCACTGCCGGTATGGGTGGCGGTACTGGAACTGGCGCAGCTCCAATCGTTGCTCAAGTGGCTAAAGAAATGGGCATCCTCACTGTTGGCGTGATTAGTAAGCCATTTGATTTCGAGGGTGTAAAGCGTTTGAAGGTTGCCGAGAACGGCGCTGCGGAGCTCGAGTCATATGTAGATTCACTCATTGTTGTACTCAACGAAAAACTCTTTGAGGTGATGGGCGAAGATGCTGAGTTCGATAAAGCATTTGCTTGTGCTGATGACGTGTTGCATAACGCAGTTTCAGGTATTGCAGAGATCATTAATGTTCAAGGTTTGATTAACGTTGACTTTGAAGACGTTAAGACAGTAATGGGTGAGCAGGGCAAAGCCATGATGGGAACAGCAACAGTTTCTGGTATGGATCGTGCGCGCCTAGCTGCCGAAGCTGCGGTTGCATCACCATTGTTAGAGGGTGTAGATCTATCAGGTGCACGTGGCGTATTGGTCAACATCACTGCTAGCCGTTCATTGAAGTTGTCTGAGACTCGTGAAGTTATGGCTGCGATTCGTGGTTACGCTGCAGATGACGCAACGGTTATCTTCGGTACCGTATATGACGAGAGCTTAGGTGATGCCTTACGTGTGACTGTAGTTGCTACTGGCTTGAATAATCCTCAAGCTCGTAAAAATAACCAGCCTGAAGTAGTTTGGAGACAAGCTACTGGTACTCATGATGCAATGCCAACAATGGCTGATCTCAATAGCTTTGCCCCTGCAAGCCCATCCGCTGCAATGAGTAAGGTAAGCATGGATTCCGCATTGGGAACTAGCGCAGGCTTGGCAATGACTGGTGTTGGTAGTGCTCCAGAAATGGCAGCTCAGCCAGCAAGCTCTGGTGTTGATTACAGTCAATATGACTTACCACGCGTTTTTCGTAGCTCTCGTGAAGCGACTCCTGCGCCTACATTAGGTGCAGATAGTTCTCCACAGGCTAAATCCATGTTGGACAAAGGGGCTGATTACTATGAAATCCCAGCCTTTTTGCGTAAGCAAGCAGATTAATTGACTGCTTAATACAATAGGTAATTGCGAAATGCCAGCGCGGCGCCCCTCCGGACGACGAATCCCGCGCTTGCGTTGGCATACTTACTAACAATTATTTATTGGAGATGTCATGATTGCTGTTGGACAAAAATTACCAAACGCTACTCTTTATGAATTTATGAATGAAGAGACTGAAGGCTGCTCCTTAGGGCCAAATGCATTTGAAGTTGAGAAATTAGCGGCTGGTAAAAAGATCGTACTCTTCGCACTGCCAGGCGCTTTTACGCCAACTTGTTCGGCTAAGCATGTGCCCGGATATGTTGAGCACTTTGATGCGATCAAAGCGAAGGGTGTTGATGAGATTTGGTGCGTTTCTGTAAATGATCCATTCGTAATGGGTGCATGGGGGCGTGATCAAAAGGTTGGCAAAAAAATTCGCATGTTAGGTGACGGCAGTGCTGAGTTCACCAAAAAACTTGGTTTGGAATTGGATTTAACTGCTCGCGGATTTGGTGTGCGCTCCGATCGTTATGCCATGATTATTGAAGATGGTGTTGTGAAGTCACTTGATCGCGAAGCGCCTGGCAAGTTTGAAGTAAGCGACGCAGCTTCTATTTTGAAAAAGCTGTAATTAGAATTTACTAACGAAAATCCCCTGAATTTAGATAGCCACATATGATGAAGCAACGCACAATTGCCACTCCGGTAAAAACCGTGGGGATTGGCTTGCATTCTGGCCGCAAGGTGACAATTTCTATTAAGCCTGCGCCAGTAAATTCAGGGGTTCAGTTCGTACGAATAGATACACCAGAACAGTCGGTTGTGCCTGCAACTGCTTTAGCTGTATGCGATACAAGACTGGCCTCTGTTATTCAGAAAGATGGCGTACGTGTTTCAACTGTAGAGCATTTACTGTCCGCTTGTGCCGGACTAGGCTTAGATAACTTATTCATTGAACTTGATGGTGAAGAAGTTCCCATCATGGATGGCAGCGCTGCTTCATTTTTGTTTTTAATTGAATCAGCGGGTATTGCCGAGCAAGAGGCGTCACGTCAATTTGTCGTTATTAAAAAACCAGTCGAAGTTCGTGAAGGTGACAAGCTTGCACGATTAGAACCATTCTTTGGATTTAAGTTGGACTTTACGATTGACTTTAAACATCCAGCCGTAGATAAAACTGGACAACGTTTTGTAGTGGATTTTGCTGAACACGCTTATCGCAGTGAAATTGGTCGCGCACGCACTTTTGGTTTTGCTCACGAAGTGGAAGCATTGCGCGAAATGGGTTTAGCGCGTGGCGGCAGTTTAGATAACGCGATTGTTTTAGATGAGCACCGCATTCTGAATAACGAAGAACTTCGTTACGAAGATGAGTTTGTACGTCACAAAATCTTAGATGCAATTGGTGATCTCTACCTCATTGGTCATCCAATTGTGGGCGCTTATGTTGCTGAGAAGTCAGGTCATGCTCTTAATAACGCACTTTTGCGTAAGCTTTTGGAAGATCCAAGCTCTTACGAAATCAGCTCCTTTGCTGAAAATAAGGCCCCTGAAGCCTATTCCCAAGAAAGCCAACCCCTCTTTTTCTAAGGGAGCTCGAAGCAGTCTTTAAGCTTACTTGGGCTTGTTTTTGAGTAGTTTCTCGATAGAGGAGCGCAGGCCTGAATCTGGCCCTAATTTCTCTAAAAGAGACTCCCACGACTTTTTAGCCACTTCATTTAATCCTTTTGGCTTTTCCCGTTCGGCTGGTCTGGCTTTTACTTCCCAGGCTGGCGGGGCTGGTTTAACCCGAACCATTATTGCGCTACAGACTAAGCCAGAATTAGCTAACTCTTTGATTAGACTGGGTAAAACCTGTTGTAAGCGGCTGGCAATGCTAGCGCTGCTCACTAGTAAAAAAAGCTCATCTTTTGACCCGGAGCGCCATCCAGCTTCAATTTTTGAGCTGAGGTGGCCTAAATCTAGGGTTGTTAGTGCTGAGTGGATCCGCCCCTTCAGTTTTGCCAGATCCTCTGTTTTGGCCAAAATCCCCCCAAGCCCATCGGATTCTCGCAGGTAATCCATCCAGTCATGGGCTGTGTGCTTACGGGACGATTTAGGGGTGAAGTTCATAAAAAATGGGGTTGCGGGTGATAAACTCAAGGACTTAATTTTCTTCAATATCCCATGGTAATCGGTCTTCTTAAAACCCTGGTCGGCAGTCGTAACGACCGCCTCTTAAAACAGTATCGCAAAGTCGTTGCCAAGGTTGGCGCTTTTGAGGCTAGCCTGCAATCTTTGGATGATTCTGCACTGGCCGCAAAAACTGCTGAATTCAAATCTCGCCTAGCTTCCGGTGAGTCATTGGATGATATTGCAGCAGAAGCATTTGCTGTTGTTCGCGAAGCTAGCGCCCGTGTCATGAAGATGCGCCACTTTGATGCTCAGATGCTTGGCGGCTTAGCCTTGCATCACGGCAAAATTGCGGAGATGGGTACTGGTGAAGGAAAAACCTTAACTGCTACTCTGCCAGTCTATTTGAATGCACTAACCGGTAAAGGTGTGCATGTCGTAACAGTCAATGATTATTTGGCGCAGCGTGATGCCGAATGGATGGCCAAGCTTTATAACTTCTTAGGTATGAAGGTGGGTGTGAATTTATCCCAGATGGATCACACTACCAAGCAAGAAGCTTATGCTGCAGATATTACCTACGGCACAAATAACGAATTTGGTTTTGACTACTTGCGTGACAACATGGTTCAGGATTTGGGCCAGCGTGTTCAGCGTGGTTTAGCTTATGCAATTGTTGACGAAGTTGATTCTATTCTGATTGATGAGGCTCGCACGCCGTTAATCATCTCCGGTCAGGCAGAAGATCACACCGATCTTTACATCAAGATTAATGCTCTGCCATCGCATTTAGAGCGTCAAATTGGCGAAGAGAAGGCCGATGGTACTGGCGTTGAGAAGCCAGGCGACTACTGGGTGGATGAGAAATCCCAGCAGGTTTATCTGACGGAGCAAGGGCACGATAAAGCTGAGGCTGTATTAGTTCAGTTGGGCGCGCTCAATGATGGCGATTCTCTCTATGCGCCACAAAATATTACTTTGATGCATCACGTATACGCAGCCCTGCGTGCACATTCTTTGTATCACCGTGATCAACATTATGTTGTTCAAAATGGTGAGGTGATCATTGTTGATGAATTCACGGGTCGCTTGATGCAGGGACGTCGTTGGTCTGATGGATTGCATCAAGCCGTAGAAGCTAAAGAGGGTGTACAGATTCAAAATGAGAATCAAACTTTAGCTACGATCACTTTCCAAAATTATTTCCGCATGTACGGTAAGTTGGCTGGTATGACTGGTACCGCCGATACTGAGGCTTACGAATTTAAAGAAATTTACAACTTAGAAACAGTTGTGATTCCTCCAAACCGTATCAGCCAAAGAAAAGATAAGCAAGACCAAATCTATAAGTCTTCTCGTGAACGCTATGATGCGGTCATTAAGGATATTCAAGATTGTTATGAGCGTGGTCAGCCAGTACTAGTTGGTACTACCTCAATTGAAAACTCTGAGTTGATCGCACAACTGCTAGATCAACGTAAGTTGCCACACCAGGTATTGAACGCAAAGCAACATGCTCGCGAAGCAGAAATTATTGCTCAAGCAGGGCGACCAAAAATGATCACGATTGCCACCAATATGGCTGGTCGTGGTACAGACATTGTGTTGGGTGGCAACGTAGGAAAGCAATCTTCCTTGATCGAGGCAGATAGTTCACTTACCGATGCTGAAAAAGGATCCAAGATTAAGCAATTGCAGGATGAGTGGCAAAGTATTCATGATGCGGTTCTTGCGTCAGGTGGATTGCACATTATCGGTACCGAGCGCCATGAGAGCCGTCGTATTGATAATCAGTTAAGAGGCCGCTCAGGTCGTCAGGGTGATCCAGGCTCCTCCCGTTTCTATCTTTCATTAGATGATGCGCTGCTTCGTATCTTTGCAGGCGATCGTTTACGTGCTGTAATGGATCGACTGAAGATGCCAGACGGCGAGCCGATTGAAGCTGGCATGGTGACTCGTTCCATTGAGTCAGCGCAGCGCAAAGTTGAAGGCCGTAACTTTGATATTCGTAAACAGTTGCTCGAATATGACAACGTTGCCAATGATCAACGTAAAGAAACCTATCGCCTCAGAAACGAAGTGCTTGAAAGCAGTGATATTGGCGAGCTAATTGCGAATTTGCGTGAAGATGTATTGCGTTCAGTTTGTTCAGTTTATGTACCGCTGGAGTCTATGGAAGAGCAGTGGGATCTCACCGGGCTAGAGAATGTGCTGGCTAGCGAGTGGGGGCTTACGATTGATCTTAAGGGCTGGGTTGAGGCTGCCGATAGCGTAGATGATTCCGAAATTGTTGAGCGTGTATTGCAGGCTGCTAAAGAAGCTTACGATGCAAAAGTAGACCTCTCCGGACGAGAATCTTTTGCTAGTTTTGAGCGTTCAGTTCTGTTATATAGCTTGGATAGTCATTGGCGTGAGCACTTGGCTGCTTTAGACCATTTGCGTCAAGGTATTCATTTGCGCGGATACGCCCAAAAAGATCCTAAGCAAGAATATCGTCGTGAGGCTTTTGAGTTGTATGGTGAATTGCTCAACGTGATCAAGAATGATGTTGTTAAAAGCATCATGACAGTTCAGATTCGTAGCGCAAGCGAGTTAGATCAAGCCTCTGAATCGATGAATGATGATTTGGCTAAGCTGTCCGATGTTCAGTATCAGCACGCTGATCCAGAAAAGGAAGTTGCAGGATCAACCGGTGATGGTGGTGCTGCAGTCGACATTCAGCCTGCCCCTATTCGCACCGGACCAAAGGTGGGGCGTAATGATCCTTGTACCTGCGGTAGCGGCAAAAAATACAAGAACTGCTGCGGCGCATTAGCTTAGAGTATTAATCTTCATTTGGAAGTACTAAAAAAGCTCAGATCAATCTGAGCTTTTTTCTTGGTGGAATCCCTAGTGATTGGAGCCCCCTAGAGTCCTATAGATCTGTCATGATTAATGAGTTCTGAATGATCAGCTTTATTTCCATTTTTCAAATTTAAGCAAGGGGGCATCATGGCCGTTTCATTTACTCTCAATGGCAAAGCTATCAGCTTCGATGGTGATCCTGAAACTCCAATTTTGTGGGTCTTGAGAGACCATCTTGATGTTACAAGCCCAAAATATGGCTGTGGTGCGGGGCTTTGTGGCGCATGTACTGTGCATCTTGATGGCGCTGCTATCCGTTCTTGCTCTACCCCGATCTCTGTTGCAGCAGGTAAGACATTGACTACGCTAGAAGGTTTGTCGGCCAAGGTTGGAAAAGCCCTCCAAGATGCTTGGATTGAATTTGATGTGCCTCAGTGTGGTTACTGTCAGACTGGGCAAATGATGTCTGCCGCAGATTTATTAGCAAAGAAAAAACAACCTAGCAGCGATGATATTAAGAATGCGATGAGCGGCAATATATGTCGTTGCGGAACTTATTCTCGTATTGAAAAAGCGGTGAAACGCGCTGCAGATAAATTGGCTTAAAGGATAAAGATCAAATGAAAAATCAATCTTTAAAAAATAGTAGCCGTCGTCAATTTATTCAGCAAAGTTCTGCTTTGACTGGTGCATTAGTCATTGGTATGCACCTCCCCCTAACAAGCCATGCCGCTTCAGGAGATGCTGGTAAACCTGCTTTAGCAAACGCCTGGGTACAAATTACCCCCAATAATCAAATTACTTTAATTTGTGCACGTTCAGAAATGGGGCAGGACGTATATACCTCGTTACCGGCTTTGTTAGCTGAGGAATTAAATTTACCCCTTTCCATGGTTAGGGTTGAGATCGCTGGGGTAGCTCCTGTTTACATTAATGCGATGTTGGGTGGTCAAATAACGGGTGGTTCAACCTCAGTACGCGAAGCTTTTGATAAGTTAAGAACTGCTGGCGCAGCTACTCGTATGGTTTTAGTGCAGGCTGCGGCTCAACGTTGGAATGTTGCGGCCACAGACTGCAAAGCCATGAATGGCAAGGTGACGCATTCAAGTGGAAAGTCGGCTACCTATGGTGAGTTGGCTGCTGATGCAGCTAAGTTAACGCTCCCAGAAAAACCAGCCCTAAAATCACCGGTGAATTTCATGGTGATCGGCAAAGAAACGATGCGTCGTTTGGATACGCCAAGCAAAGTTGCTGGTAAAGCGGTTTATGGAATTGACGTAAAAATTCCAGGAATGGCAATCGCATCTTTAGCTCAGTGCCCTGTTATTGGCGGCACACCAACAGCATTTGATGCATCAGCTGCAATGAAAGTATCTGGAGTAATTAAAGTTGTTCAGATTTCTGATGGCGTTGCAGTATTGGCTAAGGATTTTTATGCGGCTCGTAAGGGTAGGGATGCTCTGAAAATCACGTGGAATGAGGGGGCAAATGCCAATCTGAGTACTGCATTGGTTCGCAAAAGTCTTGAGGCAAGTTTATCTAAAAAAGGCGCGGTGATTAAGACAGCGGGTGACCCCAATGCTGCCGTTGCAAATGGCAAGCCTCTAAGCGCCCAATATTTTTTACCGTATTTAGCACACTCCACAATGGAGCCGGTGAATTGCTCCGCAGATGTATCAAATGGAAAGTGCAGAATCATTGGACCAATTCAGTTTCAACAGGGTGGTCAGGCGGTTGCTGCCGCAGCAGCAGGTGTTAAGCCTGAAGACGTCACTATTGAAACTACTTTCTTGGGTGGTGGATTTGGTCGTAAGCTAGAGCTGGACTTTATTCGTCAGGCCGCAGAGATTTCTAAGGCCGCTGGAATGCCAGTGAAGATGCTTTGGACAAAAGAGGATGACATTACTCATGACTTCTATCGCCCAATGAGTATTCATAAGGTAGATGGTGTCTTGGGTGCCGATGGTCAATTGGCTTCCTTGAAGGCCAAGATGGTGTCCCAGTCAGTAACAGCTCGTGCGTTCCCAGGATTTGTAAAAGATGGTTTTGATCCCTTCATGGTTGAGGGGTCAAATAACTTAACCTATGACATTCCCAATCTTGAGATGACCAACGTGATCGAGGGAACGGGTATTCGGGTTGGTTACTGGCGTTCCGTAAGCAATGCGCTCAACGCTTTTGCTGTTGAGAGTTTTATAGATGAAGCAGCTAAGGCTGCTGGCAAGGATCCCGTTGCTTATCGCATGGCTGCCTTAAACAAGCATCCTCGAGCTAAAGCAGTTCTCGAGATGGCTGTTAAAAAGTCAGGTTATGTAGCGGGCAGCAAGCGCTTTGGTGTTGCCCAGATGGAGTGCTATGACACTTATTCAGCTTGTATTCTTGAGCTTGATTCTGCGACCAAAGATACCAAGGTTAAGAAAATTACCTTTGTATCTGACTGTGGAATTACGGTGCATCCGGACCAAGCTAGAGCTCAGCTCACTGGTGGCGTGATTTACGGTTTAAGTGCGGCCTTGAGCAATGAAATCACCATTGAAAATGGTCGTGTTCAGCAAAATAACTTCAATAACTATCCCAGCTTGCGTCAAAACCAGGTTCCGGTGATTGAGGTCCATTTGGTACCTAGCCAGGAGAAGCCGGGCGGTTTGGGTGAGGTTGGTGTTCCTTTGGTTGCTCCCGCTTTAGTCAATGCGATTGCTGCTGCAACAGGCAAGCGGATACGGGAGCTTCCAGTTAAGGCTTAGTTTGGGTGTTCGTAGGATACAGATCAAAGCGCGCCTAAATCAGGCGCGCTTTGTTTTTAAGCCTCATCTACAATTATCGGACTATGACAGTTAATCTACCCCTCCCCCAAAAAGCCGAGCTCAAGCCTGTTAAAGGTTTTCAGATGGGCATCGCTGAAGCCGGAATTAAGAAGGCAAATCGCAAAGACCTTCTGGTGATGACTTTAGTCCCCGGATCCCAAGTAGCGGGTGTTTTTACCTTAAATCGTTTTTGTGCTGCCCCTGTGCAAGTTTGCCGTGAGCATTTGGCTCAAGAGGGTCGTAATGGCGAGATCAGGGCTTTGGTAGTCAATACTGGCAATGCTAACGCTGGAACAGGTGAGTCGGGCATGAAGCATGCCTTAGAAACCTGCGCAGCCTTGGCAAAAGATCTGAAGATTAATCCTGAGCAAATTTTGCCTTTTTCAACGGGTGTAATTCTTGAGCCCCTGCCGATTGAAAAAATTATCACCGCCTTGCCAAAAGCGGTAGCCAATTTAGGCGAGGACAACTGGCTTGATGCGGCTGAAGCCATCATGACCACCGATACACAACCCAAAGCTACATCAGTCACCGTAGAGACGCCTGTTGGCGCAGTTACCATTACAGGCATCTGCAAGGGTGCAGGAATGATTCATCCTAATATGGCGACGATGCTTGGATTTATTGCAACTGATGCAGGATTTGCACCAGGCCTGCTAGGTAATCTCACGCGTGAAGTTGCAGACCTTTCTTTTAATGCTATTACGATTGATGGTGATACATCGACCAATGACTCATTCATCATTATGGCTACAGGTCAGTCAGCAATACAGATTCAATCTGCGAATGATCCTAGCTACACAATTTTGAAAGATGCGTTAATTTCATTGGCTCGTAAGCTGGCGCAAATGATTGTGCGTGATGGTGAGGGTGCCACTAAATTTATGACTATTGAAGTGGTCGGCGGCAAAACTTCCGAAGAGTGCCGCTTGGTTGCTAAAGCGGTGTCCCATTCACCTTTGGTTAAAACAGCCTTCTTTGCCAGCGATCCTAATTTAGGCCGCATCCTTGCTGCGATTGGCTACGCAGGAATTGCTGACTTAGACGTGAACCGTGTGCAAATGTGGCTTGGCGATGTTTGGGTTGCAAAAGATGGTGGACGCAATCCCGATTACCAAGAGGCGGATGGTCAAAGGGTAATGCAGGCTCCAGAAATTACTGTCAAGATTGATTTGGGTCGTGGCACAGCTACACAAACTATGTGGACATGTGATTTATCTCATGACTACGTATCGATTAATGCAGACTACCGCTCATAAAAGACTACCTGAAATATGAATGAAAAATTAGATCGTCTTTTAGATCACCTCGATACTTTTTTGCCTAAGCCTTTAACTGAAGAGCAGTGGAAATCCTCAACTGCATTTAGATGGCGTCGTCGCGATAGTATTTTTGGCAGCATTGGATTTTTGCAGCCAGTAAAGCATGTATCCGATATCACCTTCGAGGACTTGCAAAATATTGATCGCCAACGCGATTCCATTCGCGATAATACAAAAAACTTTATTCAGAAGAAGCCGGCCAACAATATTCTGTTGACTGGTGCGAGAGGGACTGGAAAGTCTTCTCTCATTAAGGCAAGCTTGCATGAGTTTGCTAGCCAGGGTCTACGCCTCGTTGAGGTTGAAAAAGAGCATTTGGCAGATTTGGCTGACATTACTGAGCTCTTAGCAGAGCGTCCAGAGCGCTTCATTATTTTTTGCGATGACCTTTCTTTTGAGGATGGGGAATCCGGCTACAAGGCCATGAAATCGGCCTTAGATGGCTCTGTTTCTGCCCAGGTCGACAATATTTTGATTTATGCCACCTCTAACCGCCGTCATTTATTGCCAGAATATATGAAGGATAACGAGAGTTATGTTCATAACGATGATGGTGAAATTCATCCTGGTGAAGTCGTAGAAGAAAAGATTTCTTTATCAGAGCGTTTTGGTCTTTGGTTGTCTTTTTATCCACCTAAACAAGATGAGTATTTAGCAATCGTAGCCCATTGGTTGCAGCACTTTGGTTTGAGTGCTAAGGAGATTGAAGCAGCTCGCGCTGAAGCCTTGGTATGGGCGTTAGAACGTGGCTCACGTTCAGGACGCGTTGCTTGGCAATTTGCTAAACACTGGGCTGGCGCAAAAGCTTAGGCGAATTTTTTTCATGACTGAAACCCAGCGTCCCATTACCGAAGTCGCCGCAGGCATATTGCTTGATACAGAAGGTCGCTATCTTCTGGGGCAGAGACCGGAAGGTAAGCCATACGCTGGATATTGGGAAGTACCAGGTGGAAAAATCGAAAAAGGGGAGTCCGTTTTCGAGGCGCTTAAGCGTGAACTTCAGGAAGAGCTTGGTATTGAGATTGAATCAAGTGAAGAGCTTACTGTACTGGAGCATGATTACCCACATGCTTATGTGCGTCTGCATGTCAGCATTATTCGCGATTGGAAAGGTACACCCAAGGGCTGTGAAAACCAATCCTTGTCTTGGGAATTATTATCTGCAGAAAAACCCGGTGTAGAGCCTTTATTACCTGCGGCGTGGCCTATGCTTGAAAGGCTTAGAACCCTTTTATCTTAAAGCTGGCAGAGCGTCAGCTTGAATGGCACATCCGCATTTACGAGCTGCGCTTTTTTATCGCGCTCTGACTTTAAGAAGCGTACAGAAAGTAGATATTTATTCGCGCTGATCTCAGAAAATAAAGCATCATCCTCAACAGCAATGCGCATTAATTGATATACCTTGCCAGACGGAGCTTGCTGAAAAGATCCATTGTGCGCAACTACATCCTTAGCTTCACCTGATTGGCGAAGTAATCGTAAAAATAATTGACATGCTTCTTGCCATGGCAAGAGGGGCCCAATATATTTTTCAAGTAGTTCGCGACGCTCAGTGGTAGGACTATTTTTCCAGGCATGATAGCTAGGCAAATCAATAGGACTTGTGCCGCCCGGAATATTTAGACGAGTACGAATCGCATTTAGCCATTCACTTTCAGTAATAGCTGAATTAGGTCTACCGGCAGATTGATTGATACTAGATGCAACAGCATCAATTTCAGAAAGGGTTTGTGAGAGCGCTTCTTGGTCTACTTTTTGTGAGGACTTCAATCCGTTGAGCGCATATTTTTGGCGCTCAAATTCTTTAAGCAGTAAAGACTTGATATCGCCACGTGCGCCAATATCTCCAAGATCAAACAAAATTGAAATGGCATTGTGGTGCAACTCGGGGTCATCTGAGCGAACAAAGTGATTAAAGCGGGCGAACAAATACTCCAGCCGAAGCATGCTTCGAACTAATTCATTGAAAGGGTATTCGTAGACAATCACAAGCCCATATTCTATGACGAACTGGTGTGATCTTTCTGAATCTGCAAGATTTTTTGGTGCAAGCTCAAGACTTCTGCTTTTAGATGGTCTAAGGTGCCTTGGTTTTTGATCACCATATCAGCGCAGGCAAGTCTTTCTGCTCTGCTTGCTTGGGCTTTAAGGATTTTTTCCACCTCACTTCGGGGTAATTTGCTGCGGTGCATCACCCGTTCAATTTGAGTCTCTTCCGGGCAGTCCACTACCACTAAGTAATCTAGCAGGGGCCTCCAGTTGCCTGACTCAATTAACAGCGGGACTACAAAAACAAGGTAAGGAGCCTTTTCCTGAAGTAATTGCTCGGCCTGTTTAATCGTTTCTTGCCGAATTAAGGGGTGGGTAATATCCTCCAGGGATTTCCTGGCCTGAGGGTCTGCAAAAACTAGGCTGCGCATTTTGCTTCTATCTAGCGCTCCGCTGGGGTCAATAAATTCCGCACCAAACTGCTTTTGAATTAAAGGAATGGCTGCACCGCCTGGGGCGGTAATCTGGTGGGCAATCAGATCAGTGTCCACTATGCCCGCTCCTAACTTGGCCAACTCATCGCTAACTGCCGTTTTGCCTGAGCCAATGCCGCCTGTCAGGCCAATAAGGGGCAATTGTCCTTTTAATGTGCCTAGGCTAGCTTGCTCAGCAGGAGGGTTTGTAGGGTCTGTGGCCATAACAACTCAATGATGCCAGCAATAGCAAGAAAAGGGCCAAATGGAAAAGCGGCGCGATGATTTTGCTGATTCCAAAACAGCCAAATAACGCCGCCAATCAGTCCAGTCAAGGAAGCCATGAGAAGAATGCCGGGTAATGGCTGCCAGCCAAGCCAGGCCCCTAAGGCCGCCAAGAGTTTTGCATCTCCCATGCCTATGCCATTCTGTTTTTTGAGTGCGCGATAGAGTGAATTTAATAGCCAAAGACCTGTATAGCCAAGAGTGGCGCCAATGATTGAATCTTGAAAAGAGGCAAAACCTTGATTTGAAAGGCCATTGAATAATAGGCCCGTGAAGATGAGCGGCAGGGTGATGATGTCGGGCAGCCTGAAGGTGCGTAAATCAAAGTATGCCAAATACAGTAAGACCAATATTAGGAATATTTGGATCCACTCTGAAAAAGCAAGATTACCCATTAAACAATTTGCCCTAGGTTAAAGATGGGGAGATACAAGATGATGACTAGGCTTCCAATGATGAGTCCAACAACAATAATCAATAAAGGCTCCAAACTATGGCTGAGAGTATTTAGGCGATTGCTTAATTGGTTGCTTAATACAGTTGCGCGCCTCTGTAGCATATCAGCGAGCGCGCCACTTTCCGAGGCAATTCTTAAGAGTTGCAGTGTCTCTAGGTCAAATAGTGAATGTCGTGGATCGGCCTTAACTATCGCATCCCCAAGAGACCAGCCGCGAGTCAAGTGCTTGAATATTTCGGCACTGAAATCATGGCTCAGCCAATGGTTAGACGATTGGGCAGTCACTCTAAGTGCATCTGGCAGAGGTAATCCAGAATTCAGTAGGTGGCCTAATGTGCGACACCAATAAGTCAGCGTAGCTAATCTGAGTAGCTGTCCAATCAAGGGTATGCAGAAGCTGAGTCGATCGCATTGCTTTTGTAGTTTTGGAAGTTTGACCCATGCAAAACTAAAGAGGCTAACTAGACTGATTAGTGCTATCGCCATCTCAATATAAAACGCCTCAAACCAGGCGGATAGATCAATCAATGCCTTTGTTGGGGCTGGTAACTCTGCTTGAAAGTGGGCAAAAACATCCTTAAAGACTGGCACGACCCAAATCATCATCACAATTACTAGTAGACAAGAGCTTGTCAGGGTGATGATGGGGTAGCTCATTGCCTGTTGAATTTTTCGACGCAATTCAATTTGGGCATCAAGTTGTGCACAGATTGTTTTAAGTGCTAGATTGAAGTCGCCCGTGCGCTCGCTAACCCGAATCAAATTAATGAACTCCATAGAAAATAGATTTCGTTGGCTGCGTAGACATTGAGAAAAACTTTCTCCATTTTTAAGTTGCGCATAGATGCTACGAATCCAGGGGAGCCACGACTTAGGCGCGGTGGAATAAATGAGCGCAATTGCATTGAGGAGTGGTAGGCCGGACTCCAAGAGCGTTAGGAGTTGGTCAGAGAAATGTAATTGATCTTGCTTGCTTAGTGCCATGCACCAACTTCTAATTCTAGATTTGCTTTAGTAATTAATCCTGCTTGTACATGGACTAATCCAGCCTCCCGCATAGAGGTAAATTGAAGGGATGGATCGAAGAGTTTGGATTGATTGAGTACTTCATGAACTCCGATGCGCCCAAAGTAGCCGCTACCTCCGCAGGTTAAGCATTGGGCTTTTTCGATCGATGTGCAATGAAGGCATTGACGGCAGGCCATCCTGACCAAGCGCTGTGAACTCCCTATTAATAGACAAGACTCAAGAGATTCTTGATCAATTCCGAGGTGTTGAAGTCGTGGGATTGCGCCACGTGCATTACGGGTATGCAAGGTGCTCAAAACAAGATGCCCTGTTTGTGCTGCCTGAATTGCCAATTGTGCTGTGGCGGCATCTCGGATTTCTCCAATCATGATGACATCAGGATCTTGTCGCAGCAATGCGCGAATAATGATTGGAAAGTCTAGCCCCGCCCGCGGGTGATAGGCAACCTGATTGACTCCTGCCAAGCGAATTTCAATCGGATCTTCTATCGAGCAAAGATTGCGATGAGATTGGTTGAGATGTCTTAGACAGCTATACAGAGTGCGAGTCTTGCCGCTCCCCGTTGGTCCTGTCACGATGATTAGCCCATTGGGCTGGGCAAGTGCTTGTTGGAATACGCGCAATTGGTCTGGCAAAAGACCAATTTCCCCAAGATCAAGATCTTCAATGCAGCTTGGCAGTATTCGAATAACACCTTTTTCTCCATGAAGGGTTGGCAGAATGGAGACACGACAATCCCTATCTGGCTTAGAAAAATTATGACCAATACAAAGACGCCCGTCTTGCGGAAGACGTTTCTCTGCAAGATCTAGACGAGCGAGAACTTTAATGCGTGCAATGAGACGTTCATGTAGATCAATGGGGTAGTGAGAGTGAACCCTTAGTAAACCATCCACTCGAAATCGAATGAGAGTCGCTTGAGCTCCAGCCTCAATATGAATATCGCTCGCTCTAGTATCAAGGGCTTGAGCGGTAATTTCATACCAAGTGCGAATGATAAGTGAGTCATCTTTAGTAACACTCAATCTTGCTCTTGGTCTTGGGAGGGGCGATAGAGTTTTACTGTTTTCACGCCATGCTCATCAAACTGTACGATTTCCATGACGATACCGGCAATGCGAATGCTGACATCATGATCCGGGATTGCCTCCAGTTTTTCAAGAATGAGGCCATTTAATGTACGCGGCCCATCCAATGGAAGATTGAGATTCAGCAGGCGATTAAGGTCTCTTAACGAGGCGCTACCACTTGCTAGATAGGTGCCATCAACAAGCCAACGAGGGTCGGTTGAAAGATTGGAGAAGGAGGTAGTGAACTCACCAATGAGCTCTTCGACAATATCCTCAAAGGTCACTAGACCCAGCACTTCACCATACTCATTTACAACCAAGCTTAAGCGCTGTTGATTGTCTTGGAAAAACTGCATTTGTTGCAAGACTGGTGTGCCGCTCGGAATAAAGTAGGGCTCATTTAGTAGAACTCTAAAATCCTCATGCTTTAAATCAGTATCGCCCAACAATGACAAGGCTTTTTTGACTGAGAGGATGCCGACAATTCGCTCAGAGTCTTGATCGCATACCGGTAATTTATTGTGATAGCAAGTTTCTAATTGTTGGACTACCTCATCAATGGGTCTTGATAGGTCTAAAACTTCAATCTTCGATCTAGGTGTCATCACATCATCAACAGTGATGTTTTCTAGATTGAATAAGTTGAGCAAAATATTGCGATGATGGTTGGAAACAAAGCGGTTTGATTCCAAAACAAGACTACGCAGCTCTTCCTTGCTCATGGCTCTGCTATCTGAGGATGATTGCAGGCCAGAGACTTTCATTAGGCCGGAGACAAAGCTATTAATAAACCAAAGCAAAGGTTTGAGTAAATATGTCAGCGGCAAAATAAGCCAGCCAACATTGGATGCAATTTTTTCTGGAAATGCTGCCCCAATAACTTTGGGAGTAATTTCACTAAAAATAATAATAAGTAGCGCAACTACTAAAGTGGCAATTGAGAGTACGAGACCGCTGTCGCCAAAAATATGCAGAGCAATGCCGGTTACTAGGATGGGTAAAACAGTGTTGATGAGATTGTTGGAGATAAGTAGTACGGATAGCAGTGAATCAATCCGCTTTAAGAGTCTTTCGGCCAGCGCTGCCCCTGCATTGCCGCTATTAGCCATTGCACGGAGGCGATGACGATTTGAGGAAAGCATGCTGGTTTCTGCCATCGAGAAGAAGCCAGAAAGTGCCAGTAAAAATAGGACTAGAGCAACTTGGCCGTAAAACGGCCAATCGTCAAAAAAAGTGTCCATGTGGTCTGCCTAAAAAAAGTAAGGATGAGTCAATATAGCAAAGTGGCATATGGCAAGCTATAGCCACAGCGTAAAGAGTGGTCAGCTAACCTGTTTAATTATGTGAGAATGAATCCCTATGACTGCCTGTTCAAACCCATTCGCCGCGAATAGTTCAAGTTACTGTGTGATTGCAGCACCTTTTGGCCGCCTCGGAATTTTGACTGAATTGGTGGAGGGAAGTTTAATGTTGTCGAAAATTGACTACTTGCCAGCTAGCAAAGCATTAATAGCGCCAAAAAATGCACTAGCAAAAGAGGTGGAGCGTCAGTGCAAGGAGTACTTTAAAGACCCTACTTGGCAATTTGATTTACCTATCAAACCTGCGGGTACTGAACATCAAAAAAAGGTATGGGCCAGTATTCAAGATATACCGGCTGGCAGAACAAAAACTTATGGTGAGGTAGCTAAGAAGATTAAGAGTGGGCCACGGGCAGTTGGTACTGCCTGTGGCGCAAATCCTTACCCCTTAATTGCACCTTGCCATAGAGTTGTTTCTGCTCAAGGAATTGGGGGGTTTATGAAAGAGAACTCTCCGGGTTTGTATCGCCAAATTAAGCTCTGGCTTTTAAAGCACGAAGGCGCTTTGTAGGTCTTATTTAATTAAGGCTCTACTGTTGAGGTAGAAAAAAGCCTTCATCAGAATATCGCTTTTAACAGCGATTTTTGTAAATCCATAAAACTGCATTACGGCGCTTTTGGTAAGTTTGACCTCATCTTTGGTATTAAAGTCTGTGCGCTTAGCAATTTTTGTAAGTGTCATTACCGCTAAACCAAAAGCTAAAAAGCAAAAGCGCCTCATGCCTAATTCTTGTTTAGGAATAAGCAGGATGTACTGCAGAGAGTCTTGCAGTTTTTGATAGGCAATGTTTAAAAGCTCTGCCTGACTTACATTGATTGGCTTCCATGAAACTCCGCGCGCCTTATCCTCCGGCGAGTCTTTGAGAATATTCGTCATTTGGAGTGCTTGTCCAAATGCAATGGCTAAACTTTCATGCCCGACGAGCTCTCTTTCAAAAGCGCGAGAGTGATTACTGAATATGGTGGTAAGTAGCTCACCAACTACGCCAGCGACCACATAGCAATATTTCTCAAACTCCGCGAGGTCTTGAAGGCCGGCTTGATTCTGTTTGCCATGAAAGAAGGACATTCCCTCTGACATGATAGAAACGCAGCGACTGACGGCCTGCTGGTCATTGCTAGAACAGGTATGCAGTATTCGTAAAACTGTTGGGGTATTCGCAATCAAATCAAGCTCATCTGAATTGCTGTAATTTTTTAATGCTTCAAGACAGGGCTCAACAAAACTTTCAACAGGTGTCTTTTCAAGTACGGCATCTAAAAAAAGCGCCGAGAGTGACTGTTTGGTCTGGGCGTTTAATTCTGCCGCATCCTCAATAGTGTCAACAATGCGGCAAAGTAGATAAGTATTGCCAACTACCTTTTCGATACTTGGTGGCAGGAGCGGTATGGTGAGGGCAAAAGTGCGCGATACAGAGCTTAGGATGGCTTTTTGGTATGCCAGATCAGCGGAGGGGTTGGATGTTGGGGTTTGCTTTGGCGATCTCACTCTTGAATTATGTCAGACCGGCGTCTTTCGTGGAGCGCTCCAAATGACTACTTTTTGCTAACTATCAAAAGTGACATGGCCATATAATTTCATCAAATTTCAGAAGGAGCATGTAGGCGTGCTAATTTGGTTCGTCATTATTTACTGGGTAGTCTCGGTGGGAATTGGTTTGTGGGCTGCCCTGCGAGTCAAAAATACTGCTGACTTTGCTGCGGCTGGCCATAGCCTTCCTCTGCCGATCGTTACTGCAACGGTATTTGCTACCTGGTTTGGATCTGAAACTGTTCTAGGAATTCCCGCCACTTTTCTGAAAGAGGGTTTGGGAGGTGTGGTTTCTGATCCCTTTGGATCCTCTCTTTGTTTGATTTTGGTTGGTCTCTTTTTTGCGCGACATCTCTATAACCGTCGCATGCTCACCATTGGTGATTTCTTTCGCGAGAAATATGGTCGTACGGTAGAGGTTTTAGTAACTCTCTGTATTGTGGTTTCCTACTTGGGCTGGGTGGCTGCGCAAATTAAAGCGTTGGGCCTCGTATTTAATGTCGTGTCTGAGGGCAGTATTTCTCAGACGGGCGGCATGTTGATTGGGGCTGGTAGTGTGCTGATTTACACCTTGTTCGGTGGAATGTGGTCAGTTGCTATTACTGACTTTATTCAAATGATCATCATTGTGATTGGCATGCTCTATATCGGTGGAGAAATGACCTCACAGACTGGTGGCATTGGCGTAGTCATTGAGCATGCAGCCGCAGCCGGTCAATTTAGCAACTTCTGGCCAGATATGAACTTGGCTTCTATCTTAGGTTTTGTTGCCGCTTTGTGCACCATGATGTTGGGCTCTATACCCCAACAAGACGTATTCCAGCGGATTACCTCATCTAAGAACGTCAATATTGCTGTTCAGGCCGCTTTATTGGGTGGTGTGCTGTATTTTATTTTTGCTTTTGTGCCGATGTACTTGGCTTACTCGGCAATCTTAATTAGCCCGGATTTGGTGAAGCAGTATCTATCTACTGATCCACAAATGATTTTGCCAAAGCTGATTCTGAATCATGCGCCATTAATTGCGCAGGTAATGTTCTTTGGAGCGCTCTTATCAGCCATTAAGAGTTGTGCGAGTGCCACCTTATTGGCTCCATCAGTCACATTTGCTGAAAACATTGTGCGAGGTTTTTTTAAGCATTTATCCGACCAGGACTTGCTGAAAGTCATGCGCATTACCGTGCTTTGTTTTGCGGTAGTAGTGACATTCTTCGCGATTAACTCAAACCTTTCCATCTTCAAGATGGTGGAGAACGCCTATAAGGTGACGTTGGTAGCTGCATTCGTTCCCCTGGCGTTTGGCGTGTATTGGTCAAGAGCGAATTCTTTAGGTGGCCTGTTATCAGTTGTTGCCGGACTAACCGTCTGGATTAGCTGCGAGACTTTAGCGCCTGATGCCATCATGCCCCCTCAATTAGCTGGGCTTGTTGCCAGTATTGCGGGCATGCTTTTGGGTAGCCTAGTGCCAAGAGACCAATTAAAGGCTGTTTAAGCTATAGGTTGCTTAAAAATTAAGCAAATACAATTGCTGCAGCGCAAAAACCCAATTAGAATAAAAGTAATTAAAAATTTTTAGTTCTTATGGAGTTCCTATGAAAATCTGTGTGATCGGTGGGGGTGGCGCTATTGGTGGCTACTTAGCTGTGATGTTGGCGCGAGCGGGTAATGATGTAACCGTTGTTGCTCGTGGCGCAACTTTAGCCGCAATTAAGGAGCGTGGTCTTGCGCTCATTATGGATGACCAACCAGAACCTTTGGTTGCTCAAGTAAAGGCAGTAGAAAAAATTCGTGATGCCGAAACTCCGGATGTAGTCATTCTGGCAGTGAAGGCGCATCAAGTAGAACCAATCATTGATGACTTAGCAGCGATCATGGGCCCAGAAACTATTTTGATTCCAATGCAAAACGGAATTCCTTGGTGGTATTTCCAAAAGTTGGGTGGCGAGTACCAAGATCACTCCGTTGAAACGGTGGATGCTGGTGGCGTTGCTAAGAATGCGATTAACCCAAACAACATTATTGGTTGTGTGGTGTATCCAGCAACCTTTACTCAAGCGCCTGGCGTCATTCGTCACGTGGAAGGCAACCGCTTCCCATTGGGCGAGCTAGACGGGAAGACTACTGAGCGTATTCAGAAGATGTCCGAGATGATGGGTGCAGCTGGATTTAAGTCACCTATCTTGGATGATATTCGTTCAGAGATCTGGCTCAAGCTTTGGGGCAATATGACTTTCAATCCAATCAGCTCACTGACCCATGGTACTTTGGAAGGCATCTGCCAATACCCATTGACCAAAGAGTTGGCGCGTAACATGATGGCCGAAGCCCAGACTATTGCTGAGAAGTTGGGCGTTACTTTCCGTGTTGATATTGAGCGTCGTATTGCGGGCGCTGAAAAAGTTGGTAAGCACAAAACCTCAATGTTGCAAGACCTAGAGGCTGGTCGCAGCTTGGAGATTGATGCTTTATTAGGTTCAGTGATTGAGCTTGGCAAAATCACACAAACTCCAACCCCTTGCTTAAATACCGTATTCGCTTTGACGAAGTACCTGGATGAAAACGTCCAAGCCTCTAAAGGCAGCTTGGCGTTGCCTTCAGTATCAGGCTATTAAAAAGTAAAGTTACTGCAAATAAAAAACCCTTGCTACTCAACATAGCAAGGGTTTTTGCTTTTCGAGACTCTAAATTACTCGAATCGATTATCAAGTTGTCCAACACCATCAATAATGATGCTGACATTGCTGCCGGGCTTCATTGAGCCAACGCCTACGGAAGTGCCGCAAGCAATAATGTCGCCAGCTTCGAGTGGTACGTCTTGAGAGATCAGGCTGACCAATTTTGCAGGCGAGAAAATCATATCTGCAATAGGGTAGTTTTGACGCTCTTGATCATTTAGGATTGTCTTAATGGTGAGTTTGCTTGGATCTACGTCAGTAGCAATGTAAGGGCCAAATACACCAAAGGTATTGAAGCTCTTTGCACGTGTCCATTGCGCATAACCAGGATCGCGATTCAAAATTTCAATTGCAGTTACATCATTAATACAGGTGTAACCAAAAATCGCTTTTGCAGCTTCTGTCTCGTTCACTTCATGACAGCGTTTGCCAATCACAATGCCAAGCTCGCCCTCATAAACTACTTTGCCTGAATAGGATTTAGGTGTGCGAATCACTTGGTTTGCTGCTAAGAATGAGTTATTCCCTTTGAGGAAGTACAAAGGCTCTGCTGGCACCGCATGTTCAAGCTTGGTGACTAAGGCATGGAAGTTATCCACCATGGCAACCATTTTTGAAGGGGTGCATGGGATATCGATAGTGACATCAGCTAATTTGATGGTTTCACCGGTAGCCTTGGGTCCATTGAATAAATCACCTTCGTACCCGGCGATTTGGTCGCCCTGAACCTGTCCTAAACCACTTTTTCCTTGGTATTGAAATCTAAGCCACTGAGCCATAATAAGTTCCTATGAAGTTAAATATTTGATATGCAATATCTTACAGGGATGAATTGATGCCTAAAACTTCTGAGCTTGAATTTGCACCAGAACAGGATCAGCCGGTTCGCTATATGGAGCGAACCCGAAGTTACTACTTGGGTTTGGGTTACGAAAATCCTTATGTTTGGGCTCACTACATTGATGTGCCGTTTCGCCCCCTCAGAAAGCCGCTTGCCCAGTCTGTATTGGGCCTTATTACTACGGCCGTTCCGTATGACTCTGACAAAGGTCCACAAGGTCAGGGCGCCCCTTACAACTCAACAGCTAAGTTTTATCAGCCGTACCAGCAATCTATCGAAGGAGAAATTGATTTACGGATTGCTCATGTTGGCATTGATCGCAAGAACGCCAATATGGAAGATATCAATTGCTGGTTTCCGCTGGAAGCTGCTAACAGGGCGGCCGCAACAGGAAAAGTGGGCGCGCTTTCACCAAATTTTTATGGTTTACCTACTAATCGTAGTCAGCGCCATACATTGGAAATAGATGCTCCACGTATTTTGGAAATGCTTCAGGCGGACGGAGTAGATGTAGCGGTATTGATTCCAAATTGCCCGATCTGTCATCAGAGCCAAAGTTTATTGGCGCGGTATTTAGAGGCCGCAGGAATTTCTACTGTAGTGATGGGTGCTGCAAAAGATATTGTTGAATATTGCGGCGTGCCACGATTGTTGTTTAGTGACTTTCCTTTGGGTAATGCTGCAGCAAAGCCGCATGACATTGCTTCGCAGGATCTCAATTTTCAATTAGCTTTGCGTCTTCTGGAGTCTGCTCCTGCACCACGCACAACCATTCAGTCACCATTGAGATGGTCTGATGATTCGTCTTGGAAAATGGATTACTCCAATCTAGATAGACTATCTTCGCAGGAGATTGCACGATTACGTGAAGAGGCTGAGCAGACACGCATTACAGCGCGCGAACTCAGGGTTAAGACCTTAGGGACTTAGGTTTGTCTTGTGAGTGAGTATGCGCAGAGTGCCTCTAGCGCCTGACTGGCTGGGTTTTCAGGGAAGTCCTTGAGATAAGACAGCGCCAGATCTGCTTCGCGTTTAGCTGCTGCTTGTGTGTAATCTAGGGCCCCAGAGTTTTGTACTGCAGTCAGAATTTGTGCAAAAACATCATCGGGTAAATCTTGGTTTTGCTCAATTGCTGCACGTACTAAAAGTTGCTCTTCATGGCTGCCATTTTCTAGCAAGTAAATGAGTGGCAAAGTTGGCTTTCCTTCGCGCAAATCGTCACCAGCATTTTTTCCCATTTGTGCAGCATTAGCGGTGTAATCAAGAAGATCATCCATTAACTGAAAAGCAGTGCCGATGTGACGTCCAAATGCAGCAGCTTGTTCGCGTTGTGTATCGGCAGCATTGGCAAGAATGGCGCCTAACTCGGTAGAGGCTTCGAATAACTTAGCTGTTTTATAGCGAATAACTTGTAGGTAGCTGGCCTCGTCCACTTCCGGATCATTCATGTTCAGGAGTTGCAGAACTTCGCCTTCAGCAATCGTATTGGTTGCGTCTGACAGGATTTGCATCACCCTTAGATCATTCGGGCCGACCATCATTTGGAATGCTCGGGAATACAAAAAATCACCAACTAAAACACTGGCGGCATTGCCAAAAGCAGCATTAGCAGTCTCGCGCCCCCTCCTGAGGGTGGATTCATCTACTACGTCGTCATGCAGGAGGGTAGCTGTATGGATGAACTCAACAACGGCGGACATCTCCAAAATATGGGGTGTTTCTTTGCCGTTAGCTAGGGATTTGGCCACCAACATCAAAAGCGCGGGCCTTACCCGTTTGCCGCCTGCCTGGATGATATAGGTCGAAATTTGGTCAATTAAGGCCACTTTTGATGCCAAACGCTGACGGATAACCTCATCTAAGGCCTTGAAATCTAAGGCGATTGGGGCCAGGATTTGGCTTAAGTCATTGGTTTTGACAGTGCTAGGCATGCAAGATATAATAATGGGCTTAGCTGGTCCAGGGTGGATTAGCTTAAATGTAGATATTAATTGAGGTTTCAAACCATGTACGCGGTCATAAAAACCGGTGGCAAACAGTATAAAGTTGCTGCAGGCGAAAAATTGAAAATAGAACAGATACCAGCGGAAATCGGCAGCGAAATCACTCTTGACCAAGTCCTCGCCGTTGGCGAAGGCGCTTCACTGAAATTAGGTGATCCATTGGTTAATGGTGCAGCTGTGATGGCCACTGTCGTCTCCCAGGGACGTCACGATAAAGTGACAATCTTTAAGATGCGCCGTCGCAAGCATTATCAAAAGCACCAAGGCCATCGTCAGAATTTCACTGAAATTTTGATCAACACGATTAAAGCCTAATTCAGGTAGGAGAAAGATATGGCACAGAAAAAAGGCGGCGGCTCAACACGAAATGGTCGCGACTCAGAATCGAAACGCTTAGGCGTTAAGGTATTTGGCGGCGAGCACATTAATGCTGGCAGCATCATCATTCGTCAACGTGGCACACGTGTTCATCCAGGTGCAAACGTTGGTATTGGTAAAGATCACACTTTGTTTGCCTTAATTGACGGACAAGTGGAATTCGGCGTTAAGGGTGCTTTGAAGAAGGCCCAAGTTTCAGTCCTGCCTCGTTCATAAGGCGCCTGACTGAGACTCGTTTGATTCAGATTTATTCCGAATTTAACTCTTAGGAACAGGCCTCGCTAAGCGAGGCCTTTTTTATTCATGAAATTTATAGACGAAGCACGTATTGAAGTAATTGCCGGGCAAGGTGGTGCCGGAAGTGCCTCTATGCGCCGTGAAAAGTTCATTGAATTCGGTGGTCCGGATGGTGGCGACGGCGGTAAAGGTGGCAGTGTTTGGGCTACAGCAGATCGCAATATCAATACTTTGATCGATTACCGCTACGCAAAAACACACACTGCAAAAAATGGCGAGCCTGGACGTGGTGCCGATTGTTATGGTCGCGCTGGCGATGACATTGAGCTGCGCATGCCTGTTGGAACCATTATTTCTGACTACGAAACTGGCGAACCAATTGCCGACTTAACTACGCATGGCGAACGTCTTTGCTTAGCACAGGGCGGCGTTGGTGGTTGGGGCAATATTCACTTTAAGAGCAGTACGAATAGAGCGCCGCGCCAAAAGACCAATGGCAAGCCTGGCGAACGTCGTAAGTTAAAACTAGAGCTCAAGGTGTTGGCTGACGTTGGTTTGCTTGGCATGCCTAATGCGGGTAAATCAACATTGATTACTGCTGTTTCAAATGCGCGTCCAAAGATTGCGGATTATCCATTTACGACCCTGCATCCAAATTTGGGTGTGGTGCGTGTGGGTGCTGAGCGAAGTTTTGTGATTGCCGATATTCCTGGTTTGATTGAAGGTGCGGCCGAAGGCGCTGGCTTGGGCCATCGCTTCTTGCGTCACTTGCAACGCACTGGTGTGCTGCTTCACTTGGTCGATATCGCTCCCTTTGATGCGAATGTAGATCCGGTAGCTGATGCCGTAGCGATTGTGAATGAGTTACGTAAGTATGACGAAGCTTTGGTTGAGAAACCACGTTGGCTAGTGCTAAACAAAGTCGATATGATTCCCGAAGAGGATCGCAAAAAGGTTGTTGCTGACTTTGTGAAAAAGTTTAAGTGGAAAGGTCCCGTATTTGAGATTTCTGCTCTGACCGGCATGGGCTGCGACAAGCTTTGCTACTCTTTGCAAGATTATCTAGACTCTGTGCGCCGTGATCGTGATGATGCTGATGAGCGTGCTCAAGATCCTCGCTATAAAGACCAGCTAGAAGATAAAAAACCAGATTAAATATCCCATTGACTCTTTGCTATGAATGCTAAAAAAACTCAACGGATTGTTGTCAAAGTAGGCTCTAGTCTTGTCACCAATAATGGTGAAGGTTTAGATCATGCTGCGATTGCTATGTGGGCCGAGCAAATGGCGGGTCTATTAAAGGCTGGTCATGAAGTATTGATGGTGAGTTCAGGTGCAATTGCTGAGGGTATGCAACGTTTGGGATGGACCAAGCGCCCACAAGAAATCCATCAGCTACAGGCAGCTGCTGCAGTTGGCCAGATGGGTTTAGTGCAGGTCTATGAGAGTTGTTTTGCGCGCTTCAATTTGCGTAGCGCTCAGATTTTATTGACTAATGCGGATTTGGCTGATGCGGAGCGTAATGCTAATGCTAGAGCTACTCTAGATACGCTGTTGAAATTGGGCGTTGTTCCAATCATTAATGAGAATGACACCGTAGTCACCGATGAAATTAAGTTTGGTGACAATGACAGTCTTGCTGCATTAGTAACCAATTTAATTCATGCAGATCTCTTGGTTATTTTGACCGATCAAGGTGGTTTGTTTACTGCAGACCCACGTCAAAATCCTAATGCCACATTGTTAGCAGATGCTATTGCTGGCGATCCTACCTTAGAAAAAATGGCTGGTGGTGCAGCAAGCGAACTAAGTAAGGGTGGAATGCTCACGAAGGTATTAGCCGCCAAGATTGCCGTGAAGACTGGTGCAGCAACAGTAATTGCTTCTGGGCGCGAACCCAATGTCCTTACTCGTCTAATGGCTGGTGAGAAGATTGGCACTCGTCTGAGCGCCAAGTAATCTCTCAAAACTTCTTTTACTGAATTCCGTTTGAATTGGTTGGCTTCTGCCCACCAATAAAACCATTTGGATTGAGCGAACTCTGGATATTCTTAATATTTTTTTCTTGAGAGTTAAAGTTACAAAAAGCACCCTGAGCTAAAGAAGCTTGGTAGCGATTCGGAATGTCGCTCTGGATGTTTTTCCAACTACCAAGAGGATTTTCTTTCCATCCAGTGCTTTCATAGGTGCCATAGAGCCGCCACTGAAATGAATCACAGCGAACACCTTCATATTGAGCCTGTTGCCCACCGCTTGGATTGGTAATCACAACGATGTAGCGTGTGACGCCGTCAGCACCAATCAGGATTGAATCTGTATCTACTGCAAACTTGAAAACTGTGCGTTGAGAGACGTAGAAGGGCACCAATGTTTTTTGGTTTGGTGGATTTAAGGGCATAGCAGTCGTACCCTCTTTAAAGACCATCGGCGCGAATGGATCAAGACCGCTTTGTAGTGGATCTCCAGCGCAGGCTGCCAAGCATGCGGCTAAGACGAGGCAGTTGAGGTAGATAGCAATTCTGGAGAATGTATTTTTCATTTCGGTTTATCTGATTTTTCTGAAGGTTTAGATTCATCTTCGTGTCCAGCATAAAAAGACTGGATCATATCCAGTGGAGTGCCCCAAGCCAGTTGCTGCATACGCATGCCTCTGGAAAGATAGCGTGCTAGTTCTGATAAGGCTAATTGATAGACTTCACGCTTGAAGCCAATAACAGCATCTAATTGAATCCAAAATGGGACCCAGCGCCAAGCATCAAACTCAGGATGCTCAGAGGCACGGAGTTGAATATCGCTATCTAAACCTACTAGACGCAAGAGAAACCAGATCTGTTTTTGTCCGCGATAGGCGGCACGGTGGACGCGGGTGGAGTTTTGGCGGCGCAGGTATTCCTCAGGGACGTCGTAACGAAGCCAATCCCTGGTACGTCCAATAATTTGGACATGCTCCGGCAGTAAGCCAACCTCCTCATGCAATTCGCGGTACATAGCCTGTTCAGGGCTTTCACCATGCTGAATCCCACCCTGTGGGAATTGCCACGAATGCTGCCCAACGCGTTTTCCCCAGAAAACCTCGTTACGGCTGTTGAGGAGGACAATGCCGACATTCGGGCGATACCCTTCACGGTCAAGCATGATCGTGCCTCAAATCCTTTAAAATCAACGATTTGATTATATCCATACATGAAAGCCTCACAATCATTTCTCGCCACGCTAAAAGAAGCCCCCTCTGACGCCGAGGTGGTTTCGCACAAGCTCATGGTGCGCGCAGGATTAATTCGCAAGCTCAGCGCAGGCGTCTACAACTATTTACCGCTGGGTTTGAAGGTGATTCGCAAGGTAGAAAACATCATTCGCGAAGAAATGAATCGTGCTGGCGCCATTGAATTGCTGATGCCAATGATTCAGCCTGCTGAACTGTGGCAAGAGACTGGTCGCTGGGAAAAGATGGGTCCGGAGTTACTCCGCATCAAAGATCGCCACGATCGGGATTTCTTAATCCAGCCAACTTCCGAAGAAGTGATTACGGATTTGGCTCGCAATGAGATTAAGAGTTACAAGCAATTGCCGGTCAACTTTTATCAAATCCAAACGAAGTTCCGCGATGAGCGTCGCCCTCGTTTTGGCATCATGCGTGGTCGAGAGTTCAGCATGAAAGATGCTTACTCATTCGATCGTGATGTTGAGGGCCTCAAGAAGTCTTATCAAATCATGTTTGATGCTTACACTCGGATCTTTAAGCGTATGGGTCTCCAGTTCCGTGCGGTAACTGCTGACAACGGCGCTATTGGTGGCTCTGGCAGTCAAGAGTTCCATGTGATTGCTGATACCGGTGAAGACGCTATTGTTTACTGTCCTGATTCTGATTACGCCGCTAATTTAGAGGCAGCGGAATCGCTGGCTTTGATAGCTAGTCGAGCTGCAGCTTCTGCTGCTATGAGCAAAGTTCCAACGCCTGATAAAACCAATTGCGTTGATGTAGCTAAGTTCTTAAATATTCCGCTTGAGTCCACTGTGAAGTCCTTGCTATTTGCTGCTGATCAAGAAAATGGACCGGCCAAACTATTTATGTTGTTAGTCCGCGGTGATCATGAGCTTAACGAAGTAAAAGCCAGCAAGATTCCCGGAATGGCTGAATCTCGTTTTGCTACAGAAGCAGAAATTAAACAAGCTTGTAATGCGCCTGCGGGCTACTTAGGTCCTATTGGTGTGAGTGCTGATGTGACTGTTGTTGCTGATCGTACTGTTGCCAATATGGCGGATTTTGTTTGCGGCGCTAATGAGGCTGGTCACCATATAACTGGTGTGAACTGGGGCCGTGACTTACCGGAGCCTTTGGTTTTAGATATTCGTAATGCAATTATTGGCGATCCTTCTCCGGATGGCAAAGGTGTTGTTGATATTTGCCGTGGCATTGAAGTGGGCCATGTATTTCAATTGGGTACGCGTTATTCAGAAGCTATGGGTTGCACTTACTTGGATCAACAGGGCAAAGCTCAGCCGATGGTGATGGGTTGTTACGGCATCGGTGTGACGCGTTTGCTTGGCGCTGCGATTGAACAAGGGCATGATGAGAAGGGCATTATTTGGCCAATCTCGATGGCTCCATTTGAAGTGGTGATTTGCCCAATGGGTTACGAAAAGTCAGAAGCAGTAAAAGCTGCGTGCGATCAATTGCATGATGAGTTGTTGGCTGCAGGTATCGATGTGATTTTGGATGATCGTAACGAGCGTCCGGGCGCGATGTTTGCTGACTGGGAGTTAATCGGAGCACCGTTCCGTGTAGTCATTGGCGATCGTGGTTTAGCAGATTCTCAAGTGGAATTCAAAGGTCGCACTGATACCGAATCTCAAAACATCCCGCTGGCTGAAATTAAGGCGAAAGTTATTGCTGCAGTTCAAGCCGCTAAAGAATCAATCGTTTAAGTACTCTAGAGTTGGTTATTTCTTAAAGAGTCCGCCAATACCCTTGGCGGCTCCTTTTGCAGCCATAGCGGCCATGGTGCGCGCCATTTTTCCACCCTTGAATTGCTTCATCATGGTTTGCATTTGCTCGAATTGAGCAAGCAGGCGATTGACCTCTTGCACTTCCACACCAGAGCCTGCAGCAATACGACGCTTGCGACTAGCTTTGAGTAATTCAGGTTTTCTGCGCTCTTGAGGTGTCATGCTGTCAATAATTCCACGCATGCGCGTGGTTTGTTTGTCGGCATTGCTTAAATTAGTTTTGGAAGCAGCTTGCGCCACTTGGCTTGGTAGCTTATCCATCAGGCTAGCCATGCCGCCCATCTTTTGCATCTGCATGAGTTGATCGCGGAAATCCTCAAGATCAAAACCACCCTTAGAAATCTTGCTCGCTAATTTTTCTGCTTTAGCAACATCGACATGTTGCTGAGCTTGTTCAACCAAGGCAAGGATATCTCCCATACCCAGAATACGATTAGCCATGCGCTCAGCATCAAACGCCTCAAGCCCGTCCATCTTCTCGGCAACACCGATAAATTTGAGAGGCACACCGGTTACTTGGCGAACTGAGAGGGCTGCACCACCACGAGAGTCGCCATCTAACTTCGTCAAGATGACGCCGGTTAATGGGAGCGCCTCATGGAAGGCTTTAGCGGTATTCACAGCATCTTGGCCGAGCATCGCATCGACTACGAATAGGGTCTCAATTGGATTGAGGCTGGCATGCAAAGTTTTGATTTCTTGCATGAGTGCTTCATCAATACCCAGGCGACCCGCGGTATCCACCAAAACAACATCAAAGTAGTGGCGACGAGCCCAGTCTAGAGCGGCAAGAGCGATATCATTCGGTTTTTGACTTATATCGCTTGGGAAAAACTCAGCACCCACTTGTTTGGTAACAGTTTCTAATTGCTCAATCGCTGCTGGGCGATATACGTCGCATGAAACTGTTAATACTTTCTTTTTCTTTTTCTCTTGCAACCATTTTGCTAGTTTGCCAACAGAGGTCGTTTTACCTGCACCCTGTAAACCAGCCATCAAGATCACGGCAGGTGGCTGAGTTGCTAAATTGAGTTCACCACTTTGATTGGTATCGCCCATCATCACCTGGGCAAGTTCACGTTGCACTACGCCAACAAGAGCTTGTCCTGGACTTAGGCTTCCAACCACTTCCTCGCCAAGGGCTTTAAATTTAATTTGCTCAAGCAAAGACTTCACTACTGGAAGCGCTACGTCAGCCTCTAAAAGGGCTAAACGGATTTCCCGCAGCATTTCTGCAGTATTGGCTTCAGTGAGGCGGGCTTGACCCCGCATTGTTTTAACAACGCGAGATAGACGGTCGGTGAGGTTTTCTAGCATTTATCGATTAGACTTTCCAGATGGATATTTTAGGTTACTCAAGTTACGGATGGCTTCCTTCCGCACTTTATTTAGTGCTTTTGCTGGTTTTAAGCTTCAAAGCCAAGAGCGGCGTGGAGTCTAGGTTCTCAACAGCCATGGTGCAGACTGCTATTTTTGTAATTTTGGTGATTCACGGGGTGCAGCTTCACGATTCTGTCTTCACTCCGGAAGGCTTTGTATTCGGTTTTGCGCAAGATTTATCCTTAATTGCATGGGTTGGCCTAGCCTTTTATTGGTTCCAATCTTGGTTTTTGCCCATCTCCAGCCTGCGTTGGATGGCTTTAATGTTTGCGCTGATTTGCGCATTCCTTCCTAATTTATTTCCCGGAGTCTTAATTTCACCTAAGGCGGTTTCAGACCCCTGGTTCAAAGGTCACTTTGTTGTGGCGACGGTTGCAGTGGGCTTGTTGAGTTTGGCAGCTATGCACGCCATGCTCATGAGCGTGCAAGATCGTGCCCTGCATCGTCAGTTAGCCATTATTCCCAATGGAAGGCTAGCTCATTGGTTGGAGGATCTTCCGCCCTTAATGACGATGGAAAGTCTCCTATTCAACTTGCTCTACGTTGGTTTTGCACTTCTAAGTTTGACGGTCTTCTCCGGTTTGCTCTTTTCTCAAACTCTGTTTGGTAAACCGTTGGTGTTTGATCACAAAACAATTTTTGCTTTGGTCTCATGGGTTTTGTTTGCAGGATTGCTGTTAGCTCGCTGGCGAGTAGGTTTGCGCGGAAGGGCTGCAATTCGTTGGGTATTAAGTGCTTACACAGCTTTACTGCTTGCTTATGTAGGTAGCCGCTTTGTGCTTGAAGTCATTTTGCAGAGAGCGTAATTCTTGTTTAAGTGGCTTTTATTAATTGCGGGCGCTGGCCTTGTTTATCTTTGGATTAAAGGTAAAAAGCAGGCTAAGCTCAACGCTGAAAATTCTGCCAAACCCAGTAAAGATAAGCCCAAGAAGGCTGTAGATCCTGAGGTCATGGTGCAGTGTCAATATTGCAAAGTGCATCTTCCGCAACCAGAAGCAATTGCTTATGACGATCGTTTCTACTGCTCAAAAGGGCATCTGCATGCCCTTGATTCCGAAGGTTGGATTGGTAATGCACATTGGCATCTTTCGCCTAACCAAGATATCAGGCCTGAGAATATTCAACCCGATCTTGCGGTAATTCATCACATTAGTCTGCCACCTGGCGAATTTAGAAAGCAGGATTCCAGTAGATATATCGTGGATTTTTTTCAAAACAAGCTAGACCCAAATCAGCATCCCTATTTTGAGGAGATTGCTGATCAAAAAGTATCAAGCCATTTCTTGATAACACGCTCTGGATCGTTAATGCAGTTTGTATCTACTCACAAGAAAGCTTGGCATGCTGGAGTCTCTGATTTTCTTGGTAGGGAAAAGTGCAATGACTTTTCTATTGGCATTGAGCTAGAGGGTGATGGCGACACACCATTTGAGTCTGTCCAATACCAAGCCCTAGCAAATCTCATTGAAAAATTGACAAGCACATACCCAGATTTGCAATTTGCTGGACACAGCGATATTGCCCCTGAGCGCAAAACAGATCCTGGAATATATTTTGATTGGAAAAAGTTCCAAAAAGAGACAGGAATTTCTGCCAAAAAACTGCCCTTCGGTTTGGATTCTCGATAAGCAAGTTTTGTATGTGAGCGTACGCTTACTTTTACAGCCTTTGTCTAAAAAGGGCCAAAAAATCCGCACCAAAATGACCCCAAAATAAGTGGAAAACTTAGTAAAAGTACTAGTAAATATTTGTAATAAATAGCTTACCAAATACTAAATATTTCCCTATACTTAGTGCCTAATGCACTTCAAGACACTAGATGTAGTGTTTGAATCCAGCAATACCCCATTGTTTTTTAACGATTTTTTGTCCAAATAACTATATATAGACGCAGGAGCAACATGACATACGCTAATCCACAGACAGCAGACCAATCCGCTGGAGCGAATAACCCAGGAATGAGTCCTGCAGGGGCAATGAATCAAGCCCCTTCCGCCGGCTTTGTGGCTGGTGGTGTTGGTGGCACTCAGGCAACACAATTGTCTGATTACAAAATCATTCGCCGCAAC
This sequence comes from Polynucleobacter sp. AP-Capit-er-40B-B4, assembly GCF_018882245.1. GTDB lineage: Bacteria > Pseudomonadota > Gammaproteobacteria > Burkholderiales > Burkholderiaceae > Polynucleobacter. The sequence continues at coordinate 728,547 of NZ_JACVOV010000001.1, read as the reverse complement.
GGTTCCGTTGTTGCTTTTGAACCATCCAAAATTGCCATTGCTGTAACTAAAGCTTTTTTAGCGGTTAATGGCGGCCAAGGCGCTGCATCTGCACGCGTTCGTGAGCAAGTTGAGCAACTGACGCATTCAGTTGTGCGCGCATTATTGCGTAGCCGTCCAAACGGTGGCACTTTCCACATTGAAGATATTCAAGACCAGGTTGAGTTGGCTTTGATGCGCAGTGGCGAGCACAACGTTGCTCGTGCATATGTTCTCTATCGTGAAAAGCGCAACCAAGAACGTGCTGCTCAGCAAGAAGTTTCACAAGAAGCACAAACCGCTAATCAGGCCGGTGAGTCTGGCATCAAAGTTAGCGATAACGGTGTTGAGAAGTGGCTGGATATGGCCGCTTTGCGCACAGTGATTGAAGCTGCTTGTGAGGGCCTGGGAACACATATTGATGCAACCCCAATCATCACTGAAACCATTAAGAATTTGTATGACGGCGTACCAATGGCTCAGGTGTATGACTCCGCGATCTTGGCATCCCGCACATTGATTGAAAAAGATCCTGCATACAGCCAAGTAACTGCGCGCATTTTGATGCACGTGATTCGTAAAGAAATCTTGGGCAAAGAAGTATTGCAAGGTGACATGCAGGCTGAGTACAGCACCTATTTTGCTAAGTACATCAACGAAGGCATTTCTGCTGAATTGTTAGATCCACGCATGCGTGAGTTTGATTTGCCACGCCTGGCTGCAGCCTTGAATGCTAGCCGTGATTTGCAATTTAACTATCTCGGCTTGCAGACTTTGTATGACCGCTATTTCTTGCACATTGAAGACCGTCGCATTGAGATGCCACAGGCTTTCTTCATGCGCGTAGCAATGGGCTTATCCCTTAATGAATTGGACCGTGAGCGCCGTGCGATCGAGTTTTATGAAATCCTCTCTACATTTGATTTCATGTCCAGCACACCAACATTATTCAATTCAGCTACAACACGTCCACAGCTCTCTAGCTGCTACTTGACTACTGTAGATGATGACCTTGATGGCATTTACGAAGCATTGAAAGAAAACGCATTGTTGTCTAAGTTTGCCGGTGGTTTGGGTAACGACTGGACTAACGTTCGTGCGTTGGGAAGTCATATCAAAGGTACTAACGGTAAATCACAAGGTGTTGTGCCATTCTTGAAAGTGGTTAATGACACCGCTGTTGCTGTTAACCAAGGCGGTAAGCGTAAGGGTGCGGTTTGCGCCTACTTGGAAACATGGCACTTAGATATCGAAGAGTTCTTGGAGTTGCGTAAGAACACAGGCGACGATCGTCGTCGTACACATGATATGAATACCTCTAACTGGATTCCTGACTTGTTCATGAAGCGCGTTATGGAAGGTGGCGATTGGACTTTGTTCTCTCCATCCAATACTCCTGATTTGCATGACAAGTTTGGCAAAGCTTTTGAAGAGGCTTATGTTGCTTATGAGCAAAAAGCTGATCGTGGTGATTTGAAGCCATTCCGCCGTATTCCAGCGCAGCAATTGTGGCGCAAGATGCTCGGTATGTTGTTTGAAACTGGTCACCCATGGATCACATTTAAAGATCCTTGCAACATTCGTAGCCCACAGCAGCACATTGGCGTAGTTCACTCATCTAACCTCTGTACTGAGATCACTCTTAATACAAACGAGACTGAGATTGCGGTTTGTAACTTGGGTTCTGTGAACTTAACCGCTCACATGACAACTGATGCTAACGGCAAGATGATTTTGGATCACGAGAAGCTCCAAAGAACAGTTCGCACTGCAATGCGTATGTTGGACAACGTGATTGATATCAACTACTACGCAGTAGCTAAAGCTCGCAACTCCAACTTGAAGCATCGCCCAGTTGGTATGGGCATCATGGGCTTCCAGGATTGCTTGCATATGCAACGTATTCCTTATGCTAGTGATGAGGCTGTGAAGTTTGCTGATTCTTCCATGGAAGCGGTTTGCTACTACGCTTATCAGGCATCCAATGAATTGGCTGAAGAGCGTGGCGTTTACAGTACATACAAAGGTTCATTGTGGGATCGCGGCATCCTCCCACAGGATTCAGTAGCGATGTTGGCAGCTGAGCGTGGTGGCTATGTGGAAGTAGACAGCTCTTCCACTATGGACTGGAGTGGTTTACGTGCACGTATCAAGCAACACGGCATGCGCAACTCAAACTGCGTAGCGATTGCGCCAACAGCAACGATTTCCAACATTATTGGTGTTTCCGCTTGTATCGAGCCTACATTCCAGAACTTGTTCGTGAAATCTAACCTTTCTGGCGAATTCACAGTGGTAAACGAGTACTTGGTGCGTGATTTAAAAGATCGCGGCCTCTGGGATGAAGTCATGATTGCCGATTTGAAGTACTTTGACGGTACTTTATCTAAGATCGATCGCATTCCACAAGATTTGCGTGATTTATACGCAACAGCCTTTGAAGTTGAGCCAACCTGGTTGGTTGAGGCAGCTTCTCGTCGTCAAAAGTGGATTGACCAAGCACAGTCATTGAATATTTACATGGCCGGCGCTTCTGGCAAGAAATTGGATGACACCTACAAGTTGGCTTGGTTGCGCGGCTTGAAGACGACTTATTACCTCCGCACAATGGCTGCTACTCACGTTGAGAAATCAACCGTTGCTAGCGGTCAGTTGAACTCTGTTTCTAGTGGCGGCGGCGTAAATGGTACTGATGCAGCTGCAGCTGCTGCTGGTGGCGGTGTTGAGGCGGACGGTCCGGTTTGCACAATGCGCCCAGGCGACGCTGGTTTCGAAGAATGTGAAGCATGCCAATAAGCCATTCGCTTATTGGTCATAAATAGAAGAATTAGGAGAGAGTTATGTTGAATTGGGAAGAGGAAGTTGCTCCAGCACTAGCGAAAGCTAGTATTGCACCGCAGCCGGTTGCAGTGGAGCCACAACGTCCACAGCCAGATCAAGTGGCAATGGCACCACAAGCTGCAGCACCTGCGCAAGTGGCGGCCGCTAATTTATCTGGCGGCGCAGCTTTGCGTGTAAATGCCGCGGATAAGCGCGTGATTAATGCTAAGACTGACGTAAATCAGCTGGTTCCATTTAAGTACAAATGGGCTTGGGAGAAGTATTTGGCAGGTTGTGCAAACCACTGGATGCCACAAGAGATCAATATGAACCGCGATATCGCGCTTTGGAAAGATCCAAATGGCCTGACAGAAGATGAGCGCCGCATTATTAAACGCAATCTGGGTTTCTTCACAACAGCCGATTCTTTGGCTGCAAACAATATTGTTTTGGGTACTTATCGCCACATTACCGCTCCAGAATGCCGCCAATACCTATTGCGCCAGGCTTTTGAGGAGGCGATTCACACTCATGCGTACCAATATATTGTGGAATCTTTAGGCTTAGATCAGTCTGAAATCTTCAATGCGTACAACGAGATTGAGTCAATTCGCGCTAAAGACCAGTTCTTAATTCCCTTTATCGACGTATTAACAGATCCAAATTTCAAGACTGGCACATTAGAAAACGATCAAAAATTACTTCGTTCGCTGATTGTTTTTGCTTGCGTAATGGAAGGTTTGTTCTTTTATGTTGGTTTTACGCAAATACTTGCGATGGGTCGTCAAAACAAAATGACGGGTGCTGCTGAGCAGTATCAATACATCCTTCGCGACGAGTCAATGCACTGTAATTTCGGTATCGATTTAATTAACCAAATCAAGCTGGAGAACCCGCAGTTATGGACTTCCGCGTTCAAAGACGAGATCAAATCCATCTTCGAAAAAGCGGTCGAATTAGAGTACCGTTATGCCGAAGATACGATGCCTCGCGGAGTGCTCGGATTGAACGCTCCGATGTTCAAAGGGTACCTAAGATACATTTGTAATCGCAGATGTTTGCAAATAGGACTTGACGCGATGTTCCCAAATGAAGAGAATCCATTTCCATGGATGTCAGAAATGATTGATCTGAAAAAAGAACGAAACTTTTTTGAGACACGCGTTATTGAGTATCAAACCGGTGGTGCGCTTAGTTGGGAATAGTAGGACTGAAGTAAAGCGCACAACTGGCTAAATAGGAGATTAGACGGTTGGATAGTTTTAGAAGTCAGCAAAACCAGACTCAAATCCGAAAACCCTTGCTCAAGGGTGCCTGGGCTATTCTCTCTATTTTTTCCAGCACATTTAAGAAGCCGTTGTCCTTCGGGGCCACGGCTTTTTTTCCAAGATTCATTAGCGTGCAGCACTTAGTATCAAGCCGCGCGCCGATGAATGGCTCGCTCGTCAGATCCAAAAGGTTGCAAAACCAGGCGGAAATGAGTGGTCGGGTCTTCTTAATGTAGTTTGTACTAATCCTCACGTGAAGGAGCATTACTATGGCAACTGCCAAGAAAAAACCTGCTGCAAAGAAACCAGCTGCGAAGAAAAAAGTAGCTGCTAAGAAGCCTGCTGCTAAAAAAGTAGCTGCTAAGAAGAAACCAGCTGCGAAGAAAAAAGTAGCTGCTAAGAAGCCTGCTGCTAAAAAAGTAGCTAAAAAGCGTCCTGCTGCTAAAAAAGCTGCTGCTAAAAAGCCAGCTGCTAAAAAAGTAGCTAAAAAGAAGCCTGCTGCTAAGAAAAAAGCTGCTGCTAAGAAGCCTGCTGCTAAAAAAGCTGCAAAAAAGGTTGCTAAAAAGCGCGTAGCAAAAAAAAAGTAAGTAAGCCTGCTGCGAAGAAAGCGGGCTCTGCTGTAAAAAAGCCCGCGGCTAAGAAAGCTGCACCAGCGACTAGTGCGTTGAATCCTGCCGCTGCTTGGCCCTTCCCAACTGGCACACGTCCTTAAACAGACGGGTGTTACTAGAAGGGGTCTCTCACGAGACCCCTTTTTTTATTTCCTCAATCCGGATGACTCAAGCTTGAGTCAAAGAATGCTTAGAAGCTAAAGCCAAACGCCGCTTTAAATTGGCTTGCAATCTGATCTTTGCTCAATTGGTGATTTTGTGGTCCTTGATGGGTAATTTTGATTGAACCCATGAGGCTAGCTAGGCGACCAGTCGTCTCCCAGTCCATACCGTTTTCCAAACCAAAGAGTAGGCCGCCGCGGAATGCATCACCGCAACCAGTTGGGTCAACCACTTTTGCTGCCGGTACAGGCGGAATAGCAATGCATTTGCCATCAACATAGATGTCGGCCCCTTCGGCGCCTTTGGTAACAATCAGCGCCTTGACTCGCTCAGCCACTTTTGCCAAGCTCAATCCTGTTCTTTGCGAAAGCATTTCTCCCTCATAGTCATTAACGGCCAGGTAGCTGGCGATGTCGACTAGTTCAAGCAACTCTGGGCCGTTGAACATCGGCAAGCCTTGGCCTGGATCAAAGATGAATGGAATATTGGCATCGGCCAATTGGTGGCAGTGCTCCCACATGCCTTGGCGACCATCGGGGGCGACAATTCCTAATTTAGCTGCGCCCTTAGCATTTTTGCTGCGCTCGGCAACAACCGCAGAAACTTGGTTTAGGTGTGACTCACCCATTGCGCCCGGGTGGAAGGCGGTAATTTGATTATTCGCCTGATCAGTGGTGATCATGGCTTGGGCGGTAAACGCTTTTTCGATCTGGCGAATATGGCTCGCATCAATCTTGAGTTGCTCAAGGCGGTTCATGTACGGTATCGCATCGCCACCAACGGTAGCCATGATGATGGGGTCGCCACCCAAAAGATTAAGGTTGTAGGCAATATTGCCTGCGCAACCACCAAATTCGCGACGCATGGTTGGAACCAAAAAGGCTACGTTCAGGATATGAATCTGCTCAGGCAGGATTTGATCGGCAAATTTGCCTTCAAAGTTCATGATGGTGTCGTAGGCGATAGAGCCACAGATCAAGCTAGCCATAAATTACTTTCTTTAGAAAAATAAGGGGATAAATGCGTTATTGATGAATGGATTTAGGGGTAGAGCACCCGCACGCGATAACCCGCAGCGTTTGGTGGCAGTGAAATAGCTAATTCAATCTGCAAAAGCTCGCCAGAAGGCACACCCTTTTTTAAAAAATCAGGGTGAGTGTCTTGCCAAGTTTTGGGAAGCCATTCTTGTGGGGTGAATTGCAATGATTTGATTTCAGATTCTTCTGCATCAGTCAAAGTAATTTCTAAATTTGGCGGTAAAACGGTAATAGCAAGACGATTTTGTATCTCAACTTGCAACATAGATTGATTTGTGACGCTTTTAAGCCCTTCTCGCGCGTTTTCTGGTGAAAGTGTGGCTGAAGTTATTTTCCAAGCGGCAAAATCGCTTACAGCGCGATCTAGACATCCCAGTGTGCGACAAAGTTTTGCATCCACACGCTGTAAAACAGAAAATGAATTCACGAAAAAAGAATTTGATGTGCCATCAACGCGTGGTGCAAGTGCTGGGAGCAATGAATTTCTTGAGAGATGCTCTCCAAAAACCAGTAAGAGCAGCAATAAGCCAGCGTAAAGGACTAATTTAAGACTTTTTTTTTGAGCAGGTGTAGCAAAAGCAGTATTGGCAGCACTTTGCTTATCTTGGTTGAGGGTGCCATGCAAGCAAACCCAGCCTTCGCTCTCTTTCCAGACTGAAAGCGTTAACCATTGGCTGTAAGTAGCAATCACTTCCTCTGCTTGGCGGGCAAGTACACCCGATAAAACAATGCGTCCGCCCAATTTCATCTTATTTACCAGAGCAGGAGCAAGCACTTGCAGTGGATTGGCCAAAATATTGGCCATGACAATGTCGTATTTGGTTTCTGCAGCAAGTTCGATTGCGCCTTCGTTTGGCAGAACAAAGCGAATAGTGGTGTGATTGATTTCTGCATTGCTACGTGCGGCAACCATAGCTTGAGGATCGATATCAGTACCAATAACGGGATTGCAGCCTAGTTTGGCTGCGGCAATAGCCAAAATTCCTGATCCACAACCGTAATCCAAAAGGCTCTGGTTCTGAAGATTGTTTTGTTGCTCAAGCCATAGAAGGCATAAATGGGTTGTTGGGTGACTTCCTGTACCAAATGCAAGCCCTGGATCAACAGCTAGACAGATTGCATTTGGATCGGTTGGCGCATCGTGCCATGAAGGTACCACCCAAATGCGCTCACCAATTTGAATGGGTGCAAATTGACTTTGAGTTAGTCGAACCCAGTCTTGTTCTTCAACGGTCTTTTCTTGGGGAGGCGCTAAGTTAAAGCCTGCTTCTTTTAAGGAAGTAAGCAGCTCCGGGATAAATTCCGCGCTGCCAGAAGCATCAATCTCAGGATTAAATAGAGCGGTTACTGCAGATCGATCCCAGGCTTGTACTTCTGGGGAAAGCCCTGGCTCTCCGTAGAGAGGATTTTCGTCGTATCCACCAGCAGCATCATCCTCAACGGTGACTGATAGGGCGCCCAAGTCCAAAAGCGCATCACCTAAAGGCTCTGCGGTTTCGGCAGCTACCGTGAATACCAGCTCACGATAAGACATGGGACGCTCGCATGAATTAGGACTTGCCGCGACTTGCAGCTTGCTCTTCTAAGCGATGCTCCAAGTAGTGAATGCTGGTGCCGCCTTCAATGAAGTTGGGGTCTAACATCAATTCACGATGGAGTGGCACGTTGGTCGTAATGCCATCAATCACCATTTCGGAGAGTGCAATCTGCATACGGCGAATAGCTTGCTCACGGGTATTGCCGTAAGAAATCAATTTACCAATCATAGAGTCGTAATTGGATGGCACTACATAACCGCTGTATGCATGTGAGTCAACGCGAATACCAGGACCACCTGGCATATGGAATGAACCAATCTTGCCTGGACTTGGAGTGAACTTGAATGGATCTTCGGCATTTAAGCGGCACTCAATGGCATGTCCGCGGAAAACAATGTCTTTCTGGCGGTAACTGAGTTTGAGGCCAGCAGCAATGCGAATCTGTTCTTGAACAATATCCACACCAGTAATCATTTCAGTAACTGGATGTTCTACCTGAACACGGGTATTCATCTCGATAAAGAAGAATTCACCGTTTTCATAGAGGAATTCAAATGTACCGGCGCCGCGGTAGCCAATCTTGCGACAAGCTTCTGCACAACGCTCACCAATTTTGGCAATTAAACGACGATCAATGCCAGGGGCTGGAGCTTCTTCAATCACCTTTTGGTGGCGACGCTGCATAGAACAATCACGCTCACCTAACCAAATAGCATTGCCATGGGTGTCGGCCAGAATCTGAATCTCTACGTGACGAGGTTTCTCTAAAAACTTCTCCATATAGACTTCTGGGTTACCAAAAGCGCGTCCAGCTTCTTCACGCGTCATATTGACGGCGTTAATGAGGTGGGCCTCAGTGTGCACTACGCGCATACCGCGACCACCACCACCACCAGCTGCTTTAATGATGACGGGATAACCAACCTTTTTAGCGGTCGCAACAATCTCTTTTGGATTATCAGGAAGAGCGCCTTCAGAGCCAGGAACACAAGGCACGCCTGCTTTAATCATGGCGCGTTTAGCAGAAACCTTGTCACCCATTAAGCGAATGGATGCTGCTGTAGGCCCAATAAATGCAAAACCCGATTTTTCTACGCGCTCTGCGAAGTCAGCATTTTCAGAAAGGAATCCATAGCCAGGATGGATCGCTTCAGCGTCAGTTACTTCTGCTGCAGAAATAATCGCGGGCATATTGAGGTAGCTAAGTGGAGATGGTGCTGGCCCGATGCATACAGCTTCATCGGCGAGCCTCACATATTTCGCCTCTTTATCTGCGGTCGAATACACCACAACAGTTTTAATTCCCAACTCGCGGCATGCGCGTTGGATGCGGAGAGCAATTTCTCCCCGATTGGCAATCAGAATCTTATCGAACATGTCGGCTCTGAGTTAAGTAACGGTGAATTGGAATAGATCTAAGTCGATCTATTAGGCGATGATGAAAAGAGGCTGGTCAAACTCAACACCCTGACCGTTTTCACAGAGGATTTCTTTAACTACACCAGCATGCTCAGATTCAATTTCGTTGAGTAGCTTCATCGCTTCAATGATGCAAAGGGTTTGGCCTACTTTGACGGTATCACCAATGTTGACAAAGTTTGGCGATTCAGGATTTGGTGCGCGGTAGAAAGTACCAACCATTGGAGACTTCGCAACAAAACCAGTTTCAGCAGCAGGCGCCTCAACAGCTGCTGCTGGGGCGGGTGCGCTGGCAGCTGGTGCAGCTTGCATTGCTTGTACGGACGCCGGATTGGCGTAAACCACCTGGCCCGCTGGGGCTGGAGATCCAGCATTGACAATGCGAACGCGATCTTCACCTTCATTTACTTCCAGCTCAGAAATACCTGACTCAGAGACTAAGTCGATCAAGGTTTTTAGTTTTCTCAGATCCATGCGAGTGCTTCCTCTCTTGTAATTCTTTAAATAGATTTACTTCTTTAAACGTGTAATCGCTGCTTGCAACGCTAATTCATAGCCAATGGCGCCAAGCCCACAAATAACCCCCGTCGCAATATCAGACAGGTAGGAGTGCTTGCGGAATTCTTCACGCTGGTGAATATTGGATAAATGAACTTCAGTAAATGGAATGGCTACACCAGCCAATACATCGCGTAGGGCAACGCTGGTGTGAGTAAAGGCGCCTGGATTGATGATGATGAAATCAACACCATCTTGTTTGGCCTTCTGAATGCGGTCGATTAACTCACCTTCATGATTGCTTTGATAGGTGGCGAGATCAACGGATTGCGCTTTAGCCAGTTCGCCCAGCTTTTGGTGAATGTCTTCTAAGGTTGTCTTGCCGTAAACATCGGGTTCACGGGTGCCTAATAGATTTAGGTTTGGGCCTTGAATTACGAGAATTGAAGCTTTTTTCGACATAGATCCCTATTTTTAGAGGCAGTTAAGCGTTAATTGACGATCTGGACTTGAGTCCTACATACAACTTCATGCTTTATTGCTTATGAGGGAAAGTATACCTTTATAAAGGCGGTAAAAGACCAAAAAGTAGACTCAAAACTAGGAGATTTTGAAACTTTTAAGCGCAGTTATTGAAAAATACGGAGTTTATTGCCTAAAATTTAGGCGAATTAGCTTTAAGCTCTTAACTTTAAAAATCACTAAAAATACTTATAAAGCGGATTTAATCGCATTTCTGAGCTCATCTTCGCTTATCTTACCCAATTTGCTATAACTAGATTTTCCTTTGGCATTAATGATGATGGTGTAGGGGAGGGCGCCTTGGGAATTTCCCATTTGCTTAGAAAGATTGCTACCCTGCAATCCACCAATCATGATTGGATAGCTAACCGGGGTTTTTTCGAGGAATTCACGAATATTAGAGGGTGAATCGATGCCGATACCGACAAATAAGACATTTTGTTGCAAAAACTCTTGTTGAAGCTTGTCTAAAGTGGGCATTTCTTCAACGCATGGGGGGCACCAGGAAGCCCAAAAGTTCACTACCAGGACTTTTCCTTGCCATTCTTGGGTGTTGGCTGCTTTTCCGTCTGGGGTTTGCCAAGGATTTTCAAGAAACGCTTTTACGGCTGGGTCGCTAGCCAAGCCAGTTTTGTAAATCCATTGCGAAGTCAGTACGCCTGAAACTAGCGCTAAAAGGCTAATTGCGACGATGATGATCCATTGTCTGCGGTTCATTACAACTCCTTCGCTAAAATTCATTAATGCATATACATATCTTGGGCATTTGCGGTACCTTCATGGGCGGCATTGCCGCAATCGCCAGACAAGCTGGACACCGCGTTACTGGCTGCGATGCCAACGTGTATCCACCAATGAGTACGCAGCTTGAGGCTCAAGGCATCGAACTGATTGAGGGATTTTCGCCCGATCAATTATCTCAGTTTGAGACCATGCCTGATTTATTTGTAATTGGCAATGTGGTTTCTCGTGGCAATCCTTTGATGGAGGCAATTCTTAATCAAGGCTTGCCCTATATTTCTGGTCCGCAATGGTTGGGCGAACAAGTTTTATATGGAAGACATGTTCTAGCGGTTGCTGGCACGCATGGAAAAACCACAACTTCAGCCATGCTGACTTGGATTTTGGAATTCAACGGTTATAAGCCGGGATACCTTATTGGTGGCGTGCCTTTGAATTTCACAGTATCTGCGCGCTTGGGTGAGGGTAAATATTTTGTGATTGAGGCTGATGAATACGACACTGCATTTTTCGACAAACGCAGTAAGTTTGTTCACTATCGACCTCGCACTGCTTTATTAAATAATTTGGAATTTGATCATGCTGATATCTTCGCTGATCTTGCGGCAATTGAAACCCAATTTCATCATTTAGTACGTACCGTTCCGGGTGATGGTTTATTGGTGGTGAATGGCGAAGAGCCAGCACTAGTAAGCGTGATTACTCGTGGTGCTTGGTCTCCTGTAGAGCGCTTTGGTCAAGAGCTTGCAAATGAATGGTCCTTAATCTCACAAGAGAATGATGGCTTTATTGTGCGCAAATCTGGCAAGGAAGTAGCCGCAGTGAAGTGGGCTCTTGATTCGGGTGTCATGGGTCGACACAATCAATTCAATGCTCTTGCTGCGATTGCCTCTGCCAACCACATCGGCATCTCGCCGGCAGACTCTGCGCGCGCCTTGGCAGAGTTCAAGAATGTGAAGCGTCGTTTAGAAACCATTGGCGTTGCAAATGACATTACGGTTTACGACGATTTTGCGCATCACCCAACCGCAATCACTACTACCGTTGATGGTTTGCGTCGTCGCGTTGGTAAAGCGCGCATCTTAGCTGTACTGGAGCCACGTTCAAACACAATGAAGCTTGGCGTGATGAAGGCTCAGCTTCCTGGAAGTCTTGAGGCAGCAGACAAAGTATTTGCATATGGCGCAAACTCAGGAAAAGAATCATTAGGCTGGGATTTAACTGAAGTCTTATCGCCACTAAATCAACAAGAGCAGGGTAAAGCGCATGCTTTTGATGATCTTGAGGTATTGGTGAAAGCGGTTGCCCAAGAAGCAAACCCGGGCGACCATATTTTGGTGATGAGCAATGGTGGATTTGGTGGTGTCCATCAAAAACTATTAAAAGCTATTTCGGCAAAGTAACAAAATACAGAAAGCAAAAAATGGGCGATAGATTAAAAGATAAAGTAGCCATCATCACCGGTGCCGCTAAGGGTATTGGTTTTGCTACAGCCCAGCGTTTTGCGCAAGAGGGTGCCAAGGTCATCATCACCGATATCAACCAAGAGGCTATCAACGGCGCTGCTGCACAAGTGTTGAATGCAGAGGGTTATTCCATGAATGTTACTGACCGCGCCAGCATTCAGGCGGTAGTTGACCAGGTAATGCAAAAACACGGTCGTATTGATATCTTGATTAACAACGCTGGCATCACTCAAGATGCGCGCTTAATTAAGATGACTGAAGCTCAGTTTGATACGGTGATTGATGTCAATTTAAAGGGCGTTTTTAATTGCACTCAACTGATCGTCCCGCATATGCTCGAAGCCGGCTCTGGTGCTGTAGTCAATGCATCTAGCGTTGTAGGTTTATACGGTAATTTTGGTCAAACCAATTATTCGGCGACTAAATTTGGCGTTATTGGCTTTACTAAGACATGGGCACGCGAACTTGGTCCCAAGGGAATCCGAGTGAATGCGGTATGTCCTGGCTTTATTGCAACAGAGATGGTCAAAGCCATGCCAGAAAATATTTTGCAAGATATCGAAAGACGCAGCTGGCTTGGCCGTTTAGGCACTCCTACTGAAATGGCTAACGTTTACTTGTTCTTGGCTAGCGATGAAGCGAGCTATGTCAATGGAGTGGCATTAGAGGCCAGCGGCGGGATCTCGCTCTAAGCATGAATCTTTTATATGAAGAAGGTGGCGATATCAAGGTCGCCACAGTGCAGTCTGCATCAGGCGCTGGGGATGCAGAGTCTTGGCAGGCAACCAGTCTTTCTGGAAAAAAGATTAAGCTCAAAGCTAAAGAGGTTTGGTTGCGCTTTGAAAAGCCAGATGCGCAGGCCGCTATGGATGAGGCCGGCACTCTGACTGCCGATATTGATTTGCAGTTGCTTTGGGATTGCGCGCCAGATGATGAGTTTGGCTTGGTGGATGTTGCACAGGAGTACTTTGGCTCGCAAGTAAGTGTTCCGCAGCAAGTCGCGTTAGCGATTGCTTTACAAGGTGCCCCAGTATTTTTTCGTCGCAAAGGTCGTGGTCGTTTTCAGCGCGCTCCGCTTGAGCAATTGCAGGCAGGCTTAGCGGCTCTAGAGCGTAAGCAGAAAGAACTTGAGCAGCAATCGGTATGGCAACAAGAATTGGTTTCTGGCACCTTTCCTGAAACACTTAAGTCATCTGCCAAACAATTACTCTTCTCTCCGGATAAAAATACATCGGCATACAAAGCTTTAATATCTGCCTGCACAGAGACTGGCGAATCTCCAGCGCAACTCATGATCCGTTGTGGCGCAATTGATTCACCATTGGCTTATCACCAGGGATTGTTTCTGAAGGCGCACTTTCCGAATGGTGCCGATCACAACCCAGCTGTTGGGGTTGATCAAGCGGCATATGCATCCGCTATTGCTGAGCTTCCAATCGCCCAAGTGCACGCATTCTCTATTGACGATTCCGGCACTACGGAGATTGATGATGCTCTATCAGTCACGCCAATTGAGGGCGGGCATCGGATAGGTATTCATATTGCTGCTCCAGGTTTGGCCATTTCAAAAGATGATCCCTTGGATCAAGTTGCGCGTAATCGTATGTCTACGGCGTACTTCCCTGGCGACAAAATTACGATGTTGCCTGATTCAGTCATTGAGCAATTCTCCTTAGATGAAGGCATGCCAAGACCCGCCTTATCGATCTATGTTGATATTGATTCTCAGGGGGTCGTCAATCGAGCGACTTTGCAGATGCGTGCAGAGATGGTGCCTATGGCAGCCAATTTACGCTTGGAAGATATTGAGCATCTTGTGAGCGAAGAAAGTTTGCTTGATGAGGGTGCTAACTATCCTTATCGCAAAGAGTTAGCCATTTTGTGGCAAGCCGCTAAACATCTTCATGCGGGTCGCCAAGAAAAGCGCGTGGCAAATGGCTTACGTGCCGAGCAACTTGGGCTTGTGGATCCCAATGCTCTTGCAAGGGACTTTCACTTCCAGATTCAGGAGGTGGATGGGGTTCAGCGCGTTGATATCTTGCCGCGTCAGCGTGGCTCCATTTTGGACACCATTGTTGCGGAGTGGATGATCTTCTGTAACAGCGCATCTGGTCAGCTTCTTGCCGACCACGGTCTTCCAGGATTATTTAGAACTCAGAAGGGCTGGGGCCCACTGCGCACTCGCATGCAAACCACTCCAGGACCGCATGAAGGCTTAGGCCTGGACTATTACGCTTGGTGTACCTCTCCCTTGCGTCGATATTCCGACCTGGTCAATCAATGGCAATTGATTGCGCTTGCAAAGCATGGCGTGACTGCCAAAATGGTTGCACCGTTTCCGCCACGCGATGCTACGCTGATGGGCATTGCTGCTGACTTTGAGTCTTGCTATCAAGCGTATGGAGAGTTCCAAGACCGCCTAGAAAAATATTGGTGTTTACGTTGGATCACGCAAGATGGTGAATCAAAGACTGTGTATGTCCGTCATTTGAAAGAAGGCATGTCTCGAGTGGAGTTAGTGCCATTGCACTTGCCAATTCCAGAGTTGGCAACCCATCCCCGTATGACTCGTGCAGAAGTAGTGATTGCCGATGTAGATTTATTGCAACTTAGCGCAGGTGTTCGAGTTCTAGAAGTTGAAGCAAAGATGGAGGCTCCTGAAAAGGAATCGGCTGACCAGGCTATAGAGTTGGAGCTAGAGCCAGAGCCATCAGGCAAACCTGAAGAAGATGCTAGCCCAGCTTAAATCTCTTGAGATTCCATGTCCTGAGCAACTGGCCAAGGTCTTGCATTGCCTTGGCCGCACATGGAATCGCTATCCGTTTCGTTTTGCCTTATGTGCCTCCATTCTGATTCATCTTGTGTTCTTATCATTTCGCTGGGGTGTTGGGGAAATTCAGAATCGCAGGCTAAATACGCCCTTAAGTGTTGTTTTAGTTAACGCTAGCAATAAAACACCTCCTCAAAAAGCGAGCAAATTAGCTCAAGCCGATTTACAGGGTGGCGGTAAAACAGAGAATCAAGATGCTACTGCACTGCATCGCGCTAGATTGGGCGCAGAAGCAAGACTTGAGGTTTTAGAGAAGCAGCAAAAGCAAATGCTCGCAAAGCTAGATGAGCAGCGCAATCGCTCTGGTGGTCGTAAAAGCGGCGATGAGCAAAAAATTACACCGCAACTCAATTCTTTAGAAGCTGAGTTAGCAAAGCGGCTCCAGTCTGATGGCAGAGAGCCAAGGCGTAAGGTGCTGACGGGTGCTAATACAAAAGCAGTGAGCTTTGCACACTATTACGATGCCATGCGCCAAAAAATTGAGGCTTATGGCAGCGCATTTTTCCCAAGAGCAAATGGCCGTCCCTTATATGGCAGTTTGGTGATTGTGGTGAGTGTGGATAACCAAGGAAGAATCACCACGAACGCCCAGGGTAAAGATGGGCTTTCTATTGGCCGCAGTTCTGGCAATCCTGAGTTGGATCGTCAGGCCCTTGCCATCGTTAGGGCTTCAGCCCCCTTTGGTCCTTTTCCTTCGGAAATGCGCAATCAAATTGATGTATTGGATTGGATCTCCACTTTCGATTTCGCGCGCGATGGAATAGATCGTCTAGAGCTACGTCATTAAAGCAATTTAACTAACTTTATAAATTCGCTTATTCTGTAGTCATTATGAGTTCCACGAATGCCGCCTCTTTGCACACAGACCCAAGCCTTTTTGCTGGCGTGGATGTTTATGCTGTGTCTGGTAATCCGATTGCGCACAGTAAATCTCCAGCAATTCATCAACGTTTTGCGGAGCAAGCAAAGCAGCGTATGCACTATGGGCGTCTTCAGCCTGAGGTAGGTGCATTTGCGCAAGTAGCTAAAGCATTTTTTGCTGCAGGTGGCAAAGGTATGAATGTCACGGTACCTTTTAAGTTGGATGCTCAAAATCTGGCTGACGTATTAACACCCCGTGCGCAATTGGCGGGCGCCGTTAATACTTTGTGGAAAACTGAGGGCAAAATTTTTGGTGACAACACCGATGGTGCTGGTCTCGTGCGTGATCTTTTGGCGCAAGGTATTGCACTCCATAGTGCTCGTATTTTGCTGATTGGTGCTGGCGGAGCTGCGCGTGGCGTGATTGGCCCGCTATTGGAGCAAGCCCCCAAATCACTCATTATTGCTAATCGCTCGAACGCTAAAGCGGATGAATTGGTCAAACTCTTTGCTGATCTAGCGGCATCTAAAGAAGTTGCACTCGAGTCCAGGACTTTGGCTGGTCTGGAGGATCCTGCAAAAACGCAGTACCCATTTGATTTGGTAATCAATGCCACCGCCGCTGGTCTGACGGATGAATCACCTTTGAGTTCGCAGGCGGTGAGCAATATTTTTGTGCCCAGCTCTTTTGCTTATGACATGGTCTATGGCAAAACTACCGCTTTCATGCAGCAAGCCCTTCAACGGGGTGCACGGGTTAGTGATGGCCTTGGAATGTTGGTTGAGCAAGCGGCTGATGCATTCTTGCTATGGCGTGGTGCGCAGTTGGCAAGTTCTATTGATCCTCGTGCAGTGTTGTCAGAGCTACGTAGCTGATTTTTTCTGATGCGCTGGCTTCTCTATCCAGTGAAATGTTTGCTAGCAGGATTTGTGGCGATGCAAATATTCTTTGCTCTACAGATTGCCTTATGGATAGGCTTGGATCCGAGTAGTACCGCATTCCAGCGGGCTGAGCGTTGGCGCTTATGTTCATGGCATTGGAGTTGCTCCATGCAATCTCAATGGGTGCCATACGACAAGATCTCCAATAATCTCAAGCGTGCAGTTCTGGTCAGTGAAGACGATATCTTCTTTCAGCACAGTGGCGTGCGGATAGAGGATATGCAAAAAGCTTGGCAAAAGAATCAACAGCAAAATCAGCAAAAAACTCAAGCAGGCAATAAATCAAAAACAGCTTTGCGAGGTGGTTCAACCATTACGCAGCAGTTAGCAAAAAATTTATTTCTTTCCTCGGAGCAAAACTATTTGCGCAAAGGGCAAGAGCTCATCATCACTGGGCTTTTGGAGTTAACTCTTTCAAAACAGAGGCTGTATGAGATTTATCTCAATTCGGTGGAGTGGGGTGAGGGCATTTTTGGGGTTGGAGCTGCGTCCCAGCACTATTACGCTACCAGCCCGGCTTCACTGGACCGAGACCAGGCTGCCGCACTAGCCTCGGCGTTACCTGCACCCAAGTGTTTTGATAGACAACAGTACTGCCGTCGAGGAAGTATTAATTACTCCGCTCGCCAAGAATTTATCTTGGAAGGCATGGATCGGGTTGCATTAGCGCCTTACCCAAAAAAGTAAGAGCGCTTAGCAATTTCTTAGTTATTTATTTGCTGCAGCTCTGAGGGCATCACGCGTGCTCAGGGCAACTGCTCTGGCGGCTTCTGCAAAATCACTTCCGGAGCTCGCGTACAGAATAGCTCTGGAGGAGTTAATGATCATCCCAGTTCCCGGCTTGCCTATGATTTTTCCAGCACTGACGGTAGCATCAATGTCACCACCTTGAGCGCCAATACCCGGAATTAGCAAAGGCATCTCGCCAACAATGGCGCGTACTTTGGCGATTTCCTCTGGGAAGGTCGCGCCAACTACCAGGCTAATCTGGCCTGAGCCATTCCACTGTTGGGCGGCAAGTTTGGCTACATGTAGATACAGGGGTTCGCCATTAGGAGCGATATTCAAAAACTGCAAATCCGATCCGCCTGGGTTGGATGTGCGGCACAAAACAATCACCCCTTTGCCTGCATGCTTGAGGTAGGGCTCAATGGTGTCAAAACCCATATAGGGGTTCACAGTTACTGCATCAGCCCCATAGCGATCAAAAGCTTCTAAGGCATAGTGGTCTGCCGTGCTGCCAATATCCCCTCGCTTGGAATCCAGAATTACGGGGATATGGGGGTATTTGTCTTTGAGATGCTTAATAAGTTTTTCTAATTGGGCTTCTGCCCTTTGGGAGGCAAAGTAGGCAAACTGGGGCTTGAAGGCGCAGACCAAATCAGCGGTTGCATCGGCAATCTCACGGCAGAACTCGTAGATCCCCTCGGGTTTCCCTTGCAGGGTTGTGGGTAAGCGCTTTGGGTCCGGGTCAAAACCAACGCACAGCATGCTGCCTTGGAAAGCCCATGCGGACTGGAGTTGCTGGTTAAAGGTATTTGAGCGAGAGTTCATTGGATTTGGCTTATTTTAGTGAAACTGTCATGTTGTATAGGATAAACTAGCGCACATTCCTTAGGAGTTCACCATGATCAACTTGTTCGTCCTGCAAAATGGCCGCCTCTCTCAAGAGCAAGTCGAAGATCGCAATGAATTGTTGCAATATGCCAATCCTATCTGGATTGACGTGGTTGATCCAGAAGAAGAGGAATTAATCTGGATTAAAGAGGCGTTTGGCGTACTCTTGCCCGAGCTAGATGACTTGGGCGACTTGGAAGCTTCTGCACGTTACTTCGAAGCAGATGATGGTCACCTCCACATTCGTACTGATTTCTTATTGGATGAGGAAGAAACTTCTCGTAACGTTCGAGTCGCTTTCGTTCTTACCAAGCAAGTATTGTTCTCGATTCATGATGAAGATTTACCAGTGTTCCGCTTAGTTCGCTTGCGTGCGCGTTTACGTCCTGGATCGGTGAGTAATGCAAAAGACGTATTGCTAGATTTGTATTCAACTGATGCCGAGTACTCTGCGGATGCTTTGGAAGAGGTTTATGAAAACCTCGAACAAGCAGGTAAACGAGTCTTGCAAGACGATATCAATGATGCAGATGCAGAACAAGTTCTCGAGACAATTGCAAAAGAGGAAGATACCAACGGACGTATTCGTCGTAATGTGATGGATACCCGCAGAGCCTTATCTTTCCTTATGCGCAGCAAGTTGCTCTCTGATGAACAGCAAGAGGAGGCGCGTCAAATTTTGCGCGACATTGATTCACTCGAAAATCATACTGCTTTCTTATTCGACAAGATTAACTTCTTGATGGATGCTACCGTCGGTTTCATTAATTTGAACCAATCCAAAATTATCAAGATCTTCTCGGTGGTATCCGTAGCTTTAATGCCGCCAACCTTACTTGCCAGTATCTGGGGCATGAACTACAAACATATGCCGGAATTAGATGCGACTTGGGGTTACCCAATGGCAATTGGTGCGATGTTGGTTTCTGCACTTATCCCACTTTGGTACTTCCATAGCAAAGGCTGGATGAAGTAATCAGCAGTTTGTAGTTTTTTAACTTCTCAGTAAGGCGATTAACTCAGCAAGCGCAAACACGGTTGCTTGCTCTCTCACCTTTTGACGATCGCCGTCAAAGCGCATGGTTTTGGTCAGGATTTGATTTGCGGTAGCCCAGCCAAACCAAACAGTTCCAACCGGTTTTTCTTCTGACCCACCGGTTGGTCCAGCCACCCCAGTTATGGAGATCGCCACATTGCTCCCCGAGTTGATCCTGGCACCCTCGGCCATTGCCTTTGCTACGGCCTCACTGACTGCCCCATGGGTCTCAATGATTCCCGCTGGAACCCCAAGACATTCTGTTTTAGCTTCATTGCTATAGGTAATGTAGCCACGTTCAAACCATTCACTTGATCCTGATAGCTCGGTTAAGGTGGCGCAGACTAGGCCGCCAGTACAAGACTCAGCGAGTGATACCGTCCAATTTCTGGAAAGCAAAATCTCAGCCAATGTTTTAGTGAGGTCCGCTGTTTTCATTGATGATCGTTATTTAATTAGAAACTGCAACAAGGCAATGATGAGGAGTGTGCAAAAGGCAGCCGCAAGATCATCAATCACAATGCCAAAACCGCGCCAAATAATTTGTAATAAAGAAGAGCGCTTGGAATGATCGGTTGCCATATCTTTAAAGTGGCGGTCAATTATTCCAATTGGACCTGGCTTCATCGCATCAAAATAACGGAACAGCCCAAATGCAATTGCTTGCATCCAAATATTGGTTGGCATGATGAAGATCAGAACTAACCAAAAGGCAACAATTTCATCCCAAACAATTCCACCAAAATCTTTTTTACCAAGCTCTTCGCTAACATGGCCACAGATCCAGCAGCCAAGCACTATGCCACCACCAATAGTCCAGAGAAAATCTTCAGTGCTGAGAAAGTATTCACCGACCAGAAAGGCTGCCCAGGCCCAGAGCGTGCCGGCAGTGCCTGGTGCTACGGGGCTGAGACCGCTACCAAAGCCAAATGCAATGGTCCGACTAGCGGTTTGAAATACCCACTTAAAAGTTGGCTTCACTTCAACAGAATTCTGAGGATTCGTCATGATGCAAAGTGATCAAATGATTTTAAAAATGGGGCAGCTTCTGCATCACTCAAAAGAATGCCAGACTCATCTAGTAAATATACTTTTGCTTCAACATCATTTTTAAGAACTGTTTTGCCAATGATGGTGAGAGGCAATCCAATTGATTTGCTAATCGCTTCGATTTTGTCGCGTTGACTTTCTGGGGCAGTAAAGCAAATCTCGTAGTCATCTCCACCGCATGCAGAAAATTGTTTTTGAATTTGCATGCCTTGCTTTTGTAGAGTTGCAGATTTTGGCAGCTTGCCTAACTGAATTTCAGCATCGACTTGTGACTGTTTCAAAATGTGACGTAAGTCGCCAAGAAGACCATCGGATACATCTAGGGCGGAGCTCGCAATATTTCTAAGTTGCACACCCAATTCAGTTCTCGGTGTGGGGTTGTGCATGCGGTGTTCTATTTGTTGCAAATCCTCAGCGGGGAGATTAATTTCATGACGCAGTGCAGCAAGAGTAAGTCTGGCATCACCAACGGTTCCTGAAATCCAAATGTCATCACCCGGCATTGCCCCTGATCTACGAATGGCTTCTCCGGTAGGGATTGCGCCAAAAGCAGTGATTGAAAGCGTCAGTGGTCCTGCTGTGGTGTCGCCTCCTATGAGGGGGCATGAATACTCTGCCGCCATAGCAAAAAGACCCTTTGAAAATGCCTCTAACCATGCGTTATCAACGGTTGGAAGGGCAATTGCCAGTGTAAATCCAATGGGTCTTGCACCCATGGCTGCTAAGTCTGAAAGGTTGACTGCTAGGGCTTTGCGGCCTAATAGCTCGGGATTGGCGCCAGCAAAAAAATGCCTACCTTCAACCAGCATGTCGCTAGTGATGGCAACTTCTTCATCCGCCCCGGGCTTAATTAGGGCGCAATCATCGCCAATTCCAAGGGTAATGGCTTGATCTGCATTGGTACGCAAAGAATTCGCACCCGTTTTAAAAAAACGTTCAATGAGGTCGAATTCCCCAGGGGGTGTGGAATGAGAAGACATGCTTCATTTTATGGCGGTTATGTAGTGAGCGCCCGAGAGGAATAGAATTAAGCTCTTAACTGTCTTAGATAAAACAAAGATAAGACGAAATTTAGCGAGCTAGTGAATGAGCAAAGAAAACAATAAAGAGCAACAAATTGCAGCCTTAAGAGAGGCAGCCCTCCAGTACCACGAGTTTCCTACTCCGGGCAAAATTGAAATTGCCCCCACAAAGCAACTAACCAATCAACGAGATCTAGCCCTGGCGTATACGCCAGGTGTTGCTGCTCCTTGTGAAGAAATTGTTAAAGATCCTGCGAATGCTTTTAAGTACACAGCACGTGGAAATTTAGTTGGCGTCATCACAAACGGTACTGCCGTTTTAGGTTTGGGAAATATTGGGCCATTGGCAAGTAAGCCGGTGATGGAAGGTAAAGCAGTTCTTTTTAAGAAATTTGCTGGCATTGATGTTTTCGATATCGAAGTTAATGAAAACGATCCAGATAAGTTGGTAGAAATTATTGCGGCATTAGAGCCAACATTCGGTGGCATTAATTTAGAAGACATTAAAGCGCCTGATTGTTTTGTAGTTGAGCGCAAGTTGCAAGCGCGTATGAAGATTCCGGTCTTCCATGATGACCAGCACGGTACTGCAATTGTGGTTGCAGCCGCCATCCTCAATGGTTTGAAGGTAGTTGGCAAAAAAGTTGAAGAGGTAAAACTGGTCACTTCTGGAGCGGGCGCCGCAGCATTAGCTTGTTTAGATCTGTTGGTTGATCTTGGTATTCAGCGCAAAAATATTTGGGTAACAGACTTAGCTGGTGTTGCTTACAAAGGTCGTAAAGAGTTGATGGATCCAGAGAAGGAACCATTCTGCCAAGACACAGATTTACGCACACTCGATCAAGCAATTGAAGGCGCGGATATTTTCTTAGGCCTTTCTGCTGGTGGTGTGCTGAAGCAAGATATGGTGAAGAAGATGGCGCCTAAGCCATTGGTTTATGCCTTAGCAAATCCAACCCCAGAAATCTTGCCTGAAGAAGTGAAAGCAGTTCGTCCAGACGCGGTGATGGCAACAGGACGCACTGATTACCCGAACCAAGTTAATAACGTTTTGTGTTTCCCGTTTATCTTCCGTGGCGCATTGGATGTAGGCGCAACCACTATTACTCGTGGCATGGAAGTCGCAGCAGTCAAGGCTGTGGCGGAGTTGGCTCAAGCAGAGCAGAGTGAGGTTGTAGCGTCGGTTTACGGTATTGAAAACCTTTCCTTTGGTCCGGAGTATTTAATTCCTAAGCCATTTGATCCGCGTTTGATTACTGTGATTGCTCCAGCTGTTGCTAAAGCTGCAATGGATGATGGCGTTGCTTCACGTCCGATTAAAGATTTCGATGCATACCGCAATCAGTTGCAACAATTTGTGTACCACTCTGGTACTTTGATGAAGCCGCTCTTTAGCATTGCTAAACGCGTGCCTGCAAATCAAAAACGCATTGTGTTTGCTGAAGGTGAAGATGAGCGTGTATTGCGTGCAGTGCAAATCATCATCGACGAACATTTGGCAACACCAATCCTGATTGGTCGTCCAGCTGTGATTGAGCATCGAATTGTGAAGTTTGGCCTTCGTATGAAGGCGGGCGATGACTTTGAGGTTGTTAATCCAGAGAATGATCCGCGCTACCGTGACTTCTGGCAAACCTACCTTGGCCTTACAGAACGTAAGGGTGTGACAGAATCTTTTGCCAAGTTAGAGATGCGTCGTCGCAATAGCTTGATCGGATCCATCATGATTATCAAAGGCATGGCCGATGGCATGATTTGTGGAACGGTTGGTAATTCCGCAACTCATCTTAAGTATGTGGATGAAGTGGTTGGTCGTGAGGCTGGTGCCAATGTATATGGTGCGATGTCTGGTCTGATCCTGCCCGGTCGCCAAGTATTTTTAGTTGATACCCATATCAACATCGACCCATCTGCCTGCGAATTAGCCGAGCTAACTTTGATGGCTGCAAGTGAGATGCGTAAGTTAGGTCTCGTACCTAAAGTAGCGCTGCTTTCACATTCCAATTTTGGTTCAAGCAACGCACCATCTGCAATCAAAATGCGCGAAGTATTGGCGTTGATTCAGAAAGCAGATCCAACCCTAGAGGTGGACGGTGAAATGCATGGCGATAGTGCTTTGGATGAAACCATTCGTGCGGGCGCGGTAACATCTTCTCCATTAAAGGGTGATGCCAACCTCTTAGTTCTGCCAAATATTGATGCAGCAAACATTTCTTATAACTTGCTAAAAACAGCAGCGGGTAACGGCATTGCAATTGGCCCATTGTTATTAGGTGTTGCTAAGCCAATTCATATTCTGACCCCAGCAGCGACAGTTCGTCGTATTGTGAATGTGACAACTTTGGCAGTTGTTGAGGCCGCAAGCAACGCAAGAGGCATTTCTTAAGACCCTTGAATTATGTAAGTTAGCGATAACTTACATAATTTATTTCTATATAAATCAGTGTGTTACATAAAATGCACTGTATTTGGGCTTGATTTGATGGCGTGTTACGGGTAACCTAGCACCCATCATGAATAATCGCTCTGAAAACAGCAATACAGCCAGCTTCGAAGAACAGAGCCGTGCTGAAAGTTGGGATAGCAATGATCGACTTGAAACCGAATCATCCGCTGCCAACATTTATGCTGAAGGCGGTTTATCTCGTTTACAAACCTATGCAGCAAATCAAGTTTCGGGGAAAAAAGTGACAGCTTCTTGGCGTGCCGCTTTGGCCGTTCGCGATGCCGGACCGCCGGCTATGTTGCGCAGTGTGCGCCCAAATATTGTGCAATCGATTCGTGCTTTCCGTACCCCTGATTTGCAGGAAGCCGCAACAGAATTGGGTCAACACTTCATTTATGCCAATTGCGCCAATGCAATGACTAAGGGCGAGGTTTTGGAATCCATTGCGATTGCTTATTCGTTTACTAAGCAGCAGGCAAAAAACTACGATCCTTTGTTAGATGCTTTGACCACTACGGTTGATAAGTCTGGCCCACAGCCTGGCTTTGTTGTGGTGCTTGAAGGCTTGCCTTGCACTCAGAAGTTTGACAAAGAAGCGCGCGAAACACTTTTAGATGTTTTCCGTGATGCAGTTGATTTCTGGGCTGAGCGCCGCACTCCATACCGCGTTTTCTATTCTTTCGCTTAATAGCAAAAGCCTTAGAAGCTCCATAAATCGCCTCTACTTGAGGCGATTTTGCATTTCAGGATTCCATACGCTGTGGACGGCTGTAATGGCCACCACGCCAGCCGTTTCCGTTCTCAGCACGCGCTCACCCAGGGATACCAGTTGATAGCCTGCAGCCTCTGCCTGAGCCTCTTCTTCGGGGGAGTGACCACCTTCAGGACCAATCATTAAGACAATATCTTGAGGTTCATGTTCTAGAAGTACTGAATACATGCTATTTGTTGCATCAGGACTAAGAAGTAACTTGAGGGCAGGTTTTGGAATTGCCTTTAAGTAAGCCTCAAAAGTTTGAATGGGCTCCAGACTGGCAAAGACAGTGCGATCGCATTGTTCGCAGGCTGCTTGAATGATGCCTTCCCAATGGGCAAGCCGTTTTTGGGCGCGCTCAGCATCACTTGAACGAGTCAGCTTGAGAATAGAGCGCTCACATTGCATCGGAGCAATATTTTGGGCGCCAGTCTCAACCGCTTTTTCAACAATCCAGTCCATTTTGTCGCCACCAGCTAGTCCCTGGGCCAGGGTAATGGCGTAAGGGGTCTCGCGATGGGTATCTTTGCGGATGTCGGTTAGCTGAACTTGACCTGTTTTTCCGCTCAAAGAGAGGAGCTCTCCCTTGGCAACTTGGCCTTTTCCATCAAATACTGGGAAGAATTCCCCGGCCTGAATGCGTCGAACACGCAAATGGTGGGCAACCTCGGGTGTGAGGGTCGTTGGCTTTTGGGATTCCCATGGTCCGGGAAGATAAAATTGAGGCATTACTGAAATATAGCCAATTTATTTTCCTCGAGACCACTTTTACGATGTCAAACCTTCAAATTCGCATGGCCAATGCCATTCGCGCTTTATCCATGGATGCAGTACAGCAGGCAAATTCAGGTCACCCTGGTATGCCGATGGGTATGGCAGATATTGCTGTAGGTCTTTGGAACGAACATTTAAAACACAATCCAACCGATCCGCATTGGATGGATCGCGATCGTTTTGTTTTATCAAATGGTCACGGCTCCATGTTGTTGTATTCACTCTTACATCTTTCTGGTTACGACTTGCCGATTGAAGAGTTGAAAAATTTCCGTCAATTGCATAGCAAGACACCGGGGCATCCTGAATATGGAATCACTCCCGGAGTAGAAACAACTACTGGTCCACTTGGTCAAGGAATTTCGAATGCGGTTGGTATGGCATTGGCCGAGAAATTACTTGCTGAAGAATTTAATCGTCCTGGTCATAACATTGTTGATCACTACACCTATGTATTTTTAGGTGACGGTTGTTTGATGGAAGGTATTAGCCATGAGGTTTGTTCTTTAGCTGGCACACTCAAGCTGAATAAGTTAATTGCATTGTGGGATGACAACGGCATCTCGATCGATGGCAAAGTGGTTTCTTGGTTTAACGAAGATACGCCCAAGCGCTTTGAGGCTTATGGTTGGAATGTCATTCGCGATGTGGATGGGCATGATGCAGAAGCGGTTTCTGCGGCCATTGCTAAGGCTAAAAAGAGCGATAAGCCGACACTCATTTGCTGCAAGACCGCCATTGGTCAAGGCTCACCTAATATGGCTGGTAGCGATAAGGTGCACGGCTCACCATTAGGTGCTGCTGAAATTGCAGCTACTCGCGTTGCTTTGAACTGGCCTTATGCCCCGTTTGAAATTCCGAAAGATATTTATGCTGCATGGGATTTTAAAAAACGTGGTCAAGCAGCTGAGCATGAGTGGAATAAAGAATTCCAGAAATATAAAAATAAATTTCCAGAACTCGCTTCTGAATTACAGCGCCGCATGGAAGGTGAATTGTCAAAAGACTTTTCATCTACATTAAATGCGTATTTAAAAACTTGCCAAACTAAGGCTGAGACTATTGCAACTCGTAAAGCAAGTCAGAATGCAATTGAAGCTCTAGCGCCAGCGTTACCAGAATTTATGGGCGGCTCTGCTGACTTAACAGGTTCTAACTTAACCAATTGGTCTACATGCAAGCCTGTGCGTGGCGATCAGTGGGGTAATCACATTAATTACGGTGTGCGCGAATTTGGTATGAGCGCCATCATGAACGGTATCGCTCTGCATGGTGGCTACATTCCATTTGGTGGCACCTTCTTAACTTTCTCAGATTACAGCCGTAACGCTTTGCGTATGGCTGCCTTGATGAAGTTGCGTAGTATTTTTGTCTTTACGCATGACTCAATCGGTTTGGGCGAGGACGGACCAACTCACCAGTCTGTGGAGCACGTAGCCAGCTTACGCCTCATTCCAAATTTGATGGTTTGGCGTCCTTGTGACACCACTGAGAGTGCGGTAGCCTGGGGTGCAGCAATTGAGCGCAAGAATGGTCCTAGCGCATTGATCTTTAGCCGTCAGAATTGCCCATTTGTCTCCCGCACCCCTGCACAAATCAAAGAAATTTCTCGCGGTGGTTATGTGTTGCGTGATCCATCTGGCAAGATTGATGCAGTGATTATGGCTACTGGCTCTGAAATTGCTCTCGCTTTACAAACAGCGCAACAATTAGAAAAAGAAGGTTTGGGAGTTCGCGTTGTTTCGATACCTTCAACCACCGTGTTTGATCAACAAGATGCCGCGTACAAAGCAAAAGTATTACCAGCCAATATTCCACGTATTGCAGTTGAAGCGGGCGTAAGTGATTTCTGGTGGAAGTATGGTTGTGCAGCGGTGCATGGTGTTGATACCTTTGGTGAGTCTGCGCCTGCCCCGCAACTCTACGAATACTTTGGCCTGACTGCTGATCAGATTGCGAAGACTGTTAAACAATGCATCGCAAAGAAGTAATTTAAATACGCAATAAATTCAATATTAGTAAGGGGAAGTAAATGACAATTCGTGTCGCAATTAATGGTTATGGGCGTATTGGCCGCATGGTATTGCGTGCCTTATATGAAGATCAAGTCAACGGCAAACCACGCCGCGATATCAAGATTGTTGCAATTAATGCGATGGGTGATATTGCCATTAATGCTCATTTGACTCAATACGATTCAGCTCACGGCCGCTTCCCAGCTGAGGTCTCTGTAGATGGTGATTGCATGGTGGTAAATGGCGATCGTATCAAGATGTTCTGTACACGCAATCCTGCAGAAACTCCTTGGGGTGAATTGGGTGTGGATTTAGTTTTAGAGTGCACGGGTAAGTTCACCTCTAAAGAAAAAGCCATGATTCATATTGAGCAGGGCGCGAAGAAAGTATTGATTTCTGCTCCGGGTGAAAAAGATGTTGATGCAACGATTGTCTATGGCGTAAACCAAAACGTACTCAAGCCAAGTGATGTGGTTGTATCGAATGCAAGCTGCACAACAAACTGTTTAGCTCCACTAGTGAAGCCTCTCCTAGAAAAGATTGGCATTGAGTCTGGTTTGATGACAACGATTCATGCATTTACAAATGATCAAGTTTTGACTGATGTGTATCACAAGGATATGCGTCGTGCGCGTTCTGCTGTAACCAGCATGATCCCAACGAAGACTGGTGCTGCTAAGGCAGTAGGTTTGGTTCTGCCAGCTTTGGCAGGTCGCTTTGATGGTTTCGCAATGCGCGTGCCGGTGATTAACGTTTCAGTAGTGGATCTTACTTTCGCTGCAAGTCGCGCTACTAGCGTTGATGAAGTGAACTCTATTCTCAAGGCGGCTAGCGAAGGCGAGCTCAAAGGTATTTTGGGCTTTAATACCTTGCCATTGGTTTCAATCGACTTTAACCATGATCCACGTCCAAGTATTTACGACGCTTCCCAAACTCGCGTTTCTGCAGATGGCAAATTGGTTAAGGTATTGGCTTGGTATGACAACGAGTGGGGTTATTCAGTCCAAATGCTCAATGCCGCTGAAGCATTAATGGCTGTAAAGTAATAAAAACAGCCAAGAGTGGTTAAAAGTAGTTAAAAAACGCTTAAATCTTCTTTTTAAGCTTAATTATGTGAAAAAAGACCTCAAATCGAGGTCTTTTTTGCTTTTGAGGGGCTAAAACAACCTATTTTGCTTGTTTATTGCGGCAATTTTTCTTCTGACATTGGCCATACATGGCTAAGGAGTGCTCTTGGAGCTTAAATCCGAGGTTTTTAGCGATATCACGTTGCCTTTTTTCAATGGCTTCGTCTACAAATTCCTCGACATGGCCACAATCAATGCAGACCAAGTGGTCATGATGCTGCCCTTCATTGAGCTCATAGATAGCCCTGCTATCCCCTTTGCTGGATTCAAAATGGCTGCGCAGGAGTAGGCCGGCTTGTTCAAACTGGGTGAGAACCCGATAAACAGTGGCCAAACCGATCTCTTTGTCTTCTTTGGCTAGGGCCATAAAAACATCTTCAGCGCTAAAGTGGGTACCACCGTTTTGATGGAAAAAATCCAGAATTTTCATCCGCGGCCCAGTTGCTTTCAGGCCAATATCACGTAAATTTTCAGGGGTAGGGATTTGGGTCATATATATGGCATTGGGAGCTAAAATCAATGTCTTAATGATACGGCCAGCCATGCAAAATTGCCTTGAACTTTTTACCCGCTTTTTGAACCCAGTTTTAAAGGGTGTTTATTCCCCTGTTCGATTGGGAGTTGTGGCGCTCACCCTTTTTGGGCTCATGGGGGTGGTTGGCTGCACTTCTGCGGTTGACAATACTCAGCGCGCTTGGATGAACAAGATCTTTAGGCCTTATGTTCCCGATGTCGTGCAAGGTAACTTTATTTCTAGCGAGCAGTATTCAAAGCTACAGCTTGGCATGAGTCGCGAGCAGGTGCGTCAAATTTTAGGTACACCATTGTTAGCAAGTTACTTTCACGCAAACCGTTGGGATTATATTTTTGAATTTAAACGCTCTGGTCAACCTATTGGCAAAGAGCGTCATGTCACCGTGTTTTTTGATGGTGACAAGGTGGTGAAGTTTGAGGGTGATGCATTGCCTACTGAAGTCGAGTTGGTTGCAGAGATCGATAACTACGCCAAAACAAAGCGTTCATTCTGGGATGTGGTTACTGGATCCAATAAGCCTCCAGTTACTCCACCATTACAGAGCCCTGAATTATTGGTTCCAAGTAAGACTGATAACTTGGCTGCTGGAGCGGCAATACCTCCGGCCCCAAAGAGTAGTTCATTTTGGGACTTTTTTGGCTCCTCAAAGAATGATCCAGCTGCACAGTCTCCTCAGTTGGGGCCTGGCACTTTAAATGATGTGCCAAAGGCGGCAGATTCTAAGTAATAGAAATCACTTTTGTACTGATGCCAAGATTACTGTTTTGGCTCACTTGAATAAGAAGCGAAGAAACACATGATGAAGATTGCAATTGCAGGCGCAACAGGCCGTATGGGTAAGATGTTGATTGAGGCTGTCCTCAACACAACAGATGCGCAGTTGGTTGGCGCACTTGAGCATACCGCATGCCCACAACTGGGCGAAGATGCTGGCGCATTCTTGGGTAAAAAGACTGGTGTGCTGATTTCCGCTGATGTGGCTCAGGTATTGGCCGATGCCCAATTCTTGATCGACTTCACTAGGCCGGAAGGCACCATGGCTCATTTGGCTGTGGCTGAAAAGACCGGTACCAAAATGATTATCGGCACTACTGGTCTCACTACCGATCAAATTGCGAACTTGAAAAAAGCTTCGTCAAAACTAGCGATTGTGTTTGCGCCAAATATGAGTGTGGGTGTGAACGCTACATTTAAGCTCCTTGAGATTGCAGCCAAGATGCTCAATCAAGGATATGACATTGAAATTATTGAAGCGCATCATAAGCATAAGGTAGATGCGCCTTCGGGCACAGCACTCAAGATGGGTGAAGTGATTGCGGATGCGTTGGGTGAAAAATTAGATGACGTTGCGGTGTATGCTCGTGAAGGCCATACCGGCGAACGCAAAGAGGGTTCGATTGGTTTTGCAACTATTCGTGGTGGCGATATCGTAGGTGACCACACCGTGCTATTTGCTGGCGACGGTGAGCGTATTGAAATTAGTCACAAGTCTTCAAGCCGTCAGTCTTACGCGCAAGGATCATTGCGCGCTGCCCGTTTCTTACAAGGCCAAAGTAATGGTTTGTTTGATATGCAAGATGTTCTAGGCTTGCGCAAATAATTAGTTAATTAATTAAAGATAGAAGAAAAGAGTTGTCGCAGAATGAGTAAGGATTACGACTACCGCAGTATTGAAGCCGCAGCGCAAGCTGATTGGGAAAGTGCGCAAGTCTATCAAGTAGCAGAGAACGCGGTTGATGCACAAGGCAAAAAAAAGCCCAAGTACTACGCTTGTTCTATGTTGCCTTATCCATCTGGCAAGCTCCACATGGGTCATGTACGCAACTACACCATTAATGATGTGATGGCACGTCAACTCCGCATGCAGGGCTACAACGTCTTGATGCCTATGGGTTGGGATGCGTTTGGTATGCCCGCTGAAAATGCAGCGATTCAGAATAAAGTACCTCCAGCAAAATGGACCTACGACAACATTGCTTATATGAAAAAGCAAATGGCTGCGATGGGTTTAGCAATTGATTGGTCACGTGAAGTTGCAACTTGTAGTCCTGATTACTATCGTTGGAACCAGTGGCTCTTCTTGAAGATGCTGGAAAAAGGTATTGCCTATCGTAAAACTCAGGTAGTCAATTGGGACCCGATTGATCAAACTGTTTTAGCAAATGAACAGGTGATTGATGGGCGCGGTTGGCGTTCTGGCGCTTTAGTTGAGAAGCGTGAAATTCCCGGTTATTACTTCAATATCACCGCATACGCTGAACCTTTGCTCTCTGGCTTAGAGGGTTTGGGTTGGCCAGAGCGCGTGAAGACAATGCAACAAAACTGGATTGGTAAAAGTCGCGGGGTGCGGTTTGCGTTTAAACATGAAATCGCTGATGACCATGGTAACTTTATTCAAGACGGCTTGCTGTATG
Source organism: Polynucleobacter sp. AP-Capit-er-40B-B4 (assembly GCF_018882245.1). Lineage (GTDB taxonomy): Bacteria > Pseudomonadota > Gammaproteobacteria > Burkholderiales > Burkholderiaceae > Polynucleobacter. Next base: position 697,024 of record NZ_JACVOV010000001.1, on the reverse strand, counting down.
TATTTACTACGCGTGCAGACACCATCATGGGTGTTACCTTTTGCGCAGTGGCGGCAGAGCACCCACTAGCCACTAAGGCGGCTGCCAATAATCCAGCACTTGCTACATTTATTGAGAAGTGCAAAACGGGCAGCGTGATTGAGGCTGACTTGGCTACTCAAGAAAAAGAAGGAATGTTTACTGGCTTGTATGTCACGCATCCTTTGACGCATGAGCCTGTGCCCGTCTGGGTTGGTAACTACGTTTTGATGTCTTATGGTGATGGCGCAGTCATGGGTGTGCCTGCACATGATGAGCGCGACTTTGCATTTGCACTGAAGTATGAGTTGCCGATTAAGCAAGTGATTGCACTCAAAGGCGAGTCACCGATGTTTAATACTACGCATTGGGAAGACTGGTATGCCCAAAAAGATGACGTGGTTTGTTTTAATAGCGCGCAGTTTGATGGCTTATCCCACGATGAGGCAGTAAGTGCAGTTGCTAAAGAATTAGAAAAGCTCGGCATTGGTGAAATCAAGACGACCTATCGCTTACGTGATTGGGGTATTTCTCGCCAGCGTTATTGGGGTACGCCGATTCCGATTATTCATTGTGGCGATGAGAGCAATCTTGGTTGTGGCGCAGTCCCGGTGCCTGAAGCGGATTTGCCGGTGGTATTGCCTGAAGATTGCGTGCCAGATGGTAGCGGCAATCCTCTCAATAAACGTGCTGACTTTTTGGATGTGAAGTGTCCGAAGTGTGGCAAGCCTGCGCGTCGCGAAACTGACACTATGGATACCTTTGTTGATTCTTCTTGGTATTTCATGCGCTATACCGGTCCCAATGCGAAGACTATGGTTGATGAGCGCAATGAGTATTGGATGCCAATGGATCAATACATTGGTGGTATTGAACATGCAATTTTGCATCTGCTTTATGCGCGCTTCTGGACCAAGGTCATGCGTGATCTCAATCTCATTACCTTTGATGAGCCATTCCAGAATCTCTTAACGCAAGGCATGGTGCTTAATGAGACCTATTACTCTGAAGATGCCTCTGGCAAAAAGACTTGGCTCAATCCACTAGATGTGGAATTGGATCTTGATGAAAAAGGTCGCCCTAAGGGTGCTAAGTTGATTGGCGATACTTCTAATACACCAGTTGTAGTTGGGGGTGTTGAGAAGATGTCTAAGAGCAAGAACAATGGTGTTGACCCACAGGCTTTGATTGATGAATATGGTGCTGATACAGCCCGCTTGTTTGTCATGTTTGCTGCTCCTCCTGAGCAACAGCTGGAATGGTCTGGGGCAGGCGTAGACGGTGCCTCTCGTTTCTTGCGCCGAGTATGGATGTATTCCAGCAGTCAAGCGAGCGCTTTGCGTGACGCGTCTGATTCATTGCCAGGCAACTTAAATGATGCTGAAAAAGAATTGCGTCGCGAAGTGCACACCATTTTGAAGCAGGCTAATTTTGACTATCAACGTCGTCAGTACAACACCGTTGTGTCTGCTGCTATGAAAATGCTCAATGTGCTTGAACCTATTAAGTTGGACCAAGACTCTAAGATCAGCACTCCTGTATTGCGTGAATGTCTGAGTATTTTGTTGCGTGTTCTTTACCCGGTAGTTCCTCATTTGACGCATGTACTCTGGACAGATTTGGGCTATGTAAAAACTTTTGGACCATTGCTAGATGCTCCGTGGCCCTCTGTAGATGAAGCCGCTTTGATTCAAACGGAAATTACTTTGATGTTGCAGATTAATGGCAAGCTGCGTGGCGATATTAAGGTGCCTGCAGATGCCAATAAAGAGCAAATTGAACTTTTGGCTTTACAAAGTGAGTCTGCACAAAAAGCATTAAATGGTGGCGCACCCAAGAAGGTTATTGTGGTCCCAGGCCGCCTTGTGAATATTGTTGCTTAAATAGAAGATAAAGACATGAGCGTAAACTCCCTGCGCCGCACAATGCTAGGTTTGATTGCTACCGCCCCCTTGAGCGGCTTGATTGCTTGTGGCTATCGTTTGCGCGGCATGGTGGATTTACCTTTCAAGGTCATTGCCATTACTGGCAGCCCTTCGCCACCATTGCGGGCAGATTTGCAGACTGCGATTTTGACAGGGACTGATGCCAAGGTGGCTCTCAATCCCAAGGATGCAGACCTTATCTTAGAAATTACCAACGATGTAAATGGGCGTGAGATCTTGGCATATAACTCCAATGGTCAAGTGTCAGCATATCGCCTCAATATTCGTGTTGGCTTTAGAGCATTTGATATGGCAGGTGCTGAAGTGGTTCCAGAGGCAGAGATTTATATGACTCGGGATATGGACTTTAGTGTTTCAACAGTCTTGGCAACCGATGTTCAAATTCAACAATTTTTGTCGCTTATGCGTCGAGATTTAGCAATTCAGATTTTGCGACGTGTAGCTGCCACTGCTAAATCACCGCGAGCAAGAGCGTTTTAATCAGACGTAGCGCGCATGATTAAAGTTGATTCCCTTCACGCGCATCTCAAGTCCTTGAGCTCGGGCGCCGCTATGTTGCCGCTATATGTCTTTAGTGGTGATGAGCCTTTGCTAATGATGGAGGCGATGGACCAACTGAGGTCTGCAGCAAAGAAGCAGAACTTTACTGAGCGTGAGGTGTTGCTGCAGGAGCGTGGATTTGATTGGAGTGCCCTGTTAAGTGCAGGCCAGACCATGTCCTTGTTTGGCGATAAGCGATGGGTAGAGTTACGCATCCCGACTGGCAAGCCTGGGCGCGATGGAGCAGACGCGCTCAAACAGTTTGCGGCTCAAATTGCTACGCAGTCAGTGGGTTCTGAAGGTCCTGATACCGTGGTTTGTATCGTTTTGCCTCGCTTGGATGGCAAGACTAAAACCTCAGCATGGTTCAGCGCTTTGGATGATGCAGGTATGGCAATTCAGATTGATTCATTGGATCGCAGTCACTTGCCGCAGTGGATTGCAGGACGTCTTAAGCGACAAGATCAAGAAGTTGAGGCAGGTCCAGAAGGTCAGCGAGCACTTCAGTTTATTGCTGATCAGGTGGAGGGCAATTTAATTGCCGCCCATCAAGAAATTCTGAAATTAGGTTTGTTGTATCCCACTGGGAAATTGACTGAAGAGCAAATTCGCTCTTCTATTCTGAAGGTGGCACGCTATAACGTCTTTGAGTTAACCGAAGCTATGCTCGCTGGGGATTTGGCAAGGCTGAATCGCATGTTGGATGGTCTCAAAGGCGAGGGCGAGCCGCTGGTATTGATTCTGTGGAGCGTAACCGAAGAGCTTCGGATACTATCTAAACTGAAGGCGGCGAGTGATGCAGGGGAGTCTGTACAGAATCTCATGCGCGCCAACCGCATTTGGGGAAATAAAGAGCGTTTATACCCGGCGGCATTGAGAAGAGTGCAACCTCTAAAGCTGAGAAGAGCGATGCAGGTTGCCGCAGGATTGGATCGTCAGGTAAAAGGTCTGCATGCTGCAGATTTGCCAGCAGACCCTTGGGATGGCTTACGCTTAGTAGGAAATTTATTGCGTTAAGAAGTGAGCAAAGAGTAAGTGAAGAGTAATCAGAGAGCAATCAGAGAATAAAAATGAGTTCAGCAATTCAAAAAATGATGCAAGACATTGGCATGCGAGCACGAGCTGCATCGCGTGCAATGGCGCGTGCATCTAGCGAGCAAAAAAATCAAGCTTTATTGCATATTGCAAAGGCAGTTCGTCAAAAGTCAGCTGAGATTCAGAAGATCAATCAAATTGATGTTGAGCGTGCTAAAGCAAATGGCCAAGACGCTGCTTTTATTGATCGCTTAACCATGACCCCAAAAACTATTGAGACGATGGCCTTGGGTTTAGAGCAAATTGTTTCTTTAGAAGATCCTATTGGGAAAATTACTCCATTAAAGAAGCAGGCATCAGGCATTGAGTTGGGCCAGATGCGTGTGCCGCTTGGAGTGATAGGTATTATTTATGAGTCTCGTCCTAATGTAACCATTGATGCCGCTGCATTGTGCTTAAAGTCAGGCAATGCTGTGATTTTGCGTGGTGGCTCTGAGGCAATTGATTCCAATACTTTGCTGGCTCAGATTATTCAAGAGGGCCTGTCTGCTGCAGGCTTACCTAAAGATGCGGTGCAGGTGGTAACAACGACGGATCGCAGTGCTGTCGGTGAAATGATTACGATGACTCAATACATCGATGTCATAGTGCCACGAGGCGGAAAAAGTTTAATTGCGCGCTTGATGGCTGAGGCACGTGTTCCAATGATCAAGCACTTAGATGGTATTTGCCACACCTATATTGATGCCGATGCTGATGTAGCAATGGCTGTAAAGGTGTGTGATAACGCTAAGACCCAACGCTATGCACCCTGTAATGCAATGGAAACTTTGCTCGTAAATCAAGAGATTGCTAATACAGTATTGCCAACGCTGTGCAAGATTTATCAAGATAAAGGCGTAGAGCTGAGAGTTGATTCATTGACTCGTAAAACACTTGAGGCCAATGGTTTTCAGAATTTAGTCGATGCCAAGGAAGAAGATTGGCAAACCGAATATTTAGCCCCAATTCTGTCAATTAAGACGGTGGCTAATATTGATGAGGCCATGAACCATATTGAGCAATATGGCAGCAAGCACACTGATGCCATTATTACGAACAATAAAGCGCAAGCAGATCGCTTCTTGCGCGAGGTAGACAGTGCCAGCGTAATGGTGAACGCCAGCACTCGTTTTGCCGATGGCTTTGAGTACGGCTTGGGCGCTGAGATCGGCATTTCGAATGACAAGCTGCATGCCCGCGGCCCAGTTGGTCTTGATGGACTGACCTCCTTAAAGTATGTAGTCATGGGCCATGGCGAGATTCGTACCTAATTTAATAGCGCAAAGTAAATACACTACATATGAGTAATTCCTACCTTTGGGTTAAAACTTTTCACATCGTATTTATTACTTCGTGGTTTGCTGGCTTGTTTTATCTGCCCAGAATCTATGTGAATTTGGCTGAAGAGAAAAACGCTGAGGCTTATGCTCGCCTGCTAGGTATGGCTGACCGCCTATTTCGGTTCATGACGATCCTGGCGGTGCCAGCAGTCTTATTGGGTATAACGCTGTGGCTTTATTTCGGTATTGGTCGTGGTGATACATGGATGCACGCTAAATTATTTTTTGTGATTCTGGTGCTTGGATATCACCACGCTTGTTTAAGCTTGCTCAAAAAGTTCCGCATTGGTACGAATAAGCGATCTGGTGTTTGGTTTCGGTGGTTTAACGAAGTGCCAGTAATTTTGCTGATCATTATTGTTGCTTTGGTTTTATTTAAGCCTTAAGTCCAACCAATCAGTATTATTTTATTTTTAATAGCCCCATTTAAAGATTGTTAGCCCCATGAGATTTTTTGTTGTGTGTCCAGGCGGTTTAGAAGTGCCGCTTGCCCAGGAGCTAGCAGAGATTGCTGGACGCCCTGAATGTAAGGCTTTAGGTGCTTGGGTAATTGACCCAACGCCAACCAGCCCAACTGGTGGTGTAGGTCTGGCTGGGCCCCTATCTGCAGCAATGGCCCTGAATTTGCATTCTCGTATTGGGAGTCGAGTTTTATTGCAAATGGCGCAAGCTCCTTACAGGCAAGAAGAAGATTTATATAAGTTGGCCAGTGGTTTAGCTTGGGAAGAATGGTTTACGTCTAAGCAAACATTACGCGTTGATGTCACTGCTCATCGCTCCCCGCTTAAGAGTTTGAATTTTGCTACCCTCAAAATTAAAGATGCAATTGTTGATCGCTTACGTGATGTAACGGGAGATCGGCCGAGCATTGATACTGCCTTTCCGGATGTGCGCGTGCAGGCGCATTTAACAGCAACCCAAGTCACTATTTACTTGGATACTTCTGGTGAGGCGTTATTTAAGCGTGGTTGGCGTGATGAAAAAGGGGATGCACCCCTTAAAGAAAATCTAGCCGCCGGAATCTTGTCGTTCACTGCCTGGAAGCCTGGTCAAACTTTATTTGATCCGATGTGCGGTAGTGGCACATTTTTGATTGAAGCTGCTCAGATGGCCTTATCTATTCCGCCTGGTGCTATACGTGCAGGCATGTATGGCGATGATGCTAAGCCAAGCAGACTGGCTTATCGTCCGTTGGTTACTTCGGCGCATGGTTTTGGTTTTCAGCGACTCAAACCCTTTAAAGAAGCTGCTGAGCAAAAGCGTTGGGTTGATTTAAAGGAAGCTGCTCTTGCGAAAATGCTAGAAATGCGCAAGCACTATTCTAGTGTTGATGCCTTAAAAATTAGTGGCGGTGATATTAATGAAAAGTTAGTTTCCATGTTTAAGGGTAACTGGCAAAGAGCGCAATTGCCGGACCAGCCGGTAGTGCGTCAAATTGATGCTTTAGCTGCTAAGCCGCCAGGAAGTGTTCATGAGGGCGTGATGTTATTGAATCCTCCTTACGGTGAGCGATTGGTAATCAAGGGCGGCCGCGGTCAGGATCGGGTATCTGATCGTGATGCGCAGGATACCTATGCAGATGAACCGGATAACCGTTTTGAGCTGAACCTAGAGACGGGTCGTCAAAGTGCCAAGCGTTCTAGTCGTGAATCATTGAAAAAGCTGCAAGCCCAAGAAGAGCAGGATCCTAAGTTTGTGGAGTTTTTGCGTCAGTTTGGCCAGCATCTAAAAGATGACTTTGGCGGATGGAATATATTTGTGCTGACTGCAGATATGGCGCTTCCAGGCCAGTTGCGTATTAAAGAATCTAAGCGCACCCCCTTGTTTAATGGTCCTCTTGAGTGTCGTTTATTCAAGTTTGAGATGCATGCGAAGCGTCCAGCTTAAGTAGCTATAAAACCTTAAAATAAGACAAGAAGCATAGTAAACAAAAGATAGACCAAAGAACATCAGAGAGCAAAGCAATGGAATTTAAAACATACATGTGTTTAATTTGCGGTTGGGTTTACGACGAAGCCGCTGGTCTGCCGGAGGAAGGTATTGCGCCAGGAACACTATGGAAAGATGTGCCAATGAACTGGACTTGTCCAGAGTGTGGCGCTCGCAAAGAAGACTTTGAAATGATGGCAATTTAATTAGAAATAACCATGGCAAACGTAGATCAAAACGAAGCGCTATTTGAGCGTGCACAAAAAACCATTCCTGGAGGAGTCAATTCCCCAGTGAGGGCTTTCCGTCAAGTTGGCGGAACACCTCGTTTTGTTGCTAAAGCCAAAGGCCCTTACTTTTGGGATGCCAACGATAAGCGTTATATCGATTTAATTATGTCTTGGGGCCCGATGATCGTGGGTCACGCAAATCCCGAAGTGGTAGCTGCAGTTCAGAAAGCTGCTGAAACTAGTTTTAGCTATGGCGCACCTACCGAAGGTGAAATTGAATTAGCTGAACGCATTTGCGCCTTAATGCCAAGCGTTGAGCAGGTGCGCATGGTGTCTAGTGGCACAGAGGCGACGATGAGTGCCCTGCGCCTAGCTCGTGGCTACACTGGCCGTGATTTGATTATCAAGTTTGAAGGTTGCTATCACGGTCATGCTGATAGTCTTTTGGTAAAGGCTGGTTCCGGTCTATTAACTTTTGCTGACTCTACACAAAATGCACCATCTTCTGGTGGTGTGCCACAGGATTTGGTCAAACATACTTTGGTATTGCCGTACAACGATGTTGCTGCGATTGAGGAAGTATTTAAAAAGCAGGGCGATCAAATTGCTGCAGTCATCATCGAGCCAATCGCTGGCAACATGAATTTAATCAAGCCTTCTAAAGAATTTTTAACGGCGATTCGTAGTTTGACTAGCAAGCATGGTGCTGTATTGATTTACGACGAAGTTATGACCGGCTTTAGAGTGGCTCTAGGTGGCGCTCAGTCTTTGCAAGGTGTTACTCCAGATCTCACATGTCTAGGCAAGGTCATGGGTGGCGGTATGCCGATGGCGGCTTTTGGCGGCAAGAAAGAAATCATGTCCAAGCTTGCACCTTTGGGCAATGTGTATCAGGCTGGCACCCTCTCTGGCAACCCGGTTGCTGTAGCTGCAGGCCTAAAGACTCTCGAGATTATTTCGCGAGAAGGTTTCTATGAGTGCTTGACTGGCCAGACAGAAAAATTAATGGCCGGTTTAAAAGCAGCTGCCGATAGAAACAATATCCCCTTTGCTGTAGATAGCGAGGGCGGGATGTTTGGCTTTTACTTTACTAATGAAGTTCCCACCTCATTTGAGGCGGTGACTAAATCTAATATTGATGCCTTTAAGAAATTCTTCCACTTAATGTTGGATGAAGGGGTGTACTTAGCACCATCTGCATACGAGGCAGGTTTCACATCCATTGCACATGACAATGCTGTACTCGATGAAATTATTGCTGCAGCTGAGAATTCTTTTAAAAAGCTTTAAGCCTTTAAAAATTTATCTTTGCAATGATTTACATCCTGAGTGGGTGGTCATAGCCATTCACTTGAATGATGCCTAATTTCTGATTGTCTTTATTGGAGTCTGCAATCTCCAGTGCGGTGAGTTTTCCGCCCCAGACGCAGCCGGTATCTAGACCAATGACATTGTGTTTGCGCATTAAGCCTAGTGTGGACCAGTGTCCAAAGTAAATTAAGGTGTTAGCAGTCTTTCTCTTGGGCGCCATAAACCAAGGTGTGTAGCCTTTTGGCCCATCTTCTAAACCTTCTTTACTTTCAAACTCCATTTGACCGGTGGGGCTACAAAATCGCATGCGGGTTAAGGCATTAGTGATGACTCGCAAGCGTTCATACCCCTTTAGGGAGTTGCTCCATTTGGTGGGGGTGTTGCCGTACATATTGGCTAGAAAAGTTTTGTAAGACTTACTGCGTAATGCCTTCTCTACTTCTTGAGCGCATTCAATAGTTTGTTGTAAGTCCCATTGGGGTAGCACCCCTGCATGAACAGTGAGGACTTTGCCATTACTCAATGCCATGGGGCGATTTCGTATCCAGTCAATAAGCTCTACCCGATCAGGGGCATGCAAAATGGGCTCAACAGTATCTAGCCCTTTCGTTTTGCGAAGGCCAGCATCAATTGCAAGCAGGTGCAAATCATGATTACCCAGGATGCACTCAGCACGACCAGATTCTTGTAAAGTTTTTAAATGTCGTAATGCGCCTAATGAATCAGGCCCGCGATTGACTAAGTCCCCCAGAAAAATCATTTTGGATTTTGGAGGAAGCTTTTTGACTAAGGCTTTTAACGAAGGTGCGCAGCCTTGGACATCACCTACGGCATAGATCTTGCTCATACCTAATCTTAAAGCGGAAATGAAGGCTAATGGATTTTGTTAAGCGATTTTTTTCACAACGCTGTAGCGCACTAAAGTCTTCTTACGCGCTTCATCATGATCTACAACAGGTAATGGGTAATCCCTTCCCAGGCTGATCCCCGCGGCCTCTAGCTCGATATGGCCAGCCTTCCACGGGGCGTGAATTGACTTCTTAGAGAGCTTTTCTAATTGCGGTAGATAGCGTTTGATGAACTTACCCTCTGGATCAAACTTTTCTGATTGGGTAATTGGATTAAAGATTCGGAAATACGGCTGGGCATCGCAGCCTGACGAAGAAGCCCATTGCCAGCCACCATTATTGGAGGAGAGTTCAAAGTCATTGAGATGTTCAGCAAAATAAGCTTCACCCCAGCGCCAATCTATTCCCAAATCTTTAGTTAGAAAGCTTGCTACAACCATACGCAAGCGATTATGCATATAGCCACTTTGGTTAAGTTGATGCATTGCTGCATCTACTAGGGGGTAACCAGTTTTACCTTCACACCAGGCGGCAAATAACTTCTTGGCAGTGGCACCACTCTCCCACGCAATATTATCGTAGTCGGGTTTAAAAGATGCGCCCTTAGCAAGACGAGGATGATTAGCCAGAATCATGAAGTAAAAATCACGCCAGATTAATTCGCTTAACCAAATAGTGGCACCCATGCTTCCCGCTAGCATGCGTCGATGAGCTTCGCGCACTAAACCTCGAATGGATAACATGCCAAAACGTAAGTGGGTGGAGAGATAACTCACACCCTTAATCGCGGGAAAGTCTCTGCCAACTTGGTATTGATCTATGCGATGAAGAAAGTCTTCTAAAAAGGCTTGACCACCTTCAGAGCCAGGCGGTAGGTAGCTTTCAATGCCAGTGGGGCAAAAACCCATAGACTCTAAGGATGGAAATGGTGCGGATAATTTTTTGGGAATTCCTGCAAGCTGCCCTGGTTTCGGGTTGCATTCGTAAGCAGAGAGATCTTTTTCTTGAAGTGTCTTGAGCCAATTATTTTTATAGGGCGTAAAAATAGAAAAGACGGTATTGGAATTGGTCAAAATTTCCTTTTTCTCAAAGATCACCTGATCTTTAAAAGTCTCAAACCCAATACCTTGTTTTTCTAACTGAACCCTGACAGTTTCATCGCGCTCAATTGCTGAAGGCTCATAGTCATGATTGGTAAATACTGTATTTACGCCGAGTTCTTTGGCAATTTCGGGAATGCATTGAGTTGGTTGGCCGAAGCGGACAATCAGTCCTCCACCTTGTTTACGTAGTTCATCATCAATTTGTTTTAAGCCTTGCCAAATGAAATCAACCCTGCGGTCATGTTTAAGGCCATTGGCATCAAGCTCACCTTTCAACAAGGGTTTCAGAATATCGGTGTCAAAAATGAAAGTGAGCCAAACTTGCCCACCCTCTTTGAGTGCGTAATGGAGAGCTGCATTGTCATACAGGCGGAGATCGCGGCGGAGCCAAACTAGTGCTTTTTGCATAGCCCCTATATTAGGGCTTATTCAACTTAAATGCAGACGGCAGGGTAGGGTAGTCGGGTTAAGATCTTAGGCAATGATGGATACGATCTTTTTTATTCTCTCGAAAGTAGTGCAATTTTGCATTGAGCCACTCAATTGGGTGATCGCCTTTGTCTTAATGGGCCTCCTTTTCTTGTCCCTACGCAAACCTCATCTTTGTAAGCGTTTTTTAGTACTGGCGGTCTTCGATCTTCTGCTAGTGGGCTGGTTACCTGCCTCAGAGTTGCCGTTGAGAGCTATTGAAAATCTGATTCCTAAGGCGGCTTTACCAAATGATCTCAATAATGAGATTGGGGGCATCATTATTTTAGGTGGTGCAATCTCTGGCGAACAGATCGCAGTGGATCGGGGGGAGATATCCATTCATTCTTCAGCAGAGCGCGTTACCAAGGGTTTTGAGTTTGTTCGTAAGCATCCCAATCTTCCTTATATCTTTAGCGGTGCCTCTGGGCGTATTACTCCGAGAGGCATATCCGAGGCGGATGCTTTTAAACAGTTGGTTCAGGAACAGGGTCTAAATGAAGCCCAGGCTCATTATGAAAATCAATCTCGTAACACCTATGAGAATGTGCTTTATATGAAGCCGATGATCCAAGAACTCGGGGCAAAGGATAACGCTGGACAATTAAAGCCTTGGCTACTAATCACCTCAGCCAGCCATATGTATCGATCGGTCAAAATCTTTAAAAAACAAGATTTACCTGTATTGCCTTTACCGGTGGATTACCAAACGGCTAATCGCCTGCAGTGGACTGAGTTCAACTTGGTAGATGGCGCACAAAACTGGCATGATGTAGTGCACGAGGCGGTAGGCCTGCTGGCTTACTGGATTACGGGAAAAATCTAGATCTTCGGTAAAATAGTGGCCATGACTTCTGCTAAAAAAGCACCCTCTGCTTCAGATATAGCGCCTTCGCCAGAGTCATCAATTTCTTTTTCTGCCGACCATCTTGCTAATCAGTTTTTAATTGCTATGCCAGGGATGGTTGACCCTAATTTTGCCGGCTCGGTAATTTATCTTTTTGAGCATACTGAGAGAGGTGCTATGGGGCTGGTGGTTAATAGGCCAACTGAGGTTAACTTAAGCACTCTGTTTGACAAAATCGATCTGAAGTTGGAGATTGCTCCTTTATTGGATCAGCCAGTTTATTTTGGTGGACCTGTTCAGGTAGAGCGTGGTTTTGTTTTGCATGAATCCAATCCCAAACTTTCTTACAGCTCCTCATTAATTATTCCAGGCGGTTTAACCATGACTACCTCTAAAGATGTATTGGAGGAGGTGGCCAACGGTAAAGGGCCTGCACAGTTTTTAATGACTCTGGGTTATGCGGGTTGGGGTGCGGGACAGCTCGAAGAAGAGATTACCCTTAATGGTTGGATTAATGTTCCATTGAACCGCGAGCAAATGATGGAAATTATCTTTAATACTCCCTCAAGCCAGCGCTATCAAAAGGCGATGAATCATTTAGGTTTTGATCCCTCTGACCTTTCTGGAGAGGCAGGGCATGCATAAGCCCGCTGCATCTAGTGCACCTATTACGGTGATGGCATTTGACTATGGGACTAGACGTGTAGGTGTTGCAGTTGGCAATTCAGTAACAAAGGCAGGCGAACCTTTGAAGACCATTGCAGCAGTCAATAGCGATGCCTTATTTAAGGATATAGAGATGCTTCTGGCAGATTGGCGGCCTGATCAATTGGTGGTTGGCCGACCAACACATCCAGATGGCAAACCCCATGAGATGACCGCCAAAGCCACGCGTTTTGGCAATCAATTACATGGCCGCTTTCGTTTGCCAGTAGCCTGGGTGGATGAGCGCTACTCCTCCGTGGTTTTAGAGGGCGATCTCCAGATGCGGGACAATCTAGATGCTCACTCGGCAGCCCTTATTTTGGAGCAGTATTTTGCAGAAGTCGGCTCTAGGGCTGCCGAATAAAAATGCAGTTTATATATAGCGGTGATTAAAGAATGAATGCAGAACAGTTATACGAAAAATTACTAGCAAAGCTTCGTGGGTTGAAGCAGGCGGAGTCTTTTGAATTGGTCGGACTTGCAATGGGTGGAGCCTGGATTGCTGAGCGCTTAGCGAAAGACTTAGGTTTGCCGCACTTCGGCGTCATTAATGTGGCTTTTCATCGTGACGACTATGCGGAAAAAGGTATGACTGCACTTCGGACGGCTAGCACCATGACGACCCACCTACCATTTGATGTCAACGGTGCCACAGTGATTTTGATTGATGATGTTCTGTTAACTGGTAGAACTGTTAGAGCCGCCCTAAATGAGTTGTTTGATTTTGGTAGACCAGCACAGGTGGAGTTAATGGTCTTGGCTGATCGTGGTAACCGAGAGCTTCCTGTGTGCGCCAATTTTGTTGGTGAAGAGGTAAGTGTTCCAGATCACCAAATTCTGGTTTTAGAAAAAGATACAGCTGGGAAGTTCAGTTTCGTACTAGAGGAGCGTGAGTGATGAGTTCGATATATCAGCCAGTGAATCAATTTAATGCTGCCGGAGAGCTTACACATCTTTTAACCCTAGAAGGACTTCCTAAAGAACAAATTGTTCATATTCTGGATACGGCCCAGCAGTTTGTCAGCGTTACCGATCCATCACGTGAGGTTAAGAAGGTTCCATTGTTAAGGGGTAAAAGTGTATTTAATCTCTTCTTCGAGAACTCTACTCGCACTAGAACAACTTTTGAGATCGCTGCCAAGCGTTTATCGGCAGACGTCATTAATTTAGATATTTCTACATCATCAACTGCAAAAGGAGAAAGCCTCCTCGATACCATTGATAACTTGGTTGCGATGCAGGCAGATATTTTTGTTGTTCGTCATAGCGTATCTAGAGCGCCAATTGAAATTGCTAACCACGTACCAGCACATGTGCATGTGGTGAATGCTGGCGATGGTAGTCATCAGCATCCTACCCAAGGTTTACTGGATATGTATACGATGCGCCACTTCAAGCAAAGCTTCAAAGGTTTAAAAGTGGCAATTGTGGGTGATATTGTTCACAGTCGTGTAGCAAAGTCGAATATTCATGCTTTAACCACTTTGGGTTGCGAAGACATCCGTGCTATTGGCCCAGAAAGCTTATTACCAAGTGATTTGGATATGTTGGGTGTTAAGGTCTTCCACAGCATGGAAGAGGGTTTAAAAGATGTTGATGTTGTGATGACCCTGCGTATTCAGAAAGAGCGCATGGAGGCTGGTCAAGTTCCCGAGGGAGATGCATTTTTTAAACAGTACGGCTTAACACCGGCTCGCTTAGCTCTCGCCAAGTCTGATGCCATCGTGATGCATCCGGGCCCCATGAATCGTGGTGTAGAGATCGACTCAGCGGTGGCTGATGGCCCGCAATCGGTCATCTTGAATCAAGTGACCTTTGGTATTGCAGTGCGTATGGCAGTGATGTCAATTGTGGCTGGAAATTAATTTAGTAATTTCCGCCGCAATTTGCTCATCAAAATTCACATGACTATCTAGTATTAACTCATCTTGAGCGGCAGCAGCAGAGTGCTCTAGATTGTTGCTAATGACTACATTGAAATCACAGAGCGTTGATAGGCCAAACATTTGAGCCCAAGAATTATTCCGATAAGGGTTTATTTCTAAGACTTTAACGTCGTCGTTTAAAAAAAGCAGGTTAAATACGCCAGCACCTACCATGTAGGTAAAGGTCTGAGCATTTGCCAGCGTCTGAAGATAGTCTTTGAAACTGAGTTTAGATAAGAAGATCTGATCAATATGGTTTGCCTTTAAAAATTCCTGGTCGATATTGAGTAGATTCTTGCGGCTGAGCTCGTTTCTGCCATAGATCAGGTTTTTATTTCGTATCTCAGAAATACCGTGTTTTGCAAAACAGATTGTTTTAATCTCTCGGCAAATTTCTTGAAAGTCGGGATAGATTTTTAAATCTCTACCTTCAGGAGTGACGACTAGCCTGGAAAATGCATAAGCCTTGTCATAATCTAAAAAAACTAAATCTTTAGGGTCAATGATAGATTCTAGAAATTCTCTTTGGAATGAATTGCCTTTAATGGAGACGCAGACCCGTTTTTTATTTTTTCTCCACTCAAGATAAAAGGGGAAGAAAACGTCATGGAAAAAATGGGCAATGTTGTCTGTGTGAATAATTAATAAATAAAATTCTTCACCTTCTAGATTTTCGACCTCTAAATCAATAGGTAATAGTGACCAACGTCTAACATAATGAACGCGATCATTTTTTACTGAAATTGGATTCTTGCTATAGAGCTGATCTTTGAAGAGGATATAGCTCGCGCTCCCGGTAAACTTAAATAGCCATTTCTGAAAGAAGTCTTTAATTTTGTGCATGCACTTTAATATTTAATGTGTAAGGGGAAGCCTACTATAATTCTAGCTACTAATGTGATTTTAAGCGGTGATATAAGGGTGCTGATTGAAGGCTAAATCTATTACGCAACAGAAAAACTGGCTTCTTCTATCTCATGCGTTCAACATGGATGGTAGGGCAGCTAGTTTGACCATTACCGATAAGATCCCTTATTTCTTAGAGGCCGGTGTTAAGCCGATTGTTTTTAGCGCCATTACTGGCTTAAAAGATGAGCGTTTCCCTCATAAGCAGTTTTTAGCCTGGGGCCCAGCAGCCTTTAGGTTTGATTTTCGACATTGGATCGCCAATCAATATGGGCGCGGGTTTATTTACAAGCTCCTGACACGCACCGTTTCTATACTCCTGGCCCCATTTATCGGTATTGAAAAACTCCTCCTGGGGTATTCGAGCCAGTGGTCCTGGGCCTTGCCTGCATTTGTGCGCGGTTACCTCTTGATTCGCAGTGGTAAGGTGGATGTGATCTATTCCATTGGTAGTGCTTGGTCAGCACATTTAGCTGGAGTTTGGTTAAAGCGTGCCACTGGCCTGCCTTTGATTTCGGAGGTACATGATCCCTTGGTGATTCGTAAGAATCCCAACGACCAGGGATTTGAGAAACCCAAAAATCGAGATGCGCGCTTTCGGCACTATTTAGAAAGTCAGCTCTGCAAGTATTCAGACTATGTCTGGTGGTTTACTGATGGAGCGCTCCATTACGCCAAAGTCAGAAATTCGAATTTAAATACTCCTGGTAATGCTAGAGGGTTTGTAGTGATGCCTGGCGCCAATCCTCCGGGTGAAATGCAGGGGACGTCTCAGCATCAATATGGTGAATATTTAAATTTATGTCACTTTGGTTCATTGGCAAATGACAGATCGCTCTCGATTGTTTTGCGGGCAGCGCATACGCTGTTTCAGAAGTATCCTGACGCTAGAAATCATCTACGAGTTCACGCCTATGGCGCACCCTTGGATTCTTTATCTGTGGCGGCTATTAATCAGTATGGTTTTTCTGATGTTTTATTAGCGCACGGTCGCTTAGAGCGTGATCCGGTCAGTGGTAAATCAGGGCGCGAGCGAGTTGCACAAAAGATGCAAGAAGCTGATGCATTGATTTTGCTCCACGGTAATGATGAATGGTGCGCAGAGTACATTCCTTCGAAGTTTTACGACTACCTTTGGTCTGGCAGACCTATTTGGGGCATTACCCACCGCAATCCACAATTAGATCAAATGCTATTGGATCGAAAGTCCTATTTAAGCGCTGATGGGGATGAGGAGGGGATTGCTATGGCCCTCGAAAGAATTTGGTTAGATTGGCAGCAAAAACTGCTTCTGCAGCCTATTTGGCAGCCAATTGGCGTTGATCAGGCAGTTAGCAGTATTCTTTCGCATATTGCTCAAGAAAAGGTTGTCTCTTGAAAGACATTGTTCTTTACTGTAAGTCCTATCGCAAAGATTTCTTGCGACTTAAGCGCCTACTGCAGTCCATATCTCAATATAACTGCGATTGCATTCCGTTTTATATTTCCACCCCTCAAGCTGATCATGATTTATTAGTTCAGCTAATTGGTAGCGAAGGCTATCAATGGGTTTCGGATGAGTCAATTATTCAGGCGAACACAAGCGTACCAGCGGGAATCGAGAAAGATAAATCGGGGAGCTTGACTCAGCAAATTATTAAATCAGAATTCTGGCGTCTGGAATTGTGCGAGAACTATGTTTGTTTGGATTCTGATTGCCTATTTATTAAAAACTTTTATCAGTCTGATTTCTTGGCTGATGATGGCAATCCCTACACGGTCATTTACCAAAACAAAGAATATTTCCAGTTGGCAGTTGATCGCGGCTTTGCCAAGGCACCACTTCAGTTAATCGCTGAGGGCGATAGGGTGAAGCAGTTGTTTGGGCGTCTTGGGCCTAATTACTATTGCCCTTGCCCGCCATTTATTTGGTCGGCCAAAGTATGGAACTCCCTTGATGAGAGTTATCTCAAGCCTAAGGGGCTTACCTTCTGGGATATTTGCACTCCAGAGCATCCGGAGACCTTGCTGTATCTAGAAGCCTTATTAAATTTCAAGGCCATCCCATTGCATCCTATAGAGCAACTCTTTCGGATTTATTACTATGATTGGCACTTTTTCTTGTTGCGCAGAAGCGGTGAGACGCTAGATAAGCTCAAGCAAAATTATTTAGGTGTAATTTATCAGTCAAGCTGGGATCTCAGTTTGGACTACGGTGCGAGCCAAAAATCTCTTGCATCCAGAGCGCTGAAAAAGTTGAAACGATTCGGCCGTTACTTACAAAGCTTTATTTAATGAATCAGCAGCCATTAATTAGCGTACTGATGCCCGCGTATAACTCAGAGTTATACATCGCTGAGGCAATTGAGAGCATCCTCAATCAAAGTCATCAAAATATTGAGCTAATTATTTTTGATGATGGCTCCTCTGACAATACGCGGCAAGTGATCCAGAGTTTTGACGATCCTCGTATTGTGAAGATACTTTCAGATCAGAATTACGGAGTGGTTAGAGCGCGTAATGACATGATTGATAGGGCTAGCGGCCAATATATTGCATTGATGGATGCCGATGATATTGCCGATCGTACCCGTCTTGAAAAGCAATTGCGTAGTTTAGAAGCTGGGGAATGTGATCTTTGCGGTAGTGCGCAATGGGTTCTAGACGAAGCTTCGGGCAAGATTAAGAAATCTAAAGATAAATTTACCGATGCCGATTTACGTTCGCTACTTTCTGTATATTGCGGGCTCTGTAATTCTGCCATGATGGGTAAGGCTGAAATATTTAAGCGTTTTAAATATGACACTACCATTTTGACCTCAGAAGATTACTACCTATGGGTGGTGATGGCTGCTGCTGGCTATCGATTTTTAAATCTCAAAGAGCGTTTGATTACTTACCGCCGCTATCCAGCTCAAACAAGCTCAGTGCATTTGGATAAGTTCCGCATCACCACAATTGAAGTGCAGAAAAAGTACCTGGAGCTATTGGGGATCTCTTTGGATTTTTACCCACGCCAGTTGCCATGGACCAAGAGAGTATCCGTGGGCGCAGGTTTATTGCGAGCCTTGAATCAACGCTTTAAAGGAATTTCTCTGCAAGCAAATTGTGAGATTTATGCCCGCTTTCAGTTTCGAAGAAACGGATTCTGGACTCCGCTAACGCGCCTCGAGCGCTTATTGGTGGGGCTTTGGGCAACCCTCTTGGTGAGGTAGCTTAGAGTAATTGCTCTAAATGTTTGGTAATTTCCTCTTGATTGAGCTCTGATTGCAAGCTCGATACTTCTAGCAGTTGATTGGCTCCTCTATAGGAGTGCCACATCTTCGGCATGATCTTTGTCTGTTTACTCAGCATGCCAGCCAAATGACTCATGCCACTCTTAGAGCCAATGAGGATATCAGCGTTTAATAAGTGATGGAATGTGCCTTTGAAGTCACTATCAATATGTTCATGAACTACATGTGGCGTATTTTCAAAATATGATTTCCAGGAAAACGGTGTACCCCTTTCTGAGTGGTATTTACCGTCATTGCCTTCGCTGAAAATATGAATAGCGATATCTTTTTGGGTATTGCGAATGATCGTATTGAGGATTTCTAAATACCAAGCATCAGGCAGCATTCTGGAAGAAAGATCTGAAAACTGACGGCCTGGTAACAGATCTCCGCGACGTATATGGACGGCAATATTCAGTTTATTTGGATTAAATGTGAGTGATATAGGGTGTTGCTTACGCGCTTCGGAATAGGCATTGAGAAACCAATCTCTAGTAGAGGCGTATTCATAGTCGCCAAAGCGGTTATTACTGATTTTGAAGGCGATATTAGGCTCAGGATGGCTTTGAATGAAATCATCTACCGACTTGTAAATGAGCTCATCATTTTGCTCATTCGATGGGATATGGATTTCAAAAGCAGGTAGCTCTATTAGATTTATTTCTCCACGCCGAATTCTTTGCTCAACGTCTTCACGGCTAGCAAGTAGAGTTTTAGGGTCAAGCATTTCATTGAGGTCGTTCCCAATATTGTGCGTTTCATTGGTGTGTCGTCCTCGCAGTCTTCGTAGACTCTGCTTGAACTTCCATCGTAATGATTGCTCATGAGACTTAGCAAGCTGGGTCTCTGAGTAAGCAAACTGAAGATGATTACGATCAGCGATTTTAAGGGCGCGGTTTAGGATGCCCATCGAGTGACCGATGCCAGCGTCGGGATTGTCGTAATCGAGAATGTAACGGTTACGCATGATTCAGATCTTTGAGAATCTTGCTGATAATTGTTGAGACATAGCTGGTTGTGTCAAACTCTATTGCCTTTGAGCTTGATAGGAAGTCGCGAATACTCTCTTGGTATTTTGTGTATTCAGTCTCATCAATATTCATCAAAAAACGATGAACTTCAGCGGTGTTCTTAAAGTCTCTTCTGTCTATAAAGCAGGTGCTTGGAATATGCTGGCTGATCGTGCTGGCGCCCCAATAGACCGGAACACAGCCACCAAAAAAACAATCAAATATTTTTTCGCTAATGTAATCAGGTAAATTAGCTACGTTCTCATAGCAGTAGGCAAATTTCGTTTGGCGATAGATCAATTCTTTATCGGGCACTTCACCGGCGTAACTCGGAAAAGGTTTGTATGCAAAGAGCTGACTTGCCAGGCGCTTCATTCGCCGAGCTACTTTCTCGACAGGAGTAAAAGCGGGTTCTGGCTTGCCCCAACCTAAACCATATAAGGAAAAATATTCAGGAGCATTGGTTTCATACCATCGGATTACTTCTAGACGTTCGCGATAGAGATCGTTTTCTAGACCCTTCGGAAATGCTTTATTAGCATTAATAATGCAAGAAAAAATGGGTCTCTCGGAAAACGAGGGTGTAGGTAGACTTCTGATCTGATTGGGGATGAAGACGTGGCTGACATTTGGTAGGTTTGCAAAGTCAGTATTCCAGGTAAATACCCCGTTGAACTGGCTTAAATATGACCTATCTTTATTCAGTGGGCAAATATGGGGGTTTTCTGTGGCAATCAGGTATTTTGGCTCGGAAATTTGGTCTAGAGCTTGGCCATCGTGCAAAATACTAAAAGCAATTTCACGACCTTCATTGACGTCTGGATTGTTTAATTCAATACCGTGCTTCAGAAACTCTGATCTCAGTAATCTATTGGTAAAGGTGGGGTTGTAGGTATGATGTCTATCGACTTCCTCAAAAGAGGCATTTTTTACCCTATCAGGTTGATAGTAATTGGCAAATAACATTTTTATATGACTCTAATTAAGTTTCGAAAACCTGCTCGTAAGGCAATTGCCGACTCCAAAATTTTGCTGGCTGGCCCGATTAGGAATGTGGCGCATACGATTCAAAATGAGGTTGAAACCTTAGTTGCAAGTCTTGGTAACTTCAAGGAAATACATTGCTTTGTAGTTGAGAGCGATTCTAGTGATGATACCCCGAAAAAATTAGAAGAACTACAGGGCGTTATTAAAAACTTCTCATTTGTTAGTGTGGGTAATTTAAGCAATCAATATCCAAGGCGTACAGACCGAATTGCCTTGTGTAGAAATCTGATTATTGATGCAGTAGCTTCAAAGTCAGAATATGCTGACATTGATTACATTGCCATGGCCGATTTGGATGGTATGAATGCTCTAGTCACTCCTGCAAAAATTGCCCAATGCTGGGAGGTAGAGGAGCCCTGGGATGTTATTACTGCAAATCAACTAGGTGAGTATTACGACATTTGGGGTTTGAGTCACCCTTATTGGAATCCAATGGATTGCTGGGAGCAAAAGCATCGATTGGAAAATATTCTGGGTAATGACATGGCTCAAAATATTGCGGTGACATGTAAACAGTCGCCCATTGATCCAAGAGCAGATTTGATCGAAGTTGATTCTGCTTTTGGTGGCTTAGGTATCTATACGCGCGAATCATTTTTAGCCGGTAGATACGCGGGTACTGATGATCAAGCGGATGGTATTGATGTCGCTGACCACATTCCATTTCATCGTGATTTGCGTCAAAAGGGCTATCGGATTTTCATTAACCCAGCCTTGATTAATTGCGATAAGACGCCTGGTGGCACGGTGGAGCAGGTTCCTTTGCCGAAGGCGAGGGGCGGATTAAAATTGGTACAGAAACTAGGGATTCTGCTCTTTGGCAAGAAACGCTTTAATAAGTACCTGCAATTAATGCAAACACCTTAGTTGATTTATTGCATAGTTACTTAGTTCAATTCGCACTCACTTATTTAATAGATTAAAAATGATATTAGTTACTGGCGGCGCAGGCTTTATTGGTGGCAACTTTGTTTTGGACTGGCTCAAGAATCCAGCAAGTGAAGGTGTGATTAATTTAGATAAGCTGACTTATGCGGGTAACCTTGCCACGCTAGATTCTTTAAAAAATGATCCTCGCCATATTTTTGTTCATGGCGATATTGGTGATAAAGAGTTAGTCACCAGGCTGTTAAAGGCGCATCAGCCTAGAGCTATTGTGAACTTCGCCGCTGAGAGTCATGTGGATCGGTCTATTCATGGGCCAGCAGAATTCGTAACAACTAATATTGTGGGTACCTTTAATTTATTAGAGTGTGCGCGTGAATATTGGAATGGTCTGGATGCAGCTGGCAAAGAGCATTTCCGCTTCCATCATGTGTCTACTGACGAGGTGTATGGCTCTCTATCTTTGACGGATCCTGCCTTTACAGAAACGAATTCTTACGAGCCTAATAGTCCTTACTCGGCATCTAAAGCGGCTTCTGATCATTTGGTGCGCGCATGGTTCCATACCTATGGATTCCCGGTGGTGACAACCAATTGCTCTAATAACTACGGCCCTTATCACTTTCCCGAGAAATTGATCCCGTTAGTGATATTGAATGCCCTCAATAGCAAGCCATTACCTATCTATGGCGATGGCCAGCAAATTCGTGATTGGTTGTATGTTGGCGATCACTGTTCTGCTATTCGGGAGGTGTTGGCCAAAGGTAAATTAGGTGAGACTTACAACATTGGCGGCTGGAATGAAAAAGCCAATATTGATGTGGTGAAGACGATCTGTCGGATTTTGGATGAACTCAAACCTCGTGCTGATGGCAAGTCTTATGTTGAGCAAATTACATTTGTAAAAGATCGACCAGGTCATGATCGTCGCTATGCGATCGATGCCAGCAAGGTGGAGCGTGAGCTTGGCTGGCGTCCAGCAGAAACCTTTGATACAGGTATACGCAAAACAGTGCAGTGGTATTTAGATAATCCGGTTTGGATTGATGGTGTAGTGAGTGGCTCATATCGTGACTGGCTACAAAAGCAGTACAACTAAATCTGCTAACTCTTTATTTATATAAGCACTCAACACTCAGTGAATATTTTAGTTTTCGGAAAAGATGGGCAGCTCGGAAAGGCTTTCAAAGCACTTTTTGACTCCCAAACTATTCCTAAAAATATAGCCATTCAATACGTAGGTCGTACTGAGTGCGATTTAAGTGATGCAAATGCTCTCAGCACGCTTCTTCTCAAAGATAGGCCTGACCTCATCATCAACGCCTCTGCCTATACGGCGGTAGATAAGGCCGAAAATGATATGGAGATGGCATTTGCCATCAATGCCCGCGCACCAGAGTTGATGGCCCAATACGCTGCTGAACATGGCGCAACTTTTTTGCATTACTCGACTGATTATGTATTTGATGGCAGCAAGAATGGTTGGTATGTCGAGAGTGATGAGCGCAATCCTTTAGGTGTATATGGCAAAAGTAAGGCTGCTGGTGAGATTGCAGTAGAGGAAGCATTTGCAAATACAGCTTCTGGCCAATTTGCTATTTTTCGAACTAGCTGGGTCTATGGTGCTGGCGGTAATTTCATACGCACGATGTTACGTTTAGCAAAAGAACGTGATGAATTAAAAGTCGTTCATGATCAGCAGGGTGTTCCAACGAGTGCGGATTGGCTTGCCAAAATAAGTCTAGCGTTAGTGCTTGACCCTCAATGCCAAATCAAACCATTTGCATCGGGCATCTATCACGCAATACCTGCTGGTGAAACGACATGGCATGGCCTAGCTTGTATAGCGGTTCAGGCAGCCCTAGATGCCGGCATAGCCCTCAAAGCCAAACCCGAGTCCATTAAGCCCATTCTGGCAGCTGAATACCCGCTTCCAGCTCCTAGGCCCTCCAATTCTCGTATGGCTAACACTAAATTACAGTTGGCCCTTGCAGACGGCCTTTCTGACACTTCAAACTCTTATAATCAAACTCAAAATGAGCCAAATTTCCCAGCTTGGGAAGACATGGTTCAGCAATATGTAGCTCAGTTGGCTAAAGAAGGTTTGATTTAAGGCCTTTAGCAGTGCAGCTTGGGTTCGCTCAAATAAGGTGAAGTTCACAATGACAGTAAATCGCAAGGGCATTATTTTGGCTGGTGGATCAGGCACTCGCCTTTATCCAGTGACACAGGCCGTATCTAAGCAATTAATGCCTGTTTATGACAAGCCAATGGTTTACTACCCATTAAGCACTCTGATGCTTGCTGGTATTCGTGACATTCTCTTAATTTCTACGCCGCACGATACGCCGCGCTTCTCAGAGCTTTTGGGCGATGGTTCGCAGTGGGGTCTCAATATTGAATATTGTGTGCAGCCTTCGCCTGATGGTTTGGCGCAAGCATTTACTCTAGGTAAAAACTTTGTTGGTAATAATCCAAGTGCCTTAGTTCTTGGTGACAATATTTTTTACGGTCATGAATTGGTTGATCAGCTCAATAGTGCGCATGATCGTAGTGTTGGTGCAACGGTGTTTGCTTATCACGTCAATGATCCGGAGCGTTATGGTGTAGTGGAGTTTGATAAGGATTACAAAGCGCTCTCTATTGAAGAGAAGCCGTTAAAGCCCAGAAGTAGTTATGCGGTGACGGGTTTGTATTTTTATGACAACCAAGTCTGCGACATTGCTGCTGCAATTAAGCCTAGCGCTCGTGGCGAACTCGAGATTACCGATGTGAATCGCGCTTATCTAGAAAAGAATGAGTTGAATGTTGAAATTATGGGCCGTGGTTTTGCCTGGCTTGATACCGGTACGCATGATTCCTTATTGGATGCTGCCGGCTTTATTGCGACCTTGCAAAAGCGCCAAGGCTTGATGGTAGCCTGTCCGGAGGAGATTGCTTATCGCCAAGGATGGATTACTGCTGAGACGGTGCAAAAGGTTGCTTCTCAGTTGAGTAAGAATAGCTATGGGCAATATCTAACGAAGATTTTGAATGAGCTCAATAGCTCTGCTCAGCCAATTTCTCTTTCCGCTAAAAAGCCAGGAAAGTAAACATGTCATCCAAGTTACAAATTACCTCTACAGCCATTCACGATGTATTGATCGTGGAACCAAAAGTATTTGGTGATGAGCGCGGCTGGTTCACCGAATCATTTAATGCGCTAGATTTTGCTGATGCTACTGGTTTGGATGTGCAGTTTGTTCAAGACAATCATTCTTTCTCACGTCAATGGACATTGCGTGGCCTGCATTATCAGCTTGAACAAACGCAGGGTAAATTAGTGCGAGTAGTAGCCGGTAGCGTATTTGATGTAGTGGTAGATATACGTAAAGATTCGCCAACATATGGCAAATGGGTTGGGGTTGAGTTAAGTGCTCAAAACCACAGGCAGATGTGGATACCAGCAAAGCTTGCGCACGGATTTTTAGTGCTCTCAGAAGCAGCAGAGTTTCTATACAAAACTACTGACTACTATCACCCGCAAAGCGAGGCCTGCCTTGCTTGGAATGATCCTACAGTCGGTATCAAGTGGCCCTTGCCTACTGGTATTCAGCCCAATATGAATGCCAAAGATACCGCTGGTTTTTCATGGGATGCTGCGCCTAAGTTCTAATCCCCTGTGTTGGCTGCAAAAGATAAGATAATGCTCCTATGAGCGATTTATCGACCCCTTCTCAACAAACCAAGATTCTCTTGGTCAAACTGTCATCTTTGGGAGATGTTCTTCACAACCTTCCGATTGTGTGGGATTTGCGGGCGCGCTTACCAAATGCCCAAATTGATTGGGTGGTTGAAGAGGGTTATGTCCATCTCCTAACACCACTGCTTTCCAAAGATGGTTTCCAGGGTATTGATCGCATCATTCCTTTTGGTTTGCGTCGGTGGAAAAAGAATCTTCTTAAGTTATCTACCTGGAAAGAGTTTTTTGCATTTAAGAAAACTCTACAAGAAATATCTTATGACATCATTATTGAAACTCAGGGCTTACTGAAGTCGGCCATTGTTTGCGCATTAGCCAAAAAGACTCCAAATGCAGTAATAGCGGGTTTGGCTAATGCAACCGAGTTTTCTGGATATGAGCCGATAGCGAGATCTTTTTACAGCCAGTCTGTACAAGTGCCAATTCAATGTCATGCTGTTGATCGTTCACGTTGGGTAATGTGCTCAGCCTTAGATTGGCCATTGCTAGAGCGTACAAGCGCTCCCCAGTTTTATCCTGACCAATACATTCAATCTTTGCAGTTGCCTGGCAAGCCTATCACCCAGGAGCTAGTAGCCCCTTATGTGTTGTGTTTTCATTCCACCGCGAGAGAAGCCAAGCGCTGGCCTAATAGCCATTGGGTAGCTTTAGGAAAAACATTGGCTGCTCAAGGTTATCAAGTCGTTTTACCTTGGGGTAATTTAGCAGAGCAAGCGGTGAGCAAAGAAATTGCTGCGCAGATCCCGAATGCATTAGTACCCCCAGCATTTTCTATAGAAGATGCTTTTGCGGTTATTGCTGGTGCTGCATTAACGGTAGGGGTCGATACTGGCCTCACGCACTTAGCTGCAGTGCTGAACAAGCCGACTGTGGAAATTTATTGTGATTCACCGCTGTGGAAAACAGAGGGGTATTGGTCTAGCAATATTCGCAATGTGGGAGATATTCAAAAACCACCATCAGTAGAGCAAGTGCTACAGGCTGCTACTGAATTACTCTCGTAATTCTGATTGCTTCTTAGCGTAGTAAAGCATTAATAGAAACTAAGTCTTCATCGGTTAAAGCGGCAGCGTGTGCTTTTAACTTGATCGCGTTCAGAATTGTGCTGTAGCGGGCCTGTTGCAATAAAGAACGCGTATTAATTAATGAATCAAGCGCAATCAACACATCAATATTGATTAAGGTGCCCACCTGAAAACCAAGTTTGCTGGATTCTAGGGCGGAAGACGTTGAGCGCTCAGCAGCCTCATATGCTTTAACACTTGCTAAACCACCATAAAAGCCTGTAAAAGCAGCGCGTGTATTTTGGGCGGCTGTGCGACGATAGTTATCGTAGTTTGCTTTTGCTGCATCCAATAGAGCGGCATTTTGACGAATGACTGAGCTGTTGTATCCACCTGATACCAGTGGAATAACCATTTGCAGTGCCACAGTATTGTTATATACGTTGGTATTGTTAGGTGTGTAGTTATTTGGAGTGCCGTTTGAGGTGTTGTATCCAGAAGTGCCTACGAAATTCACGGTTGGGTAATTTAAAGCCTGTGCACCGCGATAAGTACTCTCAGCAAGATTGACAGAGAGTTGTCCTGCTAAAACGTTAAAGTTTGCAGCCTCTGCTTGATTGATCCAATCATCGAGCGTTTGACCTGGTGGCAATTGAGGGTTGACGCTATCAGCTATGGGATTGCCTTTGGCATCCTTAGATTTGCTCCGCGGATCTTTTAATACGCCCTCAATCTTGGCATCTTTTACTAAGGGTTTTAATGCACCTACGGGGCGGCCAACAATCTGTTCGAGGGCGCCACGCTTCACGATGAGGTCTGCCTGAGCAGCGATCTCTTGTGAGGTTGCTAAATCCATCGCTGCTTGTGCAGTATTGACATCCACAATAGTTGCCAAGCCTGCATCGAATTTTGCTTGAGCAACTTCGAGCTGTTGTTTGATTAAATCTTTTTTATTCTTATAGAGTGCTACGTTATCTTGGCTTGTTAGTGCATCAAAATAAGCTTGAGACACACGCAAAATCAAATCTT
The DNA here is from genome assembly GCF_018882245.1 of Polynucleobacter sp. AP-Capit-er-40B-B4. Lineage (GTDB taxonomy): Bacteria > Pseudomonadota > Gammaproteobacteria > Burkholderiales > Burkholderiaceae > Polynucleobacter. Next base: position 669,860 of record NZ_JACVOV010000001.1, on the reverse strand, counting down.
GTTGCGCTGAGAAAAAGCGCATATCCGCTAACTTAGTATTGAGATCTCCTTGCTTGAATAACTCAAGCGCACCTACGTTAAATACAGGCTGCGTCAAGGTGACCGTATAACTTTTTTGATCAAAGACTCTTGAATTACCAGCGTTATTAGAAACCACAGTGCTACCAGCACCGTGTTGGTAGTAACGCGTGCCGCCTGGTGTGGCATTAGCCTGAGGCATCAGCAATGCAAATCCTTGCCAGTACAACTCTTTGCTTGCTTGGTAATTAAAGCGTGCTGCAGTGAGCACTGGGTCGCTAAAAGCAGCTTCTTGATAAAGCTGAAGTAGATCGCTGAGTTGCCCTTTGTTATCAGCAGCTCTATTTCCGTTCAAATTAGACGGAGCCACAACCGGTGGTAATGCTGGTTTGGTCGGGAGTGGCGCTATTTGTGGCGGCTGATCTAATCCTATGAGGGTTGAGGCGCTCATTGGAGTGGGTAGTGCAGGTTTTGCAGCGGCATTGGGACTTTGAGCCATTGCGCTGCCAGACCATGCATTCCAGCCCAGCGCTTGACTTAGGATCAAACCAAAGGCGGTAAGTCTAGAAAGTCTAAAGCGGCTTAGGGTCATGTAATTCGGGTACTTTTCTGTGTGCCATGCAGTTTAAGGCTAATTTATTCAAATTGCATATTTAGACACTATTTTGCCAAAACCCCAAGATTGGCTCTGTATACCTATAAAATTTGGCCTATGGATCTAATTTTGTTATTAAAAGCAGTCATTCTGGGAGTGGTAGAGGGGTTAACGGAGTTTTTACCGATCTCTAGTACGGGACACCTCATTTTGGTGGGCGACTTGCTGGACTTTAATGATGAGCGAGGCAAAGCTTTTGAGGTCATTATTCAGTTTGGCGCCATTCTGGCAGTTTGCTGGGAGTTCCGAGAAAAGCTACTGAAGGTTGCCACCTCCTTTTCTGGCAGCCCTGAGTCTCGTCGCTTTGTGCTTAATTTATTGATTGCCTCTGTTCCAGCTATGGGTTTGGCCTTCTTGTTTGGTAAGTACATTAAGGCGGTATTGTTTGCTCCTATTCCTGTAGCAAGTGCATTTATCGTGGGCGCACTAATTATTTTTTGGGCTGAACGTCGGCAGCAAAAAATGGCGGTTACTGAAAGTCATATCAAATCAGTGGATGACCTAACTGTCTTTGATGCACTTAAGGTTGGCATAGCGCAATGTGCTGCATTAATACCGGGAACATCGCGTTCTGGTGCGACGATTATTGGCGGCATGTTATTTGGTCTTCCTCGTGCTGTAGCTACCGATTTTTCTTTCTTTTTGGCTATTCCAGTGATTGGTGGCGCTACAGCTTATGAGTTACTCAAGCTCTGGAAAGCGCCAGTATCATTTTCTGGCGAGTTCTCGATAGCAATTGCAGTAGGCTTTGTATCTGCATTTATTTCAGCCTTTGTCTGTGTTCGCTGGTTGATTCATTATGTGGCGCATCATAATTTCATTCCCTTTGCGTGGTATCGAATCGCTTTTGGATTATTGGTCTTATTTACTTCATATACTGGCTTGATTGCTTGGTCACATTAATCTCACGAATACCCTTTATCAAAGTTAACAAATAATATGGACGCATCAATAGACGCAATTACTAATAATATTCAGCTGGCATTAGCTCCTGTATTTTTATTGACTGCCGTTGCCACTTTAATTAATGCCATTTCTGGACGTCTGGCAAGATCTGTTGATCGTATGCGTGAGATTCGGCAAGCAATTGACAAAGGTTTGGTTAAAGATGCGGTACTGTTACGGCATATGAATAAAGAGGCTAATGAAGCCAAAATTCGTGGTCGTCTTTGCACTGCCGCTATCTTTTTTGATGTACTTAGCGGAGTGTTTATTTCATTGACTGTGCTGGAGTTGTTTTTCTTTCAGGCGGGCGCAGTGCGATCCCTGCAGACTACCTATGTAATTTGGACATTTGTCCTGGGACTCATTTTTTTTATGACTTCCTTATCAATTGTATTGACTGAAGTTGTCTATGCCTACCGGTCGGCCGGTTGGAATAATCCTAAATTAGATTTATAGCCGATTCGATAAAATACTACTTTCTATAAAAGACTAACTATGAACAAAATCCTCATCACTGGCGGCGCAGGTTTTTTAGGCTCACACCTGACCGAGAAGCTCCTCAAAGAAGGTAATGATGTGTTGGTGGTGGATAACTACTTCACAGGTACCAAAGAGAACTTAGCGCATCTATTGCCTAATCCACGCTTAGAGCTCATGCGTCACGATGTGACCTTTCCGCTGTATGTAGAGACAGATCAGATCTATAACCTCGCTTGCCCAGCCTCCCCTGTGCATTATCAGTACGATCCGGTGCAAACTACCAAGACCAGCGTACATGGCGCTATCAATATGCTGGGCCTGGCCAAAAGAACTCGGGCGCGCATCTTGCAAGCCTCTACGAGTGAAGTTTATGGCGACCCAGAAGTGCATCCACAGCCAGAAGAATATTGGGGTAAGGTCAATCCGATTGGCATTCGTTCTTGCTACGATGAAGGCAAGCGTTGTGCTGAAACCCTCTTTTTTGACTACAACCGTCAACACAATTTAGATATTAAGGTCGTGCGTATTTTTAATACCTACGGTCCCAGAATGCATCCCAATGATGGTCGTGTAGTGAGTAACTTCATTGTCCAGGCATTGCAAGGTAAAGACATCACGATTTATGGTGATGGCCAGCAAACCAGAAGCTTTTGCTATGTCGATGACTTAATTGACGCCATGGTCAAAATGATGAACTCAGAAAAAGGCTTTACTGGCCCAGTCAATATTGGCAACCCAGGTGAGTTCACCATGCTGCAATTGGCTGAAGCGGTTCTCAAGCTCTCTGGCAGTAAATCGAAGATCATTCATCAACCATTGCCGTCAGATGATCCAAAACAACGCCAACCGAATATCGAATTAGCTAAAGCAAAACTAGGCTGGCAGCCAAAGGTGAATTTGGAAGATGGCCTCAAAGAGACCATTGCTTACTTTAAGAAGGTAGTAGGGTAAGTCGTTGAGCAAGGTGGATAGCGCTGCTCCAGAAAAGCATTTTGACCGCATTCGTTCATTTGTATTAAGGGCGGGTAGGACAACTGCTGGACAGCAGCGCGCTATCGAAGAGTTGGGCCCTCAGTTTTTACTTTCCTTTAAAGAAGCCCCCCTCGATTTAGTGAGTGCTTTTGGCGGCTCTACCAAGCCTAAAATTTTGGAAATTGGTTTTGGCATGGGGGAGACTACTGCCAAAATCGCAGCACTTCGCTCAGATGATGATTTCTTGGGAATTGAAGTCCATCCACCAGGGGTGGGAGCTTTATTGAAGCTCATTGGTGAAAATCAACTCACTAATTTGCGAGTGATTCGTCATGATGCGGTTGAAGTCCTTGAAAAAATGATCGCTCCCAATAGTTTGGATGGCATTCATATTTATTTTGCGGATCCTTGGCATAAAAAGCGTCATCACAAGCGTCGTTTGATACAGGCGGAGTTTGTGCGTTTATTGGTTTCTCGTTTAAAGCCTGGCGCTTACTTACATCTAGCAACAGATTGGCATAACTATGCCGAACAGATGCTGTTGGTATTGAATGCAGAGGCTGCTCTACAAAATACTTCAAATGAATTAGTGAAGGTGCAGACTTTTGATGTCTCCGATATTGCCAAAGCAGATGAAACTCCAAATGAATTCAAACCTACGTTAGAGCAATTAAATGCTCAGCATGCTGGATATGTGCAAAGACCAGCTTATCGTCCTGTGACGAAGTTTGAAAACCGTGGCATCAAGCTAGGCCACGGTGTATGGGATTTGGTCTACAAGAAAAAATAAGCCAACTCAATTCCGGGAATATTGAATTGACTGTTAATGCTGGGTGTTTATAAACCCACGCAGACGTATTTCATCTCTAAATACTCGTCCATGCCGTAAACACTGCCTTCACGGCCCAGGCCTGATTGTTTGATGCCACCAAAAGGCGCTACTTCATTAGAGATCAGGCCCGTGTTTACACCCACCATGCCGTATTCCAGGGCTTCAGCTACTTTCCAGACGCGACCAATATCTCGGCTATAGAAATAAGAGGCCAAACCAAATTGACTGCTATTGGCAAGCTTGATGACTTCCTCATCGCTCTCAAAAGGAATGATGGGTGCGATCGGGCCAAAGGTTTCTTCATAGGTAATGAGCATTTGGCTATTCACATTGGATAGGATGGTTGGCTCATAGAAATTTTTGCCTTCAACGGATGGCTTGCCGCCAGTCACCAGCGTGGCTCCTTTGCTCAAGGCATCGGCTACATGCTTTTTCACTTTTTCGAGTGCAGCAGTTTCAATCAGTGGCCCCTGGGTAATGCCGGCCTGCATACCATTACCCACCTTAATGATTTCTAGTGCTTTAGCAAACTTTTCCACAAAAGCATCTTGTACTTTTTTGTGTACATAAAAGCGATTGGCGCATACACAAGTTTGACCCGAGTTTCTAAATTTGGAAGCCATGGCGCCACTGACGGCAGCATCAATGTCGGCATCTTCAAACACAATAAATGGTGCGTGTCCGCCCAGCTCTAGTGCTAGTTTCTTTACTGTTGGGGCACATTGCTCCATGAGGATGCGACCCACTTCTGTAGAACCTGTGAAAGAAAGGTGACGCACTGTAGGTGATGCACATAGCGTTTTGCCAATAGCGATCGATTGATCGGCATCAGCAGTGACAATGTTAATGACGCCATCTGGAATCCCTGCGCGCTTACCAAGCTCCGCCAAAGCTAATGCAGATAATGGCGTCAGTTCAGCAGGCTTAATCACAATCGTGCAACCGGCGGCCATTGCTGGAGCAATCTTACGGGTGATCATGGCAATCGGAAAATTCCATGGCGTGATCGCCACGCAAACCCCGATAGGTTGCTTGAGAACCATCAAGCGCTTATCGCTCCAGGTGGTGCTCAAAATAGACCCTTCAACCCGTTTTGCTTCTTCCGCAAACCACTCTACAAAAGAGGCGCCGTAAACTACTTCACCCGCTGCTTCGGCTAGAGGTTTGCCTTGTTCAAGCGTCATGAGTGTTGCCAAATCTTGAGTGTTCGCAATAATAAGATCAAACCACTTGCGCATAATGGATGCACGTTCTTTAGCAAGCTTGTTGCGCCACTCTGGTAGAGCCTTTTCTGCAGCAGCAATCGCATTCTCAGCATCTGCAGTTTCTAGGTTCGTGACATTGGCAATCATTTCATCGGTAGCAGGATTGTTGACCGCAAAGGTCTTTTTAGAGCTAACCCAATTGCCATTAATAAAGGCTTCTTCTTTAAAAAGGCTTGAGTCTTTTAATTGAGTGCGAATATCTATTTTTTGCATGATGTCTGACCTTGGTATGTATGCAAATCATTTTATCCCCTTATAAATAAAAAAGCCTCCAGGCGTAAAGGCCTGGAGGCTAATGTACTGATTGGTAGATTATTGAGTTGGCGGTATTAGCCTGCCTGTATCTCCACACTCCGCAGTTTTTGGGCCAGGAGGTCTAGTACGCCATTGACATATTTGTGACCATCGGTACCGCCAAAGGTTTTGGCAAGCTCAACCGCTTCGTTAATGGCGACTTTGTAGGGTACGGAAAGGTCAGCGGCCAGCTCATAGGCGCCAATGAGTAATGCGGCATGCTCAACTGGGGAGAGCTCATTAATAGGGCGATCCAACGCCGGGGTAATGATGGCCTCTAGCTCATCTGTTTTAGCTAAAACACCATCAAAGATGCCTTGGAAGAGATCAAGTTGGCAACGACGAAACGCAGGATCCTCGGATAGCTGTTTGGCGATGGCTGCTCCATTCGGAATGCTGCCAGCACGGCGCATAACAAGACTTTGATATACGCCTTGCAGGGCATATTCACGAGCACGACGTCTTGGAGTTAAGGAGCGCTTGGCTGGTGCCTTGGCATCCTTAGCAGCTACTAAGTTTTCTGGATTAGGAATAGATTTAGACATGTGTTTGCTTATTCATCGCTCGAGTTTATTTCGATATCAATATCGGGCGTCAGCGCTAGCGCTAAATTAGCCATTTCAACAACGGCTTGAGCACACTCGGCACCTTTTACTTCTACACGAGCATGTGCTTGTTCATCGGTATCGCAAGTTAATACGCCATTAGCGATCGGTAATCCTGAATCAATGGAGATACGTGTTATTCCGGCTGCAGATTCGTTGGACACCAATTCAAAGTGATAAGTCTCGCCACGAATGACTGCACCAAGCGCAACTAAACCATCAAACTCACCAGTTTCTGCGAGCTTCTGCAAAGCAAATGGAATCTCTAATGCACCGGGTACCGTGACAAGTTTGATATCGGATTGATTGACACCTAAGGAAATCAGTTCATTAATGCAAGCGTTCGTTAGTGCTACGCAATGATCTTCATTAAAGCGCGCTTGTACAACGCCAATACGCAGATCTTGACCATTTAAATCGGCTTCTAAAACGCCTACAAAATCGTTGGTGGAGTCAGTCATAGTGTTTTCTAGATTAAAGGTTTAAATGGTGTGTAACCGGTTACTTCAAGCTTATAGCCGGAGAGACTTGGTACAGGGCTTGGATTGGCTAGTAAACGCATTTTTCCAACGCCAATGTCTTTAAGAATTTGCGCCCCAATACCGTAGCTTCTGAAATCGGTTTTACGTGCTAGAGGTTTTTGCTCAGCATCATGCGGCCGATTGAGTTTTTGAAATTGGGCCAACCAATCGCTGTCGCTAGGGGCAGCAACGCCTGAAGCATTTAATAAAACTGCAACACCAGCAGACGAGGATGCAATTTCTTGAAGAGCTTTAGCTAAAGGCCAAGAGTGAGTACTGACCTGAGAGTCTAGAAAATCTAAAACTGTCACAGGCTCATGTACGCGCACTAAAGTTTCTTGAGCTTCAGAAGGTTTTCCATGAACAAGTGCAATATGAATGCATGAGCTAGGAGTATCGCGATAAATGATGCCCTGAAATTTGCCCCATGGAGTCTCAAATTCTCGAGTTCCTTCCCGTACCACAATGCTTTCATGCTGACTGCGATATTGAATGAGATCAGCAATACTGCCAATCTTGAGTTGATGTTCTTTAGCAAATTCAAGCAGGTCTGGAAGACGAGCCATGCTGCCATCGTCTTTCATGATTTCGCAAATCACCGAAGTAGGTGAGCAACCCGCCATGGCTGCCAAATCACAACCTGCTTCTGTATGTCCTGAGCGAATCAATACACCACCAGGTTGTGCCATCAAGGGAAAAATATGACCAGGTTGAACTAAATCGCTGGGCTTGGCATTTGGTGCTACCGCAGTTTTAATCGTAAGCGCACGATCTGCTGCAGAAATGCCGGTTGTTACGCCGGTAGCGGCTTCAATCGAGACGGTGAAATTGGTTCCCATCGAGGTGCCGTTATCTCTAACCATCAAAGGCAGATTGAGTTGTTGGCAACGCTCACGAGTGAGGGTAAGGCAAATCAGGCCACGACCATGCTTAGCCATGAAATTAACAGCTTCTGCTGTCACATGATCTGCGGCCAGCACCAAATCCCCCTCGTTCTCACGATCTTCTTCGTCGACAAGGATCACCATTTTGCCGGCGCGCAGGTCGGCAATGATTTCTTCGGTGGAGGCTAGGGTATTTGGCATAGCCCTCTATTTTAAGCTCAGGATAGGGTTGCTGTGAGGTCTCACACCAATATCCTGACTTTCTGACGGCAAGAGCCCTGCAAGACTGTTTTATCCGGCCTATGACCCTTAGAAAATGAGCGATGACCATTCAAGACGGCGACCGCTTTATTAAAAGGCTGAAGCAGGGAAATGGCTTTATCTTGCTCGAGGTCTTGGTGGCAATGAGCTTAATCATGGGCTCTTGGATGGCTGCCACTCACGCCTACCAGAAATTAACCCTTGTTCTGCAGCAACAAGAACGCAAAAGATCGCAATTGAGAAGGGAATTCGATATATATGAAATTGAGAGCATAAAGAATGACGCTACTAGAGTGTCTAGTCGGAATCACCCTTTGCGCTCTTCTGCTAAACCCGTTACTAAAAGCAAGCGCTCACTTGGCAGCTAAGCAGGCGGAGTATGAAAAAACCCAATTATTAATCTCCGAAGCAGAGCGTGCATTGGAGTTGATGGGTAGAGCCATTCGGATGGCGGGTTATCAAAATATAAAAACCTATAACCCATCTAAAAAAGTCGATGGTTCAAAGCAGTTTATACAAGTCAATAAAAAAGTAGGACATCGAGGATCGGATTCATTCAGTGTCCAGCATGCCTTATCCGATGGCGTGGATTTTGATTGCATTGGCAATGCTCTAACTAAGGATCGAACCAGAAAAGATTTCGCGCATCAAGGCTTTGTAGTGGAGCGACAAGCAGGCATTGCTAAAGGTGCCAAGGTTAATGGCGGATCCCTCATTTGCCAGTCACTTGATCGTCAGGGTAGATTGCAAAATACCACGTTGATGAATGGCATTCATCATCTGCTTATTGAGGAGATTCAGAGCCCTCAGGCCAGTGGCATTGAGAGTCAAAGGGTGTATAGGCTGAGGCTGCAAATGACAGATGGAGCTTTGCTTCAGATTCACTTGGAGAGAACTTTTGCCACCAGGAACTTGCCGTGATTTTGGCTTGGGTTATTTCATTGTTGTTGCTTTGCTCATCTCTCATTACTTACATCGAGAGACTGGGTGCGTTGCGCATGATTGAGGTGGCTGCGATCGATATATCGCAGAAGCAATTTATCGCCGCAGAAAAAGCAGTGCAAGAATGTGAGAAACACATCACCACACTTTCATCATTACATAGCAATCTGTGCGTCATTCAGTCGGTTGGAAATCATCGCTGGCTAATATCTAGCAAAGAAAAACCAGGTATTCAGATTGGCGTTCTCATCGATGAAAAAACAAGCGCTGTTACCCGCATCAATTGGCGTCAAGTTTTTGAATAAAAATTTCTTTAGCCAAAGTGGGTCTACCTTATTGGAGTTAATGGCAGTTGTATTGATTATTGCCATTACTGCTGCGATGAGTATGCCGCTATTGCAAGAACAGATTGCTGCTCGTGAAATTGATGCCATTGCAAGACGGTTTATTTCCCATGCCCATTTCGCTCGTCAACAAGCTTTGCACATAGGGCAGTCTGTCCAGCTAATACCCCTTAAAGGCGGCCCCTGGGAGGAGGGTTGGGTTGTGCAAAGTGGGTGCCCGACCAAGCAGGCAGAATCCAGTTGCCAGCCTAAGCGCTGGTTTTCTCAGGGAAGTATTGAGCCTGTTTACTTTAAGGGTGGGGGTAGGCAATTTACCGATCCACATTCTGGCAAGAGAGGGATTCTATTTAATGCCGCGGGGGCGGCGAAGACCGGGCAAGGCGGGTTTGTAGCTAATCGCTTGATATTGGGTCACCAAAGAGTTCCTCACCTAGAGAGGCAAATGATTCTGGGTAGCGGAGGGCGCTGGCGTATCTGCGACCCTTCCAGAGATTCAAAGCGCTGCCATTGAATGGTTTAATAGACCCTATGTACAGCGCAGTTGACCACCAATGGATGAGTGAGGCTCTAGCCCAAGCTCAAAAAGCCCTTTATCTTTCAAACCCTAATCCCCGGGTGGGGTGTGTCATTGCTCGAGATGGCAAATTGATAGGAAGTGGTTTTACGCAAGCGGTTGGTAAGGCACATGCAGAAGTTCAGGCTTTGGCTAATGCAAAGACTTTAGGTAACGATGTCGCTGGCTCAACAATCTATGTCACCTTGGAGCCTTGCAGTCACACTGGCAGAACGCCTCCTTGTGTTGATGCCCTCATTGCCGCTAAACCAGCCAAAGTGATTGTGGCTATGTCTGACCCCAACCCTCTGGTGGCGGGTAAGGGTTTGGAAAAATTAAGAGCAGCTGGTATTGAAGTTCAATGTGGTTTGCTAGAGTCAGAAGCGCAAGCACTCAATCGCGGTTTTATTTCTAGAATGACCCGTGGCTTGCCATGGGTACGCATGAAGATTGCTGCTAGTTTAGATGGTAAGACCGCATTGCCCGATGGTCAAAGCCAATGGATTACTGGTCCGCTTGCTAGGGCCGACGGCCATCACTGGCGTGCGCAAGCATGCGCCATCGTGACCGGCGTAGGTACCGTGAAAGAGGATGATCCTAGTCTGAATGTGCGAGATGTGGATACTCTAAGACAGCCAGTGCGCATCATTATTGATTCCAAATTAGAAACACCGCCTGCCGCTAAGATTTTGCAAAATCCAGATCAATCTGGCGTCATCATTGTTTGTGCCAGCTTTGATAGTGCTGAGATGCAAGCAAAAGCCAAGTCATTTGAAGGGCGTGGCATTGAGGTGATTGCGATGGCAAATGCATTTGGTAAAGTTGACCTCCCAACATTGTTTTCTTATCTCGCCAAAGAACGCGAGATGAATGAGATTCATATTGAATCTGGTTTTAAGCTCAATGGTTCCATGCTCAGAGAAGATTGTGTTGATGAGTTATTGCTCTACTACGCACCATTTTTAATGGGTGAGGGTATCGGCATGGCTAATGTAGGTTTGATGAATTCTTTAAACGATCGCCAGAGTTGGCAGATTATTGATCAAGCCCTTTTTGGTCCCGACCTGCGCTTACGTCTAATTAAGAACTAAAATCACCTTATGTTTACAGGAATCATTACGGCCGTCGGTCAAATTAAAAGTGCTCAAGCTAAGGGAGATGGCCTCCATCTCGTTGTAGAGGTGCCGGATGGATATTTGGATGATGTTGCCTTGGGCGATAGCATTGCGATTCAGGGTGCTTGCATGACAGCCACCCAATTAACAAAAAACTCATTTGCCTTAGACATCTCTCGCGAGTCCCTGAATAAAACGGTGGGCTTAGATAAGGTGGGTCAAGTCAATTTGGAGAAAGCGCTGCGCTTGAATGATCGTCTAGGCGGTCATTTAGTCAGTGGTCACGTAGATGGCGTTGGCAAAGTGGCTCACTTTTCTCAGGTGGCTAACGATGCCTATGGATCTTGGCTGCTTCAGATCGAGGCGCCTAAAGCGCTTGCACCGTTTCTGGCATATAAGGGCTCTATTGTTGTAAATGGTGTGTCACTTACAGTGAATAAGACCGAAGATAGCCTCACTGCTTGCATTGTCGATATCAACATCATCCCTCACACCCTAGAAAACACTACTCTAGGAAAGCTTGCGCAAGGAGATGCAGTAAATTTAGAGATAGATCTAATTGCACGCTATGTGGCGCGCATGCTCGAGACGCAAACAAAATAAGTTTTAGCTATTTTCTGTTATCAGCTTTTCGATATACCGCATCTTGATCACGCTTACCTACGGCAATTACTAGAACAATAAGCTTGTGATCAATCACTTCGTATACTAATCTGTAGCCAACGGCTCGGAGTTTAATTTTATAGAAATTGTCTAAATCGCCATGTAGCTTAGCGGAAGCTACTCTCGGATTAATTAGGCGTTTATGTAATTGTTTTTTAAATTGTTCTTTTATTGAGTTATCTAATTTTTGCCATTCCTTTAATGCAAGTGCATGAAACTCAAGATTAAAGCTCCTCAAGTTTCACTTTCACAGTTTTTCCGCCCTTGCGAGCCTGTATGGTTTTGATAAGTGATACATCATCAATTAAATCAAGTAATGCCTCGTATGCTTTAGCAGACAAAAGATAGGCTTCAGGTTTGTTGTGGTTTAAGACTGCCACAGGAAGGTCTCCTGCAATCTCCATGATCTTGCTTGGATTGCGTCTTAAATCGGTCATGCTGACCGTGGTTTTAGCGTGAATTGTCTGTGTGAGGCTCATATAAAATACCCATAATTTAGTGCATTATTATGTGCTTTTTTACAAATGTCAAACACAAAAAAATAGGGCCTTATGGCCCCATGGGTTTGTTTATTTAAATATGGTTCATCTGTAGCGGGTTGGGTCAGGTAGGTTTGCCTGCTGAAAGCCTGCTTGCCTTAGACGGCAAGATTCACATTCACCACAAGCTTCGCCTAAGTCATTTGCTTGATAGCAAGATACTGTTTGCGAGTAGTCAACACCCAAGGTGTTGCCCAACTGAATGATCTGCGCTTTAGTAAGACTAATGATTGGTGCGTGCACCCGAAAGCGATTCTCATCATTAATAGCTTCTACACCTGCTTTGGTTGCTAGGTTGGCCATATGTTCAAAAGACTTGACGTACTCTGGTCTGCAATCTGGATAGCCTGAGTAATCAACAGCATTAGCGCCATAGAAAACATCTAGACCGCCTAATGACTCTGCCCAGCCTAAAGCAAGCGATAGCAAGATCGTATTGCGTGCAGGCACATAAGTGACTGGGATCTCTTGATCTTTGCCTGGGGTAATGGGGACTGCGATAGAAGAATCCGTTAAAGCAGATCCGCCAAAACGGGTGAGATCTAAATTCACCACCTCATGACGAGCAACACCAATTTGTTTGGCAATATGCTTCGCTGCCGCTAGTTCTGAGGAGTGGCGCTGCCCATAGCCCACGGAGAGGGCGTAAGGTGTATAGCCTAAATCTTTGGCCAGGGCGAGAACAGTCGTAGAGTCTAAGCCACCAGAAAACAAGATGACTGCGGGGGCGCCAGGTTTGCGAGGTGCCAGTGATGCAAATGCAGCGGACAGCTTAGACATAAAGAATGAAGTACTTACTTTGTTCCAGCGATGGCCTGCTGTGCATCTTTAGCAGCATCAGTATCTGGATATTTAGCAATGATGTCGCTAAATGTTTTTTTAGCAGCAGCTTTGTTGCCGCTTTCTAATTGAGCATTACCTAAGGTCACCATTGCTGCTGGAATGCGCGGGTGATTTGGATATTTCTTAATCAGGCTTTGTAGTTGGTTAATGGCGCCAGCATATTCTTTATTTGCATATTTACTATTGCCACTCCAGTAGAGGGCAAGTGGTAAGTAAGGGCTTTTTGGATACTTTGCGGTGAATGCAGCAAAGCTATCATCAGCCTTTTTTAGATTGCCTGCTTGAAACGCTTTAAGGGCATCGTCATACGCTTTTTTCTCACCAGGTTGAACTGTGCCACTCACGCCTTCAATGGTGACAGTGCGTGGCTCAAAATTGCCTAAGCGAGTATCGAGATCTTGGTAGTAAGTTTTCTGGCTGGTGTTAATGTCTTCGCCTTGTTTCTCAAGCTCTTCTACCTTGCCGCGTAGCTCTGCGTTTTCTGTTTTGAGTTTGTCTATTTGACCCTGCAACTCAAGCTGGGTGGTGGCAAGAGACTTACGCAAATCTAGAATGGCCTTACGGGCTTCATCATCTGAGAAGAGGGCCCAAGCGCTATTGGATGCGCTTAAACAAAGCAGGGCAGCACTTAAACAAAACGCTCGTGAGAGCGTTTGTTTTACTGAGTGAGAAAGCGTCATCATTAGTTCGTGATGTAAACAATATCAGCGCGGCGGTTTTGTGCCCATGCTGCTTCGTTATCGCCTTCAGCCTTTGGCTTTTCTTTACCAAAGCTTACTGCTTCCATTTGATCATCGGACACACCCATTAAGTTGAGTGATTTGCGTACAGCATCAGAACGACGTTGACCTAGTGCCAAGTTGTATTCCGCAGTGCCACGATCATCAGTATTGCCCTGAATGATGACTTTTTGTTTTGGGTTGGCTTTCAAATAGCTTGCATGGGCAGACAACATCTTTTGATATTTAGTCTGAACGGTGTACTCGTCAAAGCCAAAGTAAACGCTCTTGTCAAAGAGTGGGCTATTAGGATCGTTCCATGGTTGTGAGCCAAATTTTCCACTGCCACCGCTGCCATTCGCGCCATCGGTGTCATCCAATTTAACGCTAGAACATGCGGCCATCAAAAATGCGGTGGCGCCGATGAGAGCAAAAGTCGCTGCGCGACGTGCGATAGAAATCTTCATGGTTCTTCCTTTTTCCTACAAGCTGAATCTATAAATGAGCTAATACTCAATATTATGCCCCCAAGAGCATCAAAAGTGACTATTTCAGCCCTTAAAAAGGGCTTGCTTATGTAGGGTTGGATCCGGTTTTAGTCCATGAATGGACCCCAGGACGGCTGACGAACATCAGATCCTGGAATGCTGAGCACCTGCTTTGAATTGCCATCCACTGAGACGGCAGCTAAAACACGCTTGCCACCGACTTTAGTGGAGTAGAGAACATAACGACCATTTGCAGCGAAGGAGGGAGATTCATCACTAGAGCCATCAGTCAACGCTTGAGAATCGCCAGTAGCTAAGTTCAGAATGTAGAGACGATATGCGCCACCTACATTAGCAATGTAGGCTAAATATTTACCATCTGGAGAAATGCGCGGTGAAGTGACGAAGCCTTGTTTGAAGGTAACGCGTTTAGCGCCCTCAACTTGTTCGCCTTCAGCACTCATGCGATAAATCTGCGGATTTCCACCACGGTCACTCGTGAAGTAAATGTAACGACCGTCAGCGGAATATTGCGGCTCGGTATCAATCGTGTTTCCGCGAGTAAGGCGGTGCAATCCAGTTCCATCAGCATTGATGCCATAGATCTGAGTATTGCCATCTTTAGATAAAGAGATAGCCAATTTCTTACCATCGGGTGACCAAGCTGGTGCGCTGTTATTTCCCTTTTGATTGGAAAGAGAAATGCGACGACCGGTAGCAAGTTCGTGAACATAAATGACTGGCTTACGATCTTCAAAAGAAACGTAAGCTACTTTCTTACCATCCGGTGACCAAGAAGGCGAGATGATTGGTTCGCCACTATTCATGGCATTGCGAATATTCTGGCCATCAGCGTCTGAGATGACAAGGCGATAGCGCTTGCCATCCTTAATGACATAGGACAAACGAGTAGAAAACACGCCACGCTCACCCAGTAATTTAAAGACAATGTCATCAGCAATTTTGTGAGCAACCGCACGCAAATTATCTGTGCTGGAATTGAGATTGAGACCGCCTAAACTGAGGCTTTTACGAATATCAAATAATTTGTAGTGAATCTCAAATTGACCATTGCCAGTTTGCACAACTGAACCCACAGCTAATGCATCGGCGCCACGTGCTGCCCACGATTTGTAATTCGGAGTGCCTTCATCGCTTTCAACAGCGTTGCCATTTTCAGTATTTTTAAAGTAACCGCTGCGTGCCAAGTCTTGGCGAATGATGTCAGTAATACTGATGGGTAATTTATTCTCGTCTTTAAAGCGCATCACCGCGATCGGATAAAGCGATTGACCTACGCCAGTGATTTCAATATTCATCTGGGCGAATGCTGGAGTTGCCATGCTGATTAGCAACGCCACAATGACTGCGCCATAAGAAATCATTTTGGATTTCAATCTCGTTACCAAATGCAGCATGCTTTAGTCCTTGGGTTTAAAGGTCAGTTTTACTTCGCGTTGCGGAATTTTGCCATTGTCGTCTTTTGGCAGACTTTCTGCGCGAGAAAGAGCGAGAAGCACTGCGCGGTCCCAGCCGGCGTTACCGCTCGAGCTTTGGATACTGGTGCTCAAGATGGCCCCATCTGGCGCAAGGCTTACCAGAATCACTGCAGCAGGATTGCCACTAATGGACTCTGGGTTAAACACAATTAAAGGCTTCACTTTTTTGATAACTTTATCGGTCCAACCTGGTGGAGCATTGCCACCGCCACCTACGCCGCTACCAACGGTACCGCCACTACCACCCTCTGCACCCGCTGCAGCACGTAAACGAGCCAATTGATCGGCGCGTGCTTTTTCTGCGGCGGCATTCGCTTTGGTTTCTGCAGGAGATTGTGCTTTGGGGGCTTCAGCCTTCTTTGGTTTTTCTGGCTCTTTTTCTTTCACCTTCTCTTTTGGTGGAGGAGGCTTCACTGTTTTTGGTGTTTCTTTTACTTCTTTTTTAGGAGGCTCTTTTTCCACCTTCTTTTTCTTGATGGCAATATCCGCAGCCTCTTCTTTTACTTCTGTTTTGAGTTCAGGCTCGGGAGGCATTTGAACTTGTGGTGCGGAGTCCCAGAGCTCCACTTCAACACCGGAAGAGCTGCTGTTATTCCAGCTGATTCCTACCATTAAAAAAGCAAGCAAACCTAGGTGCGCTATTAAAGAAAAAGTAAATGCGCGCTTAGTACTTTCTTCTTTTGTAAAACGTCCTCGCTTGAAAGGCGAGAGGGAGGGTTGAAAAGTAGGAGCGCTATTCATGGGCGATTAAAGCAAGCCTCTAAGCCTTATTGGGTCTTGACCGCAAGGCCGACACGCTTCACGCCATTCTCTTTGAGCTTGGACATGACTTCCATCACTGTTTCATATTTAATGGATTTGTCAGCAGCAATCACAATTGGCTGGTCTGCAGATTTTTCTGCTTGTGATCTCGCAAAAGCGCCGAGTTCAAATTTATTGAGAGTTTGTGTGGGGTCGCCATCTTTTTTCACGATGACATTTTCATTAGCATCGATAGTTAAAAAGACGGGTGGTAAAGATTGCACTTTGGCGCCACCAACGGTTGGCAGATTGACAACACCTGGATTGACCATCGGTGCGGTCACCATGAAGATCACGAGCAATACCAACATCACATCGATATACGGAACGACGTTAATGTCGGACATCGCTCGACGTTTATTTTTACGTAATGAAGATCCGGCCATAATTTTTTCGCTTATTGGTTTACTTATCAGTTCAATCAGCGTGCAGCAGTTTGACGCTGCAAGATGTTGGTGAACTCTTCAATAAAAGTTTCAAAGCGAATAGAGAGGCGGTCTACATCTGTTGCTGCGCGGTTATAGGCAACCACTGCTGGAATTGCAGCAAACAAACCAATCGCAGTTGCTACGAGTGCTTCCGCAATACCTGGGGCAACTGCCGCTAAGGTTGCGTTTTGGACGTTCGCTAAACCACGGAAGGCATGCATGATCCCCCAAACAGTGCCAAAAAGACCGATATAAGGGGAGACTGAGCCAACGGATGCCAGGAAGGGCAGATTGGCCTCTAGGAGGTCCATTTCGCGTTGGTAAGTGGCTTTCATGGCCCGGCGGGCAGCGTCAATCTCACGGCCCTTGGTGAACTCCTGCATACCGGCCTCAAAGATGTGCTCCAGGACGGCATCGCTGCGGGTATTGCGCTGGGCGGCCTCCAGGAGGGTGTTCAGGTCGCCACCGGACCAGAAATCCCGCTCAAAGCGCTCCGTATCTAGCCTAACCCCTCTTAAAACCGCCGTTTTCTTAAAAATGATGGTCCAAGAGGCTATGGACATGCTGAGTAATAACAACATTACCAACTGTACTAATAGGCTGGCATTGAGGACTAGGGAGAGGAATGAGAGGTCTTGTGTAGAGGTCATGGTGGATTTTGTATGATGTAGGTTGATTTTACTAAGTTAATCAACTCAGCAATCGAACTTCATCAGGATTATCACCATGTTTGACCGTCAAAACACTTTAGCCAAAACCGATCCCCAATTATGGGAAGCTATTCAGAATGAAAATAAGCGTCAAGAGGACCATATTGAGCTGATTGCATCTGAGAACTACACCTCACCAGCGGTCATGGCAGCTCAAGGCTCCCAATTGACCAATAAGTACGCTGAAGGTTATCCGGGTAAGCGTTATTACGGCGGTTGTGAATTCGTGGACGTTGCTGAGCAATTGGCGATTGATCGCGTCAAAACTTTGTTTGGTGCTGAAGCAGCAAACGTTCAACCCCATTGCGGTGCATCTGCTAACCAAGCAGTATTTTTAGCGTTCTTAAAGCCGGGTGATACGTTTATGGGCATGAGTCTTGCTGAAGGTGGTCACTTGACCCACGGTATGGCACTGAACATGAGTGGTAAATGGTTTAACCCAATCGCCTATGGCCTCGATAAAAATGAAGAAATTGATTACGAGCAAATGGAGCGTTTAGCTCGTGAGCACAAACCAAAATTGATTATTGCTGGCGCCTCTGCTTACTCGAAGAAAATTGATTTTGAGCGCATCGGTAAATTAGCTAAAGAAGTGGGCGCGATTTTTATGGTTGATATGGCTCACTATGCTGGTTTGATTGCTGCTGGTGTTTATCCAAACCCAGTGCCTCATGCAGACATCGTTACCTCAACCACTCACAAGAGTTTGCGTGGTCCCCGTGGCGGCATCATCTTGATGAAGGCTGAGCACGAGAAGGCTATTAACTCCGCGGTATTCCCAGGCTTACAGGGTGGCCCTTTGATGCATGTGATTGCCGGTAAGGCAGCAGCATTTAAAGAGGCGCAAGAGCCTAGCTTTATCGATTATCAAAAGCAAGTTATTGCGAATGCGAAAGCTTTGGCTGAAACATTAATTGCTCGTGGCTTACGAATCGTTTCTGGCGGAACTGATTCTCATGTGATGTTGGTTGATCTACGCGCTAAGAAAATGACCGGTAAAGAAGCGGAGCGTGTCTTGGGTGAAGCGCATATTACGTGCAACAAAAACGGTATTCCAAATGATCCTGAAAAACCAATGGTGACTAGCGGTATTCGTTTGGGTTCACCTGCGATGACTACACGTGGCTTTAAAGAAGCAGAAGCAAGACAAGTAGGAAACTTTATTGCCGATGTTTTGGATAACCCAAATGATCCAGAGAACATTGCTAAAGTGCGCGCTCAGGTTTCTGAGTTAACTAAGCGCTTCCCAGTCTACGGTTAAGCAACCAACCAAACAAAGAAGAGTTCATTGCGCTGCCCTTTCTGCCATAACGACGATACTCAGGTGTTAGACACTCGGGTATCGGACGAGGGCGATACTATTCGCCGTCGCCGCCGTTGCGCTAAATGTGACAAGCGATTTACGACCTATGAGCGCGTTGAACTCGCGCTACCAGCGATAGTGAAGAAAAATGGCAGTCGTGTGGAATATAGCCATGACAAGTTGGCAAGTTCACTGAAGCTGGCTTTGCGTAAGCGCCCAGTGTCTTCTGACTCTGTTGATGAATCGATTGCTCGAATAGAAGAAAAACTCCTCAGCCTTGGCGAAAAAGAGATTCCTAGTGAGCGAGTGGGCGAGCTGGTGATGCGTGAGCTCAAGCGCTTAGATAAGGTGGCTTATATTCGCTTTGCTTCCGTATATCGAAGCTTTGCCGACATTGAGTCATTTGAGAGCGCTCTCAAAGAGCTGAAGTAGGCGAACCTTTATAAAACAACTTCCAATCCTTTTCTCTCAATGAGGGATAGCAGTTTAAGGGAGGGGCCGCTAGGACTTTTATCTCCAGCTTCCCATTTTTGAATGGTTGATAAGCTAGTATTTAAAGTTAACGCAAATACGGCTTGACTTAAATGTGTTTTGGCACGAAGACGCTTGATACGCGTGGGCGTCATTGGCTTTACATCCAAGTTCTGCAGGGCCTCGAATTCATCCATACTTTTTCTTGTAATGAGTCCAGACCGATGAAGACCAGCCACGGTTTCTCGCATTTCTTCAATAATGCGACTACTCTTATTTTTTGTGATCATGCTCTACCTCCCTTAATTCGTTGCTCTTAATCGCAACATCAATTTCGCTATCTGTTAGATTCAATAATCTTTTTGATACTTCCTGTAAATAGACTAGCTCATCCCTACTTACATTAGACTTTTCATTTTTAGCAAATCCATAGATAAAAAACCAGCGCTTCATTAATTGAGTTGCTACGATTACTCTAGCGCCAGATCTTTTTCCTATGCCGATCAACCCGATACGTTTTTTGTACGTATTAAAGCCAAGATCAGCATCAATAAGCCCTCGCTCCATTTCGTCAATTGCACGCAGTAAATCGCAGTCTTGAATCTTGCATTTCCCCATCCATTTTGTAAAAGTTTTTGTTTTAAGAGCAAGCTTTTTTGTCATGCAAAACTATACCACTTAGTGGCATAGTTAAATATTACCTTATAAGTTGAGAATGGAAAAGGGTAATGCGAAAAAAGAAGCGCTAATTTATAAAATCCGTATTAGAGTGGGTGCGAAGTTAATTGCTGAGCATCAAAAAGACAAGCTAGTCCACGATTTGAAACTGTGGCAAAAGTGCCATGGAGGGCGCTCTCAAGGAAATAAGGTTAAGAAGTTGCTTCTAGCCCTGGAGGATTAAATGAATAGTGCTAAAAAGACCAAAATAAAAGATTTAAAAAATTCGATGTTGTTGACTATCTGAAGACCGAAAAAGATATTGCTGCTTATCTTTCCGCTGTTTTAGAGGATGGTGATCCCGCTTTGTTTGTTGCCGCTATTGGCGATATTGCCAGAGCTAAAGGGATGACAGAGATTGCTAAGAAGAGTGGCGTTACGCGGGAGTCTCTGTATAGAGCTTTAAAAGTAGAGGCTAGACCACGATTTGAGACTGTGACGCGAGTGGTACAGGCACTAGGCATGAAACTGAGTGTTCATGCTTAATCAGAATTAGATCGTCTTTGCTTTCTCGGCGCACATCATCTTGATGACGCCATCAATATCGGTAGGCTTTTTCCAGCCCAAAGTCTTGATAGCTTTTTCTGGGTTTCCTACGCTGGCAACAATTTCATTTGGCCGGAAGAAGCTCTTCTCAATTTCTACGTACTTCTGCCAATCTAAATCAAAATATTCAAATGATTTAGCGACAAAATATTTCAGCGATTCTTTTCTACCAGTAGCAATGACAAAATCATCTGGTTTGTCTAATTGCATCATGAGCCACATGGCTTCTACGTATTCTGGAGCCCAACCCCAGTCACGAGAAATATCCAAGTTACCGAGTTGCAATTTATCTAATTGACCTGCTTTGATTTTGGCTGCACCAGCAATGATCTTTTGGGTAACAAAACGCTCAGGGCGCAGTGGGGATTCATGGTTGAACAAGATTCCGGTACAGGCATAGAGGCCATAAGACTCGCGATAGCTATTGATTAACCACTTCGCAGTAGATTTGGCTACGGCGTAAGGGCTGCGTGGTGCAAAGGGTGTTTGTTCGTTGGCGGGTGTATCGCCAGTATCACCAAAACATTCGCTTGAGCCGGCATTGTAAAAACGCACTGGCTTACTTAGGAGACGGATCACCTCCAAAATATTGAGCGTGCCAATCGCAATACTCTCGATGGCTTCAACAGGCTGATCAAAGGAGAGTCCTACTGAGGTTTGTCCAGCAAGATTGTAGATTTCATCAGGATCAGCAGTCTGAATCGCATTAAAAACACTTCTGAAGTCGTTGATCGAAACAGAGAGGAGTTTGACCTGCGAGCGAATACCTAAGGCATTTAGATTATTAAAGGAAGAGGCCATCACATCACGTGATGAACCCGTTACTTCATATCCTTTGGATAAGAGGTGCTTGGCTAAGTAAGCACCGTCTTGCCCGGTAATGCCAATAATTAAAGCTTTTTTGACGGCCAATTTACGTGCTTACTTTAATGCCGCAAAAATAGAGGCAGTGATGTCCTCAACGTTGCCTGTGCCACTGACTTTGCGATAGGCAGGCGCTTTTACTTTGTCGGCAGAGTTGGCTTGCGCAGCCCATGAGGAGTAGTACTCAACCAATGGGCGAGTCTGATCGTCATAAACCTGCAAACGTTTGCGAACGGTTTCTTCTTTGTCGTCATCACGTTGAATCAGGTCTTCACCGGTGACATCATCTTTGCCAGCCACTTTTGGTGGGTTGTATTTGATGTGATAAGTGCGACCAGAAGCGGGATGAACACGACGGCCACCCATGCGATCGATGATGGCATCAAATGGCACATCGATTTCTAAAACGTAATCGATCGGCACGCCGGCATCTTTCATGGCTTGTGCTTGTGGGATCGTTCTTGGGAAACCATCAAACAAATAACCTTTGCTGCAATCAGGTTGAGTAAGACGATCTTTTACGAGTCCAATGATGATGTCGTCAGAAACTAAACCGCCGGCATCCATAATTTTTTTAGCAGCAACACCCAGTTCTGTTCCCGCTTTCACAGCAGCGCGCAACATGTCGCCTGTGGAGATTTGTGGAATAGCGAACTTTTCGCAAATAAACTGAGCTTGTGTGCCTTTTCCAGCACCTGGTGCACCGAGCAGAATCAACCGCATTGTTTTCCCCTTAGAAGAGCTGTCATTGTCCCGTATTTTGTTGGGCTCATTAATGAGTAATCCCTAGGATTATCCCCGAGAAGGGCGGCAATGACCCCTGAAAAGCGATTTTTCTAGGAATTGCCCAGTAATTGTTGGATGCGCTTGAGGTCCTCGGGGGTATCAACCCCTGCCGGAGGTGCCTCAGGGGCAATATGAACGGCAATCCGATAGCCATTCCAGAGGGCGCGTAGCTGCTCCAAGGCTTCTGCTTGTTCTGGAGGGGCCGGCTCCAAGCGGCTATAAGCCTGCAAGAAGTCGGCTCTATAGCCGTAGATGCCAAGGTGCCGTAAATGCTCAGTGGATTGAAGGGCTTGAGCATCCCTCACAAAAGGAATGGGTGCTCTTGAGAAGTACAGTGCTTCACCTGAACGATTTAAGACAACCTTCACCACATTCGGATTATGAATTTCTGCAGCTTCTGTAATCGGTACTGCCACGGTGGAGATGGCGCAACGTGCATTTTCAGCTAAGGTGCTCGCAACTTGGTTGATCAACTCTGGTGGAATCAGCGGTTCATCACCTTGCACGTTCACGATCAGTGCATCGTTTGGAAGTTTTAAGAGTTGCGCAACTTCTGCAATGCGGTCCGTACCAGTTGGATGATTCTCGCTAGTGAGCAAACAATCGATACGATGCTCGTCACAAGCCGCCTGAATCTCGGGTGAGTCAGTAGCCACCACAACACTTTGCGCCAGAGATAGCTTAGCGCGCTCCGCCACTCGAATCACCATGGGTTTACCACCAATATCTGCCAGTGGTTTACGAGGCAGGCGAGTAGATCCCAGTCTAGCTGGAATCACTACTAAAAAATCAGGCGCTTTGGAGGATGCAGTCATTGATTGAAAAATCTCAATGATTAAGCTAATTCGTCACTACTAAGAGTGCGCGCTTCGTCTACCAACATGACTGGCACATCATCACGTATAGGGTAAGCCAACCGATCTGCTTTACAAATCAATTCACCTTTACCGGCATCAAATTGGAGCTGGCTTTTGCAAAGAGGGCAAACCAAAATATCGAGCAGTCGTTTATCCATGATTTTGTAGTGAGGTCTATGTAGGTGAGTCTAAATAAGTGAAGTTACAGTGTAGTGCTATCTAGTTGTAGTCAACAAGTCTGGACAAGCGGCCTAGATTAAAGGTTGTAGCGATAAGGGTCCGGTCTTTGCAAGATGGATTGGAGCCATTCGGCTAGATTGTCAGGCAAAGAGAGTGAGAGTGGCACTACCCAAATACGCTCATCATTAATAGCTGCGCATTTCACAGCATCTTTTTCTGTAATGAGAATGCATTGAGCATTGATCTTTTCAAAAAACTCGGGGGTGTAGCTTGCATGATCAGGCAGGGGAATGCATTTTCCTGCAATACCTTGGCTAAGAAGATCATCAAAAAAGCGCTGTGGATTACCTAGCGCTGCAACAGCAGTAATCTTATTGGGTAAATAGCTATCCGCAATTTGAGAAAGTGTTTGATGATTATTTGGGTTAATGAGTTGATAAGCGGCGCCCAAATGACCTAATAGAGAGAATGCTCTACGCCCCTGAAAATATTCTTCTTGCTGGCCGATTTTGTGGGCACTATCTTTTGCGGTCAATAAAGTCGCATCCCGTTCACGGGTGGCGGGCTCGCGCAATGGGCCTGCTGGCAATAAGAAGCGATTGCCTTCTCCGCGGCCATCATGTACCACGAACTCGATATCGCGACCACCTTCACGGGCAGGCCAACGATCTAATCCAGTATGTTGCAGACCATCATCACTAATGATGACGTTCACATTGGGGGATTGCTTTAGTAAAGCGCGAATACTTTGTTGACGTTTTGGAAATACCCAAATCGGAAATTGGTTATGCGTACGCTTGGCAATGAGGACAGGTTCATCACCAACTAATGCAGGGTCAGAATCACTCTTTACCTGCAATGGAGCAAGTTGCGAAGAAGAACCATAGCCTCTACTAATAATTCCAGGATTCCAGCCTAACTGCTGCAAGCGTTCTGCGAGTGCAATCACGATCGGTGTCTTACCTGTACCGCCAACACGAATGTTTCCCACAATGATGACGGGAATAGGTGCCGGTTTCTGTTTAATGAGGCCGGTGTCTAAGACTAGCTTACGAGCACGTAGTATCAATCCATAAAGCCAAGAGAGTGGCCACAAGATCAAACTCGTGGGACCACGTCGTTCCCAGAACTTGGGGGCTTTACGGAAAAAAGAAAAGGACATTAAAAATAGGATTCTGAGATCGTGGTCTTATAACTTCGAATGTATAGCTTATTTCTTGGTTTGACTACTAAACACAATATTAGAGAGATTGGCATCACGCGCCGCTTCAAGAGCGCTCATCACAGCTTGATGCGGTGCTCTGGCATCTGCATCAATATTGACTTGTAAGTTGCTTGCGGACTCTTTCTTGCTATCTGCTTGCCCACTTAATTGGATTAATGCGCTGCTCAGTTGAGAACGATCAGTCACTTTGCCATTAATCGCAAAGCGACCATCGCGGCTAACAGCTATATGGATCTGCTTTACCTCTGCCTGGCTCTCGCTGCCATTCGCAGTGGGTAATGTAATCGCGAGTTCTTGATAGCGCGTGAAGGTGGTGGAAATCATCAAAAAGATCAACACTACTAACAACACATCAATAAATGGAATGAGATTAATCTCAGGCTCTACTGGTGCAGCTGTGCCCCCTAGAGAAAATCTTCTCTTTGCATGGGCATGTGTTTCTAGCCAACTCATTTAGCGTTATCGGTTGGATACAGTTTTTTAAAGATTTGGCGCGTGAACTCTTCGCATTCACGTTGACGCTGATTTGCCATGGAGCGTAAACCACGCCAAGCTGCTAATGCAGGAATCGCAATCAATAATCCGAAGGCCGTGTTGTACAAAGCCACTGAAATTCCGTGAGCCAATTGCTGAGGACTACCTGCTGCACCATTAATGGCGCCTTGACTGCCGAAAATTTCAATCATGCCTACTACGGTGCCAAACAAGCCAAGCAGTGGCGCAATAGTGGCAATCGTAGCGAGCGCGCCAAGATAACGATCTAATTTGAGCCAAGTGCTTTGGGCTGTCGCTTGAAGTTCCTCGAGAGCACTCTCGGCACTACTGCCACTGAGCTTCTCTTTGAGGGTGCAAGCTAATAATGGGCTGGCTGGTGAAAGTTGGGCTAACTCGGCAACCTGCAAGTCACTGACTGCAGAGCCCCCTTTGGAGCCAAGCATTTGATTGGTAAGGGTAAAAGCAGTTTCGAGGCAGTTTTTGGGAAAAATATGGATTTGCCGTAGATACCAGCAGCGCTCTAGGGCAATCGCTAAGCCCAAAATAGAAATAATGAGGAGGGGCCAAATAGGCCAGCCAGCGGATAGTAAGATGGAGTACATAAGCTCAGTACTTTAGCTGAATTAAAAAGCCTCTTTCGGAAAGCTTGCCTGTGGATAACTCTGTGCAAAACTTTTTTGGATTTGTGCTGTAAGTCCTTGATTGATGGTGGGCGTATCAATAAATGGATGAATATTGATTTTCTAAGCTTGATTAATCTTGATATAAATCAAGAGCTTATAATTGTGGTGTTGGATTTATGAGACGTTTTGGGTCAGTAATTACTTACTTATGAGCATTAAACCTAGGGTGTATTGGGGTCTGTGGATATTTATTGGCCCATAAGCCTGATGGATGCGGGATTAAAGAGAAAAAATGTCTGAAATATCAAGGGAAATTCTGAGTGTTGGCGATCTAAGCCGCGCCATTGCTGCCTCTTTGGAGGATCGTTTTGATACGGTCTGGGTAAGCGGGGAGATTTCCAACTTCAAGGCTTATGACAGCGGGCACTGGTATTTCTCATTAAAGGATGAAGAAGGCCAAATACGCTGTGTGATGTTCCGAGGGCGTAATGGCCAGGTCGGATTTATGCCGCAATCCGGTGACTTGGTTGAGGTGAGCGCCAATCTGGGGATGTATGTGCCCCGTGGAGATATCCAACTCACCATTCAGACACTGCGCCGCGCAGGAATGGGTGGTTTATATGAAGCCTTCTTAAAGCTCAAAGCCAAACTTGCTAAAGAGGGTTTATTTGATGAGGAGCGTAAACACGAGATTCCAACGCATCCTAGATCGATAGGCATCATCACATCACCACAAGCAGCCGCATTAAAAGATGTTTTAAGTACGCTAGCAAGAAGAGCGCCACATATTCCGATTGTGATTTATCCAACCCTAGTGCAAGGACCAGATGCCCCTGCCGGAATTATTTCTGCCCTCAAAGCGGCTGAAAAAGAAAATGCAGTTGATGTCATTTTGTTGGTGCGCGGTGGCGGCAGTATTGAAGATCTCTGGGCATTTAATGATGAGCAGCTGGCTTATGCGATTGCGCAATCACCAATACCTGTAGTCAGTGGTGTTGGGCATGAAACCGATTTAACAATTGCTGACTTTGTATCTGACTTGCGCGCACCTACACCCACTGGCGCCGCAGAATTAGCTGCGCCACGCAAAGATCAAATGCTGCAAGAGTTAGACGCCATCATGCAAGCCTTGTTACAGCGCATCAACCAACGCGTAGAACGTGAAGCGCAGACCTTAGATCAACTGGCGCTAAGACTGAGTCACGCGCCGCCTAATCCAGATCGCATGCGCGAGCAAATACAGGGCTGGCAGCAACGCCTTAATCAAGCTTGGTTAGTACGTATGGAAAGTTGGAAGCGCAATCAAACACACTATCAGTCTCAGCTGGAGATGCTCAATCCACAGAGAACCCTAGAGCGTGGATATGCAGTGATCTTGAGTAAAGAAAAAGATCAACTCCACGCGGTGCGAAATCCGGACGAGCTTAAAACAAAGCAAAATTTTCAAATAAGGTTGGCTGAGGGTCGAGCGGATGTGCTATTCGAAGAAATTGTTAGCAAAGAGTCATAATGCAGGCTTGACAAAGCGTACGCTTTTGCGTACCATAACCTCAGGAGGCCATTATGACAACAATTACTGCAAGCGAAGCTAGAGCAGGTCTTTATCGCTTAATTGATCAAGCAGCAGAGTCCCATAAGCCAGTGACGATTTCTGGGAAGCGGGCTAATGCTGTCCTGATATCAGAGGAGGATTGGAGCGCAATTCAAGAGACCTTATATCTTATGGCAGTACCCGGAATGCGCGAGTCCATTAAGGATGCTATGGCAGAACCTCTTGCCAAGAGCAAGAGGGTATTAAAGTGGTGACTTGGAATTTAGTTTTTTCCAAGTACGCTTTAAAAGACGCTAAAAAATTATCCGCTGCTGGATTAAATGATAAGACACAAGCATTGCTGGAAGTATTGGCAATTGATCCCCTGCAAAATCCACCGCCCTACGAAAAATTAGTGGGAGACCTCAAGGGGGCATACTCCCGGCGCATTAATATTCAACATCGCTTGGTGTACGAAGTTTTTCGTAAAGAGAGAACTGTTCGTGTATTAAGAATGTGGACTCACTACGATTAAAGCCCTAAAAAATATTGGGCTCTATCTGTAAGGTCACACCAAATTTATCGTGTACTTTATCCCGAATACATTTAGCAAGACCAAGAATATCCTCAGCGGTGCCACCGCCATGGTTGACGAGTACTAGGGCTTGGTTTTCATAAACACCAACGGCACCCATGCGTTGACCTTTAAAACCACATTGATCAATGAGCCAGCCAGCAGCGAGTTTGCGCTTGCCTGGTAAGTCTGCATAAGAAACTAAATCTGCGTAGGTTTTAAGAAGCGTTTCGTACTGCTCATTCGGAATTACCGGGTTCTGAAAGAAGCTACCCGCATTACCGATGACTTTCGGATCGGGAAGTTTGTGAGTGCGGATCTTGCAAACGGCTAGGAAGATCTCTTCCGGACTAGGGTTGGCATCAAGCGGAAACTGTTTAGCTAGATCCGTATAATGAATACGCGCCTGCCAAATTTTTGGCATTTTAAAAACAACCTTTGTCACGATAAAGCGGCCGGGATTTTGCTTGAAGTAACTATCGCGATAGGCAAAGCGGCATGCCTCTTTTGGGAGAGTGACAAAGGCATGGTCTTTGGCATCAAAGGCTTCCATACGATCGATGTATTCGCCGATCTCAACGCCGTACGCACCGATGTTTTGTATGGGCGCGGCGCCAACAGTACCCGGTATCAGGGCCAGGTTCTCAAAGCCGGGCATGCCATTTTCTAAAGTCCACGCAACGAGTTCGTGCCAAACCACTCCGGCACCGACTGACAGAAACGTAGCTTCGTCATCGCTGGAGAGGATTTCTTGACCCAGAATGTCAATTAGCAGGGTGGCGCCAGGCAGTACGCTCGGTAATATGACATTACTCCCACCGCCCAATACTCTCCAAGACAGCTTTTGCTCCGCAATCTCAGACATCACTGCCGGAATTTGCTCTGGAGAGTGGATTTCATAGGCGAGCTCGGCTACAGCATCAAGGCCAAAGGTATTGCGGTGCTTGAGCCCTAAATTAGGAGTCAATTTTGCGGGGTTGGACGCATTGTGAGTACGGTTCATGGCGCAATCTTATATGTATCCAATCTATTGAAAATGAAATGATTGGTCATTTTGGCCGAATCCCAAGATCTACGATTGATTCCTCGAAGACTGCTTTTGGAAAATAACGCATTGCACGTTCATCAATAGGGAGGCTTGGCAAATACGCTCGTACTAAGTTCATCACCATTAATGCTTGATTGAGATCACGTTGTTTTTTTACGGGCTCTCGATTGATTTGATGTGAGAGCCATGCTTTATGAATGGCAAATGCTCTTGGGTCTGGGACAGGCATGATCGCTGAAGTCCCATTAGCCGCAATGACAACTTGCTCTAATCGAGGAGCATTCGCTAGCCATTCTAGATTTGGTACTTCCATGATCTCGAGATCACCCTGAGCGAATAATTCAGGCTTGGGTGCTAACATTCCTTTGTCCTGACCAATCAGGTCAACCATAAAGCCATCCTTGTTGATAGCTCTAAATCCTTCTGCTGTTGAAATTTCAAAAGTTCTATCAACCTTCTTGAGTAAACCCAGTAAACCTTCGCCATCCAGTTTTTTTGCTAGCAAAGATACTTGCTTTCGTACATCAAAGAGCAGATCAATATCACCAGAGGCCAATAGTTCCATTTTGAGCTCTACAGCAGCCATTGACTCATAGGCAAAGATTGCATGAGTGCCAACAACTCGTAATTCAGACAGAGCTTGAGCTTGATCAAGTCTGAGCAAAATTTCACCAATAATGCTGGGCATGCGACCTAGGCGAACCGCCCGATTTAGCTTTCGTTGAGAATCAAGTTTGACTTTAAGACTCTGATATTTTTCATGAGCTAATGCCTTGCCTTCTTCAAACTGTCGGAAAATTTGCTCAGTTTCGGGGGTGCGCGGCCCAAGTGATTTGCTGTTGCCTGAGGCGCTAGTGAGTCGTAGTAGGTAATCCTTGCCATTCACATTTTTCCAACGCATGCCGTATTTATAATCATGATGGCGCCAGAGAACTTCGCGCCAGGCCCGATAAATCTGGTCTGATTCCACTAAAAATAGGCGTTGCTGGTCCGATAAAGGCTTCATTTTTTACCTGTAAAAATCTATTTTTTAAATTTACAGGTAAAATCTCAAACAATCAAGCATTATTAGCTAAAAATATGATGTGTCGTTTAGGGACAGTGTTGAACGACAATTCAGTTAATCTTCAAAAAAATGTAAAGGATTTGATATGCCATCATTTGACGTTGTTTGTGAGCCGGACATGGTTGAGCTCAAAAATGCGATTGAGCAATCGAATAAAGAAATCAGCAATCGTTTCGACTTTAAGGGCTCTGATAGCCGTGTAGAGCAAAAAGACGAAGCTTTAATTTTGTTTGGTGATGATGACTTTAAGTTGGGTCAAGTGCGTGATGTGCTCGTTGGCAAAATGGCCAAACGGAATGTGGACGTGCGTTATCTCAAAGATGACAAAACTGAAACGATCGGTGGAGACAAGCGCAAGCAAACAATGAAGATTCAAAAGGGTATTACTTCAGAGTTGGCTAAAAAAGTAGTGCGCATCATTAAAGACAGCAAGCTCAAAGTGCAAGCAAGCATTCAGGGTGATGCCGTGCGCGTTACAGGCGCTAAGCGAGATGACTTACAAGAAACGGTGGCTTTGCTCAAGAAAGAAGTAACCGAAGCGCCATTGGGCTTTAATAATTTCCGTGACTAATGTTGCGCCAGCAATAGCTCCAGCAAGCCAAGAAGCCATAGAGCGCTTCTGCGATGCTTGCTGGCTAGAAGACGGCCTTGCTCAAAACAGCCTAGCCGCATACCGTAGAGACTTATTGCTATTAGCGCAGTGGCTTTATAAGGAGTCTGGTGGCGATCTTTATGGTGTTACCGAAAAAGATCTCACTGCTTATATTGCTTATCGCAGAGCGGATAAAGCCACCACTGCGAATCGACGCTTAACGGTTTTCAAGCGCTTCTACCGTCACGCCCTACGCATCAATTTAGTGAAGAACGATCCTTGTATGGGATTGCGCGCTGCCAAGCAAGCGCAGCGCTTTCCAAAGACATTGAGTGAAGATCAGGTTACCGCCTTGTTAAATGCGCCAGATATTGAAACACCATTGGGTTTGCGTGATCGCACGATGCTCGAGCTCATGTATGCCAGTGGATTGCGCGTCTCCGAAATCGTTTCTTTAAAAACAGTAGCCCTTGGATTAAATGAAGGCGTAGTACGAGTAGTGAATGGTAAAGGCGGTAAAGAGCGCTTAGTACCTTTTGGTGGTGAAGCAGGGCAGTGGCTCAGAAAGTATCTTGCCGAAGCCCGTACCCCATTGCTCGAGGGCAAAACATCGGATGCTGTTTTTGTCGGTCGTCATACGGGCACTGGTTTAACCCGGCAGGCATTTTGGGCGCTGATTAAGCGTTATGCCACAGTAGCCAATATCTCTGTAGCGCTTTCACCTCACACCCTGCGTCATGCTTTTGCAACCCATTTACTCAATCATGGGGCGGATTTAAGGGTAGTGCAGCTCCTTTTGGGGCATGCTGATATCTCTACCACCCAGATTTATACCCATGTGGCCAGGGAAAGACTCAAATCCATTCATCAGCAGCATCATCCGCGTGGTTCTTAAATGAGCGTCTGCAATGCAGGAATACATCAATCACTACTATGGATCAGAGTTGTTGATGAAGTAAATTTGTGATCTCTTGTAAAGAATTGAGTGACACTGACATGAACTGCAACTGGTAACCTAAGATGCTAGCCAACTTAAGCAGGATAACTAAAGTAATCTTCTAAAAGCCATAGTCTTAATAAACCCAGTATTGTTGGCTGGTGTAACGCCTTGCTATGGGTCAATGCTAGGGCCGACATATCAAGAATTTACGAATAGCCTTAACTCATTTACTGCTTGGAAGAGCTGTAGTGCGTGTACCAATAACTTTGACTACAGCTAAGTCGATTGGATGGGTTTGTAAGTTCGTAAATTTCTCTTTCATATTCGTACCTATAGGTATGAATTACTGTACCAATTTGATGCCTATAGGTATCAAATGGTTATAAAAGGAGGGCTTAGGTTAAATGACGACCAGTTAAGTTAAAGGCGGCTTTCCGGTCCGCTAATTAATGAAGATTGCGCAGCCACTCCCTTGTTTTAGGGTTGACATTGACAGATTTATTTGATATCTTAAAGATATCTATATCACAGGACGTAGTGTTATGAAATCAGCTAGTGCCCAAATTGCATTTCGCTATAGAGCGCAAGACAGCGCCACTGGTGTGACACGATCCACCGCCAAGCGTTTAGCGGAGACCTTAGGTGTTGATGAAACTCAGGTGATTCATTTGGCCTTGCATGAGCTAGCAAATAAGTTTCTTCCTCAATATGCAGCTGATGATGGTGCGCTAAGTAAGGCTCAAATTCAGCAAATTAAGAAAGTTGCTCCTAAAGCTAGAAAAGGTATTGTTCGTAGCAGTCTTTTTGAATCAGCTTAATGCGTTGGTGGCTCGAGCCGGTAGCCGGTGAAATTGTCTGGTGTCACTTCCCAGATAACATCCAACCAAAACCTAAAGCAAGACCTGCATTGATACTATCTTGCTTAGAGAGTGATGACGGTAATTTTTTTGCAAATGTTGCCTACGGTACAAGTAAAAAAGTGGATCGTTTATATAAAGGTGAGTTTTTGATCGCGAAACATCAAAATCCCGTTGCTTATGATGTCGCAGGATTGAGTTATGACACAAAATTTGATTTAGGCAATGCGATCGAATTGCCATTCAATGATCGATATTTTGCGGTTCCACCGCATGCCCCATTTGGACACACGCCAAAAATGGGCATATTGCACCCCAGCATGGTCAAAGCTGCTAGTGCGGCATTTAAAGCGATTCGCGCTAAGTAGAAATCAATAAGTGTTTAAGATAGCGATATGGAATTGACCCTCGATCTATTGCTCATCCCAATTGCCTATTTCATTGGCTCCGTTTCTTTTGCGGTAGTGGTGAGCAAGTGCATGCGCTTGCCCGATCCTCACTCTTATGGTTCTGGTAATCCAGGCGCCACGAATGTACTGCGTACAGGTAATAAATTAGCCGCAGTATTGACCTTGATTGGTGATGCTCTTAAAGGTTATTTTGCTGTCATGCTCGCGCGTGTATTGCTAGGTGATGAGTCACTCACATCCACTTTAAATTCTTGGTTGCTCTGTGGGGTGGTTATCGCTGTTTTTCTGGGGCACCTCTTTCCAATATTTCATGGGTTTAAAGGTGGTAAAGGTGTTGCCACTGCCTGCGGCATTTTGTTTGGCATCAATTGGATCTTGGGCTTAGCTACACTGAGTACTTGGATTATTGTGGCAATGTTTATGCGCTACTCATCATTAGCAGCTTTGGCTGCCGCAATCTTTGGCCCTATCTATTTTGTTTTCTTGTTCGGCCTTCAGCCAATGGGTATTGCGCTACTGATAGTTTGCCTCTTATTGATTTGGCGTCACCGTAGCAATATCCAAAATTTAATGAATGGCACCGAAAGTCGTATTGGTTCCAAAAAGACTCCAAACTAAAGACCCCAAAGTAAAGACCTCAACCATGACAATTGCTTACGCCTGTGTTCTCTTTATGGGTCTCCTGCCTTATGTGGCTGCTGGTATCGCTAAAAAAGGTTTTGAGGGTTATGACAATGCCCTACCAAGACAATGGCTTGCTAAACAAACTGGCTTTAGGGCTAGAGCGAATGCCGCACAAGCCAATCTATTTGAGTCATTGCCGCTCTTTTTTACTGCAGTCATCATTGCTTCAATTGCCAATGCACCGCAAGCCAGAATTGATCTACTAGCGCTAGGTTTTGTAGCTGCACGGATTGCCTACTTGATTTGCTATGTTGCCAACTGGTCAACGACACGATCCATTGTTTGGACTTTGGGAATCATCTGTGTAGTGAGCTTATTTTTCCAGATTTAAGTAGTACGCACACAACCACCGATAGCCTAACAACTAAAACTTCACCATTATTAAAAACGGAGACAGATTCATTCTTATGCCAACTAAAAAACCAGCCGCAGTTAAAAAGCTGACGATCAAAAAAGCAGGTGCCACAAAAAAGAAGGCATCAACAAAGACCACCTCATCAAAAGATGATGTAGGTTTACCTTTATCTGTAGTGATTCGTCGCCGTATTGAGGCGCAAAAAGCACGCTTTCATGCAAATGACAATATCGCTGCTTTTATTCAACCAGGAGAGCTTGAGGGCTTGGTAGATGAAGTTGCGGAAAAGATGCAGGCCGTCTTAGAAAGTCTAGTGATTGATACTGAAAATGATCACAACACTAAAAATACCAGCCGTCGTGTCGCCAAAATGTATGTGCAGGAAGTATTTAACGGTCGATATGTAGAGCAACCAACACTGACGAAGTTCCCTAACGTGAGCCGCTTAAATGAGCTCATGATTATTGGTCCAATCACCGTGCGTAGCGCATGCTCCCACCATTTGTGCCCAATCATGGGCCGTATTTGGATTGGGGTGTTGCCAAGTAAGGAATCTGCACTGATCGGTCTTTCTAAGTATTCGCGCCTGACCGAATGGGTCATGTGCCGTCCGCAAATTCAGGAAGAGGCGGTTGTGGAGTTGGCAGATATGCTTGAGAAAAAGATCAAGCCCATTGGTGTTGCAGTCGTAATGGATGCCGATCACTTCTGTATGCAGTGGCGTGGCGTAAAAGATCGTGATTCCAAGATGATTAATAGCGTGATGCGTGGAGCCTTTTTAAAGGATTCTAATTTGCGTCGTGAGTTCTTGGCCCTGATTGATCGTAAGTAATTTCATGAAAAAGCTTTTTATTCTTGTCTTGCTGGGGGTGGTGCTAACAGGTTGCTCTAACACTCCTAGGCGACAAGACTATCAAGCATTTATGGATGAGGAAGTAGAGTCCCCATTCTTTAAGGTACCCGCAGTAAATCAAAAAGACTTTGCAGACCGTACCTGGATCTTATTGGCTGAGTCTAAGACTAAGTTGTGGTTCTATGATCCTTATACGCTGACTGAGGATGAAGAAGGGGTTGTTGCCTTTGATGCATTCTTCTCGCCAAGAGAGCAAAATAATTTGCAGTTATTTAATGCCACCATTGTGGGGCCTTACCGGCAAAAGATAGATTGCTTTGGTAATCATCAGTGGTCAGAAACGCTATACACAAAGAACTTGGTACCCAAAGACCCCAACGCAGTTGATATCAAACCAGTCAATGGTTCTGGCTGGGTCAAAATTAAAGGACGCACTGCAATGGCCTATGTGCGAACTCGGGTATGCGGTAGAAAGTTCATTGATGATCAAAACATTAATTACTTTTTATTCCAAACCAATCCCATATCTTTAGTGCAAGCACGCAAAGAAGTGATTCGAGATACTGCGCAAAAAAATACCCCAAGCAACAATCCTCTTGAAGCGCCACCACTCGCGTCTATAGAGGTGCCTTCAGAAAAGACTCCAGTGTTTTATGAGGTGGTTAATAACGAGGTTGCTGTTATTGATGTAAAGAATGATGTCCGCCAAATGAGGCTCAGTTCCTATTTGATGGAAAAAGATTTTCCGAAACAAGCTGACTATTTATTCACGGCAAATTGCCAAAGCAATACTTACAGCTTGCTTGTTCAAGGGGCTAGTGAAAAATCTGGTGGAGTAAATGTTGTAAAGGAAAACATTGGCGCCAAAGAATCATTGGGTGCAGTAGCATTTAACCGTGCCTGCGATAAACATGGCGCTTATATGCAACTCATTAATCGAGGCGCAAGATAGCAATGAAGCAATTTCGCTTGCTCGCAGCTTTCGTAACTATTTTTTTAGCAATGGGTTTACTTGGATGCACGAGCATGCCAACCGTCAATCAAGATCCCGCAAAAAACAATAAGGCTACTTACAACAAAGATCTAAAAGAGTGCCAAGAGGATTACCCGGAGGTTGGATCCGGCGTTCACGTTCGACAATGGATAGGCTGTATGAATCTCAAGGGTTGGAAGTAAACACGCTTTGCGAGAGTACAAAGTTTTCTGAGAACAATTCTCATCTATATTTCTATATAAATCATTGACTTACGTGGTGGCTAGCAGCATTAAATCTTCTCCACTATGATCAACTCTAGTTTTAAAAGGTCTTCTTATTTGAGATTGCACTTTTAAATTATTCGCTGTTTTACTTTTTGGAGAACCCATGAAAAATAGTCGTCGCCAATTTATGATTTTGTCTGCTGCTGGTGCCTGCACTTTGGCATTGAACGGTAAAGTTCAAGCTCAAGCAATGGTTGCTGAAACAGATCCACAAGCTGCTGCATTGGGTTACAAGGCTGATGCCTCCAAGGTAGATAAAGCGAAATATGCTAAATATGCTGCTGGTCAACAATGTGACAACTGCGCCTTGTATCAAGGTAAAGCAGGTTCTGCGGCTGGTGGTTGCTCATTGTTTGCTGGTAAGCAAGTTGCTGGCAAGGGCTGGTGCTCTGCTTACGCTAAGAAAGCTTAAGTTAAAGACATTCGCTTTTTTCGACTCGCGTCGAATAAAACAGACTGCTTC
Organism: Polynucleobacter sp. AP-Capit-er-40B-B4; assembly: GCF_018882245.1. GTDB lineage: Bacteria > Pseudomonadota > Gammaproteobacteria > Burkholderiales > Burkholderiaceae > Polynucleobacter. Next base: position 633,784 of record NZ_JACVOV010000001.1, on the reverse strand, counting down.
GGCAGTCTTTTTTATTTTCCAGACATGAATTTTTTCAGGAGCTTATGATTGTGAGTGACATTCAAAATACTGAAGCCCTAGGCTGATTTCTCATTTTTAAGATTGTATGAAGCATTCCTTTAAATACCTTGTGAAGCATTACTCCTTTTATTTGGGTGGCGATCAGCCGCTAGTTAATTGGTTGGAGCGATTGCGTTCAGTGTTTGGGGCTTTTATAGGTCTTGGTCTGGTACTCACCATTGCAAAATTTTTAGGTGAGCTCAATGCCATTGATGAGTGGTTGATGGCGTCCTTAGGGGCGAGTGCTTTACTGGTCTTTGCTTTACCAGGCAGTCCGATGGCGCAACCTTGGGCTGTGATTGCAGGCAATACTTTGTCTGCTTTGGTGGGAATTACCTGTGCGCATTGGGTTTCATCCCCATTGTTGGCGCTGCCGCTGGCCGCATCTTTATCCATTCTGGGTATGTTTATTTTGCGCTGTTTGCATCCGCCGGCAGCTGCGGTCGCGATGATTGCGGTACTAGGGCATGTGCTGCATTACCGTTATGCCTTCTTCCCCGTGCTGATTGATTCGGTGCTCTTGGTAGTGGCTGGGGCAATCTATAGTAATTTGACTGGTAAAACCTACCCCAATAAGCCTAATAAGTAGGCCTAAAGAATCTAAAAAGACTTAATTGTCTTTAAATATAAATTAATTAGGCCTATTTTTCTTTATCTACTGCTAATTATTAATAACTTCAATTTATTTCACTTTAGTTGCTGCGATTGAAGCGATGCAGTCTTTAATGCCGTAATTGTGATATTTGCCCGCATTTTCCTTTTTAAGCGATTGGGCGCACTCAATGACGGAATTGCGAACATTGATTTTTGGGGTATTTGCTGCTGTCATGCTGTCTCCTCAGATTGGTAGGGTTGAAGTAATTGTGGATATGCTTCCTGAAGCTTTAAATAGCTTTCTTGTAAAAGTGAATTATAAAAATCTTTGTGCCAGACTTCAAAGCCATGAAGCCCCATGGGCAATACCCCAGTTTGCTCCATCCAGTAGGCGGGCTCCATTTCGAGGGCGAACTTGGCGGCGATCAGGGGCGGGCAAGCCTTAAAAGAAGGGTCAATTGAGCCCCAATAGCCAAAAAAAGCATCTTCCATAAAGAAGGTTTTGCTAATGTGATCCTCTTTGCGGGCCAGTAAATCCTGGGTTTTGGCGATATTGCGCAAAGAAAGGCCACCATTTCCCACGTAAAAGCGCTTGGTATTGATCTGAATGGGCCAGCGATTGCATAAAAACCGATATTGCGGGAAGCCCTTGATCCACGGGGCCCCATAGTAGGCATAGCCCAGGTTGCAAAATTCTTCAATTTGGTTGCTGAGCAAGAAAGTATCTAGCTGGGCTATGAGCAAATAGTCGTATTGATCAGCAAATGGGGTGTAAAAAGCGGGGCTAATCACCAAGTCGTTATAGCTTTGTACGCTGACAAAGTGCTCGGGTGCATAACGCTGGACACAAAGCTCTGGCCAGAGGGTCAGGTACTCAGTCAGATCTAGGTTTTCTGGGCATACCAGGGCAACGTTTTCAACCCCCAAAAGGCGCAATTGCAACAGGGAGCGCGCCTCAGATAGCGAAAGATCTGGTTTATAAATCGGCACCGTAGTCACATAGCGCTGGGGGGAGGGGGTGGGCATGTTTAAAGAGTGTAAAAACGCTTAAATTCGGTCAGTCAGATAGGCTTTGGGCCTTACAATGGCAGTTATTTTGTTAAAAAACATAATCAGTGAGTGATATTACGCCAGCCTCTTCATCGTCTCAGATAATTCCCGTTATTTTGTGTGGCGGCTCGGGCACTCGTCTCTGGCCATTATCTAGAGCAGGCTTTCCCAAGCAGTTTTTGGTTCTATCTGGCGATGGCTCAAATCAAAGTCTTTTTCAGCAGGCAATCAGTCGAATCCATTCAGTAAGTGGCAAGAATGTCACTCTGGGCAAAACAGTCATTGTGACCAATGAGGAGCACCGTTTTTTAGCGCTCGATCAATTACGTGAACTCAAGAGTAAGCATGCAGCGCTCTCAGCCGCCTTGCTCTTAGAGCCTGTTGGTAGAAACACCGCACCAGCTTTAACCCTAGCTGCTTTGTACGCACAAGATCAGTCAGTAAATGCTAACGGTGATTCTTCCAATACTGCTGATCCTATTTTGGTTGTCACTCCTGCAGATCAAACCGTAACTAACCCAGCTGCATTCACTCAAGCTTTGGCGAAAAGTATCGAGATTGCGCAAACTGGTGCAATTGCTATTCTGGGTATTACGCCTAATGCTCCAGAAACGGGTTATGGCTACATCAAAGTACAAAGCCAGGCTAATTCTGAAAATGGATATACAGTTGAGCGCTTTGTAGAAAAACCAAATGAAGTCACTGCAAAGCAATACTTGGCAGAAGGCGGTTATTTCTGGAATGGCGGTATGTTCGTTCTTAAGGCCAGTGTTTGGTTAGCTGCCCTCAAAGAGTATCGCCCTGATATTTTGGCCGCCACTCAAAGTGCTTGGCAAGCTAAGGCTACAGATGCTGCTGGTGAAGCAGAATTTATTCGCCCTGAAAAAGAATTATTTAAAGCGATTCCAAGTGAATCGATTGACTATGCAGTCATTGAAAAATGCCCCGGCTCCTCATATCCCATCAAGATGGTCGAGTTAGATGCAGGTTGGAATGATCTTGGTGCATGGGATGCAGTTTGGCAGGTAGGTAAGCAAGATACACAAGGTAATGTTACTACTGGCGATACCTTGGTGAGTAATTCGAAGAATTCATTAATCCACGCAAGCAGTCGTTTGGTGAGCGCTGTTGGGGTTGAGAATCTGATCATTGTTGAAACAGCCGATGCAGTCTTGGTTGCCGATCGAAAGAATAGCCAAGACGTTAAAAATATTGTGGGACAACTCGAAGCGCAAAAGCGTGAAGAGAAAAACCTGCATCGCAAAGTCTCCCGCCCATGGGGCTGGTATGACAGCGTGGATGAAGGTGAGCGCTTTAAGGTCAAACGTATTCAGGTAAAGCCTGGTGCGAGCTTATCTTTGCAGATGCATCACCATCGCGCTGAACACTGGATTGTGGTGAAGGGTACTGCCGAGATTACCAATGGCGATCAAGTCATCCTGCTTTCTGAAAATCAAAGCACCTATATTCCGCAAGGACAAACACATCGTTTAGCCAATCCTGGCAAAACCCCTTTAGAAATTATTGAGGTGCAGTCAGGCAGCTATCTAGGTGAAGACGATATCGTCCGCTTTGAAGATACCTACGGTAGAAGTTAATTTAATCATCAACATTTAGTCAATATTTACTAAGCATAGAAGAGTCAATTATGAGTAAGCAAAAAGTAGCCCTAATCACTGGAATCACAGGTCAAGATGGTTCTTATCTAGCCGAGTTTTTATTAGAAAAAGGCTATATCGTTCACGGTATCAAACGCCGTGCCTCTTCTTTCAATACTGAGCGTATTGATCATATTTACCAAGATCCACATATTAATCACCCAGACTTGATTCTCCATTACGGTGATTTGACTGACACTAGTAACCTGGTGCGCATCATTAAAGAGTGTCAGCCTGATGAGATTTATAACTTGGGTGCGCAATCCCATGTGGCGGTTTCTTTTGAGTCTCCAGAGTACACGGCTGATGTCGATGCGATGGGTCCTTTACGTATGCTCGAGGCAATCCGCATTTTAGGCTTGGAAAAGAAGACTCGTTTTTATCAAGCCTCTACCTCTGAGCTGTATGGCCTAGTGCAAGAGATTCCACAAAAAGAAACGACACCTTTCTATCCGCGCAGCCCATACGCAGTAGCAAAAATGTATGCCTACTGGATCACTGTGAACTATCGTGAAGCGTATGGTATCTATGCCTGTAATGGTATTTTGTTTAACCACGAATCAAAGCGCCGTGGTGAGACATTCGTAACACGTAAGGTGACTCGTGGCTTAGCTAATATCGCTCAAGGCCTTGAGAAATGTCTGTACATGGGTAATATCGATGCCCTACGTGACTGGGGTCATGCAAAAGACTATGTTCGTATGCAGTGGTTGATGTTGCAACAAGATAAACCAGAAGATTTTGTGATTGCGACCGGCGTGCAGTTCACTGTCCGTGAATTCATCATCCGCAGTGCTAAGCAACTAGGCATTACCTTGAAATTTGAAGGCTCTGCTGAAAATGAGAAAGCCATTGTGGCCTCAATTGAAGGCGATAAGGCCCCTGCGCTCAAAGTGGGTGATGTCATCGTGCAGATTGATCCACGTTACTACCGTCCTACCGAAGTTGAAACGCTGTTGGGCGATCCAACTAAAGCCAAAGAAAAGTTAGGCTGGGTTCCAGAAATCACTCTTGATCAAATGATTGTGGAGATGGTAGCCAATGATCTAGACCAAGCAAAACAGCATGCTCTATTACAAAAGCATGGTTACTCAGTATCGGTTGGTAAAGAAAACTAAAAAGAAGACTCAACAAAAGAAGATCAATACGTGCCAACAGATTTAAATCAAAAAATATACGTAGCTGGCCATCGCGGTATGGTGGGTTCTGCCATTGTGCGCAACCTGCAAGCCAAGGGTTATAAAAATATTATTACTCGCACTCATGCTGAATTAGACCTTACTAATCAGCAGGCAGTAAAAACGTTTTTTGAAACAGAAAAGCCAGATCAGGTCTATTTAGCTGCAGCTAAGGTTGGCGGTATTCATGCGAACAATACTTTTCCGGCAGAGTTCATTTATGACAACTTGATGGTGCAGAACAATGTGATCCATCAAGCTTTCGTCAATGGCGTAAAAAAGCTTCTGTTCTTGGGTTCAAGCTGTATCTACCCACGCTTAGCACCACAGCCTATGGGCGAAGATGCACTTCTTACTGGCAAGCTAGAGCCAACAAACGAGCCCTATGCCATTGCCAAGATTGCTGGCATCAAAATGTGTGAGAGCTATAACCGTCAGTATGGCAAATCACATGGTGTTGACTACCGCTCGGTCATGCCTACCAATTTATATGGTCCGGGTGATAACTATCATCCAGAGAATAGCCACGTTATTCCCGCTCTCATTAGGCGTTTTCATGAGGCTAAGCTTGCTAATGCACCAGAAGTAGTGATTTGGGGTACAGGCACGCCAAGAAGAGAATTTCTCTATGTCGATGATATGGCCGCTGCCTCAGTCTTTGTCATGGAGTTAGATAAGACTGCTTATGATGCGCAAGTTGAGCCTATGCAAAGTCACATTAATGTAGGCTTTGGATCGGACGTCACGATTGCGGATTTGGCCAATGCGGTTGCAACGGCGACTGGCTACCAGGGAAAAATTGCTTTTGATACTTCAAAGCCTGATGGTGCGCCTCGCAAGTGGATGAGTTCAGAGTTGCTGAACAAATTAGGCTGGAAGCCGCAAGTGCAGCTAGAACAAGGCCTTAAGAATGCGTATGCGCAAATGTTGGAGCAACCCGAGTTTTCAGCAAGCTAACTTAGATATAGATGAGACTGGCCTTTAACAGTGCTTCAGTAAAGCAAGACTATCTTGGTAGTGGGTTAATTTTTCTCAACGTTATATTGCTGTCTATTTGGGCCATTAAAGACACAATTGCTCTGCGTAATATCGTCTTAGTCCTGGGTGCTATTGCCTCCATCATTTATATTGCCAATGATTGGCGCTTCGGTAACCTAAAGAAGCAACTGCGGTCAGTTCACACTTTGCCATTAATCCTTGCTGGATTGCTTTTCGCTTGGGTATTTATTCATTTCTTTTGCTTTTCGCAAGATCCCATAAGTCAGCTTCAGGAGCTCAAGAGTACGTGGTTGCGAGTACTTTTGGGTTCAATTCTGGCTTGGGGCACGGGCTTAGTCATTTTGCGCAAGCGCATGTGCATTAATTATTTATGGCTTGGAATCCTGCTTGGAATCCTGGCTGTCTATACGCAATACATTCCAAAGGCGTTGGCAAAAAATGCGTTATTTGTTCCTGACTACCATGGCTATTTATTTGAGGGCAAGATTAATGGTGTCTTAGTTGGCACCTTACTGATTGCGGGTTTAACAGGTACGGCACTAGATCTGTATAGACAACATCAACTAAGTACCCATAAATGGGTAATGGCATTTTGGCTTTTAGGTGTTGTTGTAGTCATGTACTCTTACGTCTTCATATATGATACTCGTAATGGTTTTGGTTTAGCGGCCATTTTGTTTGCCGCCATTATTTTGAGTGGGATGTTGTGGGTTATCAAACGCATCATCACTAAAGGTGCCACCAAAGAATTGGCATTCATGATCATGTTTATTGTGGGGCTAGCAATCCTAGCTTCGATATTTACTTATCACCAGATTCAACGTAACACTGGTTGGCTCACACTGGTTGAGGATGCCAAGATTGCGGTTCAGGTAGATAAGTATCCACAGTGGCAACGCTCTAATATTGGTGGTGAAGTGCCGCAAACAGAGTCTGGCAGAGTTGTAGTGGGCAATACTTATGAGCGTGTGGCTTGGGCAGTTGTAGGAGTAAGGTTGATTGGTCAGCACCCTCTGGGTACAGGTGTTCTATACACCCCATTTAATAAACTACTGCAAATAGATTATCCGGGTGCCACCCCCTATGCGACACACAGTGGCTGGATTGATTTGACCTTATCGCTTGGTATTCCTGCCTTATTACTCATGTGGGGAATCTTGGCAAGTGTCTTCTACTTGGGCGCTAAATCTGACGGTTCATTTGCTATTACTGTGCCCATCATGGCCGGAATGATTTTTTTACTTTATCTCGTTGGCGAGCTCAATGGTAAGCACGCGGTAGAAATCCTATTTTATTGGTTTGCGATCCTAACTGCACTGCAATTGCCTCAAATATCGAAGACAAATCACTCAAGCATTCATCACACGGTATAGCATCATTATGAATATTCTCTTAACGGGTGGTTTGGGTTTTATTGGCAGTCATACCGCAACGGTATTGGCTGCTGAAGGACATGAGGTAGTGATTATTGATAACTTATGTAATAGTCAACGGCAGACCTTAGATAGCCTAGAGAGCATTACCGGTAAAGAATTGCCTTTTTATGAAGGTGATGTTCGTGATGCACCTCTACTCAAAGAGATTTTGCAAAAGCATCATATTGAGTGTGTGATTCATTTTGCGGGATTGAAATCTGTTGCTGAATCCGGTACCGATCCACTGAAATACTTTGACAATAATGTTGGTGGATCGATTGTGCTCATTGAGGCTATGCAGGCCACCAATGTCAAGAAGCTCATCTTTAGCTCAAGCGCTACTGTTTATGGTGAGCCCCAATACCTGCCTTACGATGAAGATCATCCTTTGGCTCCTATGAATGTCTATGGTAGAACCAAGCTGCAAGTGGAAGAGATTCTGCAAGACTTATCGAAGTCAGATCTTGATTGGTCGATTGTTTGCTTGCGCTACTTCAATCCTATTGGTGCCCATGAATCAGGTTTGATTGGTGAATTGCCTCAAGGCATTCCTAATAACCTCATGCCTTATATCTGCCAAGTAGTCTCCGGTAAGCTGCCGCATCTGAATGTCTTTGGCGACGATTACGATACAAAAGATGGCACTGGAGAGCGTGACTACATCCATGTGATGGATTTAGCAGATGGACATGCTGCCGCCTTGGAGTTTGTTGATAAACATAAGGGTTGGGAAGCTGTTAATCTAGGTACCGGTATTGCGTATAGTGTGTATGACTTGGTTAGTGCTTTTGAGAAATCTTCAAATCAAACTATTCCTAAGGTAGTGAAAGAACGCAGAATTGGCGATCTACCTATCTACTACGCTAAGGCAGATAAAGCATTGGTTATGTTGGGTTGGAAGGCTAAGCGTGATTTGCAATCAATGTGTGATAGTTCTTGGAAGTATCAAGAGCAACTCTTAAAGTTAGCAAAATAACTTTACCAGCATGCATAAGCGCATTATTCAAAGCTCGTTTTTCTTATTGGCAGACCGCGGCTTTCGGTTAGTCATTAGCTTTGTATTAGGAGTATTGATTGCCCGCTTTTATGGGCCAGAAGAGTTTGGTCAGTTAAATTATGTCTTAGCTACCGCAAGTGTTTTTGGTAGCCTATCTTCTTTAGGGCTTGATGATATTGTGCCGCGGGATATGGCGGCGTTAAATCAGGAAGGCCTTTCTCGTGACGATATTGAAAAAACGGCCTTCATTCTCAGGTTATTTGGCGGTGTGGCTGCCTATATCTTGGTGCTTGGCCTCACGTTTTATGAGTCGGGCGCTTCACGCTTATTCGTAATCGCCTCTTTATTGGCCCTATATCTCCCTATACAGGCGGGTGATGTCTACGAGTATCGGTTGCGGGTAGAAGATGAGTTTTCTAAGATTGCCTTAAGTAGGAGTCTGGCAGCTTTTTTGGCCAATGTCCTCAAGGCGCTTGTCTTAATAGTGGCATTGCCTATTAGCTATATTGCAATGGCCATGACCAGTGAATTTTTGCTGACCACCACTTTCTTCAAGTTGTGCCTAAAGAAAAAAGGGTTCTTACCAGGCTCCTTTCGCTCGGAATATGCCAAAAGCTTATTGCTTCGATCGTGGAAAATTATCTTTGCGGGTCTTCTCATTACGTTTCAAGCTCGGGTGGAGTATTTCTTAATAGAGCAATTTCTCGGGTGGCAAGAGGTAGGCCAGTATTCGGCGGCACTCAAGATTTTCGAAATTATTGATGTGGTCTGTGTCATTCTTGTTACGGTATTGATGCCGAAATTGGCTGCAATGATTAATTCTGAGAATGATATGGTTTATAGAAGGCGCACCTATTTGATTGGCTTTTCTATCTATTGCCTATTGATACCAGTCATGATTGTTTTGACAATTATTTTTCCATATTTATATGGTACACAGTATGCTGAAGCAGCAGCAGTGTTGCCTTGGCTATTTTTAAGGCCGCTTTTTGGAATGCTAGGCTCTGTTCGTAATATGTTTATTGTGCTAGAAGGTAATTATTGGTATCCAGCCTTATCAGCATTGTGCAGTCTTATTGTTAGCGTGATTACTGGCTACAGCTTAATTCCGGAATATGGCTTATATGGTGCTATTGCTTCCAGTATGCTGGGCTTGTTTACTTTAACCGTACTGACAGATCTGGCGTTTTATAGAAAGAACTCATTTGCAGTATTCACTTGTTTTTATGAGTTTTTCTATTTTAAGAGGCTCATTATGCAAGGTCGCCGAGGCTCGCTATGAAAGTGCTCCTTTATTGGCACGACATTTATTTGCCGTATTCGGATTATTTAATCCGAGGATTCGCTGCTAATTCAGCGATTAGTCAACTTTGTATTGTTGGGCCTGATGAGTATGAGGCTGATGCAATCTACTCTGGATCCGAATGTGATCAATCTTATCCAGAAAAAGTCATTTTTAAAAAGATCAAAACATACTCCTTTAGAAAAAAGTGGGGCCCAATCTCAGAATTTAATAAATGCATCCAAGAATTTAAGCCTGATTGCATCATTGTCCTGGACGAAGCCTTTTCAGTGAATGTCTTGAACGCTGCCATTGCTAATTATTTGGCTAAAAACAAAGCAACTGTGCTGTTTTATGGTTTTGAAAATATCAAACAAACACCACCATTGCAGTTTCTTGTAAGCAATTTTTCTCTAAAGAACCTATGGGTGTTTTTGCGAAAAACCATACGCTATTTTCTTGCAGATGCTTTGTTGCAGCCGGTGCGCTCTAGATTGGTGGCGGGTGGACTAGTCTGCTACCAGGAGGGTGTGGATGTAGTGCGGCAGTTTGGCTGGGTACCTAAAGTCAATATTGCTTGGTGGGGCATAGATCTCAAACCCTTTTTAAAGCTAAGTAGGCTAGACCTTTCTGCCTTAGAAAATTTTAGTGACAAAACTGATGATGCCCAAAAGACGATTGGATATGTAGGCCGCTTTATTGAGGAAAAGGGTGTTTTAGATCTGGTGGACGCACTTGCCTTGTTGGGTGAAAAATATCGCCTGGTTCTTGTTGGCGGAGGGCCTTTAGAGCCTCAGTTAAAAGAGCATATTCAGGGGCTATCGCTGCAAAATAGAGTGGACATCATCCCCCCAAAAGCGCGTGATGAGTTAGCCAAGCTCTACGCAAGTTTTGATGTGCTCGTTTTACCTTCCAGAACAGGCTATTTTTGGAAGGAGCAGTACGGTAGAGTGCTAGTTGAGTCAATGGCTTGTGGTGTTCCGGTAGTCGGCAGTCAGTCCGGAGCGATTCCAGTAGTGATTGGCGATCCATCGCGTTGCTTTGCCGAAGGGAGTGCCGTACAGATGGCTGAAGTAATCCAGTCAACGATTACTGCCTTTCAGTCTGACGATGCCACAGATAAACGTATTGCACTGATTGAGCGAGCAAAGTTAGGTGGAATTGATCAGTTTGTGAATGCTTTCCTTGGACTGCATCATGATTTTAGTGCTCATCAATATTTAGACAGGTAAGAAGCTTTAAATGAAATCGCTCTTTCCTTACCACCGTCGCAATCCATTGGCTATTGCTGCATTACTTCTGTGCGATTTGTACTATTGGTTTTATGCAAGTCTATTTAGGCGCAACTTTGTTTTGCCTCAGACTCTGAGTCGCATTTTGTTGGTTAATCCCGCGCATTTAGGCGATGTGGTTATCAGCACTGCAATCTTGAGGGAATTAAAAGAGCAATTTCCAAATTGCACTATTGATTTCTTGGTGGGTGATTGGGCTGCTCCGTTAGTTAAGGATCATCCAGGTATCGACAAATCATTTTTTATTAGCCATTGGCATGCTAATCGAAGCAATCAAACACTGTCTGAGCAAAAGAATCTATATCAACTTCAGGTAACTCGGGTAATGAGTGAATTGAGTGATCACGAATACGATGCTATTTTCTTTTTGAATTCCTATGAGCCTTCATTAATTAATCTATTTAAGAGGTTCTCATGCCCTTTAGTTGGCGTTGTTAGTGCAGGGGGCGGCCCCTTACTGAGTTTTATTGTTGATAGTTCTGCGATCCATGAGGTGCAAATTCAAGCGAGCTTGTTTAAGCCATGGCTGGGTGAGGTGAAAAATTTAAGTCAATATCAAGCTTGGCTCAAACCCCCTATGGCTTTGGATAAATTGACAGAACAGATTGGGATCGCCAAACCCTACATCGTCATTCATCCGGGCTCTGGTAATCCCGCCAAAGAATGGCCCTTGGAGAGCTGGATTGAAGTCATTCATGCTCTGGCTCAATCAGATCTAGGAATTGTAATTACCGGTCATGGCGAGCGTGAGAAAAAACAGGCAGATTTGTTAAAAGGAAATCGTTGCATTAATTTAGTGGGCTTACTAAATTTTGAGCAATTTACCGCTGTGATAGCAGGTGCGAATACTGTTTTGTGCGTTGATTCAGTGGCAGGTCATATAGCGGGTGCTTACGATAAGAATACGGTCATTATTGGTAACGGCTTAAGTAATATTGAGCGTTGGCATCCCTTGAGTAAAAGGAGTCATTTACTTGTAAAAAAGATGGCTTGTTCTCCATGTCACAGCCATCCTTGTGCGCAAAGAACTTGTATTACAAGTATTACCCCAAAAATGCTAGCTGATCAGCTTCCTGAGATATTTAGCTAATCATGAAAAGTATCACCATCATTAAATTGGGCGCTATTGGCGATGTGATTCAGGCTGCCGCTGCCGTGGATCAATATAGAAAGTTAAATCCAAGAGTAGCCATTGATTGGGTAGTTGGTAAGCAGTTAGAGCCACTGCTGATCAGTATGAATGTGGCTGACCGTGTCATTGCCATTGAGGATCAATCCATATTGCACGGCAAGCCGGTAGCAAGGCTACAGTCTTTACTAAAGGCTTTTATTCAAATATTTAGGCAGATTTCGCATTCCAATCAACTCTATATAGCTCATAGTAATTGGCAATATTGTGTTTTTGCAATTCCATTGCTCTTAAAAAATCCAATACTTTTATTTGGTGGCATAAAACGTTTTTTCCCAGAATTAACAAAATTTCGCGTTAGTGAATATTTCCACTTTATATCGCAAAGTTCAATGACGGGCCGACAAGGTAATGCGGCACTGCAAAATCTGGGCATAAATGCACTTAGCTCCAAAGAACGTCATAAGTTTATTTCTGAACCCTCAAGAAAGTATGTGGCACTTGTGCCGGGGGGCAGTAGAAATATGATGCGCGATGATTTTTTACGTCGCTGGCCAACTGAAAGCTATGTTGAGTTGGCAGGCAAATTCATTGCCAACGGGTATGAAGTGGTATTGGTGGGTGGTAAGGGCGATGTTTGGGTTAAGTCTTATTTCTCAGAGATTCGAGTCAGGGATTTGATTGGCGAGACTAGCATTAATGACGTCATTGAGATTTTTTCTAAAGTGAATTTGGTTATTAGTCACGATACAGGCCCCCTACATTTAGCCACCATGACCCCAACCCCTTTAATTGCCATATTTGGCCCAACCCCAGCTTCTGCCGTAGTTTCTGCTGAAAGACAATCTTTGGCGGTATTCAAAGCTGCTGCTGATGTGGTTTGTTCGCCCTGTTATGACGGTGTTAGCTATGCCCCATGTCAAGATCCAATTTGTATGCGTTCAACTACTGTAGATGCGGTGTTTAAAAAAGCAATGATAGCTTTGAGCGAGGATACTCTTGGAGCGCAATAATCAACTGCTAAAGAGTTTGGACTTTTGGATAGGTATTCCGCTGCTGTATTGTCTATCTCTATTAAAGAGAAAGACAGTTAATAAGCCACAAGAGATTAAATGTATTGGCATTTTTGCTTTTGCCGCCATTGGCGATTCAATCTTGTCTTCCTGTTTATTGCCGTCCTTGAGGACTCAATACCCCCAAGCGAAAATGATCGTTTTTGCCTCATCAGCTAATGCTGCCATTTATCCTATTTTGTCTGAATACGATGAGTTAGTGGTCTTGCCTGTCACTAAGCCGCTCAATGCATTCAGTCTGCTAAGGAAATACTCATTAGATGTATTGATTGATACTTCCCAATGGCCAAAGTTAAGCGCTCTTTACAGTCTATTTATTAAAGCCAGATTTAAGATTGGCTTTAAGACACGGGGCCAATTTCGTCATTTCGGATATGACGAGGTAGTAGAGCATTCAAATGCTATTCATGAGTTAGAGAACTTTCGTTGCTTATTAAAGCCATTGCAAATCCCTTGCCAAGGAAATCCATCATTTAATCTAGAAAAGATTGCTAGCCAAAACTTGGGTTCTATTGATCTAGAGCAGCACCAGCCCTATATAGTTTTTCATCCCTGGGCTAGCGGTACCAGGTCGGATTTGCGTCAGTGGCCTATCGATTTGTGGGTTAAGTTAGCTATAAGCTTGGTGGAAGATGGCTGGAGTATCTTAATTTCCGGATCTCCTCAGAACCATGCTGATGCAGTTGAACTTGCAAATGCCATTGGGGCCGAGAATAAGGTTGATGTGCTAGCTGGGAAGCTAACTTTACCTGAGGTAGCTAAAGCTCTTCTAGGTGCTAGCGCTGTAATTTCCGTAAATACGGGAATAGCGCATTTAGCTGATCACTTGAAGGTTCCAACTATTGCTCTTAACGGGCCAACAAATTCAGCCAGATGGGGTGTTACGAATTCAGTCTCGAAAAATATTGATGTTCCAAAAGAGCATGGAGGCGGCTTTTTGAATCTCGGATTTGAATATCCCAGCAATCCTCAGTACAGCATGAATCAAATTACTGTACAAGCAGTTCAAGCAGCACTCAAACAACTCACTACAAAATAATCTACTGTGAATAGATTTGGACTTACTTAGAGCTATAAAACAATTGGTTTATTTTGGGATTTGCTATAGGCTGGGGAGGTGAAGTAGCGAGACCATGATCCCGGCATCTCAGGGATCGCATGCCCGTTGTAATCAATGCCTGCTTGGTTTAACTGTAGATCAGGATTTTGCAAAAGTGCCTTACGAATCACTCTTGTAAGCATTCCGGTTGCGGTAAAGCTTAAAATTGCATCCTTAGGATTCTCAAAAATCTTATCTTTAAAGTAGGGATAGAAGTTGCAGATTTCTTCAATCATCATATTGGTGACAGGATGGTTTTTTGCAAAACCAAAAGACCATTGCATGGCTAGTTTGGTAGGGTGCTGGACTCTATCCATAGTGGCTTGTTCGGGCAATATGATGCAGTTATTTTGCTCGTACGAGATCAGGCAATCAGACTCAGGTTTTAATAAACTCCTTAAAGGAACTGCACAACCTTTGTTGATATCAAAATAAAATCCGCCTCGCTCATTCAATATGCAAACTCTAAAAATATCTGCCTTGGATGGGCCAAACTGAGAATTTTGATAAATATGAAAGATGGGGTGATCGCCCCAAAACTCTTCCATATAAGCTTGAATTTTTTGATTATCAAAAAGGTGAAAATTCAGATCAGGATTTAGTTTTCTAAAGTTAATAATATTTTTGTAAAGTGTTTTTCCAAACTGACGATTAACCCAAGTTTGATAAACATTAGGTGGTATGTGGGCATGATTAAAGGGTTGTGTGGCAACCTGGTCATCTAACCATTGATAAGGTTTTTCTAAAACCAACTGGGCTCTTCTAATGGATTTTTTAAGCTGATTAATAAGTAGATTGGGCATGCCAGTGATTTCGTGAATAGTTTAGTTAAATTACCGAGTAGAATTATTTTTAGGTAGGAGCGGTTCTATTGCGGTCATTAGAATGATTTTGAGATCAAGCGATAATGACCAATTCTCAATATAGTAAAGATCATACTCAATTCGCTTATTGAGATCTGTATCTCCTCGCAATCCATGAATTTGCGCCCAGCCGGTAATGCCTGCTTTAACTAAATGCTTCTTGGCATAGTTGGGGATCTCCCGAGAAAACTGTTCAATGAATTCTACGCGCTCAGGGCGAGGGCCCACTATAGACATTTCGCCTCGCAACACATTAATAAACTGAGGGAGTTCGTCTAAGTTCATGCGACGCATCCATCTAGAAAAAGGATGTGCTGTCTTTGCTTCTGAATTACCCCAGCGCACACCATTTTTTTCTACATCTGCAGGCATGGATCGAAATTTCAGCATCTTGAATGGACGGCCATTAAGACCTACTCGCTCCTGCTTGTAAAAGACGGGTCCTCGTGATGTCATCTTTACGCTAATGGCTAAGACCAGCAGTAAAGGGCTTAATAAAATGAGGATAAGGAGTGAAATTACAAAGTCTTCAATATTTTTAACCAGTAATGCTTCACCAGAAAACGGAGAAGCATTGAGATTGAGCATATTCACACCAAGCACTTCTGTGGAGCCATGATTGATTAGGCGCAAAGTAAATAGGTCTGGCGCATATTTAATGCTAGCTGAGCTAAAGCGCAATTGATGAATAAGTTCAGGAAGCTTACTTGCTTCACTGATGGGTAGGGCAATCCAGATTTCGTCCAGTAGCTGACTAGATATGCCCTCTAATGTAGATTTTGCGTCAATATGAGGGATCAAACAAGCCAACTCAAACTCTATATAAGGAGTTTGGCGGACCTTTTCAATTAATTGCTCAGCAACTACACCAGCCCCGATAATTGCCACTTTCTTTTTGGTGTGAGAATGTCTTTGTAGCTGCTCTAACACCAGTTGAAGAGCGATGTTACAGATTATTAGGAAGAATAATGCAAGCCCTACCCAAAGTGCCAGCCAAATCCTGGAGAGAAGATTGCCGCTTTGTGTAAAAATAATTAATAGTGAAATTGTCATGAAGGTGATGACCCAAAACTTGCCTACTCTAGTGATGGCTTGTGTGGGTGAAAATGAGTCCCCCTGAATGGCTGGCTTCGAAGAAATGAGTAAATAAACTAAGCAGGCGCCAAAAATAAAAATATTATATGAATCATTGGGTATTACCAGATTCCAAAAGCGCAGGTGTAAGGCAGCAAAACCAGAGAAAAAAATAATCCCCGCATCAATTAATCGATTGATATAGGGGGTTAGAGAATTTGTTATTCGCATAGCTCCTTTCAGGATAAAAAGCTTACAAGGATAATAATGGGTAGCAGATAACTCATCCCAATATCCAATTATGTATCAATTCCATACGAATATAGAGAAGAATGGCAAGACTTAGAGTGGCAACTAGAGTGTATTTATTCGGTTTTAAATTTCCGGCTAGAAAAATTAAGGGGGAAACATAAAAATCAAAAAGTCTAGTTTGAGCTATATGAATAGGAGCAAAAATCCAAGCAAGAAATACTGCTAAAAGAATACTTGCCAATGAAAATCGCTGTAGAAAATTAATCATCGGCGACATCTTATCTGCATACAAGATAAAGATCAGGTATGCAATTATCAAAAGATATGCATCGGGAAATTTTTTTTCCTGGGAAAATATTCCACTGTGATACTGGTCCAAGTAAAGCTGAGATTCAGTTTTAGCAAGGAAGCTAAGTTGATTTGCCGATGGTGTCCAGCCCAAGTAGATGCAAGCCAGCGCAAGGATGATTAATGCTGTTAAGAGGTTTTTGAATTTTGAAGCGAAAGAAAATGGAATGATGCCGATAGAAAAAATGCCCTGTGAATGAAAAAAATAATTCGAAAGAAATATCCCAGACCCTAAAATTTTTTGACCTAGGACTAGAAAATAAAAGGCTATAAAAAAAAGAGTAATGGCAGAACCAGCGCGAAGCAATGTGAAATCAAAATAAATATAGGTTAGCGGTATAAAAAGAGTAAATGCAAGTAATTTTCTGGTACATAATTTGTCTATTATGTAAAGTTGCATGAATGTACCAAATGCGCTAATTACCAGTAATGCAGTTGGGTTTGGTATGAGTGACTTTAAAATCCCAGCCAAGAGATACCAACCCCAATCTCTAGAAAAATGCTGTAGCTTTAAGCATTCCGATATCGGGCAGATACTTTTCGATATATCAATATATGCTAAATCATCCCGCCCAAGCCCAAGTGGGCGTAATGCGGTAAATCCTATAAGGGCTATACCCATGGCCCAGTAAATACGTTTTTCGAGAGTAGAATTAGGGTATAGGCTTAAGTAAGCCGTCAAACATGTCAGCGTGATAAAAAAGCTAAAAAAGACCCAAGAATAAAATTCATTAAAATCTGTTAATGCATCAATTAGGGTAGTAAAAAACATATATTTGAACAATAAAGGTTAAATATCTATTTTAAAGGTTAAAGCGTAATTTTTTATGGGGTAAGACAATTTCCCGTTAGTATTTCTAATCACTTTTAGATTAATTTAAAAATGATAAAATATAAATTATTTTTTTGATTCGATTTAGTATCCATCTTAACGATTAATTGCCATAAAAAGTAAATCATCTATATTTACCGTTTATGTTGAGTCGGAATTAAAGTGTGCACTATTTTTTTATAACAGTATTTTATTTGTAAGCTCTGACTACTTGTAAGATAGTATTTGGCGCCTTACAAGGCAATGGTCTCTCATTGGGTTATCTTTTATCATCGCATGATGAAGATTCTGGTCTAAATATTAAGTGATGTACTCTTACATCACAATAAAAAACAATCAAGACCAAGACTGTTAAATGAATATTTAGTAATATTTTGCAAAGTTTTTTAAGATGGGTTGGTTTAGTAATTTTGGAGACATTTCGTTTGAATATACTTCTAACGGGCGGTTTAGGTTATGTAGGAAGCCATGTTGCGGTTGTCTTGACAGAGGCGGGTCATCAAGTCACTATTTTAGATAATTTATCCAATTGCAAGCATGCTGTTTTGGATCGTCTAACTAAAATTTTGGGTAAGGAGCCTACATTTATCAAGGGCGATGTTCGTGAGACTTCCCTGGTTGAATCAATTTTAAAAACCCACTCAATAGATTCTGTAGTTCATTTCGCTGGTCTAAAGTCTGTTGGGGAATCAGTTTTAGATCCAATGCTTTATTACAATAACAATTTAATTGGGGCAATCTCTGTTCTCAAGGCAATGCAGCTATGCAGAGTCAAAAAATTTGTTTTTAGTTCGAGCGCAACAGTTTATGGGTCTCCACAATATTTGCCGATCGACGAAATGCATCCACTAAACCCTGAAAGTCCTTATGGGAAAACTAAATTACAGATTGAGTTAATCCTGAGGGATCTAGTGGCATCTGATTCTGGCTGGAAAGTAGTTGCTTTGCGATACTTCAATCCCGTTGGCGCGCATGATTCTGGATTAATTGGTGAGGAGCCCAACGGCACTCCCAATAACTTAATGCCGTATATCTCCCAGGTAGCAATAGGAGCCTTGAAAAGACTTAAAATATTTGGGAGCGACTACGAAACACTTGATGGAACTGGTATTCGTGATTATATTCACGTAATGGATTTAGCGGAGGGTCATCAAGCGGCATTGGAGTACCTGTCGGAGCCGTCGGAGCCGCTATCAATTATTAATTTAGGCACAGGATATGGTTGCAGCGTCTTAGATCTGCTTAAGTTATATGAGATAGCCTCATCGAGACGCATTCCTTTTGAGGTAACTGAAAGGAGACCTGGCGATATTGCTTCCTGTTACGCAAATGCTGATAAGGCTTTTAAAAGGATGGGCTGGAAGAGCAAGCGCTCCCTAAAAAATATGTGCGAAGATTCTTGGAAATGGCAAATGTCACAAGCTCTGAAAAAATGATACTTAAAGGATTTATTGCTGAGACTCTTGATTGCTCTAGAGATATGAGTGGCTTGATATGCTGTTAAAATTTTTGCAATTATTATTTAATTTTGGATTATTGGCATTTGTGTTGTAGGAAGGCCTGACACTGCATTGTTTCGGATTTCTCAGAAGCATCCAATTTGCATAGGTTTCATATTCTGAGAAACAAGCGTGCGAACTCAGAGAGCGAGTTTTAGCAATAGCCTCATGCCATGGAACCTGATGGATAGACTCCAACTCTGCAAACATCCTTAAAACATTCTTCTTATTAAATATCATCATGTGTGCCACTCTGGACCAAAGTGCGGGGGGTCTTTCATTAAATAAAAGATTAAAAGCTGCAAAATATGGGGGCCACCATTCTTCGACTCCAAAAAAAATAAATCTATCCCTGTGATCAAAAAATGATATAGGTTTTATGAAGTATGTATCAGCATCAATCACAATATAGTTCTCAGATTCGGATTGAATAGACCATCCTAATTTAAGAAATTGTTGAAAAAGCCATCCTGATCGATTGGGTAAGGCGCTCTCAAGGGGGTAAGGATAGTGATCGATACTAAAATCGACTACATCAATCTCGTCAATAAAAATGACTCTATGATCTTTAATAAGGGTTCGTATATGGGCGACATTGTTTGAAATGATGAAAATATTGTTTATCTTAATATTTTTGATTAGATTGAGACTATTGATTGATCTATTAAGTGCGCCAGAATCCTTTTGATGAACCACGTAAACAATATCGATATTTTTAGGAGTTATATACGGAAAGTTTAGCCCTATTTTTAAGGATTTTGCGAGTTTAAGCATTAAAAAGTGAGTATATTTCCAAGGCCCGCGCTGCTGTAACATTTTGACCTGGGAGTTCAGTTTTTTAATCATGGTTTTAAAGACATTGGGGTTTGACAAATAATTAACACTAGATGTGTTAATTATAATTCTTAAAATTGAGATTTTGACTCAATTATCCGGTTAAAATGTCTTTAATCCATGAGATAGAATGATTCCAAATGCTTTCGGTTATTATCCCGACTTATAACAGTGCTGAGACCCTTTTGGAGTCATACAAATCCGTTTTAAAAAGTGGCGTAAAGGATCAAGAGATTATTTTTGTGGATGATGGCTCAACAGATGAAACTCATCAAATAATTTCTCGCATTAAGTCGACAAATTCCAATGTTATTTTTCTAAAGAACCCTTTAAATCTTGGTGGCGGTGCGACTCGTAATAAAGGGGTGGAGCAGGCGAAAAATCCCTTTATCTTTATTTTAGATAGCGATGATATTCTTCTGCCAGGTGCTTTGGGTGAGGCGGTAGAGGATCTTAAGCTTACTCAGGCTGATGGGGTCGCGACTTCGCAATCAGTATTTTTTTCGGATGCTGTAGCTAAGCCAATCAATATTATTAAATATAAGAGTGGGTATTCTACTTTTGAGAATTTAGTATCACATACCCCAAACCCTGTAATAGGCAATTTACTTTTTACCAAGCAGGCTTTTCTTGATGTTGGTGGATATCCTAGTCATCATAGTTTTGATACCCAAGGTTTCGGTTTTAGACTTCTTCAAAACAATAAGAAAATATATGTTGGTAGAACATTCATTTATTATCAAAGATTACCATTTAAACCCTCATATTACGCCAGAGAAGCAAGAGCTGGAAATGTGAATAGGAATTGGTTTTATATTTTTAATGAATGCCTCTACAAATTTTCGCCAAAAGTAAGGAATTTAATTCTTGAATTTCCTTATTCAGATCCTCTTTTATTAGCAAAAGGACACAATCTTTTTAATGTATTGGCGGACCAGGCGAGTGACATAGGCTTTTATTGCAAGGACTCTATGGGCTTGGACGAGGATGAAGCATATATCAAATACGCTAATACAGGTGATTGCACTATGAATGCCTGGTGTGCTTCTTATGAAATAAAAAATGGACATTATGAGGCTGCATTTGATCGGCTGAAGCAGGATGAGTATTGCTCGCATCGAATTAGATTGATGTATCCCATGCTTGCAAAGATATTTGGAAATAATTTTTCTTTGTGTGATATTGAAGATCTGTCATATTTCTTCAGTAAAGAAAAGAGTCGCTCTTGGCGGTTTAATTTCTTGAGGCAAAAATTTATAAATAGACTAAAGATTAGTAGGTATATGGGATGACTAATATTGAAAAATGCAGAATTATAGAGCTGCCAAAAATTTCTGATGCAAGAGGTAATTTGACATTTATAGAGGCCAATAAGCAGGTTCCGTTTCAGATTCAGCGTGTTTACTATTTATATGATGTACCGAATGGTGCGGAACGGGGTGGCCACGCTCATCTTGAGCTAGAGCAGTTAATAATTGCTTCTTCAGGTAGCTTTGATGTAGTCATTGGTGATGGTGAGAGGCAAAAGCGAATTCATTTAAACAGACCATCTTTCGGACTCTATATCTGCCCGTATATTTGGAGAGAATTGGATAATTTTTCATCGGACTCCGTATGTACTGTATTAGCCTCGAGGTTCTATGATGAAAAAGATTACCTCCGGGAGTATGAAGATTATTTATCACTAAGGTTCTCTAAATGAATATTCCATTTTTAGATTTACGTGCTGCATATACTGAGCTCAAGTCTGAGATAGATGTTGCTGTAAAGCGAGTTTTAGATTCAGGGTATTACATTCTTGGACCAGAGTTAGAGTCATTTGAATCCGATTTTTCCTCCTACTGTAATGCTAAATTTTGCATAGGGGTTGGAAATGGTTTAGATGCTATCTATATTGCGTTAAAGGCTCTTGGCGTCGGCGTTGGGGATGAGGTGCTGGTCCCATCCAATACTTATATTGCAACGTGGTTAGCGGTAAGTCAGTGTGGCGCAATTCCGGTTCCAGTGGAGCCAGATATGGATACTTACAATATAGATCCTTCTTTATTTTCAAAGGTAATTACAAAAAATACCAAAGCAATTATCGCTGTCCATTTGTATGGTCAACCAGCCTCATTGGATCAAATAATAAAATTTGCAAAAGAATTCAATCTTAAAGTTATTGAAGATGCTGCACAAGCTCATGGTGCTAGTTATAAAGGAAAAAAATAGGTGCACATTCCGATATGGTTACTTGGAGCTTTTATCCAGGGAAAAACCTTGGGGCGTTTGGTGATGGTGGAGCCATTACAACAAATGATGAGCAGCTTGCTAAAAAGGCTTCAATTATTAGAAATTATGGTTCCGAACGCAAATATGTTAACGACGTCATAGGCTTAAATAGTAGGTTAGACCCAATCCAAGCCGCGATTTTGAGCGTAAAGCTCTCTAAACTAGATGAATGGAATCAGCGTCGTACTAATATTGCTAATTTTTACAATGACACTTTTTCTGCAGCAGGACTAAGTATTCCAAAGCAGGCTGTAGGTTCTGTATCATCTTGGCATTTATATGTAATGCGACAAAAAAATAGAGATAAGATTGTCAAGGATATGAATGAGTTGGGGATTAATGTTTTAATTCACTATCCAATTCCACCTCACCTTCAACGCGCTTATGCATCAGCAGAGCATGTGCGCGGTAAGTTTCCAATTGCAGAAACCCTTGCAAGTGAGTTATTCAGTCTACCTATAGGACCACATCTTTCCAGTGAAGATGCAAAAAGAGTTGCTGAATCTGTTTTGCAAGTAATTGCATAAGTTTGAGTTAAATGACATCAAAAAAAATAGGCCTCAGAGAGATAGTCCTTTCTGTGTGGGAATTGTTGGATCATAGAGAGCGAAAGCTTGCCCAGATATTCATTGCGATGAGCATTTTAGCCACTCTCTTAGAAATGTTAAGTCTTGGAATAGTTGTTCCCCTGCTATATGCTTTTTCAGCATCTGCACAGTCACAAAATACCGGCTTATTCGGAATTTTTATGAGTCTTTCTTTTATAAGGGATCTAACTTTATTTCATACATTATTGTTGCTAGTAATCCTTTTTTCCCTTAAAAATATTTTTCTTCTTTTTTTGGCAAGATTTCAAGCAAAGTATGTATTTGGTATTGAGGAGGCATTATCGAATCGCATATATCAAATTTATCTCTATCAGCCGTATTCATTTTTTTTGCAACATAATTCCGCTCAGCTTCTAAGAAATATAATGCGCGAACCAAGTCAATTTGCTCATAATTCACTCTCACCTCTTTGTTCATTGGTTACAGAATTTTTCATATCCGTTGGCATTGTTTCTTTATTAATCCTTGTTAATCCCCTGGGCACCATTACCTCCTTAGCTCTATTTGGAGTTGTTGGATACTTTTTCTACGTATTTGCACATCAGAGAATTTCTTTGTGGGGCAGGGATCATCAGTTTCACGAGGGGAGGAGACTGCAAAACTTACAAGAGGGTTTTGGTTCTATCAAGGAAATTCTGATAGGGGCGCTTCAGGATAAATTTACTGCAGCGTATGCTGAACACATGCGTGCAGGTTCGCTAGCCGGAATAAATCAACAGTCAATACAGTCGGCCCCAAGACTTTTTATTGAATTATTTGCAGTGGTGGTACTTTCTATCTCGATATGGTTTTTTAGTCATTTAGATCCCGCTATGTTGTTACCAATTATCGGTCTTTATGCTGCGTCTGCATTTCGTCTTATGCCCGGCATTAACAGAATTATTAATTCGCTTCAGTCCTTGCGTTACTCAGCATCAACAGTGCAATTATTAAAAAAAGAATTAACTTTAGATGTAAAAACACATATTCGAAAGGGTGCTCCAATCCATTTTAAAAAAAATATTAATTTAGAAAAAATATCATTTAGCTTTAATAAAAATGCAAGAATTTTATTTAATGATGCAAACGTAATTATCAAAAAAGGTGATGTCGTATTTTTATCGGGTCCAAGTGGGTCGGGAAAAACAACTTTAGTAGATATTATTTGCGGATTGCAACAACCTACAAGTGGGCGCGTTCTAGTTGATGGTGCAGACATTTCGGGCGATATAGCTAGCTGGCAAAAGCACATTGCATACGTACACCAAACCACCTTTCTTTTGGACGGAACAATTAAGGAAAATATAATTTTTAGCACCTCTAAAGAGGCAATTGATGAGGATCGCTTAAGGGAGGTATGCAGAATTTCCGGGGTGAATGAAATAGTCCACTCCCTACCTGGCGGTATTGATACACGAGTTGGCGAGCGCGGTAGCAATCTTTCTGGTGGCCAGCGTCAAAGAATTGGTCTTGCAAGAGCTCTATATCGAGGAGGTGATTTATTAATATTGGATGAGGCAACAAATGCTTTAGATGCAAAACTTGAAGCAGAAATTGTCCGCAATATCCTTGGATTTACATCTGGCATGACTAAAATTTGGATCACACATAATGTAAATTTATTGAACAATACTCAAAACATATATGTGGGAGATGGATCTATTAGAAAGATATAATAAGGGAATAGAATGATTATGAAATTAATATGAAAAAAATATTATTAGTTGGAACAAGTTTTAGTGCAGCCCCCTTGGCTGAATGCTTAATAAAAATGGGTTATAGTTTACATACTTGCGGAAATCAAGCGCAAGATCCATGCGTTAGCTGGGCTGGCGAACATCATTGTTTCGATTACTCAAATCCAGATCTTTTATTGGAATTGGTTAAAAAAGAAAATTACTCTGCAATCCTTCCGACATGCAATGACGATTCCTATCTTTCAGTTATTAAGGTTGCTGAGATTTTGGGTTTACCTGGTTTTGACAGTGTAGAAACTACTCTAATATTGCATGATAAATTCAAGTTCAGATCCTTTGCGTCCTCTCACAGCATCCCTGTCCCAAAAATTTGGGATTACGGATCAGGTAGTGAAACTCCTAATGCTTCAGACTATCCGCTTTTGGTAAAGCCTGTAGATAGCTTCAGTGGAAAAGGGATTACAAAATTATTGAATAAAGACGGTTTGCACGAAGCAATTCACATTGCTAAATTACACTCACGTTCCAAGAGTTATGTAATTGAAAGTTTTTTAAATGGGTCACTACACAGTCATTCAGCTTTTATAAAAAAAACTAAGATTGAACGTGAATTTTTTGTAGACGAATTTTGCACTGTTTATCCCTATCAGGTCAATTCTTCAAATTGTCCTTCAAGTCTAGATAATCAAGTTCGAATTCTGATTCGTCAATATATTGAGAATCTATCGACCTTGCTAGGTTTGGCTGATGGACTTCTGCATACCCAGTTTATTGTTTCAGACGGTAAGCCTTATTTGGTAGAGTGTATGCGCAGATGTCCGGGTGACCTTTTTTATCACCTCGTTAGTTTTTCAACTGAAAATGCATACATATCAAATTATTTGAGACCATTTCTGGGAAAACCATATGTTTTTTTGAGTGATGATAAACAGATTCCATGGGCACGTCACACTATTTCAATGCCAGATGATGCTGTAGTTTATGGCTACTCAGTTGAGGGTGGTGCTGAGGAAACGAGGTTTTTCCAACTCAGTGAGTCTGGGAGTCTGATCAAGAAAGCGCCCTATGGAAAGGTTGCTATATTCCTTACACGCTACCAATCTCTTGAGCAGTTGTATACAAATACAAAAATTTTGGCTAATAAAGTCAGTCTTTATACTAATCGGAGTTCCCTTTTATGATTTCAGTGCAGAAAATAATTTCTCGGAAGATTATGAGGGTTGCGATTATTGGGGGAGGCATTAATTCCGCCGTAGGTAGAGCGCATGTTGCAGCATTGAAGATAGATGGCTTCTTTAAAATCGTAGCCGGTTCATTTAGCCGCAATAATGAAGTTAATATGAGTTCAGCCGTTGAGTACGGGGTCGATATCTCCAGAGTTTATTCGGATCACAAGCAATTGATCTCTAGTGAGTTGGGCAAGATTGATGCAATTATTGTCCTTACCCCGACATCATTGCATACAATACCTGTTTTAGATGCATTAAATGCAGGCATTCCCGTGATTTGTGAAAAGACATTAACTGCCAATATTAAAGATACTCAATTGGTGAGTGACACGTTAATTTCTAATAAAGGATTTTTAGCTGTAACATATAACTATTCGGGATATCCAGCAGTTAGGGAATTGCGGGAGCTTATTAACTCTGGTCAAATTGGTGAGGTTCTTCATTTTGCAGTCGAAATGCCGCAAGAAGGATATTTACGAACTAATCTGGATGGAAAACGGCTGCAACCTCAGAATTGGCGTCAAGCGGACGAGCAGATACCTGTTATTTATCTCGATTTAGGTTCACACCTTTATCAACTATCTTCATATATTCTTGGCGTCCGTCCAAGATCCGTGTTTGCCACAGAGCAATCCTGCGGTTTTTATCCTGTTGTTGACTCGGTATCTGCTTTGGTTAAGTATGAGCGCGGCATTATTGGTAACTTCATGTTTGGAAAGACAATGATTGGCTATCGTAATGGTCTGAAAATTAGAATATTTGGTACTAAAGCAGCTCTGGAGTGGACGCAGTCTGATCCAGAGTGTATAAAGTTTTCTTATGCTGATGGAAGAATTGAGTTGCGCGATCGTGGTGTCGGAGGTTCAGAGCTTTCATCTTCAAGGTATGCTCGTTTTAAAGCAGGACATCCTGCTGGTTACATAGAGGCATTTGCAAATCTATATGTGGATATTTATCATGCCCTAATTGACTATGATGAAAGGGGTGCATGGAGCTCAACCGAGGTTTTTGGCTCTGAGCATTCTCTCGAGGGGCTAAAGTTTATTCAATCGATGCATCAATCAGCTAATAGTGCTTCAGTAATCGAGATTGGTTGAGAGAGTCCTGGTGTTAAGTGCTTAAATTTTTTCATTCGCATTCTTAAATATTATCTAAATTTAAAGTGAGGCCTAGTAATGGGTTTTAATGCTGCAGTTGTAGAAAAAAAGCTTGATTGGTCTTCATCTGCAATAAAATTTTGCGATGATTTCTTGCAATCAAGTTTGCCTAAGTACATTCTTGGCTGCAACATATATGCTAAGAGTGTTGCAGAACATATTGATATAGATGGATTTATTGATGATTATTCAAGTAACTTAAAGTTTCTTGGTAAGCCGGTTGTTAAATCATCCTTGGTTCCACAAAATTCACTAGTACTTAATGTGGCGGGTGGTCGACCGCTATCTGCACGTACAAGACTAAATGCGTTGGGCTTACAAAACCTCGATTATTTTGCATTTTCTAAAATTGCGCCATTGCCTTTGAGGGAGCTGCGATTTAACGAAGGTTTTGAGCGAGAATTTCTCGAAAACAATAATAAATACCAATGGATATATAACTTATTGAAGGATGAAGAATCGCGGGATGTATTCGCTAGGCTTGTGAAATTTAGATTTGACCACGATATTTCACACTTAGAAGGATTTACTCAGCGTGAAGATATTCAATATTTTGAAAATTTTCTATGCTTGAATGAGGACCATGAATTATTTCTTGATGTTGGGGGATACGATGGGTATACAACCCAAGAGTTTATAAAGCTCTGCCCTCAATTTGACTCAATTCATATTTTTGAGCCAGATAAAAAAAATTATGATTCTTGTTTAGCTGCGCTATCACAATATAAGAATGTTAATTTTCATTTATTAGGACTTTCAAATCAAAAACAAACTCTAAGATTTAATATGATGGGGTCTTCATCCAGCGTGAGCCAGGATGGCTCGGTCATCATTAATGTGGATCGTCTTGATGACATCCTTAAGGTTCGCCCCACGTTTATTAAGATCGATATTGAGGGTGCCGAGTTGGCTGCAATTGAGGGCGGACGCAATACTATTTTGAATGGTCACCCTAAAATGGCAATATCGATTTATCATAATCCAGGCGACTTTTGGAGAATTCCCGAATTAATTCTGAGTATTCGAGATGATTATGATGTCTATATTCGGCACTATACAGAATCTATCTACGAAACAGTAATGTTTTTCTTACCCCGCAAAGTCTCTACTTAGTAAAGTTAAAATATGCTGCTAAAACCATCCATGATCACTTGATTTAGAAAGACGCATCGTAAAGAGTGAAATGAAAAATATTAAACATAGTATTGTTATAGTTTCATTCAATCAAGAGAAATATATAGTAAATGCAATCAAATCTATTTTTGATCAGCAACTTGAGCCATATGAATTAATAGTTTTAGATGATTGCTCGACCGACGGAACTGCTAAGGTTGCACATGAATTAATTGAGAGCTATAACCCTTCGTTTAAGTGTCGAGTAATTATTAACGAGCGAAACTTGGGTATACCAAAAAATATGAAGAAAGCCGCTGAAGTTTCTTCTGGAAACGTTTTTAGTTTGCTCGCCGCTGACGATATTTTTCTACCAAATGCTACCCGTTGCGTTAAGAATGCGATTCAGAAAGCCGGATTAGATCCTGATCATGATGTGTTCGTATGCTTTTCACCCTCACTCAATATGGATGCTGATGGAAAAAATCAGGTATTAGCTAACTACAAGATATATCGACAATCACCTTTCCAAACCATGATTCGGAAATGTGCCCCATTTGGAAAGATTGGATTTTCAAGATCTTCTATTATTAATGTGGACTACCCCGATGATATTGGTATTTGGGCTGATTGGGCCTGGGATATAAGTATCTGCAACCAAGCTAATTCCTATTACGTAATAAATGAAATTTGCTACATACATTATGCAAAGATTGGCGTCTCCTCAAAAACTGCAAATGCGGAGATTGATGACTCCTATCTGAAGGTTACTATTTATCTGATGAATAAATACAAAAATTCTCTTTCATTTTTTGATCGAATTTATTTGGAGGGCGAGAGGGCTTATCTCTCCTGGAAAATTAATCGAGGATTTCTGACCTTGGTTAAAAGCATATTATTTACCCTTGTAAATATATTTAATTCAGGTAGTTTAAGCTCAAGTAAATCCTTAGCCTCAAGATTTTTGCACTCAAATCTAATAAATGCATTTCGAAAATCTAAAGAGATTTTGAAATTATTGATATAAAAATGAAACCCTTACCATGCCCAATACTGGTTATTTTTTTTAATAGACCTGATATTTTTTACAGGCAGCTTGCCGCACTTAGAAGTTTCCAGCCCCCCATTATTTTTTTTGCGGCAGATGGAGCTAGAAATTTTGATGAGGAGGATGTTGAGAAATTAAGATTTTGCAAACAAATGATTTCTCAGTTGGTTGATTGGGACTGTACCCTTGACTTCTTTTACGCTAAAAAAAATCTTGGATGTGATTTATTTGTTCCAACTGCAATTAATTGGTTTTTCTCAAAAAATCAATCTGGAATTATTCTTGAAGATGACTGTTTAATCTCCAGAGAATTCTATGAATATTCATCATATTTACTTCATAAATATCGAGATGATCATCGCATCATGAATATTTCAGCTGCAAATTTTCAGACCAAAAAGTGGGGAGACGGAGATTATTATTTTTCTAGATATCCAGCCAATTGGGGGTGGGCAACTTGGAGTAGGGCTTGGAAGCACTTTGACCAAGAGTTAAATGATTTGGATCGGTTTGTTGCTTCAGGTGGGGGCTTTTATAAAATTAAATTAAGTGCTCAAGAGAGGACCTATTGGCTTAAGTTTTTTAAAGGACTTAGGAGGGGTGTTTATACATTCTGGGATGCAAAGTGGTTATATGCAATTTGGAGAGTAGATGGACTTTCGTTGTCCCCAAATGTCAATTTATCTACGAATATTGGTTATGGTGAGCAAGCAACTCATACTAAGAATCGTATGGATACGCACGCACTTCCGATACATTCATTGGGGAGTACAGTAATAGATCCATCTTGTCGATCTATCCAAGCTGAAGCAGATTATTATCTTTATGATAATTTTTATAAGCCAACTATTGGAGGCTTAATAAAATCAGCCATTAATAAACTAAGAAAATTCTTATTGTGAAAATTTTGACCATCACTGCAAGTGATAATTCAATCGGTGGAGCGTCTAGGGTAGCGATGGATATTCATCGTGGGCTACTAGAGCGTGGGCACGAGTCTGTTGTTTTTTCTGGAAAGTCTGAGATTAGTAGTGACAATCCTATGGTTAAACAGATTGAGCGTCCGTTGTGGTCTAAAGCCCTTTCTTGGTTATTATCAAATGATGTTGATTTTTTCCAAACTGATTATTTATTGCAAACCCCCGAATTTTTAGCGGCAGACCTGATTCATTGTCACAATCTTCATGGTTGGTATTTCAGTCTAAAAACATTAAAAAAAATGTCTCAGATTAAGCCTGTTTTATGGACGTTGCATGATATGTGGGCCATCACACCGCATTCTGCACATACATCTTCGGATGTTATAAAAAATGGTATTTACCAAATCTCAGATAAAAGGCTGTACCCAACAACAATCTGGAATAATGATTATTATCTTTCGTGGCGAAAATCTAGTTTGTATAAGGAGATGAATATTTCCTTAGCAAGCCCATCGCATTGGTTGCTTGGTAAGTTAAGGACTTCTTCTCTCTCTCCAAAGGAGGCCTTCCATGTACCTAATGGGATTGATTTTAATAAATTTAAGATTGGCCCTAAGGCGGATCTAAGAAAGAAATTTAA
This sequence comes from Polynucleobacter sp. AP-Capit-er-40B-B4, assembly GCF_018882245.1. Classification (GTDB taxonomy): domain Bacteria; phylum Pseudomonadota; class Gammaproteobacteria; order Burkholderiales; family Burkholderiaceae; genus Polynucleobacter. The sequence goes on along the minus strand of NZ_JACVOV010000001.1, from coordinate 603,594 downwards.
ATTTTCACATGCGCCATTGATATTATTTATTGGTGCAAATGCTGAGACTAACTATTACAAAGGATATGAGGATTTTTGTTGGCTTGCTGCATCAGACCTGGGGTTAGGGTTTCAATATGTATGTTTAGGGTCAAAGAATGATGGATTTAGGATGGGTATTCATCATTTGAAAGCATCTTCGGATAAAGCATATCTTGCGGAAATTCTGTCTTGCGCTGATGTCTTGGTATGTACATCTAAATATGAGAACTTTCCACTTGTAATTTTGGAGGCGATGGCGTGCGGTACGTCTGTATTAACGTATGACATTGGAGGGTGTTCTGAGGCTATTGTAGATGCGCCCAATTGCGTATCGATTATGCCTGGGAATCGTAAGCTATTGATTGAATCACTTCATAACATTATTAGTGAAGCTCGTATCAGGGGTGATGGACTTCGTAATGAGCTGAGGAATTATGCGCAAGAGCGATTTAGTCTTGGTAAGATGATCGATAAGTATATTGATGTCTATCAGGCGATCCTTTCAAAAAGGAGGGTATCTTGATATTAGTTAGACTTAATGGCGGGCTTGGCAATCAAATGTTTCAATATGCTACCGGATTCATGCTTGCATTTAAAAATGATGATGTCTTAAAGCTAGACATTTCTGGTTATCAAAATATAGAAAATAGACGACAAATTTATCGGAATCTAGATATTAAAGATTTTACAATAACAGCAGCTATTGCGAGCCCTCAGGAGGTTAGCCAAGCCAAAAATCCACTGGGATCTCTATCTAAGATCTTGCGACTATTAGAGCAAAAAATATTCAAAAGATACTATATAGATTGGCATCCTGAGATTTTAAAAAAAGTTGGTAATATTTATTTGGATGGTTACTTTCAGAGTGAAAAATATTTTATAGGTAATGAAAATTTAATTCGTGCTGAATTTTCGCTTAAGTCGGATTTGTATAAAAATATTCTTCCGTTAATTGATGATATAAAAAATAAGCCTGTATCTGTTAGTCTTCATGTGCGAAGGGGTGATTATGTTGAGGATCCACGAGCTAGGAGGCAGCATTTAGTCTGCGATATTAGCTATTATGAGCGTGCAGTTTCCGAAATGCAAAAAAAATATCCAAATTTGCATTTATATATTTTTTCCGATGATCCCCAGTGGGTTCGCAATAGCCTTAGCTTCAATGCCGACGTTACTTATATATCGGCAAATGAGAATATGCGAATAGATCTTAAGCCCTCTCAAGAGATGGTATTGATGTCGAAATGTGATCACCATATTATTTCTAATAGCTCTTTTAGCTGGTGGGGCGCTTATTTAAATAAGGCAGAAAATAAAACTATATTAGCACCAGATATCTGGAATAGAGGGCCGGTACCACAGATTAATATCCTGCCTGAGGGGTGGATAAAGTTCCCAGTTGTTAGTCATGATCTCTGATGTATGCCACGCCCCGATTAGTGTAATTATCCCCTGCTACAGGGCTAGCTCTACATTGCAAAGGGCGGTCCAGTCAATTCTCGATCAAACTCAATTACCAATGGAGTTGATTATGGTTGATGATGCCAGTCCAGATAATGGTAAGACGAAATTTATAATCTCAACCCTAGAGAAGATGATTTATCGAAGAAATTTGGGTATTTCAGTCAAGGCTATTTTTTTAAATAGTAATATTGGTCCTGGTGGTGCGCGAAATATAGGATGGGCTAGGGCAACCCAACCGTGGATTGCTTTTTTGGATGCTGATGATGCTTGGGCGGTAAATAAAATTGCATTGCAATACGGCCTACTTAAAAAGATAGAGGGTATTGACTTGATCGCGCATCAAAGCATCTTAATTCCTGAAATAAATTTTTTGCCACGGCAATCATTGGTGAAAAATTGTCGCTTGAAAAGAATCAGTCTATCTCAGATGCTGATTTCTAACTCAATTCCAACACGTTCTGTCATATTAAGAAAAGATATCCCTTACCGATTTCCCAATGGACATTTTTCTGAAGATTTTTCTCTCTGGTTATCTATTATCTCTGCGGGTTATGATGTGCGAATCATGGATTGCCCTCTTGCCTATACTTTCAGACCAGAGTTTAGTGGAGATGGTTATAGTAGCCAGCTATGGAGGCAGCAAAAAAGAGAGTTATTCACTCTTTACGATCTTCGTCGTAGGGGCGGTATTAATTTTTATGTATTAACTATTGTATGCATTTGGTCAATAATAAAATTTTTTCGTCGTATTATAACAAGAGGCTTTTTTAAAACTATCGCTAGTGCCAGAAAAAATTTATTTAATGAATGAAGCTATGACCAATAGAAAATCTATTTGCATAGTATCTGCTTCGCCGCTTAGCATTTATTTTTTTCTTATCCCCCATATTTCAGAACTTTCAAAAAAATTTGATGTAACTCTTGTATTTGATCCTAGAAATGACATCTATATAAGTGGTGTGGATTTAGGGGCAAAAGTAATTCCAGTGAGAATGGCTCGAAAGCTTAGCCCTATTAAGGATTTAGTTTCTCTTTGGGATTTATGTAAAGTGTTTAGGACATGTAAGTTTGATCTTTTGATCTCCACCTCCCCCAAGGCTGGCTTACTATCTATGATCGCTTCATGTTTTAGCGCGCCCACCATTAGATTACATATTTTTCAAGGGGAATTTTGGGCCTCTAAGCGAGGAATCTTCAGATTAATTTTAAAAATAGCAGATTCACTAACAGCCCTACTTGCAAATAAATTATTAGCCGTAAGTTTTTCAGAAAAATTATTTTTAGCTGCTCAGGGTATTGCCCCGATAGGAAAAATCGATGTTATTAGTTATGGCTCTATAGGTGGGGTAGACGTCGAAAGATATCAATATCAAGACTTATCTAGATTTAACATCAGAAAATCTTTAAATATTCCTATTGATGCTACTGTAGCCTTATTTATGGGGCGCATTGTTATGGATAAAGGAGTATTTGAGCTGGTTGAAGCATTTATAAAATGTTTTAAGGAATGCCCAAATCTCTATCTCGTAATTGTGGGTCCTGATGAAGATGGATTGGTGTCAAGGTTATTTTCTGCTCACGACTCTAGTTTCAATCGTCTTAGGGTGGAAGGTTTTACTGCCAATCCAGAACAATATATGTCTGCAGCAGATTTTTTGTGTTTACCGAGTTATAGAGAGGGATTCCCAGTTTCAATATTAGAGGCTTCCGCCATTGGAATTCCATCAATTGGAACTAATATTTATGGAATATGTGACGCCATAGATAATGGAGTAACTGGATTATTGGTTGAGTCTAAAAATATCCAAGCACTTTCCAGGGCAATTACTTTTTTTTATAAAAATCCTAAAAAGCGTAAGGCGTATGGAGAAGCAGCTCGACAAAGGGTTTTAAGAGACTTTCGTCAAGAGTATGTTGTGCAGGCATACATAAACTACTTTTCGAGAGCATTGAAATTAGGCCCCAACAGGACCTTCTTTAGTGTGATGAAAAGAATTTTTGACTTAATACTCAGCGCACTTGGTTTAATTATTTTATTTATTCCAATGCTCATAATTGCCATATTGGTAACCATGACCTCTCCTGGCTCAGCCATATATTGGTCTGATCGAGTTGGCAAGGATGGAGAAATTTTTAAGATGGCAAAATTTAGATCTATGCGACTAAATACACCAGCAATAGCAACAGATTTGATGAGAAATCCAGATTTTTTTATAACACCAATTGGAAAATTTTTACGAAAATCAAGCCTAGATGAATTACCTCAGCTATGGAATATTCTTTTGGGTGATATGAGTTTTGTCGGACCTAGGCCAGCTCTATACAACCAGTACGAATTAATTCAAAAGCGCTACGAAGTTGGTATTGATTCTTTGAGACCGGGTCTTACAGGTTGGGCGCAAGTGAATGGTAGGGATGAAATTCCAGTTGAAGATAAGGTTCATTATGACTGTCAGTACTTGCAACAGCAATCGTTATTATTGGATTTGAAAATATTATTACTTACTGTGGGTAAAGTTTTTCGTAGTGATGGAGTGGCGCACTAATGGTGAGAGGTGGAGTCAATGTAGCCCTAGGTTTGCCGCGTTGGCTCAAGCGATTAATTGCCTTGACCCTAGATATTGGGCTATGCTTTTTAACTACATGGTTCGCATTCTATTTGCGACTAGGTGTATGGGTGAGTCCTCTTCAAGATAAGGCATCCTTGGATATATTGGCCAGGCCTGACATTGCTATGGGTCTATCAGTTATCCTATCTATACCGCTCTTTGTTTCATTTGGACTTTATCGTGCTATCTTTAGATATTCAGGATGGTCAGCCTTGCTTGCAATTGCTCGCACCATTGGAATCTACGGCATTCTTTATGCTGGCGTCTTTACTATAATTGGTATTCAAGGCGTACCTCGAACCATCGGTTTAATTCAACCAATTCTGCTCTTAATTGCTGTTGGCTCCTCAAGGGCCCTTGTTAGTCATTGGTTTGGTAAAGTTTACAGAGAGCAATTGGCGCTTGGAGAGCTTCCTAAAGTTTTAATTTATGGTGCTGGTAGCGCTGGAAGAGAGTTAGCTGCGGCAATTCGCAATAGTAAAAAAATGCAAGTCGTTGGATTTATTGACGACGATAAAATGTTGCAGGGTAGTAATTTAAATAATTTAACAATTTATGCTTCCGAGAATTTAAGCTATGTTGTAGAAAGGCTTGGAATTAGCGATATTCTATTGGCTATGCCATCGATCGGGCGCTCTAAACGTGCTAAGCTGATCTCAGGGATTTCGAAATTAGGAGTTACTATCAGGACATTGCCTAGCGTCCAGGATTTGGCTAGCGGAAAAATTTTAGTCTCTGATATACATGACTTGGATATCGAGGATTTATTGGGTCGAGACCCTGTAAACCCTGATATTAATTTGTTATCAAAAAATGTAACCGGAAAAGTGGTGTTGGTTACAGGGGCGGGAGGGTCAATTGGAAGTGAATTGTGTCGTCAAATCTTTGATTTGAAACCAAAGCAGCTAATTCTTGTAGACCAAAGTGAATATTCTCTATATGCTATTGAGCAAGAGCTTTTATCGTTGGCTGGTGATATTGGTATTTATGGGGCGCCAGTAAAAGCATTCTTAGCGCCTATAACAAGTGAGCGAGCCGTTAGAGTTATTCTTGAAGGCTTTCATCCGCATATCATTTTTCATGCGGCAGCATATAAGCATGTACCACTTGTTGAGAAAAACCCAGTTGAAGGTATTTTAAACAATGTATATGGAACTCTCAACCTTGCATGTCTAGCAAGCAAGTATAGCGTTCCAAATTTTGTACTCATCAGTACCGATAAGGCTGTGCGGCCAACCAATATTATGGGAGCAAGCAAGCGTCTTGCGGAGATTATTTTGCAAGCCCTAGCAAATGATTTCTCATCAAGTTCCAATACCATTTTTTCAATGGTGCGTTTTGGGAACGTTCTCAATTCTTCTGGATCTGTTGTGCCACTTTTCCGTAAGCAAATTCAAAATGGTGGTCCAATTACCTTAACACATCCAGAGGTCACTCGCTTTTTCATGATGATTCCAGAGGCCGCCCAATTAGTGATTCAGGCAAGCTCGATGGCCAAGGGGGGTGATGTATTTGTATTGGACATGGGGGATCCGGTAAAAATTTATGATTTAGCAAAAAAGATGATCCAATTATCTGGCCTCGAATTGCGAGATGAAAAAAATCCAAATGGCGATATTGAGATTGTTATAACCGGCTTGCGCCCCGCAGAAAAACTTTATGAGGAGCTATTGATTGGAAACGATCCAAAGTTGACAATTCATCCGCGCATCTTAAGAGCTCATGAGGGATATGTAGAGCTTGAGATGGTCTTTAAGTACTTGCTGGAATTAGAAAAAATATTGAAAGATGGCTCTGAAAACGAGATAAAATATTCAATATTCGGGTTTATTGAAAATAATACTGTCCCTCCAAACGATAAATAAATTTCAATAATATATCGATTTATCGTTTATGGTAGAGAAATGTTAACTATAGTTAACTAGTCCTGTTAAACTAAATCAAATTTATTAAAAAAGAGGTTTTGTGAAAATAAACGATTTACGGATTGCTGAAATACTAATTAAATCAAATCTTAAAATAAGATACAAAAGAACCATTCTAGGGTTATTCTGGTCGTTATTAAACCCATTGCTATCCGTCTCATTTATTTCTGTAATCTGGGCGGTTCTGCTTGGGCAATCTTATTCCTCGTATTTCTTGCAGTTATTCCCAGCCTATTTATCTTGGCAGTTGTTTTCAAATTTACTCTCTGGAGCAGCGGGATCAATGACGGGTAATGAGGGTTTGATAAAAAAAGTGCCAATCAATTTAGAGATATTTCTTTTAGTTAACCTCGGCAACCATATGATTGATTTTTTGCTTTCAATTACCATGCTAAGTATTTTGATGATAATTGGGTCACGATTTTCATCCCCACTCCCTGATTTGGGGTTTTTTATTTCACTCATAAGTTTAATTATTTTCGCATATAGTGGTGGAATGATATTGTCGGTATTAAATGTATATTTCAGAGATGTAGGATATTTATTGGGGGTTATATTGCAAATACTTTTTTTTATGACCCCAGTACTTTACTCCAAAAATATGATAGCTGGCAAACAAGCAGTTGCAGATATTATTGTTAGCCTTAATCCATTAAGCTACATGATTGGATCTATTCGAGAGGGATACGCCGGAAAAACTGAAGAATATAGCCTTATTTTTTTAGTACTTTTTGGGAGCATCATATTCTATTTTATGGCTAAGGCTATATTAAATACTAACCGAAACAAAATACCTCTTTATCTATAAAATGTCAACTGTAAATTTCGATAACGTTTCTCTAAAATTTAATAAACCTACAAATAAGAAAAATACAATTAAAGAAGGTATTATTAAATTTATATTAAATTTTGGAAAAAATTACTATAAATACGATACACACGATGTATTAAGAGATATTAATTTTAAAATTATTGATGGTGATCGTGTGGTAATTATTGGGCAGAATGGTGCAGGTAAAAGTACTCTTTTACGATTAATAACAGGAATATACAAGCCCACAAGTGGTGAGGTGAAAATTGAGGGTTCAATAACCTCATTAATTGAAGTTGGAGCGGGAATGAATCCGGAATTAACTGGGCGAGAGAATATAATATTATCTGGGCTAATTTCAGGATTTAATTCAAAAGAGTTGCGTGCACGCGAACAGGAAATTATAGACTTTGCTGATATTGGTGATTTTATTGATGTTCCAATGAAATATTATTCAACTGGAATGTGCTATAGACTCTCTTTTTCTTTGGCACTATTGGTCAGGCCTGATATTCTAGTTGTGGATGAATTATTCGCTGGTGGCGACTTAAACTTTATCGAAAAGTCCACAAAAAGAGTTGAAGAGTTGAAAAATGATTCCTCAATATTTATTAGTGTTACTCATGATCTGAACTATGCTAAAACTTTTTTTAATAAAATAATTTATATTAAAAATAACAAAATAGTATATTTTGGAGACGATATTGCTGGATGTTTATTAAAGTATCAAAATGAATCTTTACATTGAGAAAGCGAAGGTTTTTTACCGTAAAAATTTTGCTAAATATTTTATTTTTAGAATAATAAGAAATTTAATAAAAAATGACTTTGATGCAATTATTATAGAGCTAAGAAATAAATCACCGGTGTACTTTCTTGATTTATACCCTAAATTCTTCAAACACTCATTCCATAAAAAAATTAGCTTCAGTGACTTTATAAGTGTTAATAAAATATCGGCGCAGGTTTTATTCGACGAATATCAATACAATCCACGACCTTTTACTTCTATTCCGGAGAGGTATCAAAATGAATATAACATCTCATTTGATGAGTTAACCTTCCCTCAAGTGCTTACTTTTGAGATTCAAAATTGTTTTTTGTTAGGCGGCGCAGATTTAATTTTTACTGATTCTGAGTGTATTCACTCAAATTTTATCAATTGGAACAGAGAGGAGCTGTACCCAGTCTCTAATGCAATTATCTGGGACTCTGGAAAAGGAATTTTAGTCCGTAACCGTTCGAAATCTTTGGAAATTGATAGCGCTATTCATCTTATTAATGGTTTGAATGGCAATTATGCCCACTTTTTACTGGAAACATTGCCAAAATTAAGTGGATTAATCTGTATGGGGGTATATAAAAACCAGCCAATTTTGATAGATGAAGGTTTGCATGAAAATATTTATGAGGCAATTCAGTTGCTGACGGGGTTTTCTGGACGCATAATAAAGGTCGCAAAAGGCGAAATGGTTATTTGTAAAAAATTAGTTGTTTTTACACCGACCGCAAGAATTATTTATAACCACAAAAATATTAACCTATCCGATCCACTAGTTTTTTCTGATAGTTTTTATAATCTTAATGCAATTAAGTCTATGTCTAAACATGTGCTTAATGTCATTGCTACTACCAATACGATATCCACTTTGGGCCAAAAAAAAATATTTTTCTGCAGGGGTGAAAATCAAGGGCGAAAAGTTCATAATCATCGGTTACTAATTCAAATTTTTAAAGATAAGGGATTTGAAGTATATAATCCCAACGACTTATCATTTAAAGAGCAAATTCATATTTTAAGTGGATGTAATTTCTTTGTAACTCAAACTGGTGCTGCTTTAAGTTCACTAATCTTTCTTAAGCCAAAAACTAAAATACTTACATTTGCGGGTTGGCCGGGAAATGCTGGAAATTGCCATTTTTTTATTAATCTTCGGGATGATCTTGCCGGCGATATTAACTTTGTAATGTTTGAGCCCGACCCTAATTCTCAGTCACTTGTCCATAAGGATTTTTTTGTGGATATTCAATTTATGGATAATTTATTGGACTCTTATTAATTTTAATACCGTTGATATTTTTAATTAAATATATAATAAGGCAAGGGGGTAGGGACTTTCAAAAATATATTTCTATTCGCCTTATCAATGCTACAACATTGGGTGTATTGATACTAATCTAGAATAAATTATTTGTTCTTTAAATTCAGGAATCGAAGATTTTTCTAAATTAAGTCTAGACTATAATAGTTTTCCTATGGCTCTTAATCAAATTATAGCATTTCGTCTATTTGATATATAAATTAAATTCTCTAAATCACCAGATCTAATATTTTGAAAATTACTAATATTTTTTTAACCTAAATAGGATTCAATTGAAAGAAAACCAGATTTTAGAGTAAATAAAATACTATCCTACTATTGATTTATTAATATCTTATTAGTCAATTTATAGATTTTTTTATGAGCTATCTTTACGGCACCAAACTCAAGAACAAATACTCAAAGAAGATAATCAGGTGCACAACACCCTGTAATAGAGTGGTCCTGCCTATGGCTAGCGTTAATGCCCCAATAAAGAAGGTCAGGTACATCAGCGTCATATTGAGATCGCTAATACCAAGGCTTAAAGGCAGGTTGAAGAAAATAGCAATCGCTGCAATTGTTGGGATTGAAAGCCCAATACTGGCTAGCGCTGAACCTAGCGCCAGGTTAAGGCTGCTTTGAAGGCGGTTTGCCTTGGCGGCTCTCACTGCTGCAAAACCTTCGGGAAGAAGAACCAGCATCGCAATGGCAATACCAACAATTGTCTTGGGTGCTCCCGCAGCTTTAACTCCCGCTTCAATCACTGGACTTAATAGCTCTGCAAGACCTACAACCACAATCAACGACAGAATGAGCAACGCAACGCTGACAGCTGTTTTGAGATTGCTAGGTTTTTGCGCATGAAAGTTAATATCTGTTTTCTTATCTTCTGCTTTGGGTAGGTAGTAGTCGCGATGGCTGACTGTTTGAAAGAATAAAAAAGCTGCATAGAGTGCAAAAGAGGCAATCCCTGCAAACGCCAGTTGGCTTTTAGTAAAGTCAGGACCTGGTGTGCTGGTGGTCACAATGGGCATCACCAGAATGAATGTGGCTAATGCGGTGAGTACTGCTAGGGCAGAGTTGGTGCCTTCATTACGAAAAGACATTTCATGATGGTGAAGACCGCCAATAAAGATGCACAAACCAATCACGCCATTAATCACGATCATTACGGTCGCAAAGACGGCATCTCTAGCAATAAATTGCGAGCCATCGTGGCCTGAGAGCATCATCGAGATGATTAAAGAGACTTCAATGATGGTGACACTAATGGCTAGAATAAGAGCACCATAAGGCTCACCCGTTTTATGAGCAACTACCTCGGCATGGTGCACGGCTGAAAGTACGCCGCCAATCAGGGCTGCTGCCATGAGGGCAATGAACCAAGTTTGGCTGCTAAGCTCGCTAAGTAAAGTTGTCATAGGTGCTATAGAAATAAATTATGTATTGAATAAATAATCTTGATACTGTCCACTCATCAAAATAAACGGATATCTTGAAAAGCAATTAATATGACTCAATTATCTAATGATTAATCTGTTTTATAGCGATTTCTGAAGAATTCATCAAAATGAAAGCAATCATCCTCTTTGGCCATGGTGCCCGTGACGTGCGTTGGCGCGAGCCATTTGATCGCCTGGCAGAGCTATGGCGCTCTCAGAATGCCACCGTTCCTGTAGGGCTCGCTTTTCTAGAAATGATGCAACCTTCTCTAGAAGAGGCTGTTGGTGCCCTGAGTCTTGCTGGCGCCACTCAAATCACCGTTGTGCCGGTCTTTTTTGGCCAAGGTGGTCACTTGCGTAATGATTTCCCGGTGCTGCTAGATGCGTGTAAGGCTAAATTTCCAGCAATTGCTTTAAGCGCGACGCCGGCTGTTGGCGAGGATTTGGCTGTCTTGCAGGCTATTGTTGATTTCGGGGCTAGAGCCCTTTAAATTTTCACTGGAATGACTTAAGGCTGCGCCGATCATAATTAGTGCAGGCGAGCTGCTATCAAACCAATCATCTGCTTTACCGTCCGCCAACTCTTGAAGGGTGCTACTCCATAGTCTTTCTTTTGGGGTGGAAACTGCTTCCAAAATATGTACCGGTGTAGTGGCTTGGTGAGGTTGATTTTGCTTAATCAATTGCCTTGCAATCTGCGCCGCATCTTTGCGTCCCATGTAATACACCAAAGTATCCGCGTTAGGATTGGTGATGGGGTTGATTATTGGGTTGATGGTTTGGTTATTGCCCGGCTGACTCTCATCGACTTTCGATTGATTAGTATTTTCTGTGCCTTGCGCTAAGGTAATAAAGGCGACGCTTCTACTGACTCCGCGGAGAGTTAAGGATTGCTGCAGGCTAGCAGCTCCCGCTAGTGCGGCGGTAATGCCAGGTACAACCTCTACCTCAATGCCTGCTTGTTTGAGGGCAGTGATTTCTTCATCAGCGCGACCAAAGAGCATAGGATCACCACCCTTAAGACGCACAATCACTTGATGCTTTTGGGCAGCATCCACTAAGCGCTTATTGATGAAATGTTGCGCAGAAGAGAGCTTGCCACAGCGTTTACCAACAGCGACATGTTCTGCTTGTGGGCATAGCGATAACATCTCAGGGTCAACTAATGCGTCATGAAAAACGATATCTGCTTTGGCTAATAACTTGGCACCACGCACAGTAATGAGATCGACTGCACCAGGGCCAGCGCCAACTAAATATACTTTACCGAGACTTGAAGAATTGTTTTTCATGAGGATAGATTTATGCGCTTAGTTCGTTGCTAGTAAGCTTCTCTTGTTGCGCCAGCTGTTCTGGGTGGTAACGGAGAACAAATCAAATTGCTTGAGTGCAATATCTAAGTTCTGATCTGGACGCAATGCAAAACTATCAAAACCAACCCGAGCACCTTGCAAGAGTTGATCGATAAGCACATCACCAATCGCCCGAATCTCACCAGTCCATTGGAAGCGATCTCGCAAGAGGGCGGCGGTACTAAAACTTCTACCATCTCTAAAGATTGGGAAGTGTGCTGCCACTAAAGGCCACACGGCTTTACCTTGCTCAATTAGATCGGCGTGTTTCAAAATATCGTCATCGGCAGCAAACCAGACACCAATTTGACCAGCTTTAGCTTTAGATTGAATATCTATTTCCTTGTGGTGCTGTATCCACCAAGCAAAAGGCACCAATACATTATGAGGACCATGCTCTAAATCTGGCAGGCCACCTTCATCTTGGCTGCCATTCCAGATTTGCCATTCATTTGAGGCCAGTGTTGGCTTCCCACCTTTTGGAAAGTGCAAAATCTGCTCGTGGGCAGCAATGATGTTGGTATTTGCTTCTGCTTGACTCATGATGTCACTCCAGTGGCGGTGTTACTTTCTGCCTCTGCATTGCTTTTCTTGGCATACTCTTTTTTATTTTTATAAGCGGCTTCCTTGAAAGGCGTTACACCAATACGGCGATAGCTAGCAATAAAGGATTCATCCTCAGTGCGCTCTTTGATGTAGGTATTGATGATGTTGGTAATCACATCCGGAATCTCATCGGCATAGAAAGAGGGGCCAATTACCTTGCCAATAGCAGCATTGTTGCCTTGCTCTCCGCCCAGAGTGATTTGATACCACTCTTCACCATCTTTATCGACGCCGAGTACGCCGATATTGCCAACGTGGTGGTGGCCACAAGAATTAATGCATCCAGAAATATTTAAGCTGATATCACCTAAATCAAATAAGTAGTCCAGGTCATCAAAGCGTTCTTGAATGGCTTTGGCAATAGGCAGGGACTTGGCATTAGCCAGGGAGCAAAAATCACCGCCAGGACACGCGATGATGTCAGTCAGCAAACCCACGTTTGGTAAAGCTACCTTTTGTTTTTTGGCTTCTTGCCAGAGCTCATACAGCTTAGCTTGCTCTACATCGGCTAGTACCAAGTTTTGTTCATGGGTAGCACGTAATTCACCAAAACTGTATTGATCTGCAAGATCGGCAATCGCTAGCATCTGTGCAGTAGTGGCATCTCCAGGGGCAACCGTGCCATGAGGTTTGAGTGACAAAATCACGCTAGCGTAACCAGGCACCTGATGTGGTTTGACGTTACGCTTTAACCATTTTGCAAAGGCAGTTTGCGTGGCTTGGTCAGCATCACTTGCTATTGCAATCACTTGCTCTGTTGTCAAAGCAGGTAAAGCTTTATATGCAGGCTTAGTGAAATGCTTGGCAACACGATTCCACTCCGCTTGAGTAAAGTTGTCATCACCATTTTTGATGTGAAGCCATTCACCTTCAACTTGACGGGCAAATTCTTCTGGGCCTAAGGCCTTTACTAAGATCTTGATGCGAGCCTTATAGAGATTGTCTCTGCGGCCAAAGCGGTTGTATACGCGCAGCAATGCAGTGAGGTAGCTTGGGAGTAGTTGCCATGGCAAGTCCTGCTTGATGAGGGATCCCAAAATAGGGGTGCGACCCATGCCGCCACCTGCGTAAATATCGGCAGTGAGTTCACCATTATTGATATTAGGATTTTTCTTGAGCTCAATACCGACGTCATGGCAAAGCAATACCGTGCGATCTTCTTTGGCGCCATTGACTGCAAACTTAAACTTGCGTGGCAAGTGTGCAAACTCTGGGTGCAGTGTTGACCATTGACGCAAGAGTTCGCAAATCGGACGAGTATCTACATATTCATCTGCGGCTACACCTGCAAAGGCATCACTTGTAATGTTGCGAATACAGTTGCCTGAAGTTTGAATGGCATGCATCTCCACTTTGGCAAGCTCAGCCAAAATATCTGGAGTGTCTTCTAAGGTGACCCAGTTGTACTGAATATTCTGGCGCGTAGTGAAGTGACCATAGCCACGATCATATTTTTCAGAAATGAGTGCCAGTGTGCGCAGTTGTTTGGCGCTAAATAAGCCATAAGGAATGGCAACACGCAGCATGTATGCATGGCGTTGGTGGTACAGGCCATTTTGTAGGCGCAATGGGCGGAATTCTTCTTCGGCCAGGCTGCCGTCCAAACGGCGGGCAACCTGATCACGAAATTGGGCAACCCGTTGATCTACAAGGGTTTGATCGATAGCATCATATTTATACATAGGTATGAATTGTCAGGGGTTTTCAATATTCCTCAAAATACTGAAAAATTGATCCTATATAACTTAAATGCATATAGATTATTTAGGTTTTCCAGGCTATTTATCCTGCTCCTGTTCAGATGTGTAATTTAAGCCAAGAAAAAAGCCCCTTTTGGGGCTTTTGATTTATGCGACTTTTGCTAGTTTTTGTGTTGCGGCCCTTTTCTTTTCGGCTTTTTGTCGCTCAAGCTGTTCTTGAGCAATCATTTTGTATTCCCCCTCTACAAAGCGCTTTAACGCCTCACGCATTAGTGGCTGATAACCCATTTCATATTTCACGCCTAAAAGCTTAAGCGCATCAATTAAATCCTTATTTAATCGAATCGAAATCATTTGCAATCCAAGGGCCTCATCCATTTCAGAGGCAACCTTGCTAGAAGCAACGACTGCGTGATCTAGGCTTTGACCAAGCTCACCGTTCTCCCACGCCTCTGGAGTGTCTGCAATTTCAGTTGCAACTTGTTTGGTGCTCATTTGTATCCTCATTTTAAATAAATTTAGCGATTACTTAGCGTTTTTGTATATACTTAATTCTACTTCATTTGGTGGATATGCCGTTCTTAAGTACACATTACCAGCCTTGAAAACGCAAACTACCTTTAGTTTTACGCACTGGTGATTTTCTGCTATAAACCAATAGGTTGGCGGGTTTGTCTTATTGTGGGCCCTATCATCCTCAATGTACCTGTTATCAATATGATTAAAGAAGCACTCCTCTACATCCACTCTTCTTATTTGATGCTTATCCCAAATATGAGCCAAAACCTGCTCGCTAATTATTAAATTTTTCATTCGTAGCCTAATGAATTTGTATATACAAAATTAATTTTAATTCAATAATTAGAGCAATACAAATTTTTCTAAGAATTTAACTGCAGTTAGTCAAAAAGACATCAGTATTTCCACTTAGGCACCCAAAAACCCTGTTTTGCTGGTTTTTATTGCTTGCTTTTTCATAAAGCCCCAGCATTACCCCCCCCTTTTTTTTTTGCATGGTCTCTTTAGGGTGTTTGCTGTCCTCCAGAGCTGCTCAAGTGGATTTCTAGCTTTAAATGGCTGCGAATACAGCAAAAATAAACGGCTACACAAAATGTAATGTTTATTGGATTTCTAGATAAAAAATTAGGCGGGTAATAGCCTTCTAAGCCATATTTTATATAGGACGAAGCCTGGGGCTAAAAACCGCGACAACCATAACCACAATCTGAGGTTGCTTTTGTGTATCCTCACTAATTATTAGAACTTTTGACACCTAAGTCGTTTTTGAAAGATACCCCCAACAGCACCCATATCTTGGCTTACAGGCCAGATATTGATGGATTGAGAGCCTTGGCAGTTTTGCTGGTGCTCATTTATCACGCCTTCCCCAAGTGGGCTCATGGCGGTTTTATTGGTGTCGATATCTTTTTTGTCATTTCAGGATTCTTGATCACTTCTATCATTTTGAAGGGACTCTCCACCAATACATTTAGTTTTGTTTGGTTCTACTGCAAACGCATCATTCGGATCTTTCCGGCGTTGCTATTGATATTGGCAAGTTCGATTCTGCTGGGCTGGTTTTTTCTCTTCCCATCTGAATTGCAAATCCTAGGAAAGCATCTCATTTCAGCAGTGGGGTTTTTCTCTAACTTTACTTATCTGAGTGAGGCTGGTTATTTTGATAGTCGTGCTGTTGAGAAACCACTCTTGCATTTGTGGTCCCTAGCGATTGAAGAGCAGTTTTATATCATTTGGCCTTTCATTCTATGGCTGGGATATAAGTGCAAGCTGCGCATTGCCTTGCTCATTGTGGTGTTGTGGGTAATCTCATTTGCGCTCAATATTGATTATGCTCATCACTCGCCAGTATTAGATTTCTACTCACCTCAATCGCGTTTTTGGGAGTTGCTGACCGGTGCGTTTATTGCAAACCTAGCTTTAAGTCAAAACGGTGCGGGGCGCATTCCACTTCCTAGCTGGGTAAGCTATTCGCTGCCACAAATAGTCTCCATCTTGGGCTTTGCGATGCTCGTTGTTGGCGTGACGGTGACCTATGCGCATAGCCGCTTTCCAGCTTGGCTAGCGCTATTACCCGTGTTGGGCGCAACACTATTGATTGCTGCGGGTCCACGCGCTTGGATTAACCAATACTTCTTGGCTAGCCGTCCGATGGTGGCATTGGGCTTAATTAGCTACCCACTATATCTATGGCATTGGATCTTGCTCTCATACGCTCAGATCTGGGGTCCGGTATTTGTTGTGCAAAGATTGGTGCTGGTTGCTTTGTCAGTACTTCTTGCTTGGCTCACGTATCTGTTCATTGAGAAACCGCTGCGCAATAACGACTCCGTCAAACAGAAAGCATTGGTATTGCTTTTAGGTATGGCTATCGTTTTAGCTTGTGCCTTAGTATTCAGTAAAAATGGCTTTGAACAAAGACCGCTCAATCAAATCACTCAATTTGAGTTTTCTGGTGAAGATGGTGGTAATGGTGGATTTCAGGAAGATGGTTGTGGACTATCTGACCCGAGCCTCAATCATTTCTTTGCCAGCTGTTTGCAAGATCGGCGTGAGCCTGCGCAGTTTGCATTGATTGGAGATAGTCACGCGACATCACTCTGGCCTGGCTTGATTCGTACCTCAGCGCCGCCATATCGCTGGCTCACTATCAATGGACCTGGCGGCCCCCAGAATATGAGGCCTTATCTCTCCAATGTTCGACAGAATGTGTCCGCTAAAGACTCCGTATATACCGATAAAGCGGTTGAGCAGCTGATTGCCAATCCCAATATCAAAGTGGTACTCCTTACGTTCTCAAGCAACAGTCTTTTGCCTTCAATGGCTGATGCCAATGAATACGATCAAGCTGAGGCTTATAAAGGTCTAGATAGTGTTGTCACTAAACTCATTACTAATCATAAGAAAATAGTGCTACTGGTAGACAACCCCCACTTAGCATCTCCGCAAGATTGCTTTCATCGCAAAGTAGGTATTTCTGCACTGGATAACTTTAATCAGATTGAGCCAGCCTGTGAAATGCCGATTGATCAATATCTAGCATTTACAGCAAAGTACCGCGCAGTCCTAAATAAGCTTGCCTTGGCCCACCCAACTGCAGTGTATGTATTTGATGCAACACCATATCTTTGCTCCAAAGAACAAGGTGTATGTTCATATCAAAAAGAGGGCAGAAGAATGTACTCATACGGAGCCCATGTGTCTGACTATGCTGCAGGCAAAGTAGGTGAGCCGCTCAATCAATATCTTACCGGCATCGTTAGTAGGAAATAAATAAACCAGTATTAGTTTTGCTATAGATTGAATGAATGTGCAGAGTTCGTAACATGCAAGATCGTCATTGGTGGCTTGTAAAAATTGATTACCTCAGCCCCATCATTTGAATAGGGTTTTCCTATTCTTTAAAATAAACGCAGTCACTGAACATGACTGCGTTTTTTATTGCCTAGCAATTTCCCAATCTCACTAAGGAGCTCGACATGATGTAACTAATTAATAAAAGTATGAGGAGTTTTTCATGTCGAGAACTTATAGACGCAAAAATCAACAACATGAATATGCTTGGGTCTTGAAGGACTGGAAGGCATTTTATAGTGGCGAACCTACTATTCGTCATAGCCCTAAATCTGTAGCTGGTCGAAAAGCAATTGCGATCTTTCATTCAGATACACAAGTCACTATGGGTGGCTCTGCGCCCCGTTGGTATCGGAATGCGTTTGAGCATCGTCGCAGGACGAGAAATAACCGAGTCATGAGGCTTTGGTTGATGGGTTTGGCGGACCCTATTTTTGAGGCGCGCCACAGGCATGATGCCAACTGGTCATGGTGGTAGTGTCTGGGAGGTGGTTATTTAAATATGTTTCTAATAATTTACAAAAAATAATTAATGTATATAATAAGAAACATTATGAAAAATCTCCTGGACAAAAAAGCTACTCAGAACCCACCTTCTCTTCTGCGTTTGGGTGGCCAAATAACGGCTAGAAGAAAGGTTTTGGGGATTCGCGCTCAGGTTTGTGCTGAAGTAGTAGGCATTTCAAGAGTGACATTGCATCGCATTGAAAAGGGGGAGCCAAGTGTCAGCATGGGCGCTTATTTGCAGGTTTGTGAGGCACTCGGTTTGCATTTAGCTTTGATGCCTTTGGGCTCCCTTCAGGGTGAGGCTACTAAAGATCATATTCAGAATTCTGAAATGCCTCATATTCGGATTAAAGACTTTCCGCAACTAAAAGCATTAGCGTGGCAACTAAAAGATGACGAGTATTTAACTGATGCCGAAGCGGTATCAATTTATGAGCGCAACAAGCGCTTCTTGGATTTGGATAGCCTACAAAGACATGAGCGAGCGTTAATACAAAGACTGGTGGATACAAGAGGCATGGAGCAATTACTTGTTTAAAAGAAAACACCATCAGGTTATTGCCGATATTCTTCGGCAGCTCAATGGAGATCTGCTGAGAGATCATCGTTGTTATTTTGGTGGCGGCACAGCAATTGCTTTGTCGCAAGATGAATATCGCGAGTCTGTTGACATTGACTTTCTGATCTCCGATAAAGAGCATTATCGAGAGTTGCGGAATTTGCTAACGGATTCCCAGGGTATTTATGCGATTGCCAAAAATGGAGCCAAATTAATCTTGGCCAGAGATATTAAGGCCGATCAGTACGGCATTCGCTCGGCCATTCAATCTGGAGACGTGCGGGTGAAATTTGAGATCGTCTTGGAGGGGAGGATTGCTTTTGAGAATCCGGACCCCCATGATCAAATCGAAGGCATTACTACGCTAACAAGAATGGATTTACTTGCTAGTAAATTATTAGCCAATTCCGATCGATGGAATGATGAGGCAGTTTTTAGTAGAGATCTTATTGATTTGGTAATGCTTAACCCAGGAAAAGCAGAGTTAAAAAATGCCCTTGAGAAGTCATTTGATGCATACGGAAATAGTATTCATAAAGACCTTCAGAAGGCCATAGATGAACTGCTATCTCGTGAGGGGAAGCTGGAAAAATCAATCAAAAATTTGCAGATATATTTACCTAAAGCACTGTTGTGGCAAAAGCTGAAAGATTTGAAGTCAAGCCACCTTGCCTACCTAGAGAAGCAGGGCGGCTAACTTTTAGGGCATCAAAGCCCGTTTTCGCGATAGTGCCTATACAGGTTGGCGATGGAAGCAAAGCCTAGCACCACAATTAAGACTGCAAATAAGTATTCAGTCGTGAGGTAGGTATAAACGCCCATTTGTACCAAGATAGTTGCCACAATAAATGCAGCTATCGATCCAAAGACTACTAACTTAAAGTTCGGAACAAAAGCCCCTAAGGTAATAGCGATAAAGACAATATAGAGATCAGATACCAGTTGATCGGCCGTTACAAATATGCCATTAGTCAGTTCTGGGTTGATGAACTTTCCTAAAACTACGATGACCAAGATAGAAGCCAAGATGGCAAAGTTAAGCTTTGCTTTTAGAAGGATGGTTTTAAATTGATCAGTCATGGTTTTATGAAGCGCTACCGTTAAATACGAGGCTGATGCCAATCCATAAAATAACAAAAGCAACTAAGACAGTTGAGCCAATTTTTTTGAGAAAGTATTCCAAGCTATCCATGTAGACCTCATCACCTCTACCGAAATAATGGTCAAAGCGCTTCCAAAATAGACGGCCCACAACTAGCGGCAATAGTATTGCGACAATTCCTAAAATAACGGTAAGCGTGTTATCCATATTGATTTGTAATCCCTCTTACTCAATTTAAAAGTAAAGACCTCTATCTTGGGTGATTTAGGTCATTTGGCTAGTTATCAGCCGGAAAGTCATACAGGATACAGGGGTTGTCGACCAAGATCGAATTTCTGAGGTTTTCATCCTGCACCCAATCCCCAAGGAGGTCGCACAAGTCTGCATCATGTGGCATTTGCTTCTTTACCATGACATGCGGCCAGTCGCTCCCCCAAATTAAGCGGCTCGGATTTGCCTTAATGACAGCATCGGAGAATGGGCGCATATCAAAGTATGGGAGATTGCCGTCGCAGATGCGATAAGGGCCAGTCATTTTGACCCATGCACGCTCGTGTTGAATTAAATCTAGGAGCCCCTGAAATCCTTTATCAGTAACGCCGTGTTTGGCGTGAGAGTAGCCAAAGTGACCAAATACCAGATCCACTGGAAAATCTTCAAAGGTTTTGGCAAGGTTAGGATATTCGTTCACATGCATCAATAACTCTAAGTGCCAACCAAACGCTTGAATACGTTTTGCGAGATTGCGTAATTGCTCAATGGGTAGACCAGCGGATTGATCAGCAAGATCAACAATATTGCAACGAAGCCCTCTGACACCGGCCGCATGCAATTGGGCGAGTTCATCATCGCTCACAGCTTTAGGATCATTTGAAATTACTGCCACTCCACGAAACTGTTGTGGGTGCATTTTCAGGGCAGCTAACATGGCACTATTGTCTGTGCCGTACACGCTAGGTTGAACTAGAACAGCGCGACTGATTCCCAACATCTGTAATAGTGCTTGGTAGCTTTCTAGTGTGGCATCTGGTGGCGTATAGATACGCTCCTCTGCATAGAGGTATTGGTTGGCTGGTCCACACACATGGGCGTGGCAATCTACAGCCCCCGCCGGAAATACAATTTTAGGAGATCGAATTTCAGGGTCTGGGGCTTGGCACAGTGGCGCCGTCTTATTGGGGTTCAATCGCAGCTTCCTTGGCGATCTTTTGATACTTGCCCATCTCTTCACGAACAAACTTTGCAAACTCTGCTGGATTCATTGGGGTTGCCTTAATACCTTTTGTTTCGTAGGCAGTTTTGACTTCGGGATCTTGCATTGCCTGATTAATATCTTGATTAATCTTTTTCACGATGGCTGGTGGTGTAGCGGCTGGCGCCCACACCCCAAACCACAAACCAATCTCAAAGTTAGCATAACCCTGTTCTGCAACGCTAGGAATATCTGGAACTGCTGCATTACGAGTTTTACTAGTAACTCCAAGGGCGCGTACTTTGCCGCCCTTCAGTTGGCCAATCGCGGTATCTAATGGAGCCATGTAAAAAGCAGTGCGTCCGGACATGGTGTCAGCAATAGCCTCAGGCGATCCTTTGTAAGGAACATGAATGAGTTTGATGCCCATGATTTGATTAAAGTATTCGGCCGCAAGATGGGTCGAGCTACCAACGCCTGCTGAAGCGAAAGTGATTTCATTGGGTTTGGATTTGGCGGCAATCACTAAATCACGAATCGATTGATAGGGGCTATCTGCCGCAGTAATCATGACATAAGGGGTTTGGCCCAAAATAGCGACATCTACCAAACTCTTGAGGGGGTCGTAGGGAAGCTTTTTATAAATAGCAGGATTAGCTGCATAAGAGGCAGATTGCACCAATAAGGTATATCCATCAGGCTCAGCGTTTACAACTACACCCGTACCAATAAGGCCGCCAGCGCCAGGGCGATTCTCAATAATGACTGATTGCTTCCAGGTCTCCGAAAGGCTTTTAGCCACTACGCGTCCTGCGATATCGGCACCTGAGCCAGTGGTTAAGGGAACTACCATCTTGACTGTGCGATTAGGGTAGTTTTGCGCATAGCTCAGGCTTACTCCACAAGCAAGGCCTACCGCGAGGATGCATCTACCAAATGTAGAGGTAGAAATCTCATGAATGAGTGAGGCGAACATCTTGTCTCCTTAGTATTTTTATAGTTTCGTTAGATAATCTAACATGGTCTGAAGATTTGATAAATAGAGATCAATAGAGATTAATAAAGATAGCGAGAACTAAAGATAGGGTGGAGATCAATGAGTCAAATGCAGGATTTAAAAGTAATTAAAGTGAATGGCATTGATATTGCCTACCGTTTTGATGGCCCTGAAGATGGCCCTGTTTTATTAGTGGCAAATAGTTTGATGGCCAATGGCAGCATGTGGGATGGCAACGTACCCGCTTTAGCCGATCGCTATCGTGTTCTCCGTTACGACAAAAGAGGACATGGAGGTTCTGGTCTTAGTGAGGGTCCATACACTATCGCTCAATTAGCAGATGATGCAATTGGGCTATTGGATGCGCTTGGCATTCAGAAGGCTCACTTTATGGGTTTATCGATTGGCGGTATGATCGGCCAACAATTGGGCGCACGCTTTCCTGACCGCATTTTGTCTCTAACACTCTGCAACACCGCTTCAGAAATGCCGCCACGTAGCTTATGGGAAGACCGTTTTCAAATTGCTCGCACTCAAGGTATCGCTGGCTTAGTTGATGGCACGATTCAACGTTGGTTTACCGCCCCCTTTATTCAGCGCGCTCCACAAGAAATTGAAAAAGTGCGTCAAATGATCCTAGGGACGAATGTTGCTGGTTATATGGCGTGCGGCAGTGCGGTACGAGATATGGCACAAAGTACAATGTTATTGAAGATTAAGACTCCCACCTTGGTGTTATCAGGACGCTCTGATCCAGCCTGTACTGTTGACCAAGGCATAGTTTTGCACCGCCTAATAGATCACTCCAAAATGGTGATCTTAGAAGAAGCGGCGCACTTATCCAATATTGAGCAGCCAGAAGTATTTAATAAAACAGTACGTCAATTTATTGATTCGGTTGACAATACTTTGTAAGCTAGCCTAGTTGTTTCATTTTTAGTAGCGCCTATTTAAAACAGAAAGTACCTTTATGACCGAACTATCCAATGCTCAAATTCAAGAGCTCCGCACAAAAGTATTAGGCGCAGCCGCCAAGGTTCCAGGTGCCTTAATTGGTCTGGGCATTTTATTCATCGTGCTGGGTATGATTGGTATTGCTGGTCAAACACTGTTTTCATTTGTCACAGTGAATATCTTGGGTATCTTTTTGTTTGCTGGTGGCATCTTGCAAGGCGCTCATGCTCTCAAATCACATGGCTGGAAAAGCGTAGGTGTACAGCTTGTACTAGCGGCACTTTATATTGCTGCAGCACTCTTTACTTGGGCTTTCCCAATTCCTGCCCTTGAAGCAATTACTCTCTGGTTGGCGGCAATCTTTTTTGTAACGGGTGCCTTGCGTTTAATCTCTGCATTTCAGCATCGTCACTTCCGCGAATGGTTCTGGTTGGTACTCTCTTCAGCGCTTTCTATCTTAATGGGCGTACTCATCATGAATGGCTATCCTGAGTCTAGTCTTTGGCTTCCTGGCATGTTGATTGCAATTGAGCTCTTATTGCAAGGCTGGTCATTGTTGTTTATGGGCTTAGCAGCACGCTCACTCATTAAATAAATTAATAGCAAATTAGTCGATATGGATTTATAGAGTAGAAACATAGGATAAAAAGTCTGCATCATGGCAATGAAAAAAACCGATCTCTATAAGAACTTGGCTTTGAAAACTGCGCAGGGAATGAAGAACGCTGCTAAGTCTCCTAAGCCAGGCACCGCTGAAGCCGCAGCAAAGTCTAAAAAAGAGCTAGCGGGTGCAAATCCCTTGCTAGCTTCTTTGATGGGCAAATCCAAGTCAAAGTAATTTTTGAAGAAAGCAGCCCCGCTTTTTCTGATTGATTCTTTCAAGGTCTTTGCGGCCTTATTAATCATCCTGCATCATCTTTCTAGTTATGGGCAAATTGCAGAGGATGCGCGTCGCGTCCTTCCGGGCCTCATGACTTGGCTGTTTGAGTACGGCCGTTATGCAGTACAAATCTTTTTGGTGATGGCGGGCTATCTTGCGGCTCAGTCTTTAAGTCGATATGCCAATATTCAATTTAGCGCCAATGGTTTACTCAAGCTGATATTAAATCGCTATCTTCGTTTATTTGCGCCATATGCTGCTGCACTTATTTTTACTATTGTGTGCGCCTACATTGCGCGCCTCTGGGTCAATGATGAATTTGTCGGTCAATCAGAAACCCTTGCGCAATTTTTGGCACACCTCTTTTTTATCCAAGGAATCTTGGGCTTAGATTCCATTTCTGCTGGTGCTTGGTATATCGCAATCGATTGGCAGCTGTATTCAGTGCTAGCAATCTTGTTTGTCTCTTTTCCGAGATATCAGGCGTTAATTTGGTTAATCAGTGTATTGGCTGTGAGCTCTCTATTGTTTTTCAATCGCTCTGGTGACTATGAAGCTTATTTTATTTACTTCATTGGATCTTATGGCTTAGGTGTTTTAGCATATTTAGCGAGCCGCTTTGAGGACTTGGGAATCCAGCGCTTAGCGAAGGTAGTATTGATTTTGATTGGCTTGATTATTGCAGCCGCTTCGTTTCAGCAGGTATGGCTTAGAAACATTCTCGCTTGGTTGATAGCGCTTGCTTTGTACTTATGGGGCGACGCTCAATATCCTAAAGATATTGCACAGAGGATTGTTGGTAAGGTAATAGCTTGGGGAAGTCAGCGTTCGTATTGCGCTTTTTTAATTCACTTCGCCTTCATCTTACTGGCAAACACGCTTTACATTGCATCCGGTTTACATGCTCACGAAAGTGGCGCATTGGCTATTGCATTGATGTTGGGGGTTGTAACAACCAGCGCGATTGCAGCTAACTATGTTTATCGTTGGATAGAAGTTCCAGCGAACAAGCTGAAGGTCTAAAGCAAGCTAAGCTTAGAGACCCATATCTTTGAGAACGCGGAAGATCTCACGATAAGCTTTAGGTGGTTTGTTTTGCTCTTTCTCTTTACGCGCATTTCGAATCAAGGTGCGCATATTCTGAATATCCATATCGGGATATTGCTCAATCATTTTGGTAAATGCTTCGTCGTTCGCAATTAATCTATCGCGATAGCTTTCTAGAAAATGTAGCTTGGCAGTTTCCGCCTTGCTAACACCTTGTATAGCATCTAGACGTTTCTGAATAGCATCTAACTCTTCTGCATCCAAGAAGCGCATGAGTTTGCCAAGATATTGTTTGTGACGACGTATTGCCTCAAAACTTTTAATCTTGTTGGTTTCCGCAATAGCGGCTTTGATGGCCTCATCCAAAGGAATCGTTTTCAAAGCATCGCTACTGAGGGCTGCCAAAACCTCGGCCAGCTTTTGGCGCTCAGTCATTTGGCGCTTTAACTCTGACTTGCTTGGCCCTTCCTCGGCGTCAACCACCTTTGGAGTGCGATTCTTCTCATTAATATGCATATTGCTATTTTAGACGGGTATTGAACTTTACCTATTCTTTGTTTATTTTTTGTTTTAGTAGCTTCAGATCGGCACTGGAAAACAATTGGCTTCTGCCAATGATTGAAGACGGCTTTAATTTTCCGGTCTGAACGTATCTACGCAAAGTGGGAATAGAGATTTCTAAAAACTCTGCCGCCTCTTCTGATGAAAAGGTTGCATTTCTTAGGTGCCCAAATACCTGCTCATGCGTATAGTCGGTCTCTTGGAAAGCATTTATAGCAATTAAAGAGAAAAATTTAATACGTTCTTTTGAAGACATTTTTTGCACGTGAGCAAACAGATCCTCTGCGGTCATGTATTGAGTCATATATAGCCCTCACTTTCTGTATTGAAGCGGCTGAAGATTGTCATTTGAATCGAATAGATCTTTTTAGTTGCGTATAAAAATTTTCATGAGGTCCGATTTGGCAAAATTCAATCCAAGTTATTTCAACCACTCCTGAAAAATGATCAAATTGATAAGCCATTAAATATTCCTGCCCATTAAAGCGAAATTTATAAACAAAAACCCCCTGTAGATCCCCCAACTTTTGTTGGCCTATTCTAGGGTTATTACAAACCTCATCTACCCTAATTTCAATTTCCAACTGCAAAGGCTTGGAAGCCTTTTTTACAAATTGGGCAAACGCTTTTTTAAAGGTAGTTCTCATGATCTAATATTAGATCAAATTTGATTCTATAACAAATCAACAAAAATACCAAGAAATACCTGAATTTTTGTATTGGTAAATAATGGCGTTGGAATATTGCAATCAACATAAAGCTATGACTCAAACAAACACTTACGACTACATCATCATCGGAGCGGGTAGTGCTGGCTGCATGTTGGCTAAGCGTTTGACCGAAAACCCCAACAAGAAAGTCCTGCTGATTGAAGCTGGCAAAAATGACAACTACATCTGGATTCATATTCCGGTTGGATATTTATATTGCATAGATAACCCAAGAGCAGATTGGCGCTTTAAGACGGCTAGCGAAAAGGGTTTAAACGGCAGATCTTTGTTGTATCCGCGCGGTCGTGTTCTGGGCGGGTGCTCTTCTATTAACGGCATGATCTACATGCGTGGCCAAGCAGGTGATTACGAGTCTTGGGTACAAGCAACTGGCGATGACTCTTGGTCATGGGAAAACGCACTCAAGCGTTATATGTCATTCGAGGATTACCACAGTGCTGCTAATCAATGGCACGGCAAAGGTGGTGAGTGGACGGTTTCCAAGCAACGCTTGCGTTGGCCCATCATGGATCGATTTAAGGATGCTGCAGTAGAGGCGGGCATTCCAGCATCTGATGACTTCAATCGTGGTGATAACTTTGGCGTAGGTTACTTCGATGTGAGTCAACGCGCTGGTTGGCGTTTAAATACTTCTAAAGCCTTTTTAAGAGATGCTGCAAAGCGCGGTAATCTCACGGTATTGACTGAAGCAGTAGTGAACAAACTCAAGATTGATCCTGTAACTAAAAATTGTTACGGTGTTGAGTACATTAAGAATGGTCAAGCGCATGAAGCCTTATGTGCCATTGAGCATGGTGGTGAAGTATTACTAAGCGGCGGGGCTATTGGTAGCGTACAAATATTGGAACGCTCTGGAATTGGTGCCGCATCACACCTTAAACAATTAGGTATTCCAGTGATTGCTGATCTTCCAGGTGTTGGCGAGAATCTACAAGACCATTTGCAATTACGTATGGTTTACAAAGTCAATGGCATTAAGACCTTAAACACTAAAGCCAACACACTCTGGGGCAAGATGATGATTGGCTTGGAGTATGTATTGAAGCGCTCTGGCCCCATGTCGATGGCACCATCACAGCTGGGCGCGTTTGCTTATAGTTCGCCTGAGCAAAAGAGCGCGAATGTGGAGTATCACGTGCAACCCTTGTCCTTGGAAAAGTTTGGCGAAGACTTGCATTCATTTAATGCATTCACTGCCAGCGTTTGTAATTTACGTCCTACTTCACGCGGTAGTGTCCACATCAACTCAGTTGATCCAGAGGCACCGCCAGTCATTAGCCCCAATTATTTGTCGACAGATGAAGATCGCAAAGTAGCGGCAGAATCATTGCGCTTAACTCGTAAGATTGTTGAACAGTCTGCGCTCGCACCATACGCACCAGAAGAATATAAGCCCGGCGCACAGTATCAAACCGATGCAGAGTTAGTAAAGGCTGCAGGGGATATTGGTACTACGATCTTTCATCCAGTGGGTACTTGTAAGATGGGCCGCGCAGATGATCCGATGGCCGTACTGGACTCTCAGCTACGTGTGAGAGGGATTCATCATCTACGGGTAGTTGATGCTTCAGCGATGCCAACTATTACCTCAGGCAATACTGCTGCACCGACCATGATGATTGCAGAGCGTGTAGCAGAATTACTCACGCGTGAATAACATTCCACAAAAAAGCCACTCATTGCCAGCGAGTCATTTATTGCTGGCACTAGCCATAGTGGCCGTATGGGGTACTAATTTTGTGGTGATTAAGTTATCCCTAAATGCTTTTCCGCCATTCTTATTTGCCGCACTTCGTTACACCTTTGCTTTTTTACCTTTGGCACTTTTCTTTCCTATGCCCAAAGTCTCATGGATCAATCTCTGTGTTTATGGGTTGGCTGTGGGCGTAGGACAGTTCGGGATTTTGTATTTCGCGATCGATGGCCGCATCTCTCCTGGCCTTGCTTCATTAGTAATTCAGACACAAGTATTTTTTACTATCGGCTTTGCGATGTTCTTTGCTAAAGAGCGTTTGCGAACTTATCAAATAATGGCGTTGCTGGTTGCCATCGTAGGTTTGGTAGTTATTGCACTGCACACTGATGCCAACACGACTTTCCTCGGGCTTGCCTTGGTTGTATTCGCTGGTCTCTCCTGGGGGGTGGCTAATACTGTTAGCCGTAGGGCGGGTTCTATCAATATGCTGGCTTATGTGGTTTGGGCCAGTGGATTTGCTATTCCACCCTTATTTGTCGTGTCCTATTTATTTGAGGGTGGGTGGAGCCACATCAGTAGTTCATTAACCTCTGCTCCAGTAGGGGCTTGGGCCGGGGTTCTATGGCAATCCTGGGCCAATACCCTCTTTGGCTATGCAGCTTGGGCTTGGCTACTCTCTAAGCATCCTGCGGCGGTAGTGGCGCCTGCACCTTTGCTGGTGCCTATTTTTGGTATGGGTGCTGCTGCTTATTTCTTGGCCGAACCATTGCCCCCATGGAAGATCGAGGCGGCGGGGTTAGTGATCGCTGGCTTGATAGTGAATTTATTTTGGCCAAGCATTGCACTCAAACTCAAGCGGCATTTTTCATAAAAAATTGACTCTCTAGGGGCTAATGTAAAACCCTAATAGATACCTCTTTTTTTGCCATTGTATTAACAGTAAGATTACTGTTCGTTTGTGTTTTACCCATAAAAAAGTATTTATTCATTAGCAATTTTTAGTCATGGAGACTTTATGAACATTCGTCGTCACATTTTTGCAGTAGCAGCTACTGCGATGCTTGCAACCGGTGCTTACGCTGCCGATATCAAACTTGGTGTATCAGGACCATTCACTGGCGGCTCTGCCTCTATGGGTGTAAGTATGCGTGATGGTGTGCGTCTTGCTGCGAAAGAGATTAATGCTGCTGGTGGTATCAACGGCAACAAAATCGTTTTGGTTGAGCGCGATGATGAAGCAAAAAATGAGCGTGGCGTGCAAATTGCACAAGAGTTGATTAACAACGAAAAAGTAGTTGCTACTCTTGGTTACATCAATACTGGTGTTGCATTGGCTTCCCAGCGCTTCTACCAAGATGCCAAGATTCCAGTAATGAATAACGTTGCTACTGGTTCTATCTTGACTAAGCAATTCCCTAACGCACCAGAAAACTATGTTTTCCGTAATGCTGCTCCTGACAATATTCAAGCACCATTGATCGCTAAAGAGGCGGTTGAAAAGCGTGGCTTGAAGAAAGTCGCAATTTTGGCTGACTCTACAAACTACGGCCAGTTGGGTCGTGAGGACTTAGAGAAAGCATTGAAAGGCTATGGCGTAACACCGGTAGCGGTTGAGAAATTCAACATTGGTGACGTTGACATGACTTCACAATTGCTCAAAGCAAAAAATGCTGGTGCTGATGTGATTTTGACTTACGCAATCGGACCAGAGTTGGCACAAATTGCTAACGGTATGGCGAAGTTGGGTTGGAAGAAGCCAATGATTGGTTCATGGACATTGTCTATGGCTAGCTTTATTGATACAGCTGGTAAGAATGGTAACGGCGCAACAATGCCACAAACTTACATTCAGACTCCATCTACAACAGCTAAGCGTAAAGCTTTCCAAGCAGCTTACTTGGCCGAGTTCAAGCCAAAGAACAACAACATTGCATCTCCAGTTTCTGCAGCACAAGGATATGACTCTGTTTACCTCTTGGCAGCCGCTATTAAGCAAGCAAACAGCACAGAAGGACCAAAGATTGTTGCAGCATTGCAAGATCTGAAGGCTCCAGTTGACGGTGTTGTTATTACTTACAACAAGCCATTCTCTGCAACTGATCACGACGCTATTAAGATGAAAGACGTAGTGATGGGTGTAGTTGAAAACGGTCGCGTTGAATTCTTGAATGCTGAGGACGCAACTCCTAAGAAGAAGTAATTCAACTTAGTAAAGCGGGCAAAAATAACTTTATTTTGCACTGCAGCAATTGTTAAAACAAAGCGCCGCCCAAAAAGCGGCGTTTTGCTTACAATGTCGGATTCGTTAATAAAACAGTTTTAAGTATCTTTTAGGCCAACAATAATGGACATGCTTGCACAAATCCTCTCAAGCGGTATCGCGGTGGGGATGATCTATGCGGTAATCGCTTTCGGTTTCCAGCTCACTTTTGCCACATCAGGCACTTTGAACTTCGGTCAAGGTGAAGCGCTGATGTTGGGTGCTCTCGTAGGTTTAACCTGCGTTGACACTTTTGGCATGAACTACTGGGTAATGATTCCGGTCGTTTGCTTATTCGGCATGATTCAGGGTAGCTTCGTTGAGTTAATCGGCGTACGTCCTGCGATCAAAATTAAATCCGAGTTTGGTTGGATTATGTCCACCATTGCTCTCGGTATTATTTTCAAAAACGTTGCAGAAAACATTTGGGGTCGCGATGCATTGCCATTCCCATCACCATTGCCAATGGAGCCAATGAGCTTCTTGGGCGCAAGTATTCTGCCAATGGAAATTTTGGTGGTGGTTGGCGCGTTGGTCATGATGTTGTTAGTAGAATTTTTTAACCGTAAAACAATTTACGGTAAGGCGGTTGTAGCAACAGCAAACGACCGTGACGCTGCAGGCCTGATGGGTATTAATACCAGCGTCGTGATTACCTTCTCATATGCGCTTTCTTCTTTGACCGCAGCGTTTGCTGGTGTGTTGATTGCGCCGTTGACGCTGACTGGCGCAACCATGGGTGGCGCATTAGGTTTGAAAGCTTTCGCGGTAGCGATTATTGGCGGCTTGTCCAGTGGTATGGGCATTATTGTGGGCGGCTTGATTCTCGGAATTGTTGAGACTGCAACCGGTTTCTATATCTCCACTGGCTACAAAGACGTTCCAGGTTTGATCTTATTGTTGCTTGTACTCGCGTACAAACCATCTGGTCTCTTTGGTAAATCTGCAATTAAGAAAGTTTAATGATGAAGAAGTCTCTAATACCGCTATTAATTGCGATTGCGGCACTCTTTTGTTTGCCGTTGTTTGTCCATAACCCTTATTACATTCACTTAGTTGAAACCATTCTCATCTATACCATCTTGTTATATGGTTTAGACATCGTGGTGGGTTATGTTGGTCAGGTTTCCTTGGGCCACGCAGCTCTGTTTGGTATCGGTTCATACACCGCTGGTGTTTTGTACTTCCACTTTGGCTGGACAATTTGGGGAACGCTACCTGCATCTATCATCGTGACCTCGATCTTCGGCGGTATCTTGGCATTGCCAGCCCTGAAGGTAATTGGACCGTATTTGGCGATGGTGACCTTGGCTTTCGGAACCATTGCACAGATTCTGATTAATGAAATGACTTGGTTGACTGAAGGCCCATTGGGCATCAAGATTCCAAAGCCTGATTTAATGGGCGTGCCAATGACCAAGGCAGAGTACTTCTGGATGGTTGGCATCATTTTGATTCTTTCCATGATTGTTGTAGATCGCTTTGTAAAGTCACAAATTGGTCGCGCCTTTGAAGCTTTGCGTGATAGCCCGATTGCCTGTGACTGTATGGGCGTTTCCGTATATCGCTTTAAGGTGATCGCATTTGTGATCAGCGCTGCTTTTGCAGGTTTGGCTGGTTGCTTGTACGCCTACTCTGAGCAATATATTTCACCAAATACTTACAACAACGAACTTGCTGTTTTGTTCTTGCTCGGCATCATTATGGGTGGACGTAAGTCTCGCCTCGGTGCTTTGATTGGCGCAGCCATCATTGTGTTGTTACCTAAGCTCTTGGACGATATCAGCCTGTTCCGAATCGTTGCCTCGATCATTGCAGTTGTAGTGCTAATTGGTGCCGGCATGGCTTTGTCCAAGAAGACAACTACTCCGCGTCGCGTTGCTGTACCTATCGCTGGCGTAGTAGGCTTGGCCGCATTCTCATTCTGGCTCAATACGATTTCCGACTGGCGCTTGAGTATTTTCGGCTTCATGATTTTGTTGGTGGTGTACTACTTGCAAAACGGTATTGTTGGTTTCGCGAAGAGCTTCTATCAATCGATCGTTGGCAAAGCAAAAACTACACGTGGTGGTGATGCTGAAGTGGTTGATGACTCTATCAGCTTCATTAGTAATGTATCTAACGCGAATGCTGGTGCTGAGCTCTTGAAGGTTGACTCTGTATTAATGCAGTTCGGCGGCTTGAAGGCATTGAATAATGTTGATCTGAGCATCAAGCGCGGGACTATTCATGGCTTGATCGGTCCTAACGGTTCCGGTAAGAGCACGATGATGAACGTGTTGACAGGTATCTATGTACCTACAGCTGGTAACGTGATGTACGCTGGCGAAAGCGTTGTTGGTAAGACATCTTCCGACATCGCCTTATCTGGTATTGCACGTACCTTCCAAAACGTTCAGCTTTTCGGTGAAATGACTGCCATCCAAAATATTTTGGTTGGCTTGCATCACACCTTCAAGTCGAACATGGTGGAGATTGCATTGAATCTGCCACGCTACAAGCGTGAAGAAGCTGAGGCCCATGCTCGTGCAATGGCGCTTCTCAAGTTCGTTGGTCTAGATGATTTGGCTAATGAAGAAGCGCGCAACTTGCCTTACGGTAAGCAGCGTTTGCTCGAGATTGCCCGTGCCTTGGCATTGGATCCTGAGTTGCTTTTGTTGGATGAGCCAGCAGCAGGCTTGACAGCTCCTGACATTAAAGAACTCTTGCGCATTATTCGTAAGATCCGCGATAGCGGTATTACCTTCATCCTGATTGAGCATCACATGGATGTGGTGATGTCAGTTTGCGATACCGTTTCTGTATTGGACTTCGGTCAGAAGATTGCAGAAGGTAAACCAGCTGAAGTTCAGGCAGACGAGAAGGTGATTCATGCCTACTTGGGTACTTAATCACTAGAACATATTGAATCGGTAAATACCATGTTATCTATTAAGAATCTTGAAGCAGGCTACGGCAAAGTCAAAGTCCTCCATGGCATCAATATTGATGTTCCTAAAGGTCAAGTTATCACTTTGATTGGCTCAAACGGCGCCGGCAAAACAACAACCATGCGTGCTATCACTGGCATGATCAAGCCAACAGCTGGTGAGGTCACTCTAGGCGGTGAAAAAATTGATGGTTACGACTCTCATAAAATCGCTCGCCTGGGTTTGGCACACAGCCCTGAAGGTCGTCGCGTATTTACAACCATGTCAGTAACTGACAACTTATTGTTGGGCGCATTTCCACGCTTTACAGGTAGCCGTCCAAAAGGCGACATCAAGAATGACTTGGAAAAGTCACTCGAAATGTTCCCTCGCCTAAAAGAGCGTCGTAATCAATTGGCCGGAACGCTATCTGGTGGCGAACAGCAAATGTTGGCTATGGCTCGTGCCGTGATGCTCAATCCAGAGATTATTCTCTTGGACGAGCCATCAATGGGTCTGGCACCAATTTTGGTTGAGGAAGTATTTAAGATCATCTCTAACTTGAAGTCACAAGGTGTGACCATGTTGTTGGTTGAGCAGTTCGCTGCAGCAGCCTTGAATGTAGCTGACTACGGTTATGTGTTGGAGAATGGCAAGATTGCTACTCATGGACCTGCTGCAAAGCTCAAGGATGATCCTGCTGTGAAAGCAGCTTACTTGGGTGGCGCTGGTGGTCACTAAGTAGTCATTCAAGCTACTGGTATTAAAAAAGCCCTTAGCAATAAGGGCTTTTTCTTTTTAGCTAGCTAAGAGCTTTACTGCTTCCCGTATCAGCAGGGCGCGATAACCCATATAAATGGCAACTAAGGTAAATCCAAATAAAAAGAGCTTAGGTATCAATGCACCTTCAGCTACCAATTCACTATTAAGTAAGCTAATCGCTACGGCAAAAAAGAAGAGTGCCCCCAGTCCGAGGATGATCCAATTTTCATTGCTGCTGACTTGTTGAGTTTGGTTGTTGTAGGCGAGAACCTGAAGAGCTTCACCTTTTTGATAACCCGCTACTGCGATTTGATCGCCATCAGCAATCTGCATCGGCGATGAAAACTTGGCTTCAATTACCTTATCACCCAAATTAAATTTAGAGATAAAAAAGCGCTTGTAGTAGACCGAGGAATGGTCGTGGGTTGGCTTTTCAGGATTTACGTATTCGAGCAACTCATTATTGAGATTGCTAACCGTGCCAGAAATCGAACTAATAGAGCTTGATAGCAAAGAGCTTGGTTTATTGATGGACATCAGCAGAACTCCCAGAAGACTGATAGTGAGTATATAGAGAAGGGGTCGGAGGGGTTTTCTCATAAGGCGTTAACGCCCTTGATAGTAAGACTGATTGCAACGCCAAAGGTGAGTATGGCAAAGATTTGCTGGAGTCTTGGCCCGCTTAATTTTTTACCTAGTGCTCTTCCAATCAGAAGGCCACATAGAGCCCCTAAAGAAAAGGGTGCTGCAAGCGATAAATCCAAATTGCCTGAGACTGCAGAAAAGACTACGCCACCGCCAGAGATAATGGCAAGCACGCCCAGCGAGGTTGCAACAATCGATTGCACTTGCAAGTCTGTATAGCGTTTCAATGCCGGGACAATGACAAAGCCGCCACCAACTCCCAATAGTCCCGACAGAAAGCCAGCCCAACTTCCGGAGAGCATTAATGACCTAGCGCAGGGAATATTCCAACTCAATTTACCTACTTCTGGATTCAGTAGGCATGGGGGTGGCTTACGCTTTTTCCTGGGGAGTTTAAGAATTTCTCTTCTCGCCTGAAGTAGTAAACGGGTAGAGACAAAAAATAGCGTGGCACTAAAAAGAATTAGTAGCGGTGCGTTGGGAACTCGTTGTGCCACCCAAAGACCTAATGGCGAGAGGAGAAGTCCAAATGCGGCCATAAAGCCTGCAGCGCGATAACGCAAAATTTTATTTTTTAATCCCAGTAGTGCGCCCACACCTGCAGATAGAGCAATGGCTGAGAGCGAGACTGGCGCTGCTTCGGCTACCGGTAGATGTAGGACAAAAACCAGCAGAGGAACAGACAGTATGCCGCCTCCTGCGCCGGTAAGACCCATTAGTAAACCTACGATAAGGCCTAGGGCGGGGCTGATAAAGATCGAGTAGTCCATTGCAATTAATTTTATATTAAGATAATATATAAATATATATATCAATTACTCTTTTAGAGCGGTAATTAGGATATTTTTAGGAAAGTCTGCCGTGAACCCAAAATTGAGTGCTGACGTTAAGGCGTTTTTTGATCCAGAAACCTGGACTTTTACCTATGTGGTTTATGCGGGCAAGAAAAGTCCCTGCGTAGTCATAGATTCCGTATTGAACTATGACCCTAAGTCAGGCATAACCTCCACTGAGTCTGCTGATGAAGTGATTGGCTTTATTCAAAGCGAGCAATTACAGCTAACTTGGGTACTTGAAACTCATGCACATGCCGATCACTTAACTGCGGCACCTTATATTCAAAGTAAATTGGGTGGCAAGATTGTCATTGGCGATCATATTACTAATGTGCAAAAGGTATTTAAGGGTGTCTTTAATCTTGATGAGCAATTTTCTATTGATGGATCTCAGTTTGACTACTTATTAAAAGACGGTGAATCTTTGCAATTTGGTGATCTCTCCTTAAAAGCCTTATATGTGCCTGGCCATACACCTGCTTGCATGGCTTATGAAATTGGGGATGCATTATTTGTTGGGGACACCCTCTTCATGCCTGATGTTGGTACGGCGCGCTGCGACTTTCCGGGCGGTAGCGCTCAGACTTTATATCGGTCTATTCAGAAAGTATTGGCTTATCCTGACGAGACAAAGCTATACATGTGTCATGACTACCCGCCAACAGATCGTCCTGAAGCCTATTGCACAACGGTAGGTGAGGAGAAGAAATCCAATATCCACGTGCACGATGGAATCAGCGAGGAAGAATTTGTGCAAATGCGCAGTAAGCGCGATGCGACTCTAGATATGCCTACTCTGATATTGCCATCCATTCAAGTCAATATACGTGCAGGTCATCTGCCTGAGCCAGAAGCTAATGGCAAATCCTATTTAAAAATTCCTTTAAACGCTCTCTAATATGACTATTACAAAATCCGAGCTCAAGAAAATGCAGGCGTCGGCCGCTGATGCTTGCAAGTTAATGAAAGTCTTATCAAATAGCGACCGCATGATGCTCTTATGTGAAATTGGCCAAGGTGAAAAGTGTGTGAGCGAGCTAGAAGCCGCTTTAGATCTACATCAGCCTACGCTATCACAGCAATTAACTGTGCTTCGTACAGAAAAGTTGGTAAAGACACGCAGAGAAGGTAAGCAGATTTACTATTCTCTAGCTAGTGAAGTAGCTGTAGCAGTCATGAGTCTGCTCTATAAGCACTATTGCAAGAAGTAAGTTCTTTAGCTGTGTGGGTTGGTGCTACGCAGTTTTTGAAATGCGTGCAGCAAAAAAATAACAAAGAAGAGTAAGCCAGTCATCCAGTGGGTATCGATCGTAATGTCGCGAACCTCTTCGGGGCCGTAATATAGCAGCGCACTTGTAACTAGCAGTACTGCTAAAAAGCTTAATTGACTAAAGCCACTCCAGCGCTTCCTATTGGACTTGTAGCCCGCTTTGATATGAAACGGTAGCGCCGATCCAAGAGCCAAGATTGCCAGCATAGCGGCGATGCCATGGGCAGCTAGGATGCTATGAGTGCCAAGAGTGGTTCGCTGTATCTGAAATTGATGACCTAGTAGATACATAAGGCCTGTAATAGAGCAGGTCATCATCCCAACAATCACAAACTTTCTTTGCCAGTTCGGCATTTTTCCAAGGCGGCTCATGCGGCAATTCTCAAAGCTTGTGCTGAAAACCGTGTGAAACAGGGGTGATACTCATTATTGGATAAGGCTAGAACTTTGGTGAGAGCGTCTGCATAGACACACTCTTTAGCAAGAACTGAGAATGAGCCTAAAACCTCAGCGTGTACTTCAGAAAGATGCTGGGCCAGGGGATTAATGATGTGGCTTAACTGTTGATCTCTTTTTGCGAAGTAAAGACTGCTAGTTGCAATAGCGCCATCTTTCAAGGAGCCAATCTCAATCAGCTTTTCAGGAAACTCTGGATTGCGGATCTGAATTGGTAATGCGGTTTTGCCAAAGACCCGTAAGTCACCACCAGCATTGACGGAGCCCGATGTTAATCCCTCAGAGATTAATACTCTCACTGCCATATCAACCGCAAACCCTTTAGCAATGCCGCCAAGGTCCAGACACACTGGTCGATCTGATTTGATGAGGTCAGGCGCCAAAAACTGTATATCTTCAATACCGCCAAGCTCATGGTTTGTGAAAGTGATGTGTCGCGGTAATAAGCCTGCAGCAACGAGGCGATGGCCAATGCCGCAATTGAATAGACCATCTGAAGCCAAATAAACTTCTTTAGCAATCTTGATTACTTGGGCTGTCCACGGATGAACTTCAACGGCTTCCTTGTGGGCAAGTTGATTGATGAGGCTGAGTTCACTCTCGGGATTATGAAACCCCATGAGGTCGTGGACTTTCTGAATTGCAGTAAACGCGTTTTCAATCGCCTCCAATCCATCTTCATTCTCTCGAATAGAGATTTCAACAAAAGTCCCTAGCAGGGGTTTGCAACGAATCATTTTGCTTTGATAGTTTGGGTTTGGGCGCTTGGCGAAGAGGTGTTCTTAAGAGCTAGCTCATATAAAACGGCAACTCGCTTCACACCATCAGTGAGGTGCTTGCAAGAGAGGGTGGCTCCCCCAATATTTTGAATGTCCTGATTGAGCTTAATAGGGTCATTCGCAGTCTTGCCAATAAATTGCTTACGCCATTGCGCCTCAGACACTTCATAGCCATAAGACTCTACATACTCCAGTATTTCGATGCCGGAGATGCTGCCATTGGGATTGATGGCAACTGCATAGGTAATCATCTCGTGCTTGCCAACCACTTCATCAATGACAAGCCAACTACCGTCAGATGCTCTCCAGATGCGATCTCCTTGAAAAGGGTGACGAATGCTAGATGCCACGCGCATCTTTTCTTGCAGGTCATCGGTAATGATGATGGGCGTCTTTGAGAGCGCCTTATTAGGAAGGAGAATCTTCTGTGCCTGTTCTACAGAAATATAAATTTTTGCATGGGCAATGATGGGTGCACTCATCATTGCTATGCCAATTGCAGCTAACGGGTAAGGTTTCCAAATCATGATTTCTTTTATGCGGTAAGTAATTCGTTTGCTTCATTACAAAGCGCCTGGATTTCTGGGTTAACGCCTTGAAGAGTGGATAGTTTTTCAAACATCATTACCGCTCTTTGCCTAGCTGTTTGGCATTGCGTAGCTTGAAATTTGACCAAGTGAGTGAGGGCTGCAACTAATAGATTCTGGATTTCCATAAGTTCTTTCTTTTAATTAAGGGGGAAGCCAACTTTGACGATGAATTCATTTACTGAGTGGCTATCCCAGACTCGTGCGTTAGAGCATTCAGCAGTGCCATCGCCCATGCATGTATTGCCTTTTAATTGATAGCGCCATGCGCCGGTGATCCACCAGTCTTTAGCTGCATAGTGAACGTTTGGCCCTACAAATGTTGCCTTTTGAACTTGGTTTTGGAGGTTGTAGCTAGAGTAGTCATTATGGAAGCGCGCTTCTACACCTGCAGACCATTTGGGGGCGAAGCGATAGCTGGCGCCAACCAAGAAATCCAGCATTGATTCTGGTACGTTGCCATTCCCAACAAATTTTAATTGTTCATTAGCAACTACAACGTTTCCAGCAACAACTAAACGATCGTCAATAAAGTTGGATTGCAATAAGAGTCTTGCTTCAATTTCGTTTTTATTTCTACCAAGTGTGGGTTCTAAATAAAGACCCACCCCAACTGGTGAGGTGACGGGATTGGTGATGCGGTATATCGCCTCTAATGATCCACCCTCAACACCACTTTTACGAAATGGCGCAGCAGGGTTGTGACCTTCAGGAACGGGTTGTCCACCAGTGCAGGTGGCTGCGTCACCGCAGGCCTCGGGATTAGTGTAATTTTGATTCGCATTAACGTAATAGGCGTTTAAGTAACCGGCAATTTGAAAATCATTGGTAACACCATACTCAAGCTCTGTTCTTGAGAGCCATGCATTGTATGAACCACTTGCCTGTTGTTTATTTAATTGCAGGCGCTGCTCAAACTCAATACTCCCCTTTGGCTGTAGATCAAGCGTATAAATCCAGCCAAATGTCCCCTCTCCTGCATGGGCGAGTGAAAAATGGATGGCAGCGGCTATAAAACAGGTAAAGGCGAGTAGTTTTTTGAGGTTGAATTTCATCTTTTTAGTAGTTTGGTTATTAATCTAAATGAGAACGGTTCTCAATATAACACTAAATGAGAATGATTCTCAACTAAATAAATGACCACGATCTCAAAAATGGTGAAATCCATAAGCTCATTCTTGTTTGCTTGTAAGATTTCTCTAGATGAACGCTGAGTCCCTAGAAAAACTGGTTTTGATGAAGATGCCTTTTGGTAAGTACGCAGGGCGTGCTTTGGCAGACTTGCCGGGGAATTATTTAGCTTGGTTTGCGCGCGAAGGTTTCCCTAAGAGCGAGTTGGGTCAATTGCTAGAGTTGATGCATACCTTGGATCACAATGGTTTACGTGGACTGTTGGCGCCAATCCAGCGGGCCCATGGTCTTGCGGCTAAATCCAAATTACTTTGAGCGAATAATGAGGGTGACGCGATTGCGTTCGTAGGTCACTGTTGCAGATTCTGGTGGACTGCTTTGCATCAAGCTTACCTTGAGATTGGTCTGAGATTCAATTTGTAAGACGATTTGTTTCGCGAGACTCTCATTACGGTCATATTGAACTTGAATACTCTCCACCTTACCCGCCTTGATGTTCTCAATGACTCCATTGAGCTTGCTTGAAGAATATGCATCAAAAAATACTGGATACCAGCCACCAATCAATGGCTTCAGGCCCTGTTTTTTCAAGGGTTCCGCAGTTATAGCACCCAGCTTGATCGCATCATCAATTCCGGGTATTTGAAAATCAATCCCCGTTTTTTGTACCAACTCTTGATAGCTAATGGGGGGAGTCATGTTGGCTTCATTGGTGTTCTCAATCCAGTAAGCCCATGCAGTATTTTTGCTGGGGTCATAAACCAGCTTGAAAAGATGGCTCGGAATTGTCACGCGACTTCTGCCAATGCTTCCAGCATTGCCGGTGGAGCCAGTAAATACATAAATATCGCCAGCAGCTCTTTTAACGTAGGCTCGTGTAGGCTCCTCAACATTCTTCGCCCAGATGCCCTGATTATTTTGTCTTGCCTGGGGCATCATGTTTGCCAATGAGAATGATTGGGCCATTGAACGTTCATTGCTCATATCGCCTGCAGGTGCATTATGGCCACGGTCATAGCCGCTACCACGGTAGTCTGAGAGTAGGGCCCGCTCAGAGAATGGCAATCTGGCCTCTTCATAAAACTGATTGCTTCTGCGTGGGTGCGGGGTAGAAAATTGCTCCTTGTTGAGTTTCTCTACCGTGTAGATGGGTTTCTTATCTTGAGGTGAGTAATAAATCGCAAAGCTGTCGAAGCAGAGGTCTCGTCCAGCTTGAGTGCTTACCGGTATTTGCTGGCGAGGAAAGAGATCCTTGCAGTCTTCAAAGGCTGCAAAAGCATGTAATGAGGTAGAGAGGAGGGCCGCAAGGGTCAGTAGGCTACGCAGAAACTTCATGGGTTCTAAGTGTAGGACCTCTCCTTGCGGCGATGCCAAATTTTTATCTAGAACTAGCTCCATAGCTAATAAGAAATCTCGACATTGCAGTCCAATTTCTTTGTCTTAAGTGCCGCGTATCGCCCTATCTGCTTTAGTAGATGGCGCGTTGCAGTAGGCCCTGATTGCCTACTACCCCTAGAAAAATGGAGTCATGAAAACACTAGATGTATGGTTTTTGGGCTTCACAATTTGTGGAAAAACGTAAAAAAGTCTCTCTTAGATGGTTTTTTTATAGAGTGAAATTAGCGCCTCCTAACTTTTATAAGTTATTGATTTTATTAGCTTATATATGATTTTTAGGGTGCATATCCGGGAACTCCCGGATTTCTAGATCAATAAGTTATGGCTTCTTACTTCTTTATTCTTGACTTGATATAAGAATCTTCTTAGGATGACCCATGTTTTTAAGATATTGCAATGCAGCATAAAACGGTAGTACGGTTTTTATGAGGTCTTGCAAACAATGAATGAGTAAATGTTTATCTAACAATTTGAGCGATATGCAAAATCCGCAGCCAAGCATGTTGGTTGCCAAAGAGTTGCTAGCGCATGCCATGGCTCCGGTCTATCGAGTCATTAATGGCCTACTCGTTGTTACTGTATTTATGGTGGTTGGTCTTTGGCTTTCAGGCAACGGTACTAACGCTGGTGCTTTCGACCTAGCGCGTATTCTGGTTCCGGATGAAGCCCGTCACATGGTTTGGAGCAATGGCTTTGGCATGCTCAACCAATATAAAGACGCTAATGAATTGGCTGCTGCCCCTGCTGCAGATACTGAAATCGCGGCAGTGATCTATAACAAATCCAAATTGTCAGCCACTACTGGTTTGGCAAGTGCCAAGCAACAAACGGTCGCTCTGTTGATGCCTTCTGTAGCGCAAATGCAGGTGAAATCGATTTCTCATTTGTCTGATCGCATTCCAAGTTCAAAGATTGATCCTCAGGCTTTAGATAGCAACCTTATGGGTTCCCTGCAGAACCAACGGGCGGTGGCAGATTTCTTTGAGAAGAAATATAGTCTCGATCGCTCGAAGATTGAAGAGTATGTTTCTAATACGATCTTGATTGCTAAAGAAGTCAACATTGATCCAGTCCTTTTGTTGGCAGTGATTTCTGTGGAATCCAACTTCAACCCAAATACAAAGAGTCATGCTGGTGCTGAAGGTTTGATGCAGGTAATGACTTCGGTGCATAAAGATAAGTATGCAATTTTTGGCGGCACCTCTGAGGCTGTTAAGCCAGAGGTCAACATTCGTGTTGGCGCCTATATCCTGAAGTATCTGATTGCTACAGCTGGTTCATTGCGCAATGGCTTGAAGTACTACGTAGGCGCTGCCAACGCTGAGGATGACGGTGGTTACGCTGACAAGGTTATGGCGGAAAGAAATCGCCTCATTAGCTTGTGCCAAAACCGCTCAACGAATCGCTTAACCTTGAATGGCAAAGACATCCGCTCTTAAGATGTCAGAATTACAAAATATAAAAAGCCACCCTCGGGTGGCTTTTGCTTTACTGCCTACTCAGATCTCTTAGTTAACGCCGTGTAATTCCACATCAAATACGAGAGTCGCATTTGGAGGAATAACGCCGCCAGCACCACGAGGACCATAACCCATCTCAGAAGGAATGATCAAAGTACGTTTGCCACCAATTTTCATCCCCGCTACGCCTTCATCCCAGCCCTTAATGACATGCCCAGCACCCAAAGGGAAGCTAAAGAGTTGACCGCGATCTAATGAGCTATCAAACTTTTGACCTTTGTGATCAGCAGCCTTTTCGTCGTATAGCCAGCCGGTGTAATGTACGTCCACATGATTACCTGCTGCAGCTTCTTTGCCTTCGCCAACAACGGTATCGATTTTTTTAAGTTCACTCATGATGTTTTCCTATTTCACGCAAATTGACTGGCTAGTATATTCTGAGCTTTATAAATTCTGATGGCACGCTAACTTTAGTTAAAACGTATGACAAATTATTGGGTAAATTCCGCATATAAGACCCTGGCAATCAGCCCCGATCGCCAGTTGCTGGTTACAGACGACTTTTTGCGTACATATATGGCGAGGCCTGAGCTCGCGCTAGTGCCGGAATCTTGCCCCGCTGAACGGACCTTGCATCAGCGTTTGACGGATAACCCTCGCGCTGAAGTGGTTGAAGCAGATATTGCTGCAATGGCTGATGAGGATATTCAGGAGAACTATCGTGTCTGGTTGCGTTATCGGGCGCGCCTATTGTCAGCTAGCTCTCTAGAGGCCTTTTATATGAGCCTCTTCAAAGGCGAGGGAGTGGATGTCCCGCCTTTATTTATTTCTCTGCTAGCCCAAATTTTTATCAGGCATATTTTGGGCGATGAAGCGCATCCACTGGAGGTGCGCATGGGGGAGCTCTTTTTCAGAAATCAGAAAATTACTGTCATTGAAGATGGCATCGTGATGGGCGCCGACGAGGAAGTAGTCGCTCGCAATGCCCAGGCTGGCGATACGGGCGACATCATGGATTTGTTAAAGGGTAAGTCGATGACCATGAGGTCCGCAGATCTAGACGTGCTCCATGAAGACAATGCGGATGAGTATTGGTCGCGTAATGAAGATTTTGATTTGGCAGTGCAGCTCAATTTTGGGCACGAGCCTATTAATCGTTTTTGCCGTGTTTTAGAAAAATGGGTCAAGCATTTTTTGGGTGCCAGCGTTCGCATAACACCTATGCAGCAAATTAGCGATCCCAAATGGTCATGGCATGTTGGCTTGGATGCGGCTGCAACTGAAATTCTGAATAAGCTTTACAACAAAGAGTTAGTTGAGGCGGATGAGCTGCAAAAAGTCATTTGCTTATTCCGACTGGACTTTATTGACGAAGCTGCTGTAGCTAAGACTCAAGCAGGTAAGCCGGTCTATATGGCTATCGCCATGAATGATCAGCAGCAGCTCAAGCTAAAACCTCAAAATCTACTATTTAACTTGCCGCTGGCAAAAACTTCCTAAGCTGGAGTCTGTGACTTTTTACGCTGCTGAGCAAGCCAGTAAAGCGCAAGACCGGTAATCACGACAGGAGCCAGTGATCCCCAATTCAGAATGCTCCACCCATGAGAGGTGACGAGGGCGCCTGAACCAAAAGAGGTGAAAGCCATGGTGCCAAAGACAAAAAAGTTAATTGCCGCTTGAGCTTTGTCTCGTTCGTTAGGCTGATAGGCAGTCATTGCCAAGGATGTAGCGCCAGTAAATAAAAAGTTCCAGCCGACACCTAGTAAAAATAAAGCAATAAAAAATTGATGCAGGTCAGTACCGGTAAGCGCAATGGCGATACAGACGAAGTTCAGTAACACTCCGACACCCATAATCTTTAATGTCCCAAATCTCTGAATGAGGG
The DNA here is from genome assembly GCF_018882245.1 of Polynucleobacter sp. AP-Capit-er-40B-B4. GTDB lineage: Bacteria > Pseudomonadota > Gammaproteobacteria > Burkholderiales > Burkholderiaceae > Polynucleobacter. The sequence continues at coordinate 559,604 of NZ_JACVOV010000001.1, read as the reverse complement.
AGCCCGTAAAAAATCCGGGTGCAAACATTCCAATCACATGCCACTCTAGAACCAAAGCAGTGTCCGAGAAAGGTAATCCACAGATCTGCATCGCTAAGGGCGTAGCCGCCATTAATAGATTCATCACGCCATAACCTAAAGCTGCACCAATGATGGCAACCACAAATACAGGCTGCTGAAGAATTACGCTTAAGGGGCGACCATCAGAGAGTGAGTGTTGAGTCTTTAACTCTTGAGGGAAGTGAATGAACTGCATCACAAAGATACCAATGAAGCCGGCGATAGAGAGGGTCAGGTAAGCGCCCAGAAAGGCGGTATCAAATAGGTCTCGCGTCCATGAAGCAAGATTGGGTCCAATGACGGCGCCAAGAATGCCGCCGGCAAGCACCCAAGAAACGGCTTTGTCACGTTGCTTTAAATCCGTTAGTTCTGCTGCAGCAAAGCGATAAAGTTGACCATTGGCGCTGTAGTAGCCCGCAATAAAGGTGCCCACAACCAAAAGCCAAAAGTTTTTGCTCACAGCAGCATAGGCACATAAAAGAGCGGACAGCATAGCCACCAGTAGGCCTAATTGAAAGGAAATCTTGCGCCCAAAATAGTTTTGGGATTTGGCTACGATGGAGGTAGAAAAGGCGCCTCCAACTACATAGCCCATCACTGGTAAGGTAGCCATCCAACTGACGGGTGCCAGACTGAGACCCACTAGGCCATTGATGGCGATAAAAGTGACGTTATTCGTCAGAAATAGGCCCTGACAAATGATCAGCAGCACCAGGTTTCTATTGAGTAAGGGATGTTTGCTGGTCATGGCCTGCAGTTTACGGTGAATTTGTCTTATCTGTTGGCTCGGTGGATTCCCTTAAATTGGCCTTTATCGAGCATTTTCAGGGTCAAAACCACCATTTTGGCCACGTCCAATGATTTAAAATGGAGGACTCGCCTCGTTGGCAATCAGTGCGCTAAAAGCGACTTGCAAAATGGGGATTTGAGGGCGACAGGGTAAAAACCTGACTCTGTAATTTTTTCAATATTGAGGAAACATTCATGGCTTCAGAGAAATCAAAGATTATTTATACGCTGACAGATGAAGCGCCGCTTTTGGCGACTTGTGCATTTCTGCCAATTATTCGTACTTTTACGGCACCTGCTGGCGTAGAGATTGTGAAGAGTGACATTTCTGTTGCTGCTCGTATCTTGGCTGAGTTTTCTGATTGCCTTACTCCTGAGCAACAAGTTCCTGATAACTTGGGTGCACTCGGCAAAATGACTTTGTTGCCTGACACGAACATCATTAAGTTGCCAAACATTAGCGCTTCAGTTCCTCAGTTACTCGCAGCCATTAAAGAGTTGCAAGCTAAAGGCTATAAGATCCCTAATTTCCCTGAAGATCCAAAAACGGACGAAGAAAAATCCATCCGCACTCGCTATTCCAAATGCTTGGGTAGTTCAGTTAACCCAGTATTGCGCGAAGGTAACTCAGACCGCCGTGCGCCACCCGCTGTAAAGCGCTACGCACGTAAAAACCCACACTCCATGGGTGAGTGGAGCCAAGCTTCACGTACACACGTATCTCATATGCATGGCGGTGACTTCTACTCTAGCGAGAAGTCCATGACCATGACTAAAGCTTGCGATGTGAAGATGGATTTGGTAACCAAGAGCGGTAAGACCATTGTCCTCAAGCCAAAAGTCTCCTTATTGGCTGGCGAAATCATCGACAGCATGTACATGAGCAAAAAAGCGCTTTGCGAGTTCTATGATAAAGAGATCGAAGATGCTTACAAAACCGGCATGATGTTGTCCTTGCACGTTAAGGCCACCATGATGAAGGTTTCACATCCGATCGTATTCGGTCACGCGGTGAAGATTTTCTACAAAGATGCTTTCGCTAAACACGCTAAGTTGTTTGAAGAGTTGGGTGTGAATGCTAATAACGGCATGAGCAGCTTGTACGAAAAGATTAAAACTTTGCCAGAATCTAAGCGTGAAGAAATCATTCAAGACTTGCATGCATGCCACGAACATCGTCCAGCATTGGCAATGGTTGACTCTGCTAAAGGCATTACCAACCTGCACTCTCCAAGCGACGTGATCGTGGATGCTTCTATGCCTGCCATGATTCGTGTTGGCGGCAAGATGTGGGGCGCAGATGGTCGTTTGCATGACACCAAGGCTGTTATCCCAGAAAGTACCTTTGCTCGTATCTATCAAGAAATGATTAATTTCTGTAAGACGCACGGTAACTTTGATCCAAAAACCATGGGCACAGTACCAAACGTAGGTTTGATGGCTCAACAAGCTGAAGAGTACGGTTCACACGACAAGACTTTTGAAATTCCAGAAGCTGGTGTAGCGCGTATCGTTGCTGATGACGGCACTGTATTGCTCGAGCAAAATGTAGAAGAGGGTGATATCTGGCGTATGTGTCAGGTTAAAGATGCTCCAATTCGTGACTGGGTCAAGTTGGCTGTTAATCGTGCACGTCTATCTAATACCCCAGCAGTATTCTGGCTTGATGAATACCGTCCACACGAAGCTGAGTTGATCAAGAAGGTCAATACTTACCTTAAGGATTACGATCTCACAGGCGTTGATATTCAGATCATGTCCCAGACTCGTGCAATGCGTTACACCTTGGAGCGTGTGATTCGTGGCAAGGACACTATTTCTGTAACAGGCAATATTTTGCGTGACTATCTCACCGACTTATTCCCGATTATGGAATTGGGTACTAGTGCAAAGATGTTGTCTATCGTGCCTTTGATGGCTGGTGGCGGCTTGTTTGAAACTGGTGCAGGCGGTTCTGCTCCAAAGCACGTTCAACAGTTGGTAGAAGAAAACCACTTACGTTGGGATTCACTTGGCGAGTTCTTGGCTTTGGCGGTATCTCTTGAAGATATCGGCGATAAGACGGGTAACAACAAAGTCAAAATCTTGGCGCGTACCTTGGATGAGGCGACTGGCAAATTGTTGGATAACAATAAGTCACCTTCACCACGCACTGGTGAGTTGGATAACCGTGGTAGCCAGTTCTACTTGGCAATGTACTGGGCTGAGGCTTTGGCCGCTCAAACTGAAGATAAAGAATTGCAGGCTTTCTTTGCACCTTTGGCTAAATCATTGATTGAGAATGAGCAAAAGATTGCAGATGAGCTTAAGGCTGTTCAAGGTAAGCCAGCAGACATCGGCGGTTACTTTGTAGCGGATCCTGAGAAGTGTAAGGCTGTAATGCGCCCAAGCCCAACTTTCAATGCAGCCCTCAAGGCGGCAAGAAGTTAATAGGTAGAAGCGCTAAGTATCTATTTTTTTAAATTAGTTTTAATATTTAAAGGCAAACCTTCGGGTTTGCCTTTTTTTATTTAAAAATTCTTGTTGATCATTTTTGAGCGATGCCAAAACCAAAAGACCTGGTTGAATTGAGTTATCTGAGCGAAGCAGTCTCGGATATGTCTTTTCTTGGTCTAATGCGTTTGCTAGAGTCAGCTCGCGCTTTTAATCAGACAAATGGTATTACCGGGATCCTCTTGTATGACAACCAGCAGTTTGGTCAAATAATTGAGGGTGAGCGCTCTAGTGTAATGAAAGCTTGGAAGCGCATTCAGGAAGATAAGCGTCATCATCGAGTTGAGCTCTTAGAAATTCGTGAAATTTCAGAACCTAGTTACCCGGATTGGTTGCTACGCTTCTATGGTGGCGAAACACTCACTCGAGACTATCCAGCTCTTGCTGAAATGGTTGGTGGCATGGATAAGCACAGCCTTGCCTTAATGAACAAAATGCGTACTAGCCAGACTTAAGCAAGAAATACTTATCGGTAGCAAAATAGAAGCATTACATTCCTAAGGGGTGCGGTATGCGTTTTATCGATAAGACTATTCTTGCGAGTGACATTACTCCACAAGCTGTTTTTGAAAACCGCAGAAATCTCATTAAGACTGCGGCCGCAGGCGGGTTTGGCATGGCCTTGGCCCCTTGGTTTTCAAGGCAGGCGCTTGCAGCATCCTCAGATAAGCTGGCAGCAACGCTGAACCCAGCGTTTGCCGACAAAGAAGGCCTCACTCCATATAAGTTTGTCACTGGCTACAACAACTTTTATGAATTTGGTACGGACAAGGAGGATCCTGCAGCTCATGCTGGAAGTTTGCAAACTCGCCCTTGGACAATCTCAATAGAGGGATTGGTAAAAAAGCCTGTTACTTTGGATATTGATGCGCTGCTGAAGTTGGCGCCAATAGAAGAGCGCATTTATCGGATGCGCTGTGTTGAAGGTTGGTCTATGGTCATCCCTTGGGATGGCTATTCGCTCTCTAAGTTGATTAATAAAGTAGAGCCGCTGGGATCAGCTAAGTATGTCGAGTTTGTTTCATTGGCTGATCGCAAGCAAATGCCAGGAATTAAAAGCAATATTATTGAATGGCCTTATCGTGAAGGATTGCGTATGGACGAGGCCATGAACCCCTTAACGCTACTGACCTTGGGTTTATATGGTGAGGTTCTGCCGAAGCAGAACGGTGCTCCGGTCCGTATTGTCGTGCCCTGGAAGTATGGGTTTAAAAGCGCTAAGTCAATTGTCAAAATTCGCTTTACTGAAGAAATGCCCAGGACTAGCTGGAGTCAGTTTGACGCTAGAGAGTACGGCTTTTACTCCAACGTCAATCCCCAAGTGGATCATCCGCGCTGGAGCCAGGCAACCGAGCGTCGCATTGGCGATCCCAAAGGGATGTTTGCTCCCAAGATTAAAACCCAAATGTTTAATGGCTATGGGGAGCAGGTAGCCAGCATGTATAACGGCATGGACCTGAAGAAGTACTATTAGTAATGAACAAAATTTACTCAGCATTATTTAGCGCCAGTATTTTTTTCACCAGCCTTTCTGCTTATAGTCAGGCGTCTGATGTCGCGGTAAAGACAATTCCATCTCTGGATGTGTCACGCTATTTGGGCACCTGGTATGAGATTGCAAAGTATCCAAACTGGTTCCAGAAGAAATGCGTGAGTAATACCAAAGCGGTTTATTCAGCCAGGGGCGACGGTACTCTTAAGGTCTTGAATAGCTGCAAAACTGCTGAAGGTGAGGTTTCAGAAGCAGAAGGTACTGCTCGCCAAATAGGGGCAAAAGACTCGCCTAAATTGGAGGTACGTTTTGCTCCAGCGTGGCTATCATTCATTCCATTGGTTTGGGGTGATTATTGGGTGATTGATCTAGATCCTCAGTATCAAGTGGCGGTAGTGAGTGATCCACGCCGTGAATACCTCTGGATTCTGTCGAGAACACCGCAATTAGATAAAAAAGTCTATGACGAAACGCTGCAGCGCATACAGGCTCAGCAGTTTGATGTGCGTAAGCTTGAGTTAACAGTTCAAGCTAGCTCCCCAAAGAATTAAAGTATGACAGTGCATTTATTGCCACCTGGAATTGAAGTTTTTGAGAGAGGGTGGCTCTCCGCGAATAATATTTTCCACTACGGCCAGGATGATGTCTCCTTGGTGGACTCAGGTTATTGTGCTCACCAAAAAATGACCTTGAATTTAGTGAGCGGTGCCATAAAAAAACATGGCTTAAGTACGCTAAATAAGTTGGTGAATACGCATCTTCACTCCGATCATTGCGGTGGAAATGCTGCTTTAGCAGAGGCATTTCATAGTGAGATATATATTCCAGTGGCTGAAGACATGGCAGTCAAAAATTGGGATAGCGCTTTATTAAGTTATGACAACTTAGGGCAAGAATGCCCGCAGTTTTCTCATCATCATGTATTGGTTCCAGGCGAGGAAATTGTGTTGGGAAGATATCTTTGGAAGATATTGGCTGCGCCAGGTCATGATCCTCATTCCATCATGCTGTATCAAGCTGATCATCGGATTTTGATTTCTGCTGACGCCCTATGGGAAGAGGGTTTCGGGGTGATCTTTCCTGAGCTCTGGGGGGAGGCTGGGTTTGAGGAGGTGGCGCAAACCTTAGATCTCATTGAGACTCTGCCGATCGATTTGGTAATTCCGGGTCATGGCGCGCCTTTCTCCGATGTTGCTAAGTCTCTGGCTACAGCAAGATCAAGACTAGATTATTTGGCATCTGACCCGGATCGAAATGCACGTCATGGCGCTAAAGTCTTGCTGAAATATCGTCTATTAGAGTGGCGTAGTCGCGAGATGCAGCAAGTGAATGATTGGATTACTAATACGCCGGCACTGATCAGCGCAGCAAAAATACTCAATATGAGTATGGATGAATTTACTCAGTGGCTGCCTAGGTCTTTAATTAAATCAGGTGCCGCAAAATTAGAAGGCGAAACTTTAATTGATCTTGCTTGATTCTTTTTAAAAAGTAAGCGCAACTTTTCCGTACACTGTCCAGTTATAGAGTTGGTAGGTTTGCACTACTTGTTTTGCGCCGCCAATAGCAAATAAAAGATTTTTATTGATTCGTTGAGTCACCATGGCATCAATTGGCACAAACCAGCCACCACCTGCTGCGTTATAGACCGCCCCGTTCTCATCCCAAAAACGAATTTGGGTGTTGGGTCCTAAATTCAGGCCAACTGTTGGGTATAGTTCAAGACGGCTTGCTAATGGTGGTGGGGCAACGCCGGAGGGTGCCTTTGTATTAAATCCGATCATATAGCGCGCTAATGGCGAGATATCTGCCAGAAGATTTTGGCTGCTGCTAGCGGGTGTGAATGAGGTGCTTAGTTGAGGGCCTGCTAGCCATTGACCTGTGTTACTTAGTGGTGCTACTACTCGTGCCCCCACATTGCCAAACCAGCCAGCCTTACCACCCCATATCGTGACCATTGCATTGTTTGCAGAATACGTGCCAGTGGATTGCGCGGGGAGTAGAGGGCCGTATGTGGCTGTATAAGCTGTATCGAGTCTTAGCGTGCCATGCCAATCGCCGATATTGAGAGGGTTGTAGTAACGTAACTTCAGTGTGTCGGCATAGTTCTGCGAGCCGTCGTATTCATGGTAGCCCCAGAATTCCAAGGTGCGGTCTTGAGATCTAACCTGAGACGCATTAACGAGTCCTAGAATAGGCGCAGAAGTTTGCTCAGCTGCGCACACTAAAGCATTGGAAGTGCATAGCAATAAAAAAGTCAGCGCGCGAAGATATGTCATGTGAGGCTGTTAAGTTCTAAGGCTTCCAGCGATAAAATTTGGGGAAGACACGCAGCACCACTGGACCATTAAAGTCCCAGGATTTACAGGTGCCCAAGTAAAGTGGCGGCTTTTCTCCAGTGGGATCGAAAAATGCTCCCGGGATAGATTGATAGGCTGCGGTGGCAAGGCTGGTGAGCAGTTCGCGTAAATGAGTGCAGCCCTTAATGCCACCAAGATGCGTATCAATCGTCTTCCGCCAACCCTTACCTATCTGAGCGCCAATGAGTGAGTCCATTGGTGGAATGACAGCAGTGCACTCCGCGTGCGGATGGCCATCCATGACCGCTTCAATATCTTTAATCACAAATTCTTTATCAAGCGTGACACGTACCCACATGTCATGAAAAGCCTCACCAGGTTGCCAGACTTTTGCGCTGGTTTGAAAGGAATTGGTTTTGAAATCCTTGAGATGTCCTTCGATATCCCATAAGCCATCCTCTCTTGCGTACCCTTGGAAAGTAATTTCGCGAGTGTGTAATAGGGAACGAGGTTTTGGGGTCGATAACATGGGCAATTGCCTTATGTGATGGCGTGAATATCTAATGATAATGAATTGGTGAATGAACTGACCGACTCAATGCAGTCTTGCTCTGTAGTATCCTTTGCAGCATATGGCAAAACCTATTTCTCTTGAAAAAATTCTCTTTAGCCAAGGCTTTGGTACCCGTCGCTACTGTAGCGATTTGGTCTATGCCGAGCTGGTAAAGGTGAATGGCATATTGGCCGAAGATCCAGAAGAAAGAATTGCTACCGAGAATCTCATTCTCAATGTAGAGGGTAGGGATTGGGAGTATCACGAGAAGGCATATCTAGCGTTTAATAAGCCAGCTAATTATGAGTGCTCACATAAAACAACGCATCACCCCAGTGTGTATAGCTTGCTACCAGCTCCTTTTGTCGAAAGAGGTTTGCAATGCGTAGGGCGCCTTGACTATGACACTACTGGCTTGCTCTTAATCTCTGATGATGGCCAATTTATTCACAAGATGACCACACCGAAGAAAAATATTGGCAAGGTATATCAAATCACTACGCCAGAGCCCATCACTCAGAAGCAAATCGATCACTTGTTAAATGGGGTTGTATTGGATGATGATCCAAAACCCTGCTTTGCGACTGCGTGCAAACAAATCTCAGAACATGTTTTAGCAATGACCATTGTTGAGGGGCGCTATCACCAGGTAAAGCGTATGATGGCCGCAGTTGGCAATCATGTTGCCCTATTGCACCGTACTGAAATCGGCGCCTATCAGATGCCAGTTGATCTTGCGGAGGGTGAATGGCGTTGGCTTTATCCAGAAGATTTAAAGCAGCTTTCACAAAGTGTTGCCAGTTAAAGGAGTCTGTCTTGATAGTCGATAGCCTTGATATACAGAAAGAAATTCCTCTTTGGGCCCTGGGAGATGGCGAGAAGGTAATTCAGCGTGAGTTTGTCTTCGAAAACTTTAAACAGGCTTTTGAATTTATGACGCTAAGTGCCGAGTACGCAGAAGAAATTGATCATCATCCTGATTGGTCAAATTCTTGGAACAAGGTTTCGGTATCTCTATCCACTCATTCAGTCGGTGCGCTGACCAAGTTAGATATTCAGTTGGCAAAAGCAATGGATGCCTTTGCCTCCCAAGTAAACTCTAAAAATTAGTGCTCGTCGCCTTCGTGTTCTTCCTCGTTCATGCTCATGAGGATAGTGGCCAGTAAGCCATAGACTACCTCGGTAGAGATCATGCCATCTTCATCGAGCTCATCAATTAAGTCATTTAGACGATCCTCAGTGGGCTCGTTGAGCAAGGTCATTGCACACTCGCACCCATAGTCAAAGTCTTCATCGTTCTGGGTTTGGTTGTCTTCAGTCATATTTATCCTTAATTGAACACTTAGGATAGCAAATTACCGTCTAAATCGATAGGTCTAAATAGTTCTCCATTATTCAAGCTGTTATTGCCTTAGATTAACGGCTGAGTGCATCTGCTGGTTTTTAGCTTGGCTTGGTTTAAAGTGTTGTTTATGCAGTTCTTAAAGCCAGCCATATTCAGTTTCTGCTTGGTGCCACTGACCCGTCTGGTTTGGCTTGGCGCTAATGATGACTTGGGTGCCAATCCCATTGAATTCATCACCCGCTCAACTGGTACCTGGGCACTGGTCTTTCTTTGTATTACGCTGGCAATGACGCCTTTGCGCCTGTTAACAGGCTGGACCATCTGGATTAAGCTGCGTCGAATGTTGGGATTATTTTGTTTCTTTTATGCCTGCATTCATTTTTCTATTTGGTTTTGGTTAGATCAAAATCTAGACATTCAATCGATGTGGAGTGATGTTGTAAAGCGCCCATTTATTACGATGGGCTTTCTGACGCTGGTGCTTCTTACTCCCTTAGCCATTACATCCAACCAGTGGTCCGTACGTCAACTAGGAAGGCGCTGGTCTTTATTGCACAAGCTGGTCTACATCATTGCATGTACTGCAATAGCCCATTATTGGTGGCACAAGGCTGGTAAAAATGATTTGGATACTGTCTCAATCTATGGAGCAGTCATTTTGGCATTGCTTGCTTGTCGCCTGCCAATGGTAAAAAGCTTTCTGCAAAGACTCAGAAATTAAGCGATCCGAGAACTTAAAACTCAGTCGTATAACGAATGGCAAGGCGCCGTGTTTCTACAAAGCCATTCTTAATTTCTGTGTCACGTCCGTATTGCAGGCTAATTCTGCCAAAGGGGTAGTAGGCTAGGGCACTTAATAAAAAACGTTGAGTGTTGACGACATTATTTTGATAAGTATTGCCAATTGTTGTGGCGCCACCAGCCACATAAAAGTAAGCAGCACCCAGTGTGTAAGTTTGATTGATTTTATAAATTGGGCCCAACTGAGTAGTTGTTAAGGGCTTCTGATTTAAAGAGGTATTGTTTGCAGATAAGCAGGCTGCAGCACATTGGTTATTGCCTCCAAACCACATGGTGTCAACTGCGACCATGCCATCTAAATTGCCAATAATAGGTTGTTGATAGCCCATCTGTATGTCTGATCTATAGCGGTTCTCACCTACATTAAAAGCCTGTTGACTGTTATAAGCACCGGTTGGCGCTGTTAGATAACCAGCTACGCCAAAATATCTTCTTTTCTCTCTATCTGCGTACGGCCAAATGGCTGTTGCAAAAGTAAGGTCACCAATTCCGGTGCTTGCAGGTGAAGATGCTAGAGACCCAGCTGGCTTAATGGTGCCGTAAGGCAGCTGTAGATAAGAGATAGCGGGTAAATTAGTAATGGAGTAGCTGGTACTGAGACGGGCAACTGCGCTTTGAATGCCAATATCAGGACTACCAAATGGTCTGCTAGAAACAGCTGAACCATTTCTGTAGTAAGTGCCACCCTCTGCATTGATGTAGCTGATCATCGCATGACTTTTGCCTGGTAGTGGCGCAACAATATCGTTAGGCTGCAAATCAATAGCTAAGCAAATCGAAGCGGGCATCAATAGGATGCTTGCGATGATGCGGTATAAATTCATCGGAGTATTGTAATTAATATAAAAACAAGATGCATGTAGTTACCATACAATGGGCCGTATGAATACATACGCCCTTCGGCTAGCACCCTGCATGATATTGATGAGTATTGTGGCTTGTACTCAAGCACCTCCTCTACCTCCTGGGTCCACAACGTATGCCCCGTATAGTTCTCAGCAGATTAAAGAGTTTAATAGTCAGACCCTTTCCCCAGTAGAGGGGCCGTTTGGTCCGGTGGATCCAAGAGCAGAAGATCTTCGCCTATCTAAAGAGCGTGCATTGGATTCAAAATTCTATAACCAGCCTAAGGGCGAAGAGGAGGCTGAAGCGCTAGAAATGCAATCGGCCGACCCCTATCAAGCGACGAAGCCCGTTTTAACTTTCTAGGCAAGTACAAGCTCTGGGATTGACTCCAATTGAAGTAGTGCTTTCGCCTCTTCTGGCGTGGCGTTGAGCCATGCATTAAAAAGTTCAGGACGTAACGGAACCACAGTGCGTTTTTCATCTTCAGGTTTGTGCATGTGCTTCATTACCGGATGACTACTGGCATCAATTGTGAGCATAGAGAACGAAACAATCAGTTCGCCTGTTTCCGGTTCGGTCCAGGTGTCCCAGATTGAGGCAATCGCCATTGGTTCGTTGTTTGCCTGTTTGATGGCAGTCCGTATTGCTTTGCCAGATTCATAGCAAGGTTCATAAAAAGCATCTGCCAAAGCTAATGCGTAATGCCGTTTTATCCATGCGCTTTTATAAGATGGTTTTTCAGCTACGGTTTCAGCTCTGGCGTTGTAAGTCTTTCTTCCAAAAGTTTCCTCTTTAGCCCAGGATGGTAGTAAGCCAAATCGAGCCAGGCCTGTTGCAGTTCTGCCAGTATTGTGGCTTTTGAGGATGATGGGTCCAGGGTAAGTTGGAAACACATCGTGAGCGGGGGATGTCGGCAAATCTAGGTCAAAATGGGTTTTAACCCAAGCTGCATTAACCGTCGTGAGGTATTGAACACACATAGAACCATTTTACTGTGGCTTATTGTGATTAAGCCCATACCAGCTGGTACTATTGAGGTTAAATTTTAGAAAGATCTCCTCTTATGAAGCCTTTTACCTCAGCATTGAATCCAATGATCGTGCGCCTTATTGCTGCTGGTATCTTTGCTAGTACTTTTGTTGGTAGCTCGTTTGCCCAGCAGAGTGGTTTACCAATTAATGTTGCAGCATCTGTTAATGGTGCCATCATCACTAATGATATGGTCGAGCAAGGAATTAGAGCCGCTATATCTCAGGGTCAAAAAGAATCACCTCAGTTGCGTAGCGCGGTGATTGAGAAGTTTGTTGAGGTATTGCTACTTTCTCAACAAGCAGAAAAAGATGGTTTAGCCAATTCAGAAAAGGCCAATACCCAGCTAGCGATGATTCGCCAAAATTATTTAGCCGATCTTGAGTTATCTACTTATATGGCTCAAAATCCAATCACCGATGCGGATGTTCAGGCTGAATACAACCGTGAAATTGCATCCTTAGGCCCTCAAGGGATGATTGTGGAATATAAGGTCAGCGACATCGCAGTGGCGACCGAAGCTGATGCACAAGCTGCTTTGGCGCGCATCAAAAAGGGAGAATCATTTGATAAGGTTGCCAAGAGCGTTTCCTTGGCCCCAAACAAAGTACAAGGCGGGGCTGTAGGTTGGATCCAGGCTGGTCAAGTGACTCCTCAGTTGTCATCCGTGCTTGTAACTCTCTCAAAGGGGCAGGTTTCTCCAGCGCCCATCCAGATGCAGCAGGGCTGGTACTTGATGAAGTTAGAAGACAAGAAGTCAAGCAAGCCACCTTCATTTGAACAGTCAAAGCCAGCTATTCGTGCTGGTATGGTTCAAAGAAAGCAGTTTGAGTTTTTAAGTCAGCTCGCAAAAGATGCAAAGATTATTGTTCAGCAATAAGAATTTTCGTTGAAGAAAAAAGGGCCCCGCGGGGCCCTTTTTATTTGCGCTCCAAGGTGATGAAGCTAAAGGTAATGTCACCTTCGGATCCAGGAGTTCGCTCTACCTCATTCCAGTCGGATGCATTAGGCACTTCAAAGAAGGTATCGCCACCTTCAATATCTAAGTCGATTTCAGTGATATAAAGACGATCAGCCTTATCAAAAGCCTGGGTAAAGAGTTGTTCGCCACCAATAACAAAGACCCGGGAGAATTCGCTCAGACTCTTCAAGGCTTCATCCAAAGATCCAACAAGCTCACCACCGGTTAATGGGTAGTTTGCATTGCGACTCACTACGATATTGCGACGACCGGGAAGTGGGCGACCAATCGATTCCCAGGTCTTACGACCCATGATGACAGGATGACCCATCGTTACACGTTTGAAGAATTGCAAATCCGCAGAGATCTTCCAAGGCATTTGATTGTCGCGACCAATCACGTGATTACGTGAGCGTGCAACAATCATGGAAATGGCAGGCTGAGTCATATGCTTAATTCTTAAATGGCTACAGGAGCTTTAATGTGGGGATGAGATTCATATCCTACGATTTCAAAGTCCTCGAACTCATAATCAAAAATAGAATCAGGCTTGCGCAAAATATTGAGCTTAGGCAACTGGAAGAAATCTCTAGATAACTGAAGCTCTACCTGCTCTAAATGGTTGCTGTATAGATGGCAATCGCCGCCAGTCCAAATAAAGTCACCCACCTCTAGATTGCATTGTTGCGCCATCATGTGAGTGAGTAGGGCGTAGCTAGCGATATTAAATGGCACACCCAAAAAAATATCCGCGCTGCGTTGGTAGAGTTGGCATGAGAGCTTGCCATCCGCTACATAAAACTGAAAGAAGGCATGGCAGGGCGCTAAAGCCATGCGGGGAATATCGGCAACGTTCCATGCAGAAACAATAATGCGACGTGAGTCCGGATTCTTTTTAATGGTCTCCACCACTTCGGAGATTTGATCGATATGCTGACCATTTGGTGCAGGCCATGAACGCCACTGATAACCATAGATTGGGCCGAGATCACCATCGGGTGCTGCCCATTCATTCCAAATGGAAACGCCACGCTCCTTAAGCCAATTATTGTTCGTGCTTCCTTTGAGGAACCAGAGCAATTCATAAATAATCGATTTGAGATGCAGTTTTTTGGTGGTCACCATCGGAAAGCCATCTGCCAAATTAAAGCGCATTTGGTGCCCGAATACGGAGACTGTGCCAGTTCCGGTTCTATCGGACTTTTGAACCCCCTTGGCGAGGACTTCCTTCATGAGATCGTGATATTGACGCATATGTATCAGCTAAATGTAGTTATATGTAGACGAATTATGGATAGCTTACTCGAATGTAGGCGACTTCACTCCCAGGGCTTTGTGGAGCTTGGGAGAGGTGGTCGTATATTGGAGTGGAATCTGCTTTTCTGGGTTTAGGTACTCTGCTGCTGCAAATGCAGCTAGGGCGGCCTCATGGAATCCAGACAGAATCAGTTTCTTCTTACCTGGATAGACATTAATGTCGCCAACAGCATAAATGCCAGGGATGCTGGTTTGAAATTTACTGGTATCCACACAAATTTGTTTACGATCGATATTGAGGCCCCAATCTGCGATGGGCCCTAATTTAGGGGAGAGGCCAAAAAATACCAAAAGATCGTCGAGCGGTATCTGCTTGGCCTCACCGTCAATATCGGTAAAGGTAATTTCTGCAAGTCGATCATCTTGCGCTTCATAAGCAGTCACTTGTCCGATGAGTAATTGCATTTGGCCGCTCGCGCAAAGTTCACGCATCTTTGCAATCGATTTGGGAGCAGCCTTAAATTCATCGCGACGGTGAATTAATGTCACGCTAGCCGCAATTTCAGAAAAATGTATTGCCCAATCTAGTGCCGCATCGCCACCCCCGCAAATCACAATTCTTTTGCCTGCAAACTGCTCGGGACTTTTAACGTGATAAAAAAGTTGCTTGCCTATAAAGCGGTCTATCCCCTCTAGGTTCAAGAGGCGAGGCTGGAAAGCACCAACGCCAGCGGCAATAAATACAGTCTTGCTGAGGAAGTGGTTATCTAGTGAGGTACTAATGAGAAAGCGTCCATCAGCCTGTTGCTCTAGCTTGGCGACTTCTTGACCAAGATGAAATTGTGCATTAAAGGGCTCAATTTGCTTTAGCAAATTATTCGTGAGCTCGCGTCCAGTGCAAACTGGAATGGCAGGGATATCGTAGATAGGTTTATCTGGATATAGCTCTATACATTGACCGCCCACTTCTGGCAGCGAATCAATCACATGTGCTTTGATTTCTAAAAGACCTAACTCAAATACCTGGAAGAGGCCCACAGGACCGGCGCCAATGATGACAGCATCCGTTTGTGTGGGCGAGTTTGACACGAATGCTTTTGCTCGAAAATTACTTTACTAGCTGATCGAGTTTGCTCTTAACGTCTTTCCATTCTTCAGCATCTGGAAGAGCTGCTTTGGACTTGGTAATAGAGGTCCAAGAAGGAGAGAGTTCAGCATTGAGTTTGATGAATGCTTGTTGATCACCAGGTACATCATCCTCAGCATAAATAGCGTTTACTGGGCACTCTGGAACACAAACCGCGCAATCGATGCACTCATCCGGATCGATCACTAAAAAATTAGGACCTTCGCGAAAGCAGTCAACTGGGCAAACATCAACACAGTCGGTGTATTTGCAGCGGATACAAGATTCGGTAACAACGTAAGTCATGGCGATTTTGTTTCAAGAGCCCCAAAAAGCTGGGTGCTAGGTTATAAAACCTCAATTTTAGCCGAAGTAGCCTATTTTTCAGGCTAAAGGGTTAATTTACTTGAGGTAAAGTTTCCCATATGAATACACAGTCCAATAGCCAGATAAACATGCAAAAACCCAAAATTCTAGTGGCAAGAGCCATTTTTCCCGAGGCTTTAGCCAAGTTGGAAGAGTCATTTGAGGTACGGTCAAACCAAGAGGATCGAATTTTTAGTCCAGAAGAGTTGCAAAAAGAACTCTCGGGAGTTGTAGGGGCTTTGGTTGCAGGCAGCGAAAGAATAGACGCAAATGCACTAGCGCATGCCAAAGATTTGAAGATCGTAGCCAATATCTCGGTGGGATATAACAATTTTGATGTACCAGCGATTACTGCCGCGGGTGTCATGGCGACGAATACTCCTGATGTGTTGACGGATACAACTGCTGACTTTGGGTTTGCATTGCTGATGGCAACTGCAAGACGTATTACTGAATCAGAGCATTGGGTGCGCGCTGGTCATTGGGATAAGTGGTCGATTGTGAATAATCCCCTTGGTATGGATTTACATCACAGTACGGTTGGCATTATTGGTATGGGTCGCATCGGTCAAGGCATTGCCAAGCGTGCATTAGGCTTTGGGATGAATGTGATCTATCACAATCGTAGTCATCTATCCGATGCTGATGAAAAAGCCTGCGGCGCTAAATACGTTTCTAAAGAAGAATTGCTGCGCACTGCAGATCATGTTGTCTTGGTATTGCCCTATAGCGCTGAAAGTCACCATACCATTGGTGCCAAGGAAATCGCTCTCATGAAGCCGACTGCAACCCTGATAAACATTGCCCGTGGCGGTATCGTGGATGATGCAGCGCTTGCACAAGCTCTCAATGAAAAACGCATTTTTGCAGCTGGTCTAGATGTGTTTGAGGGCGAACCTAAAGTACATCCTGAGTTATTAAAGCTCAGTAATGTCGTGCTCGCTCCACACATTGCTAGTGCAACAGAAAAAACACGCAGAGCGATGGTTGATCTGGCGGTAGATAACTTACGCGCTGCGTTAGATGGTAAAAAACCACCCAGCTTGATTAATGCGGAAGTTTATAAAGCTTAGTTAAATTGGATTAACTAATTAGTAAAACTAAGTAGTAAAAATAAAGCCGAGTAAGAACTCGGCTTTATTGATTAGAGTGTAGCTCCGAAGATTAACTCATTTATTCTGCGTCGATTTCTTCTGGTAGCTCGCGCATTGCTAATTCAATACCACCGAACTTACCTGCAACCCAGTTATAGACTTTGCATGCGATCCACAGCAATCCAAAGCCTAATAAAGCATTGAGAATCAGAGCTGACAGCACAGTAAATCCAGGGATGGCGCCATCACGAATGAAGGCAACAAACAATGCCAACAAAACGATTGGAACGGAGAAGCAGAGGTAAACCAAAACTAAGGTTTTGGCGGTATGCATTGGGTCGAGGAAGACTAGTTCTTTTTTGGTGAGTTTCATGATGACGCAATCTTAAAGCAGTCCATCAAAAAGCGCTATATCTACCCAGTCTCCAGCGGCAACATTTCCCTGTTCGTGACCTAGGATGACAAAGCAATTTGCCTCACTCATGGATCGCAAGATCCCAGCACCTTGGCTGCCAGTTAATCTGACTGTTGGCTTGCCATCAGCACTGCGTCCCAAGATGGCGCGTTGAAACTCAGTGCGACCAGGCTTTTTCCGAATGGGGGCCTCAGCGACAGCCTGAGTTAGCGGCGGCTGTGTTTGATTCGCGCCATTGAGTTGCAAGAGGGCGGCACGAACAAATTGATAGAAAGTCACCATGACCGCGACCGGGTTTCCAGGTAAGCCAAAGAAGAGGGTTTTACGAGCTGGTGATTTTCCAGCGACTGGCTTGAGTACACCAAATGCCATTGGCCGTCCTGGACGCATGGCGATTTTCCAGAAGCCCACATCACCTAACTCTTGCATGATTTGCTTTGTGAAATCCGCCTCACCAACAGAAACGCCGCCAGAAGAAATTAAGACATCTGCTTTATTGGCGGCCTCAATAAAGGCTTGTTTCAAAGATGCGGGATCATCGCGCACAATGCCGCAGTCAATGATTTCTAGATTTAGGCGATTCAGCAAACCTGTGAGGCTGTAGCGATTGCTATCGTAAATGCTGCCAGCATCCAATGCTTGACCTAAAGATCGCAGTTCATCTCCGGAAGATAGAATAGCTACCTTCAGTTTTCGTTTTACTTGGAGCGTTGCAATGCCTAATGAAGCTGCGAGTCCTAAATCAGATGGGCGGAGCAAGCGACCCGCAGCAATAGCAGCCTTGCCTTGTTGAAGATCTTCGCCGCGTAAGCGTCTATTCTCACCAAGCTTTAGTTGATCTTGCTTAAATTCAATGTTGAGCTCATCTTTTGCAGTGGTGAACTCTTGTGGAATTACTGTATCGCAGCCAGCAGGCATCACTGCACCCGTCATGATCTTCAGGCATTCACCAGGGCCAACTTTGCCCTCATAAGGCTTACCTGCAAAGGCAGTGCCCACGATGCGCAATGAGACTGATGGATTGCTTGTATTAAGACATTTGCCGTCAAATGCAAAACCATCCATTGCTGAGTTATCTGCAGCAGGAACATCAATTGGCGATAGAAGGTCGACCGCTAGAATGCGGTCAATAGCTTGATCTAATGAGACAGTTTCAATATCAGCAGGATCATTAATGGCCCTGGACTCTTGAATGAGGTCATCAACTAGTGCCGCAATTGCTTTGCGAGCATCATCAACATGTAGTGATGAAGTCAAAAGAATAGGTTGATTTGGGGAGTGACTCATGCAGACACTCCTTCAAGTTTTTTGAGTTCTTCAGGCGTATTGACGTTGGCAAATACTTGAGAGTCATCAAAAATCACCGTGCTACTACGCAACTCTTTAAACCAACGATCGATTTTGAGATCACCTTTTTGTAGAAATTGATCCAATGAGTCTTTTAAGTTACTGCGCATCAAGCAAAAAACCGGTTGCGCCCAAACCTTACCATCCGCTTCTTTACTAGAGGCGTAAACCAATTGAAAGTGACCACGCTCCATCTCGGCAGCTAATTGCTCAGCGAGATTGTTGGGGAGTAATGGTGAGTCGCACGGTGATATCAGAAGGTAGGGTGTCTTACACGCCTTCAAGCCCACTGAGAATCCAGCCAAGGGGCCCGAAAAATCAGGCGTCTCATCCATGATGACTGGGTAGCCATAAGCCGCGTACTTTGTGATGCTGCGGTTGGCATTAATCACAATAGTTTGTACCTGAGGCTTGAGCTTTGCGATGGCTGACTCGATGAGTGGTTTGCCGTGAAATGGAATTAGACCTTTATCAATACCACCCATGCGTTGCGCACGTCCGCCAGCAAGGATTAGTCCAGTAATATCTTTAGTCGAAATCATTAACCACCAATATAAGACATTTCAACTTTGCGACCGCCTGTTGCTAGCTTTGCGGTATTGGACCCTCTAATCTCAGAGTAGTGATCCTCACGGGTTGCCCAGGTATTCATCACCGCGTTGGCAATTTCTAAATCGGATTTACCAGAGCGCAATAACGTTTTGAAATCAAAACCTTCATTAGCGAAGAGACAGAGATACATTTGCCCATTAGTGGAGATGCGCGCTCTAGAGCATTCATGACAGAAGGTCTGTGTGACGCTAGAGATCACTCCAATCTCGCCTGAGCCATCGACATAGCGCCAGCGCTGAGCAACTTCGCCAGCGTAGTTGGCCTCAATAGGCTCAAGTGGAAAGACCTCATTAATTCTGGCAATGACTTCTTTAGAGGGCAGTACTTGCTCCATGTTCCAGCCATTAGAGCTGCCTACATCCATAAACTCAATAAAGCGCAGAATGACGCCGCTGCCTTTAAAGTGTTTTGCCATCGCAACGATCTCATGATCATTGGTGCCTTTTTTCACCACCATATTAACTTTGATGTTCTGAAAGCCAACCTCTTGGGCTGCGGCAATTCCATCGAGTACATCAGCCACCGGAAAATCGACATCATTCATTTTCTTGAAGATGGCATCATCTAAGCCATCGAGGCTGACAGTTAATCTGTGCAGGCCAGCCGCTTTTAACGCCGCAGCTTTTTTACGCAAGATGCTACCGTTAGTAGTGAGGGTAAGGTCTAGTGGCTTGCCATTGGATGCTGGAATTTTTGCCAACATCTCGATGAGCACTTCTAAGTTTTTACGAAGCAAGGGCTCACCACCAGTTAGTCGAATTTTTTCAACACCCAAGGTGGAAAAGATAGAAGTGAGTCTGGCGATTTCTTCGAAGCTCAGTAATTCTTTGTGAGCAAGATATGGATAGTTTTGATCAAAAACTTCTTTAGGCATGCAATAGGTGCAGCGGAAGTTGCAACGATCAGTAACGGATATGCGTAGATCTCTTAAGGTGCGCCCACGAGTATCTTTGGTATGGCCATGAGGCGTGACAAGCTGCGCGCCAATAGAGGGCGTCAGGCCTTTGCCTTCGTCAAGTCGGATGGGGATTACTTTTTCAACCATGTTCGCAATTATGGCTGTGAAACGGGGTTTCTGCCAAACCGCCAAATATCCTTTTGGGATAAATGGCAGTCTGGAGAAAAAGCTTTAGATGGCTTAAACCGTTTTTTCTTGGCCGCCGGTTTCAACTAAAACCATTGGGCCTTCAGGAAGCTGAGCAGCAGGCTTAGGTGCTCTGCCTAAGTTATGTGCCACAGGCTCTGCCTGAATCTGATTTTGAGCTTCAGCGTGCTTTGATGAGTCTGTAGCAACCCAGATCATGCCGGCGGATTGCACAACGCTATGCAACGGAGTTTCCTCAAGCGCCTGGAAGGCAACCTTCGGAAGTTCTGGAGCAGGCTTACTAATGACTTCTACTGCAGCAGCTACTGCTGCAACAGGCGCTGCGGCTTGGGTAGCTGGGGCTGACGCAGGTGCAGTGTTTTGTGCAGGGCGATTGGATTGACGTGGAGCACGTGGTGCGCGCTCTTGTCTTTCTTGTTTCTCCGCAGCAGGCTTTGCATTTCCAAAGCTATTAGCAAGGTTCTGAATCGGCATGCTTGCAGATGCGCCAGCCATTCCTACTGGAGGGCCCGCAAAAGGACTTGCTGAAGCGGCTGTTGCTGGTGCAGCGGCATCGTTACCACCTTCAGTGCGTTCGCCACGCTCACGCTGACCGCGGCCACGACCACGACGATTGCGGCCACGACCACGACGCTCTTCACCATCTGCGCCTGTAGTAGCTTCGCTACCTGGAGCAGCTTCTGTTGCAGGTGTTACTGGTGCAGCATTAGCTTGATTGCGATTACCTTCTTGACGTTCTGGCTTAGGACCGTTTTGATTGCGATTGCCGTTACGGTTGTTGCGGTTGCGGTTGTTGTTAGCGCCCTCTGCTGGCGTACCTTCCGCTGCATTTGCTGCTGGACGCTCAGTGCGCTCACCACGACGGTTACGACCGCGATTGCGATCACCACCGTTGCCGTTGCGACCTTGGTTACGGCCGCGATTATTACTTGGGGCTGGTTTTTCTTCAACCGCTGGAGAAGAGCCAAAGAGACTCTTAATAAATCCAAAGAAGCCACCAGAGCTCTCTGCTTTTACTGTTTCAGTGCGAGCAGGGCGTGGTTGGCTAATTGGCGCAGGTTGTGTTGGCGTAATGCCTTTAACTGCAGCCTCAGGACGCACTTTGACATCAGCATCTTTCTTGCTAACGGTTGTGTCTGTCTCGAGTTCGCGAGCGGCTTCTTCAGCCATTACATAACTTGCTTTTTGATCGTCAAGACGTGGGTCGTCATGACGTAAACGCTCCAGTTTGTAATGTGGTGTTTCTAAATGCTTGTTTGGAACCATCAAGACGTTTACTTTGAAGCGAGTCTCAATCTTGATCACTTCAGCACGTTTTTCATTCAATAGGAATGCAGCTACTTCGACTGGTACTTGAGTATGAATCGCTGCTGTGTTTTCCTTCATTGCTTCTTCTTGGATGATGCGCAGAACTTGCAATGCAGAAGATTCAGTGTCACGAATGTGGCCAGTGCCGTTACAACGTGGGCAGGTTACATGGCTACCTTCAGATAATGCTGGACGCAAACGTTGGCGTGACATTTCCATCAAGCCAAACTTGGAGATCTTGCCCATTTGAACGCGGGCGCGGTCATGACGCAGAGCATCGCGCAGGCGATTCTCAACATCCTTCTGAGCCTTGCTTGATTCCATATCGATGAAGTCGATGACGATTAAGCCACCCAAGTCACGTAAACGAGCTTGACGGGCGATTTCATCGGCAGCTTCTAAGTTGGTGCGGGTTGCAGTCTCTTCAATATCAGAGCCGCGAGTTGCGCGTGCTGAGTTGACGTCCACTGAAACCAAAGCTTCAGTGTGGTCAATCACGATTGCGCCGCCTGATGGCAATGGCACAGTGCGTGAGTACGCAGTTTCAATTTGATGCTCAATTTGGAAACGTGAGAACAAAGGCACATCATCTTGATAGCGCTTCACGCGTGGCAAGTTGTCTGGCATTACAACAGACATAAATGCAGCGGCTTGTTCGTAGATGTCATCGGTATCGATGAGGATCTCGCCGATATCTGGTTGGAAGTAATCGCGAATTGCACGAATCACCAAGCTAGATTCGAGGTAGATCAATAGTGGCGCTGAGTTGCCTTTAGCAGCTTCATCAATCGCTTTCCACAATTGCATGAGGTAACTTAAGTCCCACTGCAATTCAGTAGCATCGCGACCAATACCTGCGGTACGAGCGATGATGCTCATACCATCAGCTACTTCTAATTGAGACATGGCTTCACGGAGTTCTTGACGGTCTTCACCTTCAATACGGCGGGATACGCCACCTCCACGTGGGTTGTTTGGCATCAATACCAAATAACGGCCTGCCAAGGAGATAAAGGAGGTGAGGGCGGCGCCTTTTTGGCCGCGCTCTTCTTTTTCTACTTGAACAATGATTTCTTGACCTTCGCGCAGAGCATCCTTAATGGAAGCATTGCGGACGTCGATGCCCTCTTTAAAGTAACTGCGGGCAACTTCCTTGAATGGCAAGAAGCCATGACGTTCTTCGCCGTAATTGACAAAGCAGGCCTCAAGGGAAGGTTCAATACGGGTAATGACACCTTTGTAGATATTGCCTTTGCGTTGTTCACGACCGGCAGCTTCGATATCGATATCAATGAGTTTTTGACCATCAACGATGGCAACTCGCAACTCTTCTTGTTGAGTTGCATTAAACAACATGCGTTTCATAACACTCTCCTATGGGGGAGGGTGACCTTGCGCGCTGCGTTAGGGGACAAGTTAAATACCACTTAGGACTGAGCCTAAGGCGGTTTATGAGTGTGGATCATGCAAATCTAAGCACTTTTTGCTTAGTTCACCCAGTTAACGGTTGGTTAAATCGGTGCCACACTTGACGATCGCCGCAGAGACCTCCTTTAGGTCATCAATGCAGGCGCGCGCCTGAAAACTGTCTTCTAATCGCGGGTCGCGGCATACGGCACACCAACCCTGCGCCTCATTGCAACGGGGGAGGGGCAACCCCGGGAGTCTTTTAAAGGGCGACTCCAAGCTCCACGATTCAAACCTGACTTCAGGTTGGTCTCGGGCCAATAAATTGGCTAGAGCGTTGATTATACGGCACAAGTTGCGTGACAATGGGGTATTGTTGAGTCCCTTGTCGTCCCCCGCCGGGGTCACAAGACAGATAAATCATGAAATCTGAACCCATTTCCAAGCCTTCCAAGGTAAAAACGTCCGCTCCCGCAGCAGTCCACCTCCAGACAATTGGTCCGGAAGAGGCTGGCCAGCGCTTGGATAACTATTTGCTACGTTGGGCTAAAGGGGTGCCAAAAAGCCACGTTTACCGAATTATTCGATCTGGCGAGGTCCGGGTTAATAAAAAGCGGGCCGAACCAACCACCCGACTGGTTGAGGGTGATGTGGTGCGCCTCCCCCCGGTTCGCATTGCCGAACCAGCCCAAATGGCAGCAGTTAATTCCGCTCAAACTAAATCTCGCGCACATGGCTATTCGGACAAAATGCCGATTCTGTTTGAGGATGAAGCTCTATTAATAGTGAACAAGCCGGCCGGTTTGGCTGTGCATGGTGGTTCAGGTATTGCTCTGGGTGTCATTGAAACCTTGCGCATCACTCGCCCCGAGCTGAAGTTTCTGGAATTAGTACATCGTTTAGACCGAGATACCTCAGGCGTTTTGCTGCTGGCTAAAAAGCGTAGCGCTTTGGTTGAGCTCCATCGTCAAATCCGTGAAGGTCAAACCGATAAGCGTTATTACTTGCTTGCACATGGTGAAATCGTGCAGGGCGCCCAAACCATGCAGCTCAAATATCCGCTGCACAAATATCTTCTGCCGAACGGGGAGCGCCGTGTGCGAGTTGACCCAGATGGCTTGCCAAGTCACACCGCTTTGCGAGTGACCAAGGCACTCAAGCGTGAAGGTGCTGCCATTACGCTTGCAGAGGCTCAGCTCAAGACGGGGCGCACTCATCAGATTCGTGTGCACTTGCAAAAATTAGGATACGCAATTTTGGGTGATGATAAGTATGGTTTTGAGGATTTAGATAAAGCGATTAAATCTAAGCGCCTTTATTTGCATGCCCATCTAGCTGGCTTTACGCACCCACGCACTGGCGAAAAGATGCGCATTGAATCGCCATTGCCCCCAGAATTTACCGCCATGATGAAAACCTTTGAGTAATAAAAATTAGCATGCCTCAAACAAGTAAATCTAATCGACCTTATGACCTGATTGTTTGGGATTGGGATGGAACTATTATGGATTCCACGCCAACGATCGTCCATTGCATTCAGCAAGCTTGTCGTGATTTGGGTTTTAAGGCGCCAGACGATACCCTGGCAAGTTCAGTAATTGGTTTGGGAATCCAGGATTCGTTGAGAAGAGCGGTGCCTTGGATTGAGCCGATTCATTTTCCAAAGCTAACTGAACGTTTTCGATATCACTACCTAGCCAAAGATCATGAGCTCGATTTGTTCGTTGGCATTCGTGAGCTTTTAGAAGAATTGCATTCCCAACAATATTTGTTGGGTGTTGCTACAGGTAAATCTCGTGTAGGTTTAGATCGTTCACTAAAGCACCATCAGATTGGCCATCTCTTTCATGAGACTCGTACAGCCGATGAGTCATTCTCCAAGCCTCATCCAGGAATGTTATTGGAATTATCGGATGTCACCCAGGTGCCAACACGCCGTATGCTTATGATTGGCGACACCACGCACGACTTGGACATGGCTGCTAATGCTGGTGTAGATGCTGTAGCTGTTACTTATGGCGCCCACCCCCCAAGCACTCTTAAAGAATCGCCATCATTAGTTCATGTTGATGATGTTGCGCAGCTTTCTCAATGGCTTAAAAATAACCTGCAACACTAAGGAAGTAAAAAGATGGAAAACAATCCAAACCCAAATTGGGAGCGCCAAGCTCTAGAGCACCTCTTGTTGGAAAATTTAAAAGAGACTCGTAAAGCGCGTCGTTGGAAGGCTGTATTGCGAGTTCTGACTTTGTTAGTGATCGTGGGTGTCTTGCTATCGATATTTGATTTTCATCTTCCCGGCAAGGGAATGGGAGTTGAAAAACATACCGCACTAGTAACTCTTGAAGGAGAAATCTCCTCGAGTTCAATGGCCAATGCAATGGATGTCAATTCATCTTTATTGGCGGCATTTGAGAATGAAGGCAGCGCCGGTGTTGTATTGCGTATTAATAGTCCTGGCGGATCCCCGGTGCAGGCCGGCATGATTAATGACGAGATTCATCGTCTGCGTAAGCTTTATCCCAAAAAACCTTTTTATGTAGTGGTAGAAGATATCTGCGCATCGGGCGGCTACTACGTTGCTGTAGCAGCAGATCAAATCTTGGTAGATAAAGCGAGCTTGGTAGGCTCCATTGGCGTGATCATGGAAGGCTTTGGTTTTACAGGCTTAATGGATAAGTTAGGTGTGACTCGCCGCATGATTACTTCTGGCTCCAATAAAGGCATGCTAGATCCATTTAGCAAAGAGGATCCAAAGCAAGTGGAAATGGTCAGAACCATGATTGATGAAATTCATCAGCAATTTATTGCGGTAGTTAAAGAAGGGCGAGGCGACCGTTTAAAAGAGGTTCCAGATTTATTTTCTGGACGTATTTGGAATGGCGAGCAAGCTGTAAAGATCGGCCTGGCCGATGGTTACGGTACTGTTGATACAGTTGCGCGCGATATCTTTAAGGCGCCCGATATTCTGGACTACACCATGAAAGAAAACTTTGCTGAGCGTGTTGCTAAGCGCTTTGGTGCAGAAGCTGGAGCCGCTGCTGGCAAGGCTTTGGTTAAGTCGCCTGATCTTAAGTAGATAAAGCAAAAAGCAAAACTAAAGCGTTAAAGACTTAGGCCAATAGTAGAAATACTGTTGGCCTATTTTGTAGCGAGGCACATGCAGCTTCATTCGGATAGCGTTTGCGCCAGTCTGCAATTGATAAAGTGACAATCATTTCTGATGGAAGACTCAGGTCTACACCAAGACACAACAAGCTTTGAGGCGCCAGTGAATTGTTGCATGCCATCAACATCGCAGTATTGCGATAAGGCGTCTCAATCCAAATTTGAGTTTGTTGTAATTTGCGAGATTCAATTTCTAGCTGTTTCAGTTTTGCTGTGCGCTCATGGACGTCATGAGGTAGATATCCTTGAAATGCAAAGCGCTGACCATTTAGTCCACTAGCCATGAGCCCTAGCAAAATTGAGCTTGGCCCAACCAATGGCTTTACTTGTGCGCCCAGCTTATGTGCCGCTAGAACCAACTCCGCGCCAGGGTCAGCCACGCCAGGTACTCCTGCTTCTGACATGAGGCCCATATCGTTTCCGGCAAGTAGAGGCTTGAGAAGGTCAGCAGGTTTTACTGAGTCGCCATACTTTGCGTTACGCGCCGCACCTCGCCATTCGCTCATCTGCATTTCTTGAATGGTGCATGCTAATGGTGAAACAGAATCAATTGCTTTTAATAGGGCGCGTGCTGTTTTGGCATCTTCGACAATCCAATGTTTGAGCTTGGCTGATTGTGTAATCGTTTCCGCAGGAAGCACCCAAGGTAGTTGTTCAGCACGGCCATCATCACCCAAGGTGTTTGGAACTAAATACAGAGTGCCGAGTTTGCTCATAAATAACTTCTTTTATTTTTATTGCTTAGTTTTTTGATGGAATTGCAAAGCCTGCATCGCGCAGTAGACCTGTTAATGCAATCAGAGGAAGGCCAATAAGTGCAGTGGGATCATCGCTCTTAATGGATTCCAGCAGGCTAATGCCGAGACCTTCAGACTTGGCGCTACCAGCGCAATCATAAGGTTCTTCAGCCAGTAAGTAGGCCTCTAAGACGTTGTCTGGAAGTTTGCGAAAGGTAACTTCGGTAGGAACACATAAAGTAGTTTGGGTGTCGCCCTTCATCAGACATAGAGCGGTTTGGAAAATCACTGTTTGACCGCGCATGAGTTGTAATTGCGCTAACGCTCGTTCGAAATTACCTGGCTTACCAATTGCTGCGCCACAAAGATCTGCAACTTGATCAGATCCAATCACCCAAGCATCGGGATGTTCTTTGGCAACCGCAGCTGCCTTTGCATGTGCGAGACGCATTGCTAAATCGAGTGTGCTCTCGCCAGTGAGGGGTGTTTCATCTACTTTTGGTGAAATGACTTCAAAAGGAATGCGCAGACGCTCTAATAGTTCGCGTCGATATTTGGAGGTAGACCCCAAAATCAAGGGTGGGTTTTGGAAACTACTCATCGTGTTCTGTGCTTTCTAGTGCTGCTTCATTTAGACTGATGCTATGAATCGTAATCAAGTTTTACCTCAAGTCGAACTATCTTCCGAGCCTAGCGCTTTAAAGAGGGTAGATTTTTGTGCCCCCCAATCCTATAAGGGTGCTGGATTTTTAAGCATCCAAGATCTGCCAAGGGTGGCTGAGGAGGCTTCAACCATTAACCCAGGCGATGGGTTTGACTGGTCAGTTCAAACGCATTTTGAGGATTCTCCCGGCAGTGAGCCACATCAAATCCTTGAATTAGGGCTAAAAGGTCGTCTGCACCTAGTTTGCCAGCGCTGTTTGCAGGATTGCGCGGTGGATATGGAAGAAAAGCGGCGCTTTGTCCTTGTGGCCACTGATGAAGAGGCTGACGCCTATCCCTTGGAGGATGAAGAGCAAGAGCCTTTGGTGGTAAATCAGCATTTCAACCTCTTGGAAACCATTGAGGATGAGGTTTTGCTGTCTTTACCCCTGATTCCCAAGCATCCAGAAGGCTTTTGTGAGCCGCATGCCTCTACTTTCGGAGATGAGGGCGATGAAGCGGTGTCAGATGAGCGTGAAAATCCCTTTAACATATTGAAAAATATGAAGAAAAACTGAAATCAGTGCTTATATTTCAGTTGTTGTTTTGGACACCTTTTGTCAACAAATCAAGCATTTAGGTGCTTTTCCATGCTAGAATGTCGCCTTGCTTAGGAGTTCAATATGGCCGTTCAACAAAACAAAAAATCACCTTCCAAACGTGGCATGCATCGTGCGCACGACTTTTTGACCGCACCTGCTACGGCTGTTGAAGCCACAACTGGTGAGGCTCATTTGCGCCACCACATTTCACCTAACGGCTACTATCGTGGTCGTAAAGTTGTTAAAACTAAAAACGACTAATTTTTTAGTCTAAACAGATAGAAGCGGCTCCAGTAAAAGCCGCTTTTTTCTTGGATAAATCACTTGCAGCAATCAATGAGTTTATGAGCGTTACTCTAGCTATTGATGCCATGGGCGGAGATCATGGAGTCGTCGTGACGGTTCCAGCTGCCTGCGATTTTCTAGAAAAACATGCAGATGTGAAGATTGCCTTGGTAGGCGATCCCGATTTAATTAAGCAGGTCTTGAGTAAATCTCCTAAAGCTCCGATGGAGCGAATTCAAATTATTCCCGCTAGTGAAGTTGTCTTGATGGATGATCCTATCGAGGTTGCTTTGCGTCGCAAAAAAGATTCTTCCATGCGTGTTGCTATTGAGCAAGTTAAAGAGGGTGCTGCTGATGCAGTCATCTCTTCTGGCAATACTGGTGCACTCATGGCAATTTCTCGCTACATCTTAAAAACCCTTGAGGGCGTTGATCGCCCTGCAATTGCTACTGCTATTCCCAATGAATTAGGGGGTGGCACGACTATGCTAGATTTGGGCGCGAACGCAGACTGCGAGCCAATGCACTTAGTTCAGTTTGCTCAAATGGCAAACGTGATGGTGCAGGTGGTTGACGGCAAACAAAATCCTTCAATTGGTCTTCTTAATATTGGTGAAGAAGTCATTAAAGGCAATGAAGTTGTTAAGCAAACTAGTGAATTGCTGCGTCAAACATCCTTAAACTTTTATGGCAATGTAGAAGGTAATGACATCTTTAAAGGCACAACAGATATTGTTGTGTGTGATGGCTTTGTGGGCAACGTTGTATTAAAAGCTAGCGAAGGCTTGGCTAAGATGATGAGCGGAATGATTCGGCAAGAATTTAATCGCTCATTGATGACTAAGATCATGGCTGTTTGCGCAATGGTTCCTTTGCTTAGAGTGCGTAAGCGCGTTGACCATCGCCGTTATAACGGTGCAGTATTGTTGGGTTTGCGCGGTTGCGTCATTAAGAGTCACGGTTCTGCTGATCGTTTTGCATTTGGCTTTGCTCTTGATCGTGCTTATGAGGCAGCCAAGAATCGTATGGTGGAGCGTATTGCTGCAGCCTTTGTAGTGGAGACAAAAGTATGAGTATCTTTGCAAGAGTAGCTGGCACTGGAAGCTATCTTCCGGAACTGCGCCTAACTAATCAAGACTTGGTAGAGCGCCTTGCCAAAACTGGCTTAGAGACAAGTGATGAGTGGATTAAGACGCGTAGCGGTATTTCTGCACGTCACTTTGCGGCTGAGAATGAGCTCACAAGTGATCTAGCGGTAAAGGCTGCAGAAGCTGCGCTCAGCAGCGCTGGAATCACCTCCGAAGATTTAGATCTCATTATTTTGGCTACTTCTACACCTGATCATTTGGGCGGCTTTCCAAGTACTGCTTGTGTAGTTCAAGATAAATTAGGTGCGCATACTTCTTGTGCAGCATTCGATGTGCAGGCGGTTTGTGCTGGCTTTACTTATGCGCTTGCCATTGCAGATGCGTTTATTCGTTCTGGCACATATAAGAAAGTTTTGGTGATTGGTGCTGAAACCTTCTCACGTATTTTGAATTTTCAAGATCGCGGTACTTGTGTCTTGTTTGGCGATGGCGCCGGAGCAGTTGTGCTCGAGGCTTCCAAAGAGGCCGGCATTCTTTCTACGGCATTGCATGCTGATGGTAGTCAGCGCGATATCTTGTGTGTTCCTGGTCGCGCTGGTAATGGTGAAGTGCATGGCTCACCATTTATGACGATGGATGGTCAAGCAGTATTTAAGTTGGCCGTGAAAGTTTTAGAGCAAGTAGCTCATGAAGCATTGGAGAAAGCCAACCTCAAGCCTGAGCAGATTGACTGGCTAGTTCCACATCAAGCAAACATCCGCATCATGGAAGGCACAGCCAAAAAGATGGGCATGTCCATGGATAAGGTAATTGTGACTGTGCATGAACATGGCAATACTTCCGCCGCATCGATTCCATTGGCATTAGATGCTGGTGTGCGTTCCGGACAAATTAAGCGTGGCCAACATCTTTTATTAGAAGGCGTTGGTGGTGGCTTTGCTTGGGGCGCGGTAGCCATTAAATACTAAGAAGAATTCACTTTTATTTATCTATCTCTTTAATTTCTTTCATTAGCGAATTAATCACATGACATTTGCATTCGTATTCCCCGGTCAAGGTTCTCAATCTGTTGGCATGCTCAACTCAATTACTCAGCGTCCAGAAGTGCGTGCAACATTGCAAGAGGCATCCGATGCCTTGGGTGAAGATGTAACGAAACTTATTGCCGAAGGCCCTGCTGAAGCATTGTCTTTGACAACAAATACTCAGCCTGTGATGCTGACTGCTGGCGTTGCCTTTTATCGCGCCTGGTTAGCTGCTGGTGGCGCTGCCCCTAAGGTTATGGCGGGACATAGTCTTGGTGAGTATTCTGCTTTAGTTGCATCCGGCGTAATCTCATTTAAAGATGCTGTGCCTTTAGTGCGTTTTCGTGCTGAAGCGATGCAAAGCGCCGTTCCAGTTGGTACTGGCGGCATGGCTGCTATTTTGGGTTTAGATGATGCGACCGTGATTAAGGTTTGTGCTGAGGCAAGCGCTGCTTCGGGCGGTGTTGTTGAAGCAGTGAATTTCAATGCGCCCGGACAAGTGGTGATTGCTGGTGCAAGCGACGCTGTTACCAAAGCATGTGAGTTATTAAAAGCAGCCGGCGCAAAACGTGCCTTACCTTTGCCAGTATCTGCGCCATTTCACTCTTCTTTATTGCAGCCAGCTTCAGAAAAGCTCCAAGGCTACTTAGCAAATATCGAATTTAAAGCGCCAAGCATTCCCGTTATCAATAACGTGGATGTTGAAATCTTGAATGATCCGATTGCCATTAAAGACGCTTTGGTGCGTCAGGCAGCTAAGCCTGTGCGTTGGCAAGAAACAATTCAAGCGATGGCAGGCCAAGGCATCACTCAGGTAGTGGAGTGTGGTCCAGGCAAGGTATTGGCAGGCCTGACTAAGCGCATTAATGATCAAGTCACTGGCGTGCCAGTGTTTGATGAAGCTAGCTTGACTGAAGTTCTCGCAAGCCTTAAATAAAATCCAGATTACAGAAATACATAAAACAGCGGAAGACAAATATGAATCTCGACTTAAGTGGACAAATTGCCTTAGTAACTGGTGCCTCACGCGGTATTGGTCAAGCAATTGCAGATGAGTTAGTAAAGTGCGGCGCCAAAGTAATTGGCACAGCCACTTCGGAGAGCGGTGCTAAAGCTATTGATGAGCGTTTAAAAGCTTCCGGCGGTGCTGGCAAAGTATTAAATGTCACCGCACCAAATGCTTGCGAAGAAATGATTGATTTGATCGTCAAAGAGTATGGCGGTATCAATATCTTGGTAAATAACGCTGGCATTACACGTGATAATTTGGCGATGCGCATGAAGTCCGAGGAGTGGACGGATGTGATTGATACCAACTTAAGTTCAGTATTCCGTCTTTCTCAGGCTGTATTGCGTCCTATGATGAAGGCACGTGCCGGGCGCATCATCAATATCACCTCCATCGTCGGTCATATGGGCAATGCGGGTCAGGCAAACTATGCGGCTGC
The DNA here is from genome assembly GCF_018882245.1 of Polynucleobacter sp. AP-Capit-er-40B-B4. Taxonomy (GTDB): domain Bacteria; phylum Pseudomonadota; class Gammaproteobacteria; order Burkholderiales; family Burkholderiaceae; genus Polynucleobacter. The sequence goes on along the minus strand of NZ_JACVOV010000001.1, from coordinate 527,903 downwards.
AAAAGCAGGTGTTTCTGGCATGACTCGCGCTTTAGCTCGCGAAATCGGTAGCCGTAATATCACCGTGAATTGCGTGGCCCCTGGATTTATTGATACGGATATGACCCGCGCTTTGAGCGAAGAGCAGCAAAATGCCCTAAAAGTGAACATTCCATTGGCTAGATTAGGTAGTCCTGAGGATGTGGCTCAGGCAGTGGCATTTTTGGCCTCTCCAGCAGCTGGCTACATTACGGGTAATACCCTACACGTCAATGGCGGACTATATTTAGCCTAACGGCAAAGCGAGGATTTGGTCATTTTTAGGCGAATTTGCTAATTCGGTCTGCCAAACTGATAAAATCCTTTTCATCGTTTTTACAACCCCTGGGGAAATTAATGGACAACATCGAACAACGCGTTAAGAAAATCGTCGCTGAGCAATTAGGCGTCGCAGAAGCAGAGATCAAAAATGAATCTTCTTTTGTGAACGACTTGGGCGCTGACTCTCTTGACACTGTTGAGCTGGTTATGGCTTTGGAAGATGAATTCGGCATCGAAATTCCTGATGAGGAAGCTGAGAAGATCACCACAGTTCAGCTCGCGATCGACTTTGCTAAATCAAAAGCTCAGGGTTAATTCCCTAGCCTAGGTATTACTGTGTCAGCATCAAATGGCCGACGCCGGGTAGTAGTCACCGGCCTTGGTCTCATCTCACCTGTTGGTAATTCGGTTGATGTAGCTTGGTCTAATTTGCTCGCGGGCAAATCAGGCATCGCTACCATCACCAAGTTTGACCACACTCCGCTTAGCGTTCATTTCGCTGGAGAGGTGAAAGATTTCAATGTCGAAGAATATGTTTCTGCCAAAGAGGCGCGTCATATGGATACCTTTATCCATTACGGTATCGCTGCTGGTACGCAAGCTATTCGTGACAGTGGTTTAGAGATCACCGAGCAAAACGCCGAGCGCGTAGGCGTGATGGTTGGCTCCGGTATCGGCGGCCTGCCAATGATTGAGGAGACAGGTGCAGAGCTTTTGGCTCGCGGCCCTCGTCGTATCTCACCCTTCTTTGTTCCAGGCTCGATCATCAATATGATTTCTGGTCACCTCAGTATTTTGTTTGGTCTTAAAGGTCCAAACGTAGCTGCGGTCACTGCTTGTACAACCGGTTTGCATAGCATCGGTTTAGCTGCGCGTTTAATTCAATACGGCGACGCTGATGTGATGGTTGCTGGCGGTGCTGAATCCACAATTTCTGCATTGGGTGTTGGTGGCTTTGCTTCTGCAAGAGCACTTTCAACACGCAATGATGATCCTGCAACTGCATCACGTCCTTGGGATAAAGACCGCGATGGTTTTGTTCTCGGCGAAGGTGCTGGTGTAGTGGTACTCGAAGAATACGAACACGCTAAAGCACGTGGTGCAAAAATTTATTGCGAGTTACTCGGCTTTGGTATGAGTGGTGATGCGTACCATATGACCGCACCAAATATGGATGGCCCACGTCGTTGCATGGTGAATGCAATGCGCGATGCCAAGCTCAACCCAGATCAGATTCAATACTTAAATGCTCACGGAACTTCTACACCGCTAGGTGACAAGAATGAAACCGAGGCCATTAAGGCTGCCTTAGGTGATCATGCCAAAAAGGCGTTAATTAATTCCACCAAGTCGATGACCGGCCACCTTTTGGGCGGCGCTGGCGGCTTGGAGTCTGTATTTACGATCCTGGCACTCCATAACCAGAAATCGCCACCTACTATCAATATCTTCAATCAAGACCCAGAGTGTGACTTGGACTACTGCGCCAACACCGCTAGGGATGTGAAGATAGACCATGCAGTCAAAAACAATTTTGGCTTTGGGGGTACTAACGGTACCTTGATTTTTGGCAAACTGACCTAATATTCTTAGTATCTCCATTGTTGGTCTTTACCAAGTAGGTCTATAGCATTATGAAAAAGTTCTTAATTGCGCTCATGGCTATCTTTAGCTTTGGGCAAGTTGCATTTATTCCATCAGCTTCTGCGCAAAATCCTCGAGTCACCATTCCTGACTTTGCAGATTTGGTTGAACGCGCCAGTCCTGCAGTGGTGAATATTCGTACGACTGAAAAAGTGGTGGTGCAACAGGCTCAAGGTGGCATACCTGGAATGCCTGAAGATCAAGCTGAATTCTTCCGTCGTTTCTTTGGTGTACCTATTCCTGGAATTCCAAATAGCCCTAAGCAAGCGCAACCAAATTCCGGTAAACCGCAAGAAGCAGATCGTGGCGTGGGCTCTGGTTTCATTATTGAATCCAACGGATTGATTTTGACAAATGCTCACGTAGTCGAGGGCGCTACAACCATCTACGTAACCCTAACCGACAAGCGTGAGTTCAAGGCAAAGTTACTTGGTATGGATAAACGTACTGATGTTGCTGTTGTCAAAATTGATGCTCGTGATTTGCCTAAGTTGCCTTTGGGCGATTCATCAAGAGTGCGTGTGGGTGAATGGGTTTTAGCGATTGGCTCCCCGTTTGGTCTTGAGAATACGGTCACTGCAGGAATTGTGTCTGCGAAGAGTCGTGATACTGGCGACTACTTGCCATTTATCCAAACAGACGTTGCGGTTAACCCAGGAAACTCTGGCGGACCCCTCTTAAATACAGCTGGTCAAGTAATCGGCATCAACTCACAAATCTTCAGTCGCTCTGGTGGCTACATGGGAATTTCATTTGCGATTCCGATTGATGAAGCGATGCGCGTTGCAGATCAATTGCGTACCAATGGCAAGATGACGCGCGGTCGTATTGGCGTTGCTTTAGGTGAGATGACCAAAGATGTAGCGGAGAGTTTAGGTTTAGGCAAACCTCGCGGTGCATACGTTCGCAATGTTGAGCCAGGCGGCCCAGCTGCTACCGGTGGAATCGAGTCTGGTGATGTGATCCTGAGTTTCAACGGGCGCGATATTGCTAAATCAACTGACTTGCCAAGAGTGGTGGGTGAAACTAAACCGGGTACTTCAGTGCCGGTGCAAGTTTGGCGCAAGGGTGGTGCCCGTGATTTAACGGTGACCGTAACTGATGCCGAATCTACTCAGACAGCAAGTAAAAAGTCGGATGCCCCGGCTGCAAATGGCAATAGCGCAAATGCTCTTGGGGTTGCTGTAAGTGAGCTTTCCGATAGCAAAAAGAAGGATTTGAATATCAAGGGCGGGGTTGAGGTCACTGGTTTGGGGGACGGCCCTTTGGCTAGGGCCGGAATTCGTCCTGGAGATGTCATTATTAGGGTTGCTGATGCCGATATCACGGGCGTTAAGCAGTTTGAGGCTCTGGTTAAGGGTCTTGATGCTAACAAGGCCGTCCCGGTCTTTATACGCCGTGCTGATAGCACTTTGGTGGTCCCTGTAAAGCCAAAATAACCCTATTTTGGGCTTAGAAATGGGGTTTGGCGCCTTTTGGGCGCCACCCATTACAATCACTTCAAGACGACTTTTTGCAGCGCATCATTGTGGTGCGTTCTGACAAGGCGTTTTTTGAATGACCTATTAAGACGCTATGGATTTAATCCGCAATTTTTCTATCATCGCCCATATCGATCACGGCAAATCGACGCTTGCTGATCGCATTATTCAACTGTGTGGCGGTCTTTCTGATCGCGAAATGGAAGCCCAGGTGCTTGACTCAATGGATATTGAGCGTGAGCGTGGTATCACGATTAAGGCGCAAACCGCTGCTTTAAATTACAAAGCCAAAGACGGCAAGATCTACAACATCAATCTGATTGATACCCCAGGCCACGTCGATTTCTCCTATGAGGTTAGTCGTTCTTTATCTGCCTGTGAGGGGGCTTTGCTCGTGGTTGATGCAAGCCAAGGTGTTGAGGCGCAAACAGTTGCTAACTGTTACATGGCTCTTGAGTTGGGTGTTGAGGTTGTTCCGGTTCTTAATAAGATTGATTTGCCGCAGGCTGATCCTGAACGCGCCAAAAAAGAAATTGAAGATGTGATTGGTATTGATGCATCAGAAGCGGTTACCTGCTCAGCTAAAACAGGTATGGGTGTAGTGGATGTGATCGAAGAAATGATCGCGAGAGTACCTCCGCCAAAAGGTAATGCAGCAGATCCATTGCAGGCTTTAATTATTGACTCTTGGTTTGATAACTATGTAGGTGTTGTCATGCTGGTGCGCGTTGTGAACGGCACTTTAAAACCAAAAGAAAAAATTACTTTAATGGCTAATGGTTCCAGTCATTTAGTTGAGCATGTGGGGGTGTTTAGTCCTAAGTCTGTAGATCGTCCAGAGTTGTCTGCTGGTCAAGTAGGCTTTGTGATTGCTGGTATTAAAGAATTAAAGGCTGCTAAGGTTGGTGACACTGTCACACATTCCCCTGGACAACAAGGTCGCGTTCCTGCATCTGAGCCATTGCCTGGATTTAAAGAAGTTAAACCGCAAGTGTTCGCGGGTTTATATCCAGTTGAATCGAGTGAATACGATCAGCTACGCGAGTCTTTAGAAAAGCTACAGCTCAACGATGCTTCGCTCTTGTATGAGCCAGAGGTGTCACAAGCGCTTGGATTTGGTTTCCGTTGCGGCTTCTTAGGTTTGTTGCACATGGAGATTGTGCAGGAGCGTTTAGAGCGTCAGTATGGGATGAATCTCATCACTACCGCTCCAACGGTGGTGTATCAGGTAGAGCAATCGGATGGCTCTATTATTTCTGTAGATAATCCATCGAAGATGCCTGAGGCCAGCAAGATTAATACGATTCTTGAGCCTATCGTGACAGTCAATTTATACATGCCCCAAGAGTATGTGGGCTCCATTATTGCCTTGTGCGTTGGTAAGCGCGGTATTCAGATGGATATGAATTACCTAGGTCGCCAGGTCAAACTCACTTATGAACTACCAATGGCAGAGATTGTTTTAGACTTCTTTGACAAGATGAAATCCATCTCACGAGGCTACGCCTCAATGGACTATGAGTTCAAAGAATATCGTCCGGCTGATGTGGTGAAGGTTGACATCCTGATTAATAGCGAGCGGGTTGATGCGCTTTCTGTCATTGTTCACCGTAGTAATAGTCAGCATCGTGGTCGCGAAGTGGTTGCGAAGATGCGTGGCATTATTCCCCGACAAATGTTTGATGTGGCTATTCAGGCGGCGATTGGTAGCAATATTGTTGCACGCGAAAACGTTAAAGCTTTGCGTAAGAATGTTTTGGCCAAGTGTTATGGCGGCGACATCTCTCGTAAGCGTAAGTTATTAGAGAAGCAAAAAGAAGGTAAGAAGCGTATGAAGCAGGTAGGCAATGTGGAGATTCCACAGGAAGCGTTCTTAGCTATTTTGCAGGTAGAAGATTAATGAACTTTGCCCTAGTCCTTTTTATCCTGGTGATTCTTTCTGGTATCGCCTGGGTTGCTGATAAATTGCACTTTGCTCCGCAAAGACGCTTGGCAGGCAACGACCGCATGCCTTTATGGCTGGAATACACCGCAGGCTTCTTCCCAGTCATTTGCGCAGTATTTGTATTGCGCTCATTCATTGCTGAGCCTTTCAAGATTCCCTCGGGCTCAATGATTCCGACATTACAAATTGGCGATTTCATTTTGGTAAATAAATTTACCTATGGAATTCGTCTACCTGTGCTCAATCAAAAAGTAGTGGATATAGGCACACCAAAACGTGGTGATGTGGTGGTGTTTCGTTATCCACGTGACGAGTCAGTGGATTACATTAAGCGTGTAGTTGCACTACCGGGTGATGAAATCACTTATGAAAATAAACGTCTGACTATTAATGGTCAGCCATTGCAATATAGCGGTGGTGAGCCTTATCTCGATCCAGAGAATATGCGCTATGCCAAACGTTTCACGGAAGCCTTCCCAGCAGACTTGGGTGGCAATCGTCATGACATCTTGAATGATCCAGATCGTCCAGCCACGGTATTTCCGACTGAGCGTTTTCCGGGTTCTGAATTCTGTCAATATCAACAGTCAGGTATGACTTGTAAGGTACCGGCAGGTCATTACTTCGCCATGGGTGATAACCGTGATAACAGCGCAGACTCTCGTTATTGGGGCTTTGTGCCAGATAAAAACATTGTGGGTAAAGCCTTCTTTGTTTGGCTTAATCTCGGCAATCTTGGTCGCATAGGCGGATTCGAGTAAATATCATGAATGCGCGCGCCGTTATCGAAACTGGACCGCTGCAAGAGCGCCTCGGCTACACCTTCAAGAAGCCTGAGTTACTGAACCAGGCTTTAACTCATCGCAGTCATAGCAAGAAAAATAACGAGCGTTTGGAATTTCTGGGCGACTCTATTCTCAATTGCGTAGTAGCAGAGATGCTTTATGAGCGCTATTCCGATTTGGATGAAGGTGATTTATCTCGCGTGCGTGCGAATTTGGTAAAGCAGCAAGCCTTATATGAAATCGCCCAAACCCTTTCCTTGTCAGACTACTTGCGATTAGGTGAGGGTGAGTTGAAGAGCGGTGGATTTCGTCGCCCCTCAATTCTGGCTGATACCTTGGAGGCAGTTACTGGCGCCATCTTTATGGACGGTGGGTTTGAATCAGCCAAGGCAAGCTTACGCAAACTGTACTCCATCATCTTGGAGCACGTTGATCCAAAAACTTTAGGTAAAGACGATAAAACACTTTTGCAAGAATGTTTGCAGAGCTATCAGTTGCCTTTGCCGGCTTATAACGTTACAGGTACTACTGGAGCCGCGCATAACCAGCAATTTGAGGTGGAATGCTTAATTCCTAGCCATAAGGTGGCTGTAAAAGGTGAGGGAGCTTCACGTCGCGCTGCTGAGCAGGCTGCTGCTAAATTGGCTTTAATAGCCATGCTCAAAGCTTTGCCGCAAGAGTCTCGTAAACCCAAGAAAACTCGGTCAGCCAAAAAGAAAGCAGCAAAAAAAGAAGTGACCGAAGAGCAGTTCAATCTTAAGCTGAAGGGCTAATCGTGTTTAGATGCGGCACCATCGCCATTGTTGGGCGTCCTAATATGGGTAAATCAACCTTGCTCAACGCCTTGGTTGGTCAGAAGATCAGTATTACTTCTCGTAAAGCGCAAACTACGCGTCATCGTATTTTGGGAATCCAGAATCGCGAAGAGGCTCAGTTCATTTTTATCGATACGCCAGGTTTTCAGACGCGTTTGATGAATACGCTCAATAAAGCGTTGAACCGCACAGTAACTACTGCATTACAGGATGTGAATGTGGCTTGCTTTGTGGTTGAGGCTGGCTACTTCGGTGAAGATGACAAAAAAGTTTTGAAGTTACTTCCAGATGACTTGCCGGTTGTACTGGTACTCAATAAGTTGGACTTATTTAATAGTCGCTTCCAGACGCCATCAGAGCGCGATCAGGCCTTGTTGAACTTCATTAAAGACATGGCTCACCCTTGGTGTGAATTGGGCGGTCACGAAGACCAAAAATGCGAGTTTGCCGAAATCGTACCGATGAGTGCGAAGAGTCCTGGCGACATCGAAAGATTGCTGGACGTGCTTGAGGGTTATTTACCTGAGGCGCCAGCCGTTTACGATGGCGATACCATCACTGATCGCAGTGAACGATTCTTGGCTGCTGAGATTTTGCGTGAAAAAGTATTCCGTTTTACTGGCGAGGAGTTGCCATACACGAGCACAGTGGTGATCGATCAATTTAAGATGGATGGCAAGATGCGTCGCATTGCAGCAACTATCTTAGTAGATCGCGATAGTCATAAGGCGATGATCATTGGTCAAAAAGGCGAACGCCTTAAGAAGATTTCTACAGATGCCCGCATCGATATGGAGAAACTCTTTGATGGAAAAGTCTTTTTAGAGACTTGGGTGAAGGTCAAGCGTGGCTGGGCCGATGATCGTGCCGAACTGCGGGCGCAAGGGCTGGAATAAATTCAATGGCCTCGATTCGTGTTGCTGACGAGCCTGCGTTTGTATTGCACAGCATCCCCTATAAAGAGACTAGCTTAATCCTGGATGTTTTTACACGGCAATATGGTCGAATGGCCTTAATTGCTAAAGGTGCTAAACGCCCGCATTCAACACTGAGGCCTGTCTTGCAGCGCTTTCAGCCATTGTTAGTTTCTTGGAGCGGTAAATCTGAGCTGCGCACCTTAACGAAGTCGGAGTGGGTGGGCGGTATGCCTTCTTTGGTTGGCGATGCCTTGCTCTGCGGCTTCTATTTGAATGAATTGCTTGTAAAGTTTTTGGCGCGTGAGGATGACTACGAAAAACTTTATGACCGCTACGCAGAAACGATTAACGCTTTATCCAATTTAGAGTTCGAGTCTAAGGGCTTAGAAGAAATCCTACGTCCCTTTGAGTTATCACTCTTGCAAGAGACTGGTTATGCCGCAGCATTAGATCGCTGCGTTGAAACCAATGAAGCACCTTTGGCTCATGAGCAATATGTTTATCAGCCCGAGCGCGGTGTTCGTCCCGTCCAGGTTGATGATCCGGGGCACTGGCCGGTTCTGACTGGAAAATCATTATTGGCGATTGCTATCGGTGATTTTTCCGATCCAGAAACACTTTCAGAAAGTAAGCAGTTAATGCGCTTTCTATTGGGCTTGCATTTGCAGGATCAAGTTCTCACTACGCGTCAAATTTTGATTGATCTGAAGAAAATCTAGTAATCTACAGAAATGAGCAGCCACCCAAGCCTTGAACTAGGCATCAATATTGACCACGTCGCTACTTTGCGTAATGCACGAGGTACTATCTACCCCGATCCATTAAGGGCAGCAGCTTTGGCTGAGGAGGCTGGCGCAGATCTCATTACATTGCACTTGCGTGAAGATCGTCGCCACATTAAAGATGCTGATTTACTGGCTTTGCGACCGCTTATTAAAACCCGTATGAATCTTGAATGCGCAGTCACTCCTGAGATGATTGACATCGCTTGCCAAGTAAAGCCGCATGATGTCTGCTTAGTCCCAGAAAAGCGTGAAGAAGTGACAACTGAAGGCGGCTTGGATGTCTTGGGGCATTTTGATGCAGTAAAGACTGCCACTAAAAAACTCGTTGATGCTGGTATTCGAGTCTCTCTATTTATTGATCCCGAAGAGCAGCAAATTCAGGCAGCAAAAGATGTGGGTGCGACTGTTGTTGAATTACATACGGGGCGTTATGCGGACTTATCTGGTCCTGAGCAGGCGAAAGAATTGGGGCGTATTCGTAAGGCTGCAATTTTTGGAAAAGGCATCGGGTTGAGAGTCAATGCCGGTCATGGTTTGCATGAGGGTAATGTAAAGCCTATTGCTGCTATTGCGGAATTATCCGAACTCAATATTGGTCACGCTATTGTTGCTGAAGCCCTGTTCAAAGGTTGGCAAAAAGCAATTATTGATATGAAAACCTTGATGGCGCAGGGTAGAGCGCTCTCTTAAAAATAATCAGTAGCTATAAACTAAAAAATGATCATCGGTATCGGCACAGACATTCTGCAGATTGAGCGCTTACAGGCTGCTTACGATCGTACCAAAGGTCGTTTAGCCGAAAAAATCCTGGGACCAGATGAGATGTTGGTTTTTAAACATCGCCTCGCCAGAAATCACAAGCGGGGCATTGCTTTCCTGGCTACACGTTTTGCCGCCAAAGAAGCCTTTTCAAAAGCAATTGGACTTGGCATGAGAATGCCGATGACTTGGCGTTCGCTCCAAACTTTAAATGAGCCTAGCGGTAAACCGGTGACGAGCTATTTAGGTGCTTTGGCGCAATTTATGCAAGAAAAAAATTGGGAAGCTCACGTGACCGTGAGTGATGAACAAGATATGGCAATTGCGCATGTAATTGTTACTCAAAAATAAGAGGAAGAGATGAGTAAGTCAAAGATGGCCCCAGGCCCAATCACCCTAGATGTAGTTGGTTTGGAATTAAATGCTGAAGATCGTCGACGCATTTTGCATCCACTGACCGGGGGTGTCATTTTGTTTGGCCGTAACTTTGCCAATCGTCAGCAGCTCACAAAACTCGCCGCTGCTATTAAAAAATTGCGTCCTGATGTATTGATTTCGATTGACCATGAGGGTGGTCGAGTGCAGCGCGCTAAGACTGATGGCTTTACTCATTTGCCTGCAATGCGCAAACTAGGTGAGTTGTGGGGTGTAAAAAGTAAGTCCACTCATCCTGCAGAATCTGCTGCGATTGCCATGGCAGCAGCCACTGCCTGTGGTTATGTGCTGGCAGCTGAATTACGTGCCTGTGGTGTAGATTTCAGCTTCACTCCAGTTCTAGATTTGGATTTTGGTCGAAGCGGCGTGATCGGCGATCGGTCTTTTAGTCGTGATCCACAAATTGTTTTTGCTCTAGCGAAAAGTTTGAACGAAGGTTTGCGTCTTGCGGGGATGGCTAACTGTGGCAAGCACTTTCCAGGCCATGGTTGGGCTGAGGCTGATTCACATGTGGCCATTCCGGTTGATGAGCGCAGTCTGAAAGAGATCTTGAATGATGACGCTAAGCCTTATGAGTGGCTTGATCTCAGCTTGGCTTCAGTGATGCCGGCACATGTGATTTATCCGAAAGTGGATAAGAACCCAGCAGGCTTTTCTAAAGTCTGGCTCCACTCTATCTTGCGTCAAGAATTGGGCTTTGAGGGTGTGATCTTTAGTGATGATCTTTCGATGGAAGGCGCGAGCGTTGCTGGGTCGGTGGTTAAGGGTGCTGAAATGGCGTTAGATGCCGGTTGCGACGCGGTACTTATCTGCAATCGCCCAGATCTTGCTGATCAACTGCTTTCCAAGCTCAAAGTTTCAAAAACCAAGCAAGCAGAATCTGCAACACGCTTAAATCGTCTGATGCCATTAGCACCTGCGCCGACATGGGGCGAACTGCAAAATGAGGCTCAGTACCAGCATGCTAAAGGTTTACTTGCGCAGTTAGGCTTGATTGCTGAGTAAGTTAAATTATTTGTAGAAATAAAAAAGCCCGGCATGCCGGGCTTTTTACATGGTAGCGAGCTAATTACAAATTAGTTAGCGCGGCTACGGTATTCACCAGTACGGGTATCGATTTCAATTTTGTCGCCAGTGTTGCAGAACAATGGAACTTGCAATTCATAGCCAGTAGCCAATTTTGCATTCTTCAATACTTTGCCAGAGCTGGTATCGCCTTTAACCGCTGGTTCTGTGTAAATGATTTCACGAACCAATGAGTTTGGCATTGCCACTGAAAGAGCTTTACCTTCGTAGAAAACCACTTCACATGGCATGCTTTCTTCGAGGTAATTCAATGCGTCACCCATGAACTCTGCTTCAACTTCATATTGGTTGTAATCGCCATCCATAAATACATACATTGGATCTGCGAAGTAAGAGTATGTGCACTCTTTTTTGTCGAGGATCACAACATCAAATTTGTCATCAGCTTTGTAAACGCCTTCATTCGGCGCGCCAGTTAACAAGTTTTTAAATTTCATTTTCACAACAGAGGAGTTGCGGCCAGAGCGGCTATATTCGGCCTTTAAAACGACCTGGGCATCAGTGCCGATCATTACTACGTTACCAACGCGGAGTTCTTGTGCTGTTTTCATCTTGCTATTCCTGGGGGCAGAGCTATTTTTCTGCGGTTTTTATCAAAAACAAGATTGTAACCGCCCGCAAGCCTTTATTGCTTGGGATTAGGCGACAAAGCGGATTAAACGTGCTGGCAAGCCGCCATCCGCTTGTTTTTCAAGTAAATGGGCGCGCCAGCGCTTAGCATGAGCATCCCAGCCCCCTAGTTTGCTCAACCACTCACTTGGCATTGCCCAAGTCATTGCTGCGATGGTGGCTAGCCTTAATTCTTGGCTAGCCTCCTCGAGATAGAGGTCCAGAAAAGCGGCTAATTTCACTTCATGAGCACGATCTTCTTGTGGGTAAATATGCCAAATAAATGGTTTGCCTGCTAACTGGGCTCGCACAAAAGAATCCTCTCCACGAACAATGTTGAAATCACACTGTGACAGCACCCAATCGTATTCATCCTGAGAAACGAATGGTATGGATATCAACTGAAGATTGGCGGTCGGCGAGATAGGTTGTTCGCCATATAGGTTGAGTTGCTCCGCATGACCATGGGCCAGCAAGATATCAATCTCTTCACCAAGGCGACCTAAGTCCTCTAGCCATTTTTTGAGTGGTGCTCCTGGGTAGCAAAAAATACTGATTCGTTTTGCTCCAGGTCGTAATTGAGACCAGGCAACTTTTAGATCTTTGGGGATTTCATTGTCGGTGAGATGGCCTTCTGCTGGAATAGGATCAAGCAATAGTCCGCCAACTTCTTCTTGAAATCCGGGAAAGAAAAAATATTTTGGGATGCCGTGTGATTGTGGTGATGCTTTACCGTGGAACTCAGTCACCCAGGGTTCTGCGCTAAGGTATTCCAAGTTAAGGATGATGGGCTTAATAGGGGCAATAAACAGGCCAGCAAGATAGCGCTCTGGTAAGTCGCAGCCAAATGCTTCAACCACTACGTCAGGTGTTTGTATTGGATGTCTGGCATTGGTATGGCTAGCTTCCCATGGTTGCATATCAATTTTTTGCTTAATGGCTGGATCTACGCCTGAAGCGAGTAAATTAAGGGTTGGCAGATCATCGCAAAAAATACGCACCTCTTGCCCATGAATGCTTGCTAAGCTTCGGGCTAGACGCCAGCAAACACCAGCATCACCATAGTTATCGACGATTTGACAGAAAATATCCCAACGCATGAGTAATTCGCTTTTTGAAACCCTTCAGCAGGATGTTAAACGGCTACCCGGATTGCCGGGGGTATATCGCTTCTTTGATGAGGCGGGGCATATTTTGTATGTAGGCAAAGCTCGCAACCTTAAAAAGCGTGTCTCAAGTTATTTTCAGCGCACACAGCTGTCACCGCGCATTGAGCTGATGGTGGGCAAAATTACCCGCTATGAGACAACGGTAACACGGACCGAAACTGAAGCCCTCATTCTAGAGAACAATCTCATTAAAGAGTTGGCACCCCCATTCAACATCTTGTTTCGTGATGATAAGTCCTACCCATATGTGATGCTAACGGGCCACCAGTTCCCTAGATTGGCCTCATATCGCGGAAAAGTGGACAAGCGCAATCATTACTTTGGGCCATTCCCCAATAGCTGGGCAGTGCGTAATAGTGTGCAGATTCTGCAGAAGGTATTTCGTTTGAGGACTTGCGAGGATTCAGTATTTAAGAACCGCAGTCGTCCTTGTCTCTTGCATCAGATTCATCGCTGCAGTGCTCCATGTGTGGGCCGTCTCAGTGTTGAGCAATACGGCCAAGACGTTGCACAAGCGACACGTTTTTTAGAAGGCGATCACAGTCGTGTTTTATCTGAGCTTGAAAAAGAAATGCACAAACATAGCGAAGCGATGGAATTTGAAATGGCCGCCGTCTTGCGTGACCGCATTGCTGACTTATCCAGCGTGTTGCAGCAGCAATCTATGGATGTGGTAGCGGAGGGTGAGGGTGATGTAGACATCATCGCTGTTGCGCAAATGGAAGGCATGGTTTGTGTGAACCTAGCCATGGTCCGTGGGGGTCGCCATTTAGGTGACCGGGCTTATTTTCCGAAGGGTCTACGCACTACTTCTGGCGAGTTGCCATCACCTGCAGAAATATTGGAAGCCTTTATTGCACAGCATTATTTAGAAGAGAATTCGAGCGAGATAACAACTAATTTAATTCCGCCAGTATTGGTTTTAAATCACGCCTTGCAAGCAAGAAGTGATGATCTTGGAGAGTTAAATGACTCACCACCAGAAGATTTGCATGAATTACTCAACGCACAAGCTGGTCGAAAAATTACTTTCTTGCATCAACCTCAGGGTCAAAGACGCCATTGGCTGGCAATGGCTGAAGGTAATGCCAAGATTGCACTAACAAAACGTTTGGTTGAAACAGGTGGCCAGTTAGCAAGGGCGCGTGCCTTAGCAGATTTATTAAGTCTTGAATTGGAAAGTCTTGAGCAGTTGCGTATTGAATGTTTTGATATTAGTCACACCTCTGGTGAAGCAACGCAAGCATCATGCGTTGTCTATGCTAAGAATGCAATGCAGTCGAGTGAATACCGACGTTTCAATATTAATGACATTACGCCGGGCGATGATTACGCAGCGATGCATCAAGTGTTACAAAGACGCTATGCTAATTTCCAGGAGCTGCCAGTCGAAAAAATTCCGCAGGTGATCTTGATTGACGGCGGTAAAGGTCAGGTGGAGATGGCGCGCCAAGTCTTGTCTGAATTTGGTATGGACGTAAGTTTAATTGTTGGCGTTGCTAAAGGCGAGGGTCGCAAGGTTGGTCTTGAGACACTCATTTTTGCTGATGGGCGTGAGCCTTTGGAGCTGGGTATTGATAGCGCAGCATTGTTATTGGTGGCGCAGATACGGGATGAAGCACACCGCTTTGCCATTACTGGCATGCGCGCCAAACGCGCCAAAGCAAGAACAATCTCTCGCCTTGAAGAAATTGAGGGTATTGGCGCCAAGCGCCGCCAAAAGTTACTCGCTCGTTTTGGCGGCCTAAAGGGGGTTGCTAACGCCAGCATTGAGGAGATAGCCAGTGTTGAAGGTGTTTCTTTAACGCTAGCCGAACAAATATATCGCCAGCTTCACTAGGAGCGACATCACTTGGTTTATGCTTAACAAATGCCCTTCAATTTACCAATAGCCCTAACCTGGTTGCGTGTTGCAGCAATCCCGCTGTTGGTGGCAATCTTTTATCTCCCCAATTCTTGGCTTACCCCATTTGAAAAGAATTTGTTTGCAGCAATCATTTTTATTTTTGCTGCCATTACCGATTGGTTGGATGGTTTTTTAGCCCGTCGTTTAAAACAAGAATCTGCATTTGGCCAGTTTCTGGATCCTGTGGCTGATAAGTTAATTGTTGCTGCTGCACTATTGGTTTTGCTCAATATGGATCGCGTGCAAGTTTGGGTGGCCCTCATCATTATTGGCCGAGAAATTACTATTTCTGCCTTGAGAGAATGGATGGCGCTGCTAGGAGCTGGAAAAAGTGTGGCAGTTCACATGGTTGGAAAGCTCAAAACGACCGCTCAACTCATAGCCATTCCATTTTTATTGCTCAACGACACCTTATTTGGTTGGCTCAATTGCGCACAATTGGGTACCTGGTTAATTTGGATTGCATCTTTTTTAACGCTTTGGTCGATGTTCTATTACATGAAAAAGGCTTTGCCTCAGTTGGTCGGAAAAATCGACTAATTCTTCAAAAGCCCAGCCAGTTAGGGCTTTCAAGGTAGTTTCAATCATCTATTTTTTAGGCTTTACAAGGAATAATGCTTTCTTCGCGATTGTTTGTTAAACTGTCGCCCTGTTATGCGGGAATAGCTCAGCTGGTAGAGCGATACCTTGCCAAGGTATAGGTCGGGAGTTCGAACCTCCTTTCCCGCTCCAAGTTCGATGGGAAGCCCTAAAAAGCTTCCCATTTTTGATTCAAGTGTTTGGCGCGTTGGCCGAGTGGTTAGGCAGGAGCCTGCAAAGCTTCGTACGGGGGTTCGATTCCCTCACGCGCCTCCAGTAATTTATCTTGACGAATTAGGTGCATCACCTAAAATGCTTTTAACTATTGCAAGTAAAAAGCATCAACCACCTTAATCAAATAAAACACACATGATCACAATTCACACTCTCAAAGTTAGCGCCCTAGCATTATTCATGGCTGCGATCTTAGGTGCATGCGCTAGCTCAGGCGACTCTCCCTCTGGCTCCCCGCAAGAGGTTCAAGAGGTTCAGACTCAGTTGCTGGGTGATATGCCTTTGCCACAGGGCGCACGCCTTTCTGGTGGTGACTCCATCATTATTGGGCGCGGCAATGAATGGGTTGGTAGAGCGGTAGTGAATGCACTTCAGGGTGCAACTGATGTATACGCTTTCTTCCAATCAGAATATCCAAAAGGTGGCTGGGCAACTGTTACCGCTGTGAAAGCTAAAACTAGTATTTTAGTTTTTACAAAAGGCGATAGAACTGCAACTGTTGAGATTGTTGAAGGATCTCTTGGTGGTCCAAAGTCGGTCATTATTGTGACTTCTTCTCCGAAGAATGCAAACGTAGTTGCTCCAACGCGTAAGTAACTTCAGTTCGCAATTCGATTTGTTAATCGAGCTCAATAAAAAAGGCCTCTAAAAGAGGCCTTTTGCTTTGGAGCCATAGGCTTAGAGCCCTTCAGCCCTGATTAAGCCGACCGCTTGACCTTCAACCGCAAAGTTGGGTTGACGATCATCTACCAAAATATTTTTGAAGTCTGGATTTTCTGCTTGAAGTTCAATGACTAGGCCATTTGCAGCTTTCTTTTGTTGCCAACGTTTTACTGTCACTTCATCATCAAGTCGAGCAACTACGATATCGCCATTGCGTACTTCGGTTGTTTTTCTAACGGCCAGATAATCGCCATCTAAGATTCCGGCGTCGCGCATACTCATACCTTTTACCTTTAATAAGTAATCAGCACCTTTGCTAAATAAACTTGGATCAATCGGAACATGTTTCTCAATATGCTCAACAGCCATGATTGGTGATCCAGCAGCAACTCTACCGATTAATGGCAGAGTGAGTTGCTGTAATGCGCCGGATGGTAAAGAAAGCTGACGATATTTGTTGCTGTTGTGTGTTTGATTGAATCGTTGTGGAATGCGAATGCCGCGTGAAGTCCCCGGCGTTAATTCGATATAACCTTTTTTAGCTAGAGCACGAAGATGTTCTTCCGCCGCATTGGCAGAAGCAAATCCCAGTTGCGTAGCAATCTCTGCACGAGTTGGCGGAAGACCGCTCTCATCGATGGCTTTAGTAATCAACTCCAAAATCTCATTCTGACGTGGAGTGAGTTTGGGGAGGGCAGTCAGCTCCTCCGGAAAATCGACTGTGTTTATGTCCATACTGGGATTGTATACAGCTGTTTTTGATAGATCAAGCGATTTAGTGGGGATAATAGGGGTATGAGCACAATTGAAAATCTTTCAGAAAATTCACCTCACATCCTAGTCTTGGGTATGGGCGGCACAATTGCTGGTTTGGCGTCCAATCCTGCCGATAAGCCCCTGCAATATGAGGCGGGCCAAGTAGAGGTAGCTTCTTTACTGGCTCATGTTCGATCTGCTATCCCCGAAGGCATTAGCCTGGTTTCAAAGCAGGTTGCCAACATTAATAGCCGTAACCTCACAGAGTCGTTATTGACGCTTTTGGGTGAGGTTGTGAGAGAGGCTCTTGCTAATTCCATGGTTCAAGGCGTAGTAGTCACTCACGGAACTGACACGATTGAAGAAACAGGCATCTTTTTGCAGATGACTTGTGGCAAATATGCTCAAAATTTAGGCAAAAGAGTTATTTTGACTGGCGCTATGTTGCCGGCCAACGCACCTAAGGCTGATGGCCCATCAAATCTTTTGGATGCGATTCGTTGGGCATCCACTCCAATAGACAATTGCCCTGGCGGCATCTATGCGGTTATGGATGGCAGGGGCTGTCTCGCTATGGATCTCTCGAAAAGGCACGGCAGCGCTCTTAATGCACCGATTCAGACCTCTCCTAGCAGCTCGGTTGGACTCATTAATCCCTCTTGGCTTTCAGGAGTAAAGGCGGTTGAGGAGCTCTGGACTGAGGATTTGCCGATTCCTAAGGAGAGTGAATGGCCTTGGGTGGAGATATTGACCAGTCATGCAGGGGCGCGCTCAGAAACCATTACCCATTGGCTGAACTCCAAGGTGAAGGGTTTAGTCCTTGCCGGTACTGGTATGGGTGGATTTCATGATGCTTGGCGCGACTCCTTGGTGGCTGCGGTAAAACATGGCATCGCCTTGGTTAGAACCACCAGAACAGGGGCCGGGGAAACCTTGCCCGATCTTCCTGAGAAGGATATTGCCGGATGCTTGGCTTCGGGGAGTCTTTCTGCACCCAGAGCCAGAATTGCCCTTCAGTTGTCCCTAAATGCCGAGAAACAGGCCCAAGCAGCGGGTAAATCCCTGACTTGGCAGGATTTTTTTGCTAGAATAGTGGTCTTGCCTGTAATTCGGTAAGCGCTGCAAAGCGGCTGTAAAAGTGTTGTAAGCAGTACCTACAATTTGTTACTACCTTGTCACACTGGCGCTGAGTTCACAACCATCAGAACTTAGCAAGACGCCCAGGTGACTTAATCCTTAAGGAGTGTTTGATGCGTCATTATGAAATCGTCTTTATCGTCCATCCGGACCAAAGCGAGCAAGTGCCAGCGATGATCGATCGTTACAAAGCTACATTAGCGGCTGCGGGCGGCAAAATTCATCGTATGGAAGACTGGGGTCGTCGTCAGATGGCTTACATGATCGACAAGCTTGCTAAAGCCCATTACGTTTGCATGAACATTGAGTGCGACCAGAAAACTCTGGAAGAGCTCGAGCATGCGTTCAAATTTAACGATGCAGTTTTGCGTCACCTCATCATCAAGACTAAGAAAGCTGAAACAGAGCCTTCAATCATGATGAAAGAAGTGCAGCGTGAAGAAGCGCGTAAATCTGCTCAATCTGACGCTCCTGTAGCGGCAGCCTAAGTTAGAAATTTGAAGAGGAATACACAGACTAGAAAACGTATCAGAGAAGCGGAGCGGCGTTGAATCATTTCACCCTCACTGCGATCTTGGTATCTAAAGACGCGATTCGATTTACACCTGCAGGAATACCGGTGATGCATTGCCAGCTAGAACATAGCGGCCAAGCAAACGAGGTAGGAGTGGCAAGGAAAATTCAGATGAACGTTGAAGCCATCACAATCGGTCCGATACAAAAGGATCTAGAGCGAATGGATTTAGGAACTGAGGCAGTGTTTGAAGGATTCTTAGCACCCAAGACTCTACGTAATCAAAGACTTGTTTTCCATATTACCCATATTCAATTGAAAAATTAAAGAGGAAATCATCATGGCGTTTGGAAAGAAACCCGATTTCAAAAAGAAACCAGCTCAGAACCCATTGTTCAAGCGTAAGCGTTATTGCCGTTTCACTGTTGCTGGCGTAGAACAGATTGACTACAAAGATGTAGATACATTGAAGGACTTCATTGGCGAAAACGCCAAGATCACTCCTGCTCGTTTGACAGGCACTAAAGCTAAATATCAGCGTCAGTTAGACACTGCTATCAAGCGTGCTCGTTACTTGGCTTTATTGCCATTCTCTGATCAACATAAGAAATAATTGGGAGCCCTCAATGCAAATCATTCTTTTAGAAAAAGTAACAAACCTGGGCAACCTCGGCGACATCGTTCGCGTTAAAGACGGTTTCGCTCGTAACTTCTTAATCCCACAACGTAAAGCTCGTCGTGCAACTGAAGCGGCGATTGCTGACTTTGCAGTTCGTCGTGCTGAGTTGGAAAAATTAGCTGCTGAGAAATTAGCTGCTGCTGAAGCGGTTGGCATCAAGCTCAAAGACATGGTTCTCGAAATCGGTCAAAAAGCGGGTGTTGACGGTCGTTTGTTTGGTTCTGTAACCAATCACGACATCGCTGATGCTTTGAAAGCTAAAGGTTTCACAATTGAGAAGTCTTCAGTTCGCATGCCTACTGGCCCATTGAAAATGGTTGGTGATCACCCTGTAGCGGTTGCTGTTCATACCGACGTAGTTGCAGATATCACTATTCGTGTAGTTGGCGAGCAAGCTTAAGTTTTAACTCTGTAAACTAGCCTCATGGCTGAATCCCGTTCACGTTCCGTTACGCTGAATCCCGGCATGATGGGTTCTGGGGATGCAGTCGTGCAGGCTTTAAAAGTCCCGCCGCATTCAGTAGAAGCCGAGCAATCACTGCTCGGCGGTCTACTTATCGATAACTCCTCTTGGGATAACCTTGGTGGAGTATTAAACGATAAAGATTTCTATCGCCCTGAACACGCTTTGATCTACAAGGTCATTGCACGTTTGGTTGGTGACAATCATCCTGCTGACGTGATCACTGTCTATGATGCAGTGAAGTCTGAGCAGGGTGGTGACCTCGTCAGTATTGACTATCTCAATTCATTAGCGCAAAACACGCCGAGCGCAGCCAACATTAAAGGCTACGCTGACATTGTTCGTGACCGCAGTATTCTGCGTCGCTTAATTGAGGTTTCAGACAGCATTGTTAATTCTGCATTCGTTCCAGAGGGACGTACTGTTAGAACACTGTTGGATGAAGCCGAGTCACGCATTCTGCAAATTGGTGAAGAGGGTAGCCGCAAAGCGGATTACCTCGAGATTGAGCCTCTACTCAAGGCTGTTGTAGCCCGCATTGATGAGCTCTATAACCGCCAAGGCGGTAGCGACATTACTGGCATTGCAACTGGTTTCTTAGATTTAGATAAGCAAACTAGTGGCTTACAAAAAGGCGACCTCGTGATTGTTGCTGGTCGTCCTTCCATGGGTAAAACAGCTTTTGCATTGAACATCGCTGAGAACGTTGCGCTTGCTGAAGGATTGCCAGTCGTTGTGTTTTCAATGGAGATGTCGGGTGAACAATTAGCTGCCCGTTTACTCGGTTCAGTTGGGCGCGTAGATCAAGGTCGTATGCGTACTGGCAAGTTGCAGGATGATGAGTGGCCACGCGTTACTGATGCAATTGCGCGTTTAAGCAATACTCAAATTTTGATTGATGAGACGGGTTCTTTATCAAGTCTAGAGTTGCGTGCACGTGCTCGTCGAATTGCCAGAAACTTTGGTGGCACGCTTGGTTTAGTTGTGATTGATTACTTGCAGTTGATGAGCGGCTCTGGATCTGAAAACCGTGCAACCGAGATTTCTGAAATCTCTCGATCTCTCAAATCTCTCGCGAAAGAATTGCAGTGTCCAGTAGTGGCGCTCTCCCAGTTGAATCGTGGTCTTGAGCAACGTCCTAATAAGCGTCCAATCATGTCAGACTTGCGTGAATCTGGCGCTATCGAACAAGATGCTGACTTAATTATGTTCATCTATCGTGATGAGGTTTATCACCCAGACACCACGACAGATAAAGGTGTTGCAGAGATCATTATTGGTAAGCAGCGTAACGGTCCAATCGGTACAGTGCGCTTAAGCTGGCAAGGTCCGTATACCAAGTTTGATAACTTGGCGATGGGCTCTATCGGTTACTCTTCTGGTGGTTACGAGCCGTTCTAGGCAAAGAAATAATCAAAAAACTAAATAGAAAAGCAAATAGATAAATAAAAAGCCTCACATTGTGAGGCTTTTTTAATGCATTGAATAATCAGATTAATTCAGAAATCTTATTTGCCGCCCATACATTTTTTAATGGAAGCGTCTTTAGCTGCGCCATACAGTGGCTTACCGTCTTTGCTGACTGCTTTAGCTTCGCAATCATTTGGTTTTGCATCGCCCATACATTTCTTAATAGAGGCGTCTTTAGCTGCGCCATACAGTGGCTTGCCATCTTTGCTCACTGCCTTAGCTTCGCAAGCAGCTTGATCTGCAAATGCATAAGTAGGAAGCGCAAAACTCAGTGCAATACTTAAAGCGACGATGATTCTTTTCATTTTTACTCTCCTGGGTGGTGAAAAACCATAAAAATCATTATTTCTGATAAACCTTTTGCCAGATATTAGCTATTGGGTTAATAGATAGTATTTTCATGAGAAATTATCATTAACCATATAAATAATACGGCTTTTGCCACCTCACAGCACTTTTTTCATTCAAGACCAATACGATGACCTATCAGTCTCTTTGCATCCATATTTTTCGGGCTCTATCTTCGATTGCAATCGCAATCATGTTTTCATCAACCGCCTTTGCTGTTGGTAGTTGCGATAACTACACGCCAGATACAAACGGATCTGTGGTTGTCTGTGCAGCTTCAGGAACAACATCTGCGGGTGTAATCTCTAGCCAGGGCTCAACAACCGTTGGAAATAACGTCAGCGTTACTGTAAATTCCGGAGCATCACTGGTGATCAATGGTTCGACGATTGGATTGGGTAGCGGTGCGAACGTCACCAATAATGGCAATCTTAATACTAGCCAGTTCTACTATGGTTATGGCATCTCTTCAGGCGCAAATGGAAGAAATCAGTCTGGCGGTAGCGCCATTTTAAATAATGGGACCATCTATACGGGCGGCACTAATGCAGCCGGTATTTACGTTAGTGCTACCAACGCAAGTTCTACTACTAATACGATCTCTAATATATATACATCCTCGAGTCCTGGCTCAGGAGCTATTCAGACTGCGGGTGCTGGCGCTGCTGGCATTAGGTTAATTTCTGGCGCTGCAAATTCAAGTGTCATTAACTCTATTAACAATAGCGGCACCATAATAACTACAGGAGCTGCCGCTTATGGTATTCATACTTCAGGTGTTGGATCTGTCACGATAGAGAATACGGGAACAATTACCGCTTCAGGCGCCAATTCATTTGGAATCTATAACACCGGCAATATCCTCAATCTCACCAACTCTCAGGGCGGCTCAAATCCTTTGACTTACTCTGGTGTTTTGCCTGTCAACTACAACGCGATTGTTGCGAGTCCAACCAATTTCGGTAAATTGGATATCAGCGGCGGAACAGTAACGGGGGTGATGAACTTTAATATTGCAAGCAACTCTACGCTCGCTTACAACACTACTTATGCAACTGTATTAAATGGCTTCAAGATCAATAACCTTGGTAATTCATACGGAACATTTACCTCGGGTGGTAATTCTTATGTCTGGGCATTAGTGCATCGCGTTGGTGGTCCAGCAAACCAAACTGATTTGGTGATTAAACCTCTTCCACAGGCTGTGACTCCTACGGCAGCGCCTGCAACACTTCTTTCTGAGCTCAAAGCTACTTTGGCAGCGGAGTCTTATATTATTGCGCCTACTAATTTTGATACCCAGACCGCTTTAGCATCTTTCGGAACTTCATTGCAGGGCTTATTTGCGATGCAGTCTGCCGGGGTCATTAATGGTATGACTTATGACTGCCCATTATTTGGTAATCGCAATATCTGCGTTTCTGCTGGCGGTCGCTATACCAATGTGAGTGGCTATCCTGATAACACTACTAGCGCCTTAGTGATTGGTGCTTACCGCTTTTCAGAAAATTTACGTATTGGTGGTTATTTGGATCAAAGCCTTTCTCAAAGCACCCCTGGTGGCGTTGCGCAACTGAGCAATGGCACCCCAATGGTGGGTGTGTTCGGTGTGTGGAATCAAAATACCGATGGTACTGGCCTAGAGGCAAAGCTCGCTGCTGGTTATGCGAGTAAAAATGCCACACTGACACGACCTGTTGTTGGCGTTTCAGAGCCAGGCTCAGGATCTACTGCATTAACTTCACAGGGCGCTCTTGGGGTTCTCAAATATGGCTTTGGTTTAGGAAACAAAACCGTCGTCTCCCCGTATGCAGGTATGCGCTATGTATTGGGTGGCATGAATGGATATGCTGAGGCGCAATCATCAACAGTATCTAGTCCGCTTACCTACAATTCAATCAGTAACTACACAACTACTACGCTTGCAGGATTAATTGGTGCTCATAAGTTAAATGAAAAAACTAATATTGTTGTAAGTGCTGGTGCTGAAAAAGATGTTAACGCGAGTGTTGGTAATCTCATCACCTCCGGAAATGGTGAATTCAATATCGCCATGAATAATAATTACCGCACAGTCCGCCCTACTGCAAGTCTGGGTGTTTTTTATGATCTGAGTGCAAGAGAGCGGCTTGGCCTAAACGGCATTTATCGTCAAGAGGCTTACCAGGCGGTTACTTCGACGACTGTTATGGCAACTTATACAGTCGGTCTTTAATGGATTACTGAGGCACCATTCTGCGTGCTTCAGTAAACTTCGCCGCCCAATAGGGTGAAGTAATGTAGTCAAGGCGTACTGTGCCGCCAGCGCTTGGAGCATGCACAAATCTACCTTGGCCCACATAGATCCCCGCATGAGAATATCTTTCGCCAGTGGTATTAAAGAACACCAGGTCGCCTGGTGCTGGAGGTTGCCCCTCAATACCTCTTCCTTTGCTACTCATTAGCTGGATAGTGCGTGGAAGCTTGATGCCAGCCGCTTTGCTATAAACATAAACAATCAGCCCGCTGCAATCAAAGCCGCCCTTAGGCGTATTGCCGCCATATCGATAAGGCACATCTACCAAGCCTACCGCAGCAATTGAGATATCTTCAGTTCCAACACTGGTGTCTTGCTTAAATTGCGCAACCTTTGAGGTGCTGGACTTTGTACTGAATGTGCTGCATCCGTCTAGGATGAGTAAGCTGCAAATAAAAATGCCGCACCCAATAAGAGTGCGGCATGAGGATGTTTGCTTAGAGTGCGTCTGCAGCATGATCCGCAAGACGGGAGCGCTCACCTCGAGCCAGAGTCACGTGACCACCATGACGCCAACCCTTGAAGCGATCAACTACGTAAGTTAAGCCGGAGGAGCCCTCGGTTAAGTATGGAGTGTCGATCTGAGCGATGTTTCCTAAGCAAACAATTTTGGTTCCTGGGCCTGCCCGAGTAACTAAAGTTTTCATTTGCTTTGGAGTTAAGTTTTGTGCTTCATCAATAATGACGAACTTGCTGACAAATGTTCTGCCGCGCATAAAGTTCATACTTTTTACTTTGATGCGTGAGCGAATTAATTCCTGAGTGGCAGCACGACCCCATTCGCCAGCACCATCATCATTGCGTTGCAGAACTTCGAGGTTGTCATCAAATGCACCCATCCAAGGCTGCATCTTTTCTTCTTCAGTGCCTGGTAGGAAGCCAATGTCTTCACCAACAGGTACAGTAGCGCGGGTGATGATGATCTCGTTGTAACGCTTGCTATCGAGAACCTGCTCTAGGCCGGCCGCTAATGCCAGTAAGGTCTTGCCGGTTCCCGCTTGTCCTAGCAGGGTTACAAAGTCCACATCTGGGTTCATCAGCAGATTCATGGCAAAGTTTTGCTCGCGGTTGCGGGCAGTAACACTCCATACATTGTTCTTCTGATGAGAGAAGTCTCGCAATGTCTGCAGAAGGGCAGTTTTGCCATTAATTTCTTTTACTTGGGCATAAAACGGTGTTGAGCCATCCGGATTTTCTTGATAAACAAATTGGTTTACCAGCATGCTATTCACAGAGGGTCCAGTCACTCGGTAGAACATCGTGCCTGATTTAGAATCAGCCCAGCTTTCCATGTCCTTACCATGCTTAGGCCAAAAATCTGCTGGCAATGCCATGACGCCGGCATACATCAAGTCGCGATCTTCTAAAACCTGGTCATTGAAATAATCTTCAGCAGGCAATCCTAATGCGCGCGCCTTGATGCGCATGTTGATGTCTTTGGATACCAACACTACTTCTTGGCCCTTGCGAGTTTTTTGCAACTCGCTCACTACTGCCAAAATCAAGTTATCGCCTTTGCCTTCAGGAAGGCCTTCGGGTAATGCTTGTGTAGCAAGTTTTGTTTGGAAGAAGAGACGACCAGTAACATCTTGATTGCCTAGCTTATTGAGCGGAATGCCTTCATCTAGGGTGCCGCTTGTGCCGGCAATAAGTTGGTCCAGAGATCTGCTGACAGTACGGGCATTGCGTGCTACCTCAGTCATTCCCTTTTTATGGTTATCCAACTCTTCTAGAGTTGTCATTGGTAAATACAGATCGTGCTCTGAAAAGCGGAATAGGGAGCTCGGATCATGCATAAGTACATTGGTATCCAAAACAAATAGGCTTGGAGGTCCTGTACGAATGACGCGTTTTGGTTTTGCGGGTGCAGGAGTTTTGTTCTCGCTTCGAATTGGGCTTCGGTCCAGTTTGATTTTTTCGAGAGCCACTTCTGCCTCAGTTAAATCTTCTTCTACATCATTGGTCCAATCAACTGCTTCTACTACCACCGGTTTTGCTGGGGCAGGGCGCTTCTTTAAGTCGGGAGTATCTTTGCGACTGAGCTTCACTTGATCAGCAATTTGAGTGGGGATTGGGGGCAGTGGCATGGACTCTCCTAAAAGAAAAAACCGCCAAGCGGAGTGCATTGACGGTTTATTACGAAACTGGTTACCGCGAGGACTGAAAAACTGAGGGGGTTACTCTCCGTACCTGATCTGAGATATTCAGGTTTCTGATTCAAACGGATTGTCAGACTTTCCCGTCGTTTACGGTGCATATGAATCACTTTACCCCAAATTTTGGGGTTTGCAAGCACCTCAGAACAAATTGTTGTAAAAATTATTTGGTGGCTTGGGCTGCTTGTAATACCTCTGTCACATGACCTGGAACTTTAAGTCCACGCCACTCTTTCACCAGATTCCCGGAGGAGTCAAATAAGAAGGTGCTGCGCTCTACGCCACGGACTTGTTTGCCATACATATTCTTCATTTTCATTACACCAAAGATCTGACAAAGCTTTTCTTCGGTATCGGCAACTAGCTCAAATGGAAGCTCTAACTTGCTGCGGAAGTTGTCGTGTGACTTGAGGCTATCTCGGGAAACCCCTACCACCAGAGTATTGGCCTTAGTGAATGCTTCAATATTGTCTCTAAATTCCCCGGACTCGGCTGTGCAGCCAGGAGTCATATCTTTAGGGTAGAAATAAAGAACTAGCTTTTTGCCTTTTGCGGATGCAGGTGAAAATGTCAATCCAGAGGTTGCTGGAATTGCGCACTGCGGCATAGGTTTACCGATAGCTACTGTCATGATGATCTTTCGTTGGTTGTCTCTAATGCTTATTGAATTATTAGTTATTTTGAATGATTAATTCGCCACTACGGTTAGGTATTTCACCCCATGTAAGCGGTAATACAGCTATTTTATCGAGTTGTTTGGTGGCTTCCCAGGATTTATGAAGCTCGCCCATCGTGACGAGATCGTGACCTTGATTTAGCCATCCAGCTAATAGCTGCTCAAATGCGGGTAATAACTTTTGACCTTCTAGCTCAGCGTGTAGCGTGAACACTTGGTCGTTGGGATTGCTTTGAGTAATCTCTAAAAGCTTTTTGACTGCACCAAACTCATCAGTACCATCGATGCCAATCAGCTCATCAAAAGTAGGGAGTGTTGTTGGGTATTGAACATGTCTTGCTTTGCCAGAAGGTAGCTCAAGGCGATAGGGTACAAGATTGGGTTCGGCTCTACCATCAGAAGAGTAAGCAATCCCCCATTGATCGAGCTGTTCAAAGGCTGCCGAATTCATTTGCCATCCAGCGGCGCCATAAGTTACTGGTGCATGACCAAAAATCTCCACAAATCGATCCCAGCTTTTTTGCATCATGGACTTTGTCCATTGCGTATCTTGAGTACGAACTGCATCTTGCCAGGTAACGTGATCCCAGGTGTGAATGCCAGTCTCATGACCCGCTTGATCAATGGCGCGCATTTCTGCTGCAGCCTTCTTGCCGATGTCTGGTCCCGGGAGTAGAACACCATAGAGCAATGTCTTAATGCCGTAGTGCTCTACAACAGAAGTTCGACTCACTTTTTTCAGAAAGCCTGGGCGGAAAACGCGCTTTAAGGCCCAACCGGTGTGATCGGGACCAAGGCTAAAGAGAAAGGTCGCCTTAAGTCCAAAGCGCTCCAGGGTACGAGCTAGATTCGGTACGCCTTCTTTAGTGCCACGTAAAGTATCAACATCAACCTTGAGAGCAATCTTAGCCATGAAGCTTGAGGTTTACTTTCTCTTATTCTTTATCTACTAAGGTGCGCGCTTTTTCTACATCTTCACGATAAGCTTCAAAAATATTCTTGAGCGCATCGGACATAGTGGTGGTTGGTTTCCAACCCAGTTCGCTCATCGTGTTATCAATCGCTGGCACACGATTTTGAACGTCTTGATAGCCTTCGCCATAGTAGGCGCCAGAAGTGGTTTCTACAATCTTCACTTCATTTGCAGTCTTCGCATATTCAGGAATGCTGCGAGCAATTTCTAACATCTGATTTGCTAGTTCGCGAATAGAGTGATTATTTTTTGGATTGCCGATGTTGTAGATCTTGCCGTTAGCAACACCATCTTTGTTGTCGATGATGCGCATTAAGGCATCGATACCATCATCAACATAAGTAAAGGCACGTTTCTGCGCGCCACCATCAACCACGTTGATAGATTCGCCGCGAACAATGTGACCCAAGAACTGAGTCACTACGCGGGAAGAGCCTTCTTTTGGTGTGTAGATACTATCGAGACCAGGGCCAATCCAGTTAAATGGACGGAATAGGGTAAAGCGGAGACCTTCCATGCCGTAGCCCCAAATCACGCGATCCATCAATTGTTTAGAGCAAGCATAGATCCAGCGTGGCTTATTGATTGGGCCGTAAACCATATTGGATTTAGCGGGATCAAATTCGCCATCCTCGCACATTCCATACACTTCAGATGTGGATGGAAATACCAAATGCTTTTTGTATTTCACTGCAGAGCGCACGATTGGAAGGTTTGCTTCAAAATCGAGCTCAAACACTTTGAGTGGCTGCTGAACATAAGTTGCTGGTGTGGCAATAGCAACCAAAGGCAAGATGACATCGCATTTACGAATGTGATACTCAACCCATTCTTTATTGATGGTGATATCACCTTCAAAGAAGTGCATACGCGGATGATTAATTAAGTCACCAAGGCGATCATTTTGCATATCCATGCCATAGACATCCCAATCGGTTGTCTCGAGAATGCGCTTGGAAAGGTGGTGACCAATAAAACCGTTAACACCAAGAATGAGTACTTTTTTCATCTTTACTGCCTCGTTTTAATCTAATTTATTTGCTTGCTGGCAACCATTCCAAGATTTCTACTGCTTGGCGATTGCCGCAAATGCCGAATACCCGATTATCAACCACTTGGATGCCGCAAACCCCAAGATCGAGATTGGCTGGAAATGGCCCATTTAGGCTGGTGCGGGCAACAATCATGACTTTGCCCTCATGGTTTGTAAAGGCGCCCGGATAGGGTGGGGCAACGGCCCTAACCAGGTCGTGTACTTGTTTGGCAGTCTGATTCCAGTGAATTTGGCCATCTGCGGGCTTTCTGCCGCCAAAATAGCTGCCTTTTTGGAGTTCGTTAGGCTTGCGAGGAACGATTCCCTTTATAAGGCTCGGTAGAGCTTGTTCAATAACAGTCACTGCGGCCTGGCTGACTTTGCCAAATACGTCGGTCGCGGTTTCGTCTGGGTCGATGTTGACGGCTGCTTGTCCAACAATATCCCCAGCGTCTGGCTTTGCTTCCATCACGTGCAAGGTTGCGCCGGTTTCGGTTTCGCCATGCAGGATGGCCCAATTCACTGGTGCACGCCCACGATATTTTGGTAGAAGTGAGCCATGCATATTAAGTGCAGCAATTTTTGCGCACTTCAATATCTGCTCCGGAATCATGAAGCGATAGTAGAAAGAAAAAATATAATCCGGTGCAAGCGCCTGAAGCTTTGGAATGAGGTCTACCAATTCATTTGTATTGGGTGTGATGTAAGGAATATTTCTCTCAGCACACAGCTTGGCTACACTCCCGAACCAAACATTTTCATTGGGATCATCTTGATGGGTGACTACGAGGTCAACTTGTATGCCGGCACCAAGAAGTGCCTTTAGGCAATTAACGCCTACATCGTGATAAGCAAAGACGACTGCGTGCAATTATTTTTTCTCTAAAACAGTCTGCACAACATAACGTGGACGTTTGCGAATTTGCTGATAAATACGACCAATGTATTCACCCAAAAGACCAAGCCCAAAGAGCATGACACCAATGAGGAAGAAGGTCAGCGCGAAGAGGGTAAATACCCCCTCAACCTCTGCGCCTAAAACGAAGCGACGTACTAGTAGGTAAGCGAAAAGGCTGCCAGCAGCAAGGGATAAAAGCATACCGAGGATCGAAAAGATCTGCAATGGCATGATTGAGAAGCCGGTGACAAGATCAAAGTTCAGACGAATGAGTTGATACAGGGTGTATTTAGATTCACCAGCAAACCGCTCCTCATGCTTAACAGAGATCTCAACTGGGTTGGCAGAGAAGGTGTAAGCCAGGGCCGGAATAAAAGTATTGCTCTCGTCGCATTGGCGAACAAGATCAACAATGCGACGGCTATAGCCACGCAACATGCAGCCTTGATCAGTCATTGTGATGCGGGTTATATTTTCACGCAATCGATTCATGGCGCGTGAAGCGAACTTTCTGAAGAGGCTGTCCTGGCGATCGGCGCGTATCGTGCCGACGTAATCATGACCTTTTAAAAGTTGCTCAGTGAGTGCATCAATCTCTTCCGGTGGATTTTGTAAGTCGGCATCTAGGGTGATGATGTATTCGCCTTTGGCGTATTCAAAGCCAGCCATGATCGCCATATGTTGACCAAAGTTGCTATGAAATAAAACTGCGCGAGTGACATCGGGACGCAATTCCACCTGCTTAGAAAGAATTCCGGCGGAGCGATCTTTGCTGCCATCGTTTACAAAAACGATTTCGTAAGTAATGTTGCGTTTAGCGGCCAGCGTATCTAGCGCCGGGTAGAGGCGATCAAAGAGAGCTTGGAGACCATCTTCCTCGTTGTAGACGGGAATAACAATGCTGAGTGTTGGGTTGGCAACTAAATTGGCAGTCATGCAGCAATTTTGCCTGATTCTCAGGGCTCAACCCCAATAACGCTAGTTTTTGCGGTATTTCTGCAAAATTCCGACTAATCCCTTGGCTATACGGCCAATATCTTCATCTGCCATTGCGGGGAATAAAGGAAGTGTGAGGATGGATTTGCCAATCCGTTCTGCGATTGGTGTGTCAGAGGTTTTATAACCTTGGTTTTTATACAGAGTAAAACCTGTAATAGCAGGGTAATGAACGCCAGTGCCAATGCCCAGATCTTTTAGCTCAGTCATGACTTGGGCGCGATCTGTATTTAGCTGATCTAGCGGCAAAACTACTTGGAACATGTGCCAGTTACTTTCAGTAAAGTTTTCAACTGGAAGCTCTAATTTCAAACTTTCCAATCCAGCAGATTTCAATTCAGCGCGAATGACATCAAAGTATTGTTGAGCAAGCGCAGCACGACGCGCTTGATATGAAGGCAGCTGCTTGAGTTGTTCAAGACCAATTGCTGCATTCACATCGGTCAAATTATCTTTGCCACCCAATACATCGACGTCCATGCCGTCCATGCCTTGACGGGTTAATCCCTGAAGACGGAATTTCTCGGCAAGCTTTGCTTCATCTGCATTATTGAGAACAAGGCAACCACCTTCAACAGTGGTGAGATTCTTGTTGGCCTGAAAGCTAAAGCTGACTAAGTCACCAAAGCTACCAATCCTTTTGCCTTGCCATTGGGAGCCAAAGGCTTGTGCAGCATCTTCGATTACGCGCAGATTGTGTTGTTTGGCCAATGCATAGAGCTGATCCATATCAACAGGTAGGCCAGCTAAATAGACGGGCATGATTGCTCGTGTCTTTGGTGTGATTGCAGCCGAAACTTTATTGAGATCAATATTGCGTGTGACCGGATCAATATCTACAAACACCGGTTTGGCGCCTACGCTCAAAATGACGTTTGATGTTGCCACCCAAGAGATGGGCGTCGTGATGACCTCGTCACCTTCTCCAATGCCTGCGACCTGGAGCGCAATCTTCATCGTTGCAGTGCCATTAGCAAAACAGCGTACCGGGCGTCCGCCAAAGTAGTTGCTTAAAGTTGCTTCAAACTCTGCCAACTTGGGTCCTGATGTCACCCAGCCGGAACGCAATACTTCCGAAACAGCATCAATCGTTTCTTGATTGAAGCTAGGGCGCGTAAAGGGGATAAATGGTTGATTAGAGTCTGACATGATGTCTTATATTACTTTAATGGCCTAATGCGAAGCTTCTGGGTGTTTCACAATGACTCTACGAGAATCGCGATCAACTTCTTGCATTGGAAAATTCTGAGCCTTCAGTGCTTCAAATTGCTCTGGAACCATGAGGGCATAGGCAGTTTGATCTTCTTTCCAGTGAGTAATAAATGCATCCAGGGTTGGCATCCATAGATCGGGTTCTTGCTTGACGCCAAACTCGAGTTCATCAGGAGCTTCAACCATGATCATCGTTCTGCCCAAATAAAACGGCACAGTGTGGTCTAAAAGACGAACAGAATAAAAATTCACCTTTTCAGGAATAGATGCTTTCACTCGTTCTACGAGATCAATGCCAGAGACGGCGCGACCTAATGTTTCATGACCTGTGCCTGCGATGATGGCGCAGAGAAAAAATCCGCAAGCAAAACTCACGATACTTTGAATGCCATTTCGCTTGCTTTGCCATGCTGCATATGCGCTAAAAATGATTAGTGCTGTTAATGCAGCAATAACCCAATAGGTGTATTGCGCATAAGTCTCAATCTCATCAGGTCTTGCTTGCTTACCAATAGCATCCAAAAAGAAAAACCCAATGCATCCCAAAATGGAGAAGCCTATTGTTTGTAATTTCCAGGGCAACGCCATCGTATTGGTATGGCCGAGCAAGCGATCCAATCGATTGCCGATGATTAAAGCAAGCGCGGGAAATACGGGGATGATGTAGCCGGGCAATTTGGATCGTGAGACGCTAAAGAACGCAAAAATCACCACAAACCAGCAGACCAATAACCAGCCAGCAGAAAACTCGCGGCGGCGCTCGCTCCAAGCCTGTGCAACAGCTCCGGGAATTTGAAGCGCCCAAGGCAGTAGGCCAATCAGCAGCAGTGGCACAAAGTAATAAATAGGACCTGTTCTGCTGTGAGCGTCCTGTGTGAAGCGTTGTAGATGCTCATGAATAAAGAAGAATTCTAAAAATTCAGGATTGCGCTGCGCCACCAAAGTAAACCAAGGCGCAGTGATTGCTAAGAACAAAATAGTTCCGCTAAATAAACGGAGTCGAGTCCAGATCTTCCAATCCCAAGTGCTAATGGAGTAAGCAATAAATACCATCGCCGGAATTGCAGCGCCAATAACACCTTTGGATAAGGTGGCTAGTGCCATGAAGGCCCAACATGCCCACATCCAATTTCGACAACTACTTTTATTGTGTGAGGTTTGTGCAAGCAATAGACTGCATAGTGCGGCTACTAAAAAAGCAGACAAGCCCATATCAAGTGAATTGAAGTGACCGCTGATGACCCACATCGGACTTGAGGCCAACACAACGGCGGCCAACCATCCTGCTCGAGCGTTATAAATTCGAGCGCCGGTAAATCCAATTAAGAGAATGGTGAGAAAGCCAGTGAGCGCAGTCCAAAATCTTGCTTGCCAATCGCCGATACCAAACACTTGAAATGCTGCTGCAGTAGCCCACGCTTGTAATGGTGGTTTTTCAAAATACTTGTAACCGTTATAGCGGGGTGTTATCCAGTCGCCGGTTACGAGCATCTCTCGGGCGATCTCAGCATAGCGTCCTTCATCCGATGGAATGAGGTGTCGATAGTTGAGAGTTCCAAACCACAGCAAGCCATAAATGATGGCCAACAGCAAAATCTTGCCTGGATGCAGGGCCGAGGACTGCCGAATTTGGCCAAATTGCATTAAACGGGCTCCACAATCAGCGCCAAAAGGACCTGACGTCCTTCCCCCACCAGGATGTTGTATGTCCTGCAAGCAGCCTGAGAATCCATGATTTCAAAGCCAATTTTGGCGGAAATCAGGGCTTTTACGAGTTCTGGTTTAGGAAAGCGTTGACGTTTGCCCGTACCAATTAGGATTAATTCTGGTTTTAAATCAACGAGTTGCGAGAAGTGATGGGCTTCCAAGTCCTCAAATGACTGGGCTGCCCACTCTGCGATGGCGCCATCCGAGCTTAGGACAACAGCATGGGCGTAAGGAGTCTTATTGATCTCTACGTAACCATCGCCGTAGCCAGTGATCGTATTCGCTCCGGAATAGGGGTCAGATTGAAGCTTCAAGTGGACTCTCTGTCATAATTATGTGGATTATAGCTAGCTGTTTTTTCTCATATTTCAAGAACTTACCCTTTAATTTATTGTGAAACCAATTCGAAAGTCCCAAAAGCTCGATAACGTCTGTTATGACATACGTGGGCCGGTGCTCGAGCTTGCTCAGCGCATGGAGGAAGAGGGTCACAAAATCATCAAATTAAACATCGGAAACGTAGGGGTTTTCGGTTTTGATCCTCCTGAAGAGATTCAGTTGGACATGATTCGTAATTTAAGCAATGCCTCAGCCTATTCCGATTCCAAAGGAATCTTTTCGGCTCGTAAGGCAATCATGCAGTATTGCCAAGAAAAAGGCATTCAAGGCGTAACTCTGGATGATGTTTATACCGGCAATGGTGTTTCTGAACTCATCGTGTTATCGATGAATGCACTCTTAAATGATGGCGATGAAGTTTTGGTGCCGACACCAGATTACCCCTTGTGGACTGCTGCTGTGAGTTTGTCGAGTGGTACACCTGTGCACTATCTCTGCGATGAGTCCAAAGATTGGGAGCCAGACTTAAACGATTTGCGTAAAAAAATTACCCCTCGCACTAAAGCGATTGTCGTAATTAACCCAAATAATCCAACTGGCGCAATCTACTCAAAAGAAGTCTTGATGGAGATGATCCAGATTGCTCGCGAGCACGGTTTAATTTTATTTGCCGATGAGATCTACGACAAAATGTTGTACGACGGCGAGAAGCATATTTCTCTAGCGTCTTTGTCGACCGATGTAGTCACCATTACCTTTAACGGCCTTTCTAAGAATTACCGTTCATGCGGCTATCGTGCCGGCTGGATGATTGTCTCCGGCGATAAAGAGATGGTGCGCGATTACATTGAAGGTTTAAACATGCTGGCCTCGATGCGTTTGTGTGCAAACGTACCGGGACAATATGCGATACAAACCGCATTAGGCGGTTATCAGAGTATTAATGACTTGGTGGGTGAAGGCGGTCGTCTTGCGAAGCAGCGTGATCTCGCCTGGAAACTGATTACTGATATTCCAGGTGTCACTTGTGTGAAACCTAAGTCAGCCTTGTATTTATTTCCAAAGTTAGACCCAGAGGTTTATCCAATTGAAGATGATCAACAATTTGTTGCTGATCTTTTAAAAGAAGAAAAAGTATTGTTAGTGCAGGGCTCTGGTTTTAACTGGGGTAAACCTGATCACTTCCGCGTAGTGTTCTTGCCTCACGAAGATGTGCTCAAGGAGGCCATTGGCCGTCTTGCACGTTTTCTGGAGCGTTATCGTAATAAGCACAGCCGTAAGGCTTCTTCAACTGCAGCAAAGGCATCATGAAACCGATTCAAGTAGGTCTTTTAGGTATTGGCACTGTTGGTGGTGGCGTATTCACTGTTCTCGAACGTAACCAGGATGAGATTACTCGACGCGCTGGTCGTGGCATTCGTATTAATACTGTTGCCGACCTCAATGTAGAACGTGCCAAAGAATTGGTGAAGGATCGTGCGCAAGTTGTAAACGATGCTCGTGCTGTTATTAATAACCCAGAGATCGACATTGTTGTTGAGTTGATTGGTGGCTATGGCATTGCCAAGGACTTGGTTCTTGAGGCAATTGCTGCTGGTAAGCACGTGGTAACAGCTAACAAGGCTTTGATTGCTGTGCACGGTAATGAGATTTTTAAAGCAGCGCATGCCAAGGGTGTGATGGTTGCGTTTGAAGCTGCTGTTGCGGGCGGTATTCCGATTATTAAAGCGTTGCGTGAGGGCTTAACAGCGAACCGTATTGAATGGATTGCCGGCATCATTAATGGCACAACGAATTTCATCTTGTCCGAGATGCGTGACAAAGGCTTGGATTTCGGTACTGTTTTAAAAGAAGCGCAACGTTTGGGTTATGCCGAAGCTGATCCTACTTTTGACATTGAAGGTGTTGATGCTGCGCATAAAGCAACCATCATGAGCGCAATTGCATTTGGCATTCCAATGCAGTTTGAAAAAGCGCACATTGAGGGCATCACTAAATTAGACGCAATTGATATTAAGTACGCTGAGCAATTGGGATATCGCATCAAGTTGCTTGGTATTGCCAAGAAGACTTCGACTGGTGTTGAGTTGCGTGTGCACCCGACACTGATTCCATCTAAACGTTTGATTGCCAACGTTGAAGGCGCCATGAATGCGGTGCAGGTATTTGGCGACGCCGTTGGAACAACTTTGTATTACGGTAAGGGCGCAGGCTCTGAGCCAACGGCATCGGCTGTAATTGCAGACTTAGTAGATATCACCCGTTTGCTCAGCGCTGAAGCTGAGCATCGCGTTCCATACTTGGCATTCCAGCCGGATGCAGTACATGACACACCAGTATTGCCAATTGGCGAGATCACCACTAGTTACTATCTGCGCTTGCGTGTAGCTGATCAAGCTGGCGTATTGGCAGATATCACCAAAATTTTGGCTTCACATGGTGTTTCAATCGATGCTCTCTTGCAAAAGGAGGCTGATGAAGGTGAAAGTCAAACTGATTTGGTTGCCTTGACTCACGAAACCAAAGAAAAGAACATGCTTGCTGCAATTAAAGAGATTCAAGCTCTTAAAACTGTTGCCGGTGAAGTGGTGAAGATCCGTTTAGAAAATCTGTCTTAAGTAAAACTCAGCAAAATACATGCGTTACCAATCTACTCGCGGCAATAGTCCGCAACAATCCTTCTTAGAAATTTTGTTGGGTGGGTTGGCGCCTGATGGTGGCTTGTATTTGCCCGTTCAATATCCAAAAGTCACTGCAGCGCAGCTGGATTCATGGCGCGGTTTGTCTTATGCCGATTTGGCTTTTGAAGTTTTAAGTCTATATTGCGACGATATTCCTGCGGCTGATTTGCGCGTACTTTTGCGTAAAACTTATACCGAGCAGGTTTACTGCAATGGTCGTCCGCAGGACAACGCTAAAGACATTACCCCGATACATTGGTTAGGTGAAGAGCATGGAACTCGTATTGGCCTTTTAAGTCTCTCAAATGGGCCTACTTTGGCCTTCAAGGACATGGCTATGCAGTTGCTTGGCAATCTCTTTGAATACGCTCTCAAGAAAAAAGGTCAACATCTCAATATTTTGGGTGCAACTTCTGGTGATACTGGTAGTGCCGCTGAATATGCAATGCGCGGTAAAGAGGGCGTGAAGGTGTTTATGCTTTCACCTCGCGGCAAGATGAGTGCTTTTCAATCTGCGCAAATGTACTCCTTACAAGATCCGAATATTTTTAACTTAGCAGTGGCTGGTGTCTTTGATGACTGCCAAGATATTGTGAAGGCAGTAAGCAATGATCACGCTTTCAAAGCAAAGAATCAGATTGGTACAGTGAACTCTATTAACTGGGGTCGTGTAGTGGCTCAGGTGGTCTATTACTTCCAAGGTTACCTACTGGCAACTAAATCCAGCTCAGAGAAAGTCTCATTCACTGTGCCTTCGGGCAACTTTGGCAACATTTGTGCGGGTCATATTGCTCGCATGATGGGTTTGCCTATTGAGCATTTGATTGCCGCTACTAACGAGAATGATGTACTCGATGAGTTCTTCCGTACTGGCGTCTATCGTGCACGCAAGTCAGCTGAAACTTTACATACCTCCAGCCCATCCATGGATATTTCAAAAGCAAGCAACTTTGAGCGTTTTGTTTTTGATTTTATGGAGCGAGATGGCAAAGCTACAGCTGCTATGTTCAAGCAGGTTGATGAAGCGGGCGGCTTTGATATCTCCAAAGATGCAGTCTTTAAGGTGCTTGGTAAGTATGGCTTTCAATCAGGTCGTAGCACTCATGAGAATCGCCTAGAAACTATTCGTGACATTGATAAGCGCTACGGTGTAATGATTGATACACATACTGCTGATGGCGTGAAAGTGGCTCGTGAGCATTTGCAAGCAGGTATTCCAATGATCGTGCTCGAGACGGCGCTCCCAATTAAGTTTGAAGAAACCATTGAGATTGCTTTAGGTCGTCCTGCGGAATGTCCACCAGCTTTTAAAGACATTAAGTCTAAGCCGCAGCGTGTTGAGAATATTGATGCAGATGTGAATCAAGTTAAAGATTTCATTACAACGCATCTGGGTTAATTTTTAGCCCACAACAATTGAAGCAATAAAAATCATCCCATGACTAAGCCACCCATGTTGACAGCGCAGCAGGCATTAGACCATTTGCTCTCAAATGCAATGACAGTAACTGAGAGTGAGAAGGTAAGCACGCAAGCGGCATTGGGAAGAGTTCTGGCCGATGATGTAAAGAGCTTGGTAGATGTGCCGCCACTGGATAACACCTCAAT
This sequence comes from Polynucleobacter sp. AP-Capit-er-40B-B4, assembly GCF_018882245.1. Lineage (GTDB taxonomy): Bacteria > Pseudomonadota > Gammaproteobacteria > Burkholderiales > Burkholderiaceae > Polynucleobacter. The sequence goes on along the minus strand of NZ_JACVOV010000001.1, from coordinate 489,849 downwards.
GGATGGCTATGCGGTTCGATGTGCAGATACGGCAACACCCGGACAAACATTAAAAATTGCTCAGCGTATTCCAGCCGGTTCTATTGGAACCCAGTTGGAATCTGGTACTGCCGCCAGAATTTTCACAGGCGCTCCTGTTCCCCCTGGTGCCGATGCCGTTGTAATGCAAGAAGATTGCACGGTTGGGGATCAGCCTGATCAAGTCACTATTAATGTTGCTCCTACTTCCGGTCAATGGATTCGTCGTAGCGGCGAAGATTTAACAACTGGCAAGACTTGCTTGACTGCGGGCACATTCTTGCGCCCTCAAGAGTTAGGTGTTGCCGCTTCCGCTGGCTTAACGCATCTCAATGTAAAACGCAGGGTAAGGGTCGCGGCATTTTTTACGGGTGATGAATTGGCACTTCCGGGAGAGCCATTAAAACCTGGTGGCATCTACAACTCCAATCGCGATACCTTGCTAGCTTGTCTGAAGTCTTTGGGTTGTGATGCTACGGATTTAGGTATTGTTCCTGATCGATTGGATGCAACGCGAGAGGCGCTGCGCAAGGCCAGTAAAAATCATGATTTGATTATTACCTCTGGCGGCGTATCGGTTGGCGAGGAAGATCATATTAAGCCTGCGGTAACAGCCGAGGGGCGATTGGATCTTTGGCAAATTGCCATCAAACCGGGTAAGCCGCTAGCATTTGGTGCGGTACGTAAATCCAGTGAGCCTAAAGACGGTGAAGCCTGGTTTATTGGGTTGCCTGGCAATCCAGTTTCTAGCTTTGTCACCTTCTTGTTATTTGTTCGCCCATTCATTTTGAAGTTACAGGGGCGTGAAGCTAAACTTCCTCAATCGTATTTAATGCGTGCGGACTTTGATTGGCTGAAAGCTGATCGTCGCAATGAGTTCTTGCGCGTTAAGATTAATGATCAAGGTGGTCTTGATTTATACCCAAATCAAAGTTCAGGCGTACTCACCAGCGCCTCTTGGGGTGATGGCCTAGTTGATTGCCCGCCAAATCAGCCAATCAAGTCTGGCGAGTTGGTGAAATACATTCCTTTTGATGCGCTCCTCAAATAATCGGTTTACGATTAGTTCATGAAACTCGAATTACGATTCTTCGCCTCATTGCGTGAGGCTCTTGGCATCTCGCAAGAGAGCATTACGATTCCAGCAACAGTTAAAACGATAGCTGAGCTCAGGGCGCATCTTATTGAGCGTGGCAACCCTTGGTCTGAAGTATTGGCTGAAGGTAAGGTATTGCGCTGTGCTCTTAATCAACACATGGTTGATGCAAATACCGTTCTTCAGGATGGGGCTGAAGTAGCTTTCTTTCCTCCGGTAACCGGCGGCTAGTATGTCCAATTCATCTATTCGTATTCAGGAAAACGATTTCGACCTTAGCGCTGAAATTGCGGCGCTCAGAAAAGGAGACCCACGTGTTGGCGCGGTAGTCTCTTTTTTAGGAGCTGTCCGGGATATGAATGATGGCAGCCCAGTAAAAGGCATGACGCTTGAGCACTACCCTGGGATGACTGAAAAGTCTCTGCAAGAAATCCTTGATCAAGCTAAAGCACGTTGGGATATTTATCAAACGCTAGTGATACATCGAGTTGGACCACTGTTGCCCGAGGATCAAATTGTTCTGGTAGCCGTAAGCAGTGCGCACAGGGGTGAGGCTTTCGCTGCCTGCGAGTTCATCATGGACTACCTAAAAACAGCGGCTCCATTTTGGAAGAAAGAAGATACCCCTGAAGGGGCTCGTTGGGTAGATGCTCGCGTGACTGACGAGGCTGCAATGGCCCGCTGGAATAAAACCTAAGCCATATTCCATATTTCGCAAGAGAGATTCAAATGAAAAAATTAGTTGCCTTGTTATTGACTGCTATTGCTACTGGCGTATGTGCTGCAGAGAAGCCTGTTGTTAAGGTTGAAACAGGTGGCTTGCAAGGTGTGATTGAGTACAACATGCAGGCGTTTAAAAATATTCCATATGCAGCCCCTCCTGTGGGTGACTTGCGCTGGCGCCCTCCGCAACCAGCGCTTGCTTGGAATGGCACACGTGATGCTAGTAAGTTTGGTGGTGCCTGTCCGCAGCAATATATTAAAAATCTTAACGATGGTCTTGGGCTACCAGGTAGCGAGGATTGTTTAAAGCTCAACGTTTTTACACCCTCTAAACCTAATAAGAATTTGCCGGTCATGGTTTGGTTCCATGGTGGCGGTTTAATCGTAGATGGTGCTAAAGATCCGCAGTTCACCCCAATCAATTTGGTGAAGAATGGTGTCATCGTTGTTACGGTTGACTACCGTCTTGGATCATTGGGCTTTTTTGCTTCAAAAGAGTTGATTGAGGAAGCAAAAGCTAAGGGTGAGCCAGTAGGTAATTACGGCACCATGGATCAAATTGCCTCTTTAAAATGGGTCAAAAAGAATATTGAAGTATTTGGGGGAGATCCCAATAACGTAACAATCTTTGGTCAATCAGCTGGCGGTAGAAGTGTGACCTGGTTAATGGTTTCTGATGCAGCCAAGGGGTTGTTCCACAAGGCGATTGCCCAAAGTGCGCAACAAAGTCCTTTAAGGGGAATGACTGAAAAGCGTTTTGGCTTAACACCAGAGGTGGATATAGGCGCTAAATTTATGGCTGCACTTGGCGCGAAATCGTTAGCCGAATTACGTAAGTTGCCAGTTCAGAAGTTGGTTCTGGATGGCAACTCTTACTATGCTGGTGAGTTTGGCGGTCCTTTTGTTGACGGTCAGATTTTGAAGGGCGACCCCATTCCTTTATTTGCCGCTGGTAAGCAGGCGAAAGTGCCTTTCATGATCGGCACAAACTCATTTGATAGCGATTTCATGTTGCCTGGTGAGCCTGCCTTAGATGTCTTTTTGAAGAATGTGCGCGAAGACCCAAAGATTATTGAGCAGCTTTATGCCAATGTAAAAGATAAATGTATTTTGAATTCTTTTGTAATCCAGGATCTGATGTATCGCGCCAGTACCAAATTATTGGCAAATAGCATGAATGGTATTGCCCCGGGTTACGCCTATTACTTTGATTACCTAACTCAGAATATCCGAGCCGCTTTACCGGGCGCACCTCATACTTACGAGATACCTTATGTCTTTGGTAGTTTGGGATTAGTAACCCAAGCTCCTAAGCAGGCCTTATCTGGTGTGAATCAATGCGATCGAATTGAAAAAGATATTGCTGGGTTCAAGAAAACACATGTCTGGCCAAAAGATTGGTTTCCGATTGCGGATAAAAATAGCTCTCAGGATCAAGCAATGTCCGAGAGGTTATCTGCCAGCTGGGCGGCTTTTGCCAAAACCGGTAATCCAAATGTGAGTGGTCAGGCAAATTGGCCTACATACAATCTGAATGAAGACGTTATGAGAAATTTTTCACCTGGTTCAGAAACGATTACAGGATTATTTAAAGATCGGGTGGCTTATCAAGCTCTGCACTTAAGAGAAATCTATGCATTAGAACGCGTAAAAGACGCCTTCTAATGTTCAGTCAACAGCAAATTAACCACCCTCATGGGTGGTTTTTGTTTTTAAAGAATGCCAACTTTTCAGAGCGGGGAAGTTGCTTTAATTTGATCTCCGCCTTTGAGGCTTCAGATCGATCCGGGTGCTCTTGTGTAGCTAAAAGGACAACTGGTCTGCGAGCTCTTGTATAGCGAGCGCCTTGCCCTGAGTTGTGAGCTTCTAGCCGATGTTCTAGACGGTTTGTAATGCCGGCATAGTACGTGCCGTCAGAGCATTCTAGTAGGTAAACAAGCCAGGTCAAAATGGGTCAAATTAGGGTTAAAAAGGGCTCAAATACCCTTGAAATTGGCGATATTGCCCTTATATTCTATAGATAGATATATGGAGTGCATAAATGAGAATAGATAAATTAACAACTAAGTTTCAAGAGGCCTTAAGTGAGGCCCAAAGTATCACTTTAGCTAAAGACAACCAATATATTGAGCCAGCCCATGTGTTGTTGGCAATGTTGCGTGATTCTGATGGTGGTGCAAAGAGTTTGCTAACAAGAGCGGGCGTCAATGTGGCCGGCCTCGAAAAGGGTGTAGAAAAGATTATTGGCAACCTTCCTGAAGTGCAGGGCACTAGCGGGGAAGTCCAGGTTGGTCGTGATCTCAGTAATTGGTTGAACTTATGTGAAAAAGAGGCCAACAAACGTAATGATCAATTCATTGCGGGTGAACTGTTTTTACTGGTTGTAGCAGATGACAAAGGCGAGCTCGGCAAGGTTGCTCGCGAGAATGGCTTAAATCGTAAATCGTTAGAGGCGGCTATTGATTTAGTGCGCGGAGGAGAATCAGTGAATAGTGCAGATGCTGAAGGTCAACGTGAGGCCTTAAAAAAATACACAGTCGATTTAACTGAGCGTGCTCGTATGGGTAAGCTCGATCCAGTCATTGGTCGTGATGATGAGATTCGTCGCACCATTCAGATCTTGCAGCGTCGCGGTAAAAATAACCCTGTGCTGATTGGTGAACCAGGCGTAGGTAAGACCGCGATCGTAGAAGGTTTGGCCCAACGTATTGTTAATGGCGAAGTCCCAGAGACCTTAAAGAACAAACGCGTTTTAGTTCTGGATATGGCTTTGTTATTGGCTGGTGCGAAATATCGTGGTGAATTTGAAGAGCGTCTGAAGGCAGTGCTCAGTGACGTTGCTAAAGATGAGGGTCAAACCATTATCTTTATCGATGAGATTCATACGATGGTTGGCGCTGGTAAAGGTGATGGCGCAATGGATGCTGGCAACATGCTTAAGCCAGCCTTGGCGCGCGGCGAATTGCATTGCATTGGCGCAACAACCCTAGATGAATATCGCAAATATATTGAAAAAGATCCTGCGTTAGAGCGTCGCTTTCAAAAAGTGATGGTGGAAGAACCTAGTGTTGAAGCAACCATCGCTATCTTGCGTGGTCTGCAAGAGCGTTATGAGCTCCATCACGGTATTGAAATCACTGATCCAGCAATTGTGGCTGCTGCCGAGTTGTCGCATCGCTACATTACTGATCGTTTCTTGCCAGATAAGGCGATTGATCTGATTGATGAAGCTGGTTCACGCATTCGGATGGAAATTGATTCTAAGCCGGAGGTAATGGATAAGCTCGAGCGCCGGCTCATTCAGTTAAAGATTGAGCGTGAAGCAGTTAAGAAGGAAAAGGACGAAGCTTCCCAAAAACGTTTAGGCCTTATTGAGGAAGAGATTAAGCGTCTTGGCGCCGAATATGCTGACCTTGAAGAAATCTGGAAAGCAGAGAAGGGGGCCGTATTAGGCGCCGCCAATCTGAAGGAAGAGATTGAGAAGGTTAAGGCCGATATTGCTAAGTTACAACGTGATGGCAAGTTAGAGCAGGTTGCTGAGTTGCAGTATGGAAAATTGCCAGAACTCGAAGCTAAGCTTAAATCTGCTGCGGCTGCTGAAGCGAAGGGCGACAAAGATGGTGTAGTGAAAAATAAATTACTACGCACCCAAGTTGGCGCAGAAGAAATTGCCGAAGTGGTTTCTCGTGCGACAGGTATTCCGGTATCGAAGATGATGCAAGGTGAGCGCGATAAATTACTCAAGATGGAAGAGCTTTTGCACAAACGCGTGGTTGGTCAGGAAGAAGCTATTCGTGCAGTGTCGGATGCGATCCGTCGTTCACGTGCCGGCTTGGCAGAAGAGAATCGTCCTTATGGCTCGTTCTTATTCCTTGGGCCTACTGGTGTTGGTAAGACTGAGTTATGCAAAGCGCTAGCCGGTTTCCTTTTTGATAGTGAAGATCACCTCATTCGTATTGATATGAGTGAGTTCATGGAGAAGCATAGTGTTGCGCGTTTAATTGGCGCGCCTCCAGGCTATGTTGGCTATGAAGAGGGTGGCTATTTAACAGAGCAGGTGCGTCGTCATCCATATAGTGTGATCTTGTTCGATGAAATTGAAAAAGCACATCCAGATGTGTTTAACGTGCTCTTGCAAGTGTTGGACGATGGTCGTTTAACTGACGGTCAAGGCCGTACAGTGGACTTTAAAAATACGGTCATTGTGATGACCAGTAATATTGGATCGCATTTGATTCAGTCAATGACAGACAAGAAACAATCTGAAATCAAAGAAGCGGTATTTGAGGAATTGAAAAATCATTTCCGTCCTGAGTTCTTGAATCGTATTGATGAGATTGTTGTATTCCACGGCTTAGACAAAGGCAATATTGCCAATATCGCGAAGATATTGCTCAAAAACTTGTCGGATCGTCTGGCAAAAGTGGATATGCAGCTTGAGGTTAGTGATGCAGCTCTCAATAAAATTGCGGAAGTAGGTTTTGATCCCGTCTTTGGAGCAAGACCTCTGAAGCGGGCCATCCAGCAGCATATTGAGAATCCTGTTTCCAAGATGATCTTGGAAGGCAAGTTCGGTCCTAAAGACGTAGTCCCTGTGGACGTTGATAAGGCGGGCGAATTTAGCTTTTCTCGTCAAGTCCATTAAGCAGTAAAAAAGTATTTCAGCAGGAAAATTCCTGCGCCAGTAAACTCGGTACATGACTGTTGCGCTTAGCAGGCGTGCCAGTGATGTCCGGGTTATTGGTCTCATTAGCCTAGCTCACGGCAGCTCCCACTTCTTTCATTTGGTACTCCCTCCCATGTTCCCATGGTTGAAGGATGCTTTTGCATTGAGTTATGCCGAGCTCGGTTTACTCATGTCAGTTTTCTTTGTGGTGTCTTGTATTGCTCAAGCTTCCTCTGGTTTTCTAGTGGACCGTATTGGCGCAAGGCCAGTATTATTTGGTGGTATTGGATTGTTGATTCTGGCGGCGTTTGTGTATTCACAAAGTAATGGTTATGCCATGCTCTTGATGGGAGCAGTTATTGCTGGTTGCGGTAACGGTATTTTTCATCCCGTTGATTACACACTTATTAATCACAAGGTGTCGCCCCCTAATCTACCGTACGCCTATTCAATGCATGGAGTCACGGGTTACTTAGGTTGGGCGGCAGCGCCAGCATTCATGGTGGCCATCGCTCAATTGAGTGATTGGCGTGTTGCATTCCTATGCGCAGCCTTGCTGGAAGCTTGTATCTTGGCGGTTCTGTGGGTCAATCGAAGCTATCTTCTAGATAACGTCAAAGAACGTCATGACGATACTCACGCAAGTAATCAAGCCGCTAATCCTGGGGTTGTGCAAGAGAGTGCATTCGCATTTCTGAAGTTAACTGCGGTATGGTTATGTTGGATTTTCTTTTTCTTCAGCATGGCTTCTACTTCAAGCCTGCAATCTTTTGCGCCTAGTGCGTTATTTTCAATTTATCAAGTGCCATTAGATGTCGGAAGTTATTACATCACCTTATTAGCGCTTGGTAGTGCTGGCGGTGTTTTGTTCGGTGGATATTTAGCTGCAAAGTTGAAAGCGCCTGAGCGTATCGTGACATCCTGTTTGTCTGTAACGATAGTAATGTGCTTATTACTAGGCACTGGATTTATTCCGGCTGGCCTTATTCCAATCTTATTTTTTGGCTTAGGCTTTGGCTATGGTGTTGTTGCTCCTTCACGAGATCTATTGGTGAAGACGGTAACTCCAAAAGGCGTTGCTGGACGCGTTTACGGAATCGTTTATTCGGGAATTGATTTGGGTGCTGCGGTAGGGCCTTTTATCTTTGGCTTCTTTATGGATGCCGGCCTTCCAAATGCATTATTCCTGGGTATTGTTGCCTTCCAGCTCATGATTATTCCAACGGTATTTAAGGTGTCTGCCGGTATTGCGCCAAAAACCGCTTAGTTGAGCTCTAATAATTTCATAATATGAAATGTCATTACGCTGCGTAAAATGCAGTGCAATCAGCAGCCCTGTAATTTATTCCAAGCAGTGGGTATGCATTCCACATAGTAAAAATATATCATTAAGTTATTGAATTTAAATAACTAAATATTTTTAAAAATATTCCATATTTAGCTTGCTTGCTTTTTTGAACTGTCTAAACTCTTATATAAGACATAAGACTTGAACTGGTCTTAAGAGTTCTCAAATTTTGAAGTACTTGTTTAACTTAGGGAGAAAAACATGGCAGATCGCAAAGCGGAAATCGCAGCTCTACAAAAAGACTGGGATACCAATCCACGCTGGAAAGGTATTACACGTGGCTATACAGCTGAGGACGTAATTCGTCTTCGCGGCTCATTGAAGATTGAGCACACTTTAGCTAAGCATGGCGCTGAGCGTCTTTGGGAGTTGGTAAACAATGAAGCTTACGTTAACTGTTTAGGTGCCTTGACTGGTGGTCAAGCAATGCAACAAGTTAAAGCTGGCGTACAAGCAATTTACTTATCTGGTTGGCAGGTTGCTGCTGACGGTAACTCTTATGCTGCAATGTATCCAGACCAATCTTTATATCCAGTAGATTCAGTTCCTAAGATGGTTGAGCGTATCAATAACTCATTCCAACGTGCTGATGAAATTCAAACAGCTAAAGGCATTAATAAAGGTGATGCAGGTTATATCGAGTATTTCGCTCCAATCGTTGCTGATGCTGAAGCCGGTTTCGGTGGTGTATTGAATGCATTCGAATTAAGCAAAGCATTGATCAAGCAAGGTGCTGCTGGTGTTCACTTCGAAGACCAATTGTCTTCTGTTAAGAAGTGCGGTCACTTGGGTGGCAAGGTATTGTTGCCGACAACAGAATCTGTACAAAAATTGATCTCTGCACGTTTAGCTGCTGACGTTATGGGTGTTCCAACTATCATCTTGGCTCGTACAGATGCTGAAGCTGCTGACTTATTGACCTCTGACTACGACGCAAATGACAAGCCATTTTTGACAGGTGAGCGCACAGCTGAAGGCTTCTACAAGACACGTAAGGGCTTGGATCAGGCAATCTCACGTGGTTTGGCTTACGCTGCTTATGCTGATATGGTTTGGTGTGAAACTGGTACTCCTGATCTCGAATTTGCTCGTCAGTTCGCCGAAGCAATTCGTGCGAAGTTCCCAGGCAAGATGTTGGCTTACAACTGCTCACCATCTTTCAACTGGAAGAAGAACTTAGATGACGCAACAATTGCTAAGTTCCAACGTGAATTAGGTGCAATGGGCTACAAGTATCAATTCATCACATTGGCTGGTATTCACTCTATGTGGTACAACATGTTCGATTTGGCACAAGACTACATGCAGCGTGGTATGACTGCATACATCGAGAAGGTACAAGAGCCAGAATTTGCTGCTCGTGATCGTGGCTACACATTCGTTTCACACCAGCAAGAAGTTGGCACTGGTTACTTCGACGATGTAACTACTGTTATTCAAGGTGGTAAGTCTTCTGTAACAGCATTGACTGGTTCTACTGAAGAAGAGCAGTTCCATTAAGAATCCCTAAGTAGTACGTAGTAAGCGGCGCAGTAATAATGCGCCAATACTGCCGCGGCACCTAAATGACCTCACAAGGGTGACTTAGGTGCCGTTTTCGTTTACATTCCTCCCATGACTAATTGTGTACTTTGTAAAGACGAGCTCAAAGCCGAAGAGGATCAACTTATTTGGCGTGGAGATGACTGTCGAGTCATTCTCGTCAACGACCCCGATCTACCTGGTTTCTGCAGGGTGATCTGGAATCGACATGTGGCGGAGATGACTGATCTCAGTTATGGCGAGCGCGATCACATCATGACCTTGGTTTTTGCGGTTGAGGAAGCTATTCGTCACGTAATGCATCCCGATAAGATCAATATCGCAGCCCTAGGCAATATGGTTCCGCATATTCATTGGCACGTTATCCCCAGATTTAAAGACGATGCTTTCTTCCCGGGGTCGGCTTGGTCTAAAAGGACTCAAGAAACGCAAGCATCTACATTAGAAGCCAGAAGAATAAAAGCTCAAGAATTGCCGGCAGTTATAAGGGCTGCTAACGCAAATTTGGCATAAGCACCTTATTGTTTTAATGAAAAAAATTCTATTTGTATTTCTAATATGCTTTAAAGCATCCACCATCTACGCTAGTGAGGTCTGGTCTGGTTATGCAACTGTTCCAGCGGGAATGGGGTGGCCTGACTACACTATGCATATTAAGTTAATACTTGATGATTCAGCTGGGGATTCAGGGCGCTATGAGGGCAGAGTTGAATTAACGGGGCAAATGAAATGTCGAAGTGAAGTAGACCTTTTATTTTTAACGATAAATAATAGAAATATTGAAGTAAGAAGTAAGCCTTTGCCTACTCCAGGATGTGGTTACTTTTACTTTAAAGGTAGTGTGGTGGATGGGGAATGGATTGGGAAAATGCCTTGGAATGGCAGACAAAACGAATTGATTTTTAAAAAACACTAAATTATTTTTTTTAAAGCCTCTAGATATTTCTCGGGATTAAGCGCTTGACCTTCGCGCTGCGCCTCCCACATCACTTGCCCAAGGCATTCCATCATGGCATGCTGCGCTTCATGCATGGAGCCTAACTTTTGCGATAGCTTTTCTGCAATCTCTTTGATACCAGGTGGCTGATTGATAGAGATTTGCTCGCTAATCGATAAATGCATCGACAAATGCAGGAATGGATTGGTTTCTCCGCGCTCTGGTGTGTAGTCCTGTCCTAGAGCGCCTTCAGGGTCGGCAAGGAGGTCGTGGTATTCGGGATGTTCTACCATCCAATCGCTTGCGAGTATTTCCATTGGATCAAGAATCTGATTCTCAGTTTTCTTTTTCCAGGTATCGCAGAAAAATCGACGAACTTCTTCACGGGTTGGATTAAATATCGCCACGAACTTTTCCTTTGCCAGTTTTTTGTTTAAAGCTGCATAGGGGTTCTACTATGCATTGTGCGCAATCAGGATTACGCGCCTTGCAGGTATATCTACCATGCAAAATGAGCCAATGGTGAGCATCGTGTAGATACTCTTTTGGCACACGTTTGAGCAATTGCTCTTCTACCTTGACGACATCTTTACCAGGCGCAAGACCTGTGCGATTAGAAACTCTGAAGATGTGAGTATCAACAGCAATAGTAGGTTGTCCAAAGGCGGTATTGAGAATAACGTTTGCAGTTTTTCTGCCAACACCAGGCAGCGCTTCTAGATCTTCGCGGGTCTGAGGTACTTCACCCCCATGCTTTTCCAAGAGCAGTCGACAGGTCTCCTGAATATGCTTGCCCTTGGAATTGAATAGACCAATATGCTGGATATAGGGCCTAACACCTTCTTCGCCAAGATCTAAAAGGGCTTGAGGAGTATTTGCAACCTTATAGAGCTTACGTGTCCCCTTGTTAACCGATACATCGGTCGCTTGAGCGGATAGTAGTACCGCAATTAATAGCTCAAAGGGCGAGCTATATTCCAGCTCAGTTTCTGGTTTGGGGTTATTCGCTTTGAGCTGCTCAAAAAAAGCGCGACGCTTTTCTAGATTCATCATTTCATTTCTTGTGCACGTGCGATAGCTGCTGCAATGATGGCGCGTTTGCGTTCTTGTTCTTTTAATTCTTCTTCAGATTGAGGTGATTCACTGTTTACAGACTGTAATTTAGCTGCTGCCTTTTTGGCGAGTCGATCATCATTATCTTTTTGTTCTCGATCTAGACGTGTTTCACGGTCGTGATAGCGCTTGCGAGAAACATCTGCAAGCTCTTGTGTCCATGCATCCCAGCCGGTTTTATCTCCTGTGATATTAATCATGCTGATGCAATCTACCGGACATGGTGGAATGCAGAGGTCGCAGCCTGTGCACCACTCGGTCAGCACAACATGCATTTGCTTAGAGGCGCCAACGATCGCATCAACAGGACATGCCTGAATGCAGAGCGTGCAGCCAATACACTTCTGTGGATCAATGAATGCTACTGGGCGGGGCCGCTCAAGGCCGCATTCTGGATCAATAGTGGGGTGAAGATCAAAAGCATCTTGTGGGTAAATTGGTATCAAAACCTTGCTCAGGCGTTCAATACCCTCTACGCCGCCGGGAGGGCAGCGGTTCGGTAAGGCTTCGCCACTGGCCATGGCTTCTGCATATCCGCGGCAATCTGGGTACCCACACTTAGTGCATTGCGTTTGCGGAAGAATATCCTCAAGTTGATCAACGAGGTTACTAGCTTGGCTCATAGAAATTGCTGACAGTGATCTTATTAAAATTAAAGGCTCCGTAGAGCCCTTAATTTATGCAGACTTGGTAGTCCGTGTAGCGGTTTTCTTCGTATTCTGATGTTCGCGAATGAAGGTCTTAATCTTTGGATAAACCTTCTCACGCCAACGACGTCCAGCAAAGATGCCGTAGTGTCCTGCGCCAGCAACTTCATAGTGGTCTTTATTCTCTTTTGGAATGCCTGCACATAAAGCGTGGGCTGAACGTGTTTGACCACTTCCAGAGATGTCATCCAACTCACCTTCAACGGTTAGAAGTGCAGTCTTTTTAATATCCTGTGGTTTCACGAGTTCGCCAGCTACTTCCCATGTGCCATTTGGCAATGAATAGTCTTGGAAAACAGTCTTGATAGTGTCTAAGTAGAACTTAGAGTCCAAATCCAATACGGCGTTGTACTCGTCGTAGAAGCGAATATGTGATTCAGCATCCTGCTCGTCGCCGCGTACCAAGTTTTGGAAGTAGTCCCAATGAGACTGCAAATGGTTTTGCGGATTCATGGCGATAAAGCCCGTGTGCTGCAAGAAACCTGGGTATACACGACGACCAGCGCCTGGATAGTTAGGTGGCACGTTATAAATCACGTGACTTTCAAACCACTCGTAAGACTTTTGGTCTGCCAAGTTATTTACTGCAGTTGGTGATTTGCGTGCATCAATTGGACCACCCATCATGATCATCGATGCTGGAGTTGCTTCGCCAGCTGATGCCATCAAGGAGATTGCACCTAAAGTTGGAACTGTTGGCTGGCAAACGGAAATCACATGTAAATCTTTTGCGCCAATGGTGCGAATGAATTCTTGTACGTAATGAACGTAGTCATCAAGACCAAATTCACCATCTTCAACGGGAACCAAGCGTGCATCAATCCAATCGGTGATGTAAACCTTGTGATCTTGCAGGAGTGTGCGCACAGTGTCACGCAACAATGTGGAGTGATGTCCGGATAACGGAGCAACAATTAATACGACTGGATCTTCTTTAAGTTTCTTAATGACTTCGACATCATCAGAGAAGCGCTTGAAGCGCACTAAGTTGCAAAATGGTTTTGCAATCGCAGTTCTTTCATGGATGGCAACTTCTTTGCCATGCGCCATTACTGAACGAATACCAAATTCTGGCTTCTTGTAGTTTTTGCCTAGGCGGTAGAGGAGTTCATAGCTAGCTGCTAAACGGTCAGATCCTGGAACTTTAGAGGCAGGATTAGAAGCGTTAATAAAAGCTTCTGAAGCAGCTCTTGCCCATGAACTAACTGGTTGAAGTAGGGCTTTTTGAAATTCGTGTAACTGATATAGCATGGTGCCTCCGGTAATTCAGGATATCCGCTTGTTACGCTAAGACGCGGGCGATTGCTTTAGCCACTTTATCAATATTTTTAGTATTGAGGGCTGCCACACAAATGCGTCCAGTAGAGAGGGCATAAATGCCATCTTCTTTCTGTAAGCGCTCAACTTGCTCGGCTGTTAAGCCTGAGTAAGAAAACATTCCACGTTGCTTCTCGATAAAAGCAAAATCTTGCTTCACACCGGCAGCAGCGAGTTTTTCAACGAGACCGTGACGCATCGCTTTAATGCGATCACGCATTTCTGCCAACTCATCTTCCCAGAGCTTGCGCAGTTCTGGTGAATTCAAAACAGCAGCAGCAATTGCCGCGCCGTGAGTTGGAGGGTTCGAATAGTTGGTGCGAATTACACGCTTCAATTGTGAAAGCACGCGAGTAGATTCATCTTTACTTTGTGTCACGATAGACAATGCGCCAACACGCTCGCCATAGAGTGAGAATGACTTAGAGAATGAACTCGAAACAAAGAAAGACATTCCTGATTCAGCGAAGAGACGAACTGCAACACCGTCTTGCTCAATCCCAGCCGCAAAGCCTTGGTAAGCCATATCCAAGAAAGGAATCAAACCCTTGTTTTTGCAGATATCGATTACTTGACGCCATTGCGCTTCAGTGATGTCTGCACCAGTTGGGTTGTGGCAGCAAGCATGCAACAACACGGTAGTGTTCTTTGGGAATGACTCTAAAGATTTCACCATGCCGTCAAAATCAACACCACGTGTTTTGCCATCGAAGTAGGTGTACTCAACTACTTCAAAGCCAGCAGATTCAAAAATGCCGCGATGGTTTTCCCAAGTAGGATTGCTAATCGCGCAAGGTGCATTTAAGTTGAGACGTTTAATAAAGTCAGCGCCAACGCGCAAAGCGCCAGTGCCGCCCAAACATTCGGCGGTTACAACGCGTCCATCTTTAATGAGCGCAGAGTCAGCGCCAAACAATAAGTTTTGCACTGCGCTGTTGTATGGGTTTGGTCCCTCGATAGGGATGTAACTGCGCGGTGAGTGCTTTGCAACAATTGCCTCTTCAGCTTTAATCACTGCTTTTAAAAGTGGAACCTTGCCTTCATCTGTGTAATACACGCCAACGCCTAAGTTCACCTTGTCGGCGCGTTGGTCTGCAACGTAGGCTTCTGTGAGGCCAAAAATAGGATCTTTAGGGGCTAATTGAACTGAGGCAAACAGGGTCATTTGGGCTTGAAATTGAAGGTTATAGGGTGGTTTTGTTCGTAATTGACGTTAAATTCAGTTTAATTGTCGGTTTTTGAGGCCAGAATCAACTATTTCCTAAGAAAAACGGCAAAATCATTGTTTGTACAAAATTCGCTGTGAAGAAATCTCACAGATGAAATGATAGCCGAGATGCCCCCTAAGTTACCCAAAATTGCTCCAAATTCCGAAGTAAAAACGGTAAATAAAAGCCCGGCGGCAGATCCATTGGGCGAGGCTGGCCACGACCTTGATCCAGCTAAGTTTGTGACCTTCCCAGACTCCCCTTATCAGCTCTATCAGCCATTTGCACCTGCTGGAGACCAGCCCCAGGCTATTGATGCCCTAGTGGAGGGCATAGAGGATGGATTGACCTTTCAGACGCTTTTAGGGGTTACGGGGTCCGGAAAGACCTTCACGATGGCCAATGTCATCGCCAGAACAGGTCGTCCAGCCATCATTTTTGCCCCAAATAAGACCCTAGCCGCCCAGCTCTACAGCGAATTTAGGGAGTTTTTCCCCAAAAACGCGGTTGAGTACTTTGTTAGTTATTACGACTACTACCAACCAGAAGCCTATGTTCCTCAGCGCGACTTGTTTATTGAAAAAGACTCTTCGATCAATGAACACATCGAGCAGATGCGTTTGTCGGCAACCAAGAGTCTTTTAGAGCGTCGTGATGTCATCATCGTTGCCACTGTTTCTGCAATCTACGGTATCGGCAATCCGGGCGACTATCACAGCATGGTGATGACATTGCGCCCTGGCGATAAGATGAGTCAGCGCGATATTTTGATGCGACTCATTGCTATGCAGTATGACCGCAATGAATTAGATTTCAAGCGCGGTGTATTTAGAGTGCGTGGCGACACGATTGATATTTTTCCTGCCGAACATAATGAGTTGGCAGTGCGCGTTGAGTTGTTTGATGATGTTATCGAAAGTTTGCAGTTCTTCGATCCTCTCACTGGAAAAATTCGTCAGAAGATTCCACGCTTTACGGTTTACCCAAGTTCGCACTACGTTACTCCGCGCGACACTGTTCTGAAAGCCATCGAAACAATCAAAACAGAATTGCGCACTCGCTTAGATGAGTTCGTTAAAGATGGTAAGTTGGTTGAAGCGCAGCGTCTTGAACAGCGCACCCGTTTTGATTTAGAAATGCTCAATGAATTGGGTTTTTGTAAAGGGATCGAGAACTACTCGCGCCACCTCTCTGGCGCCGCTCCTGGCGAAGCTCCGCCTACGCTGGTGGACTACCTACCTAATGATGCTTTGATGTTCCTTGATGAAAGCCACGTCTTAATTGGACAGCTCAATGCGATGTACAACGGCGATAAATCGCGTAAACATACCTTGGTGGAATTTGGTTTCCGTTTACCTTCTGCGATGGATAACCGTCCACTCAAATTTACTGAGTTTGAAACGAAGATGCGTCAAACCGTTTTTGTTTCTGCAACGCCTGCTGATTACGAGAACACTCATCAAGGTCAGGTCGTTGAACAAGTAGCTAGACCAACTGGATTGGTCGATCCAGAAATCGAGGTCTTACCAGCAAGTACACAGGTGGATGATTTGTTGGATCAAATTCATGAGCGCGTCAAAGTGGGTGAGCGCGTATTAGTTACTGTATTGACTAAGCGTATGGCGGAACAATTAACTGACTACCTATCCGATAACGGCGTGAAGGTGCGATACGTACACTCGGATATTGATACGGTCGAGCGCGTAGAAATTTTGCGTGACTTGCGTTTAGGTGTCTTCGATGTGTTAGTTGGTATCAACTTATTGCGCGAAGGTTTGGATATTCCGGAGGTCTCATTAGTTGCTATTTTGGATGCCGATAAAGAAGGTTTCTTGCGTTCAGAGCGCAGCTTGATCCAGACGATTGGCCGAGCCGCTCGAAACGTCCGAGGCAAAGCGATCCTGTACGCCGATAAGATTACGGATTCCATGAAACGCGCCATGGGGGAGACTGAAAGGCGCCGTACCAAGCAGATTGCCTTTAATAAGCTTCATGGCATTGAGCCTAAAGGTGTTCAAAAGCGCATTAAGGACATTATTGACGGGGTCTACGACGTCAAAGAGAAGCGTCAGGAGATGCAGGTTGAGCAGGAGCGGGCTCGCTATGAGGATATGGGCGAGAAGGACCTGGCTGCTGAGATTAAGCGCCTAGAGAAGCAAATGAACGCTGAAGCTAAGAATTTGGAGTTTGAGAAGGCTGCTAGCACTCGAGATAGGCTCACTAAGGTCAAAGAAATGGCCTTTGGGGCTAGATCCAGGGACTCTGTCTGAGGATTGCTCCCTTAATTCCTGGCTTGTAAGAGGGATTTTTGGGATAATTCCCGAGCAGATTGCTAGGGATTATGTTAAAGTTGAGTGGAATGGTCGGGTATTACCCGCCCGACTGTGAGCTGTCCATAACAATCCATTACCAAGGTGACATATGAGACTTACAACTAAAGGTCGTTTTGCAGTAACCGCAATGATTGATTTAGCCCTGCGTGAAACGCATGGTCCTGTAACTTTGGCCGGAATTAGCCAAAGACAAAAAATATCCCTTTCTTACCTCGAGCAATTGTTCGGCAAATTACGCCGTTTCAATATCGTGGAAAGTACTCGCGGTCCTGGAGGTGGTTACACCTTAGCGCGACCATCTTCCGAGGTGAGCGTTGCAGACATTATTGTTGCTGTTGATGAACCTCTCGATGCCACTCAATGCGGCGGCAAAGGTAATTGTCATAGCGATGAAGAAAATCATGGTCGTTGTATGACTCATGATCTTTGGAGCAATCTCAATTCCAAGATGGTTGAGTACCTCAGTTCAGTGAGCCTAAAAGATTTAGTCCAACAACAAGAAGGCCGCGGCGTTGTGATTCAAGATATGCGCCAAAAGAAAATCAAAGTTGAAAGTGCGAAAGCAGATAAGCCGACTCCAGCACTTGCAGCCAAAAAAGATGTTGCTCCTAAATTACCGCTAGTGAATTCCGTATTCAACTTGGCGCGACAAAGTTAATAACAGCATTACCTATAGATAAATAAACCATGAACGCACCAAAAGACCTTCCAAAACAACCGGTTCCTATGTTTAGCCCTAAACACTTCCCGGTGTATATGGACTATTCAGCTACTACGCCGATTGATCCGCTGGTTGTCGACAAAATGTTGCCTTATCTGCGCGAGCAGTTTGGTAATGCTGCTTCACGCAGCCATGCATATGGCTGGGCTGCAGAAGAGGCTGTTGAGTGGGCGCGTTCAGAAGTTGCTCTTTTAGTGCATGCTGATCCAAGGGAAATCGTGTTCACCAGTGGTGCCACTGAAAGTATTAATTTGGCATTAAAAGGTGCGGCGCATTTTTACAAAGATCGCGGTAACCACATCATCACAGTAAAGACTGAGCACAAGGCTACTTTAGATACTTGTCGCGAATTAGAGCGCGAAGGTTTTGAAGTGACTTACTTGGATGTATTGCCGAATGGTTTGATTGATTTTGCACAGCTCGAAGCGGCGATGAAGCCTGGCACAATTTTGGCTTCAGTAATGTACGTCAACAATGAAATTGGAGTGGTACAAGATATTCCTGCGATTGGTGAATTGTGCCGTTCACGCGGTGTTATTTTTCATGTGGACGCAGCGCAAGCAACCGGCAAAGTAGAAATTGATTTAGAAAAGACCAAAGTAGATCTAATGAGTTTTTCTGCTCATAAGACTTATGGCCCTAAAGGGATCGGCGCCTTGTTTGTTCGCCGTAAACCCCGTATTCGTATTGAGGCGCAGATTCATGGTGGTGGTCATGAGCGCGGTATGCGTTCCGGCACTTTGGCTGTTCACCAGATTGTCGGCATGGGCGAGGCATTCCGCATTGCCCGTATCGATATGGCCTCAGAAAATAAGCGTATTCGCGCCTTACGCGATCGCTTATTAAATGGCCTGAAGGATATTGAAGAGGTTTATGTCAATGGTGACATGGACAATCGAGTACCTCATAACCTGAACATTAGCTTTAACTATGTTGAGGGTGAGTCTATGTTGATGGCCCTGAAAGATTTGGCTATTTCATCTGGTTCAGCATGTACTTCAGCTTCTTTGGAGCCTTCTTATGTATTAAGAGCTCTTGGCCGTAATGATGAATTAGCACATAGCTCGATTCGCTTTACCTTGGGCCGCTTTACTACTGAAGAAGAAGTGGATTTCACTATTAAGTTAGTGAAGGAAAAAATTGCCAAGTTACGCGAGCTATCACCACTGTGGGAAATGTACAAAGATGGAATCGATCTGAGCACGATTCAATGGGCTGCACACTAAAAGAAATATAAAGATAAAGAAATTAAAGAGGAAATACCATGGCATATAGCGAAAAGGTCATCGACCACTACGAAAATCCCCGTAACGTTGGTTCATTCGAAAAGGGTGACGACAGTGTAGGTACCGGTATGGTTGGCGCACCTGCATGTGGTGACGTGATGAAGCTACAGATTCGCGTGAACGACCAAGGCGTGATTGAAGATGCCAAGTTCAAGACTTATGGCTGTGGTTCTGCGATTGCTTCATCTTCATTGGTAACGGAGTGGGTTAAAGGCAAGACTTTGGATCAAGCGCTTGAGATTAAAAACTCATTGATCGCTGAAGAGTTGGCATTGCCTCCAGTGAAAATTCACTGCTCAATTCTGGCTGAAGACGCGATCAAAGCAGCGGTAGCCGATTACAAAGAAAAGCATCCAGCGAAATAAGCAGGCATAACTATGGCAATCACCTTAACCGACAAAGCAGCTGCACACGTTAACCGCAATTTAGAAAAGCGCGGAAAAGGTTGTGGCTTGCGCTTGGGTGTTCGTACAACAGGCTGCTCTGGCTTGGCATATCAACTCGAGTATGTTGATGAGCCCGCTGCTGAGGACCAAGTATTTGAGTCCAATGGTATTAAGGTATTTGTAGATCCAAAAAGTCTGGCTTACTTAGATGGTACAGAGTTAGATTTTGTACGTGAGGGTTTGAACGAAGGCTTTAAGTTTCAAAATCCAAACGTAAAAGACGAGTGTGGTTGTGGCGAATCCTTCCGCGTCTGACGATTACTTTCGCTTCTTTGGATTAAATCAGCAATTCAAAATCGATTTGCCTGCTCTAGATCAGGCGTATCTAGCGATTCAGAGAGAAGTACATCCTGATCGCCATGCTCGTGGCAGTGATGCAGATCAGCGCTTAGCGATGCAAATGGCAACCTTGGCTAATACCGCCTTTCAGACCCTTAAGAATCCCATTCAACGCGGCTTATATATTTGCCAGCTTCATGGGGTTGATGCCAAGCTAGAAACTAATACCGCCATGCCCGCTGCTTTTCTCATGAAACAAATGGAGTGGCGTGAGAGTTTGGATGAGCAAGAAGAAGATTTGCCTGCGCTTGAAGCCTTGATGGCAGAAGTCGAGGAATCTCAAGATGAGACCCTTGCTGAAATTACCCAGGCAATCGACGGCGCCAAGAATTATCAGCGCGCAGCAGAGCTACTTCGAGGCCTACTCTTTATTGATAAGTTTGCGGTTGAGCTTGATGACACTATTGCAGCCTTAATCTAGGCGCACACAAGCTACACTCTATCTCCTATGGCCTTATTACAAATCTCAGAACCCGGTAAATCGCTAGCGCCACATCAGCGCCGTATTGCTGTTGGTATTGATTTGGGGACCACTAATTCTTTGGTGGCAATTGTGCGTGATGCTTTGCCAAAGGTGTTGCCAGATTCCCAGGGGCGCGAGCTGCTTCCATCTGTTATTCGTTACTTGCCTAATGGTAGGACTCAAGCAGGATTTGAAGCGCTTGAAAGTGTTGTGCTTGATCCAAAGAATACGATTGTTTCAGTGAAACGTTTTATGGGCAGAGGCTTGCTTGATGTGGAGCATATTGAAAGTGCACCATATGATTTCGTTGATCAACCTGGAATGCTCAAGCTAAGAACAGTAGCTGGCGATAAAAGTCCAATTGAAGTCTCTGCAGAAATCCTGGCGCGCTTGCGTCAGTTGGCGGAAGACTCTGTTAATGATGAAATCGTTGGTGCTGTAATTACAGTCCCCGCATACTTTGATGATGCACAGCGTCAGGCAACGAAAGATGCTGCTAAATTAGCTGGCATTGAGGTTCTCCGTTTATTGAATGAACCAACTGCCGCTGCAATTGCCTATGGCTTGGATAATGCCTCGGAGGGTGTTTACGCCGTCTACGATTTGGGCGGCGGCACCTTTGATATCTCGATACTACGTATGAGTAGAGGTGTCTTTGAGGTGCTCTCTACTGGGGGTGACTCCGCTCTAGGCGGTGATGACTTTGATCATCGCTTGTATTGCTGGGTCATTGAGCAAGCGAAGCTACCGCCGCTATCTATTTATGACCATCGCACACTTTTGCAGGCCTGTAAGCATGCAAAAGAACAACTCAGCCACAACCCGTTAGCACGCGTTCATGAGACGCTTGCCGATGGTACTGTAGTAAATGTTGGGGTGAGTCAGGCTCAATTCTTTGAGATTACTCAGAATTTAGTGGCTAAGACTTTGATGGCTTGTAAAAAAGCTTTGCGTGATGCTGGCCTCAAAGCTGAGGACGTTAAAGGCGTGGTGATGGTTGGTGGCTCAACTCGCATGCCGAATGTGCAACGTGCTGTCGGTGAGCTATTTGGCACGCAGCCATTAAATAATTTAAATCCTGATCAAGTTGTTGCATTAGGTGCGGCGATGCAGGCAGACCTGCTGGCTGGTAATCAGAGTAAAGATGATGAGTGGCTTTTATTGGATGTCATCCCGCTTTCTCTTGGTGTTGAAACCATGGGTGGCCTGGTAGAAAAGATTATTCCTCGCAATACACCGATCCCAGTTGCTAGAGCACAAGATTTCACGACCTTTAAAGATGGCCAGACTGCTTTGGCTATTCAGGTGGTACAGGGCGAGCGTGAGTTGGCGCAAGACTGCCGCTCTTTAGGTAGGTTTGAGCTGCGTGGCATACCAGCTATGGCTGCAGGAGCTGCGCGCATTCGAGTAACTTTTCAGGTAGATGCAGATGGCCTTTTATCTGTGAGCGCAACTGAGCAAGGCTCTGGCGTTAAGGCATCGATTGATATTAAACCCTCTTATGGCTTAACTGATGCAGAGATTACGCGCATGCTGCAGGACGGTTTTGCATCTGCTAAAGAAGATTTACTCTCTAGATCCTTGCGTGAAGAGCAGGTCAATGCACAGCGCTTATTAGATGCAGTACAAACAGCTCTCGATAGCGATCGCAATCTTTTGAACACAGAAGAGCAAGCAGTTATTGATCAAGAGATGGCAGCATTACAAAAGATTTTGAATGAAGAAACTGATAGTGCAGTAGTTCGTAAGGCGGTGGATCACGCTGCTAAGGCAACCGATGACTTTGCACAAAAACGCATGAACGCCAGCATTCAAAAGGCTCTCTCTGGCAAGAATGTTGCTGAGATTTAAACAATGAATTCCCGATAAAACATAAGCAGAACAGAATCATGACCCAAATCGTTGTCTTACCGCATAGTGAGTATTGCCCTGAAGGCGCAGTTGTTGAAGTTGCTCCAGGGACGTCGATTTGTGAGGCTTTATTAGAGAATGACATTCCAATTGAACATGCCTGCGATATGGTTTGTGCCTGCACTACCTGCCATGTAATCGTCAAAGAAGGCTTTCAAAGTCTGAATCCTCCAGATGAAAACGAAGAAGATATGCTGGATCGTGCCTGGGGTTTAAATCCTCAGTCTCGCCTGTCTTGCCAGGCTATTGTGGCAAAGCAGGATTTGGTGATTGAAATCCCTAAATATTCAATCAATCACGCTAAAGAGAATCATTAATGCACCAAAATGAAGCATTGATGCCTCGAAACATGCATTAAATAAAATGGTGGGGTTTCTAGAGGATTAATATGAATTCGTAGTTCATTCTTTAGGTAGTACCTCCAAAAAAATCTTTTAAGCCATCCTGCGGGGTGGCTTTTTCTTTTCCTATTTGCCAAATAATATGTTAAATTACATAATGTAAATATACATATTGTTAGTGAATGTCATTTCCAGCACCATTCAAAAGGAGAACCAAATGAAATGTAACGTTGGTGGTATCGATCGCGTTTTGCGTATCGCTGTAGGTTTAGTGTTGATTGGCCTGGCAGTAAGCAATGTGGTTGGTGTATGGGGATGGATTGGTGTTGTCCCTCTCGCAACAGGATTGTTTAGATTCTGTCCTTTATATCCAATCCTGGGTATTAATTCATGTGGCGCTGGATCAGATTGCAGTGGTGGTGGTTGCTGCAAGTAAAGAGCGCAGACATAGTGCTGATAAGCTCTAGCAAACAAAAAAGCCTCGCATTGCGAGGCTTTTTTGTTTGACATATCGGTTGCAATGAGAAAACTTTTATTGAGTAGGAATATTTCTTGCCTTAATAACTTTTTCCCAGTTTGCAGATTCTGTCTGAATTTTGGCATCTACATCTTTGCTCTTCATCATCATCGGTGTTAGACCATTTGTATCAAGATTAGCAAGTAGGGATGGGGCCTTGAAAGATTTTTCAGTGGCTATATAAATCTTATCAATGATTGACTGTGGTGTGCCTGTTGGAACTGCTAAAGCAAACCAGCCGGTATTTTCAAATCCAGGAATCGCTGATTCGGAAACAGTGGGAACATTAGGCAACTGTTTTAATCGCTTGCTACTGGTAACGGCTAGCGCTTTTACTTGGCCAGCTTTAGCGAATCCACCAGTTGCTGGGAAGTTACCTGCCATAAAGTCAATTTGGCCCGCTATCAAATCGTTGAGTGCAGGATTCTCGCCTTTATAGGGTACGTGTGTTGCCTGAATTCCTGCTGCATAAATAAAGTTTTCATTAGCCATATGTATCTGGCTACCGATGCCTGCAGAGCCAAAATTTAGTTCTTTGGTTTTCGCTAAGGCGATCAGTTCGGGAAGTGTATTTACTGGAAGCTTGGGATTTACAGCAATGACCATCGGTACTGTTGCAATAGTGGTGATATACGTTAAATCTTTTGCGTAATTGATCGATGCCTTTTTATAAATAAAGGGATTCACTGTCATCATGCTGCCGGAGGCTAGGAGAATGGTGTAGCCATCAGCTGGAGATTTGGCCACTAGTTCAGCCCCAATATTTCCGCCCGCTCCTCCACGATTTTCAACAATCACGTTTTGCCCAAGATTCTTGCTAAGCTCTTGGGAAAGGATTCTGCCTAAGATGTCTGCGCTTCCGCCTGCAGCAAATGGAACGATCATCTTGATGGGTTTATCGGGCCATGATTGTGCAGATAGATTTGTAGAGCTCAATATGCCAAGTGCATAACAAAGCATGGCAGCCCATTTTTTCTGTTTAATAAAAGTACTCTTGAAAAGTGACATAGTATTTTTCTCCGATTGCTTTGTTATAAGTATTTTTTGTTTGTAAAAGATGGTGCTTTGAATTCACTCGCCCAGTTTTTTAAGGTGCTGGCAATATTATTAGGATCCTCATCCCAGCTAAGGCGGTGCTGAAAGGCTGGACGCAGCTCAGAACCAATTCCGCAGCCCCATAACTGAAGATTGGGTTGTTGCTCGCACCAAGCAATGGCTTGTAGAAGGTGATTCTTTAGAAACTCCTCTCCATTTGCTTCAATGGTTGCTCGATCCATTGGGCAGCCATCGGAAAATAGAATCAGGGTATTGTTGCCGTGTTGATTATTGCCGCTACTCTGTAATCGTTCAGTCGCCCATATGAGTGCTTCACCATCAACACTCTCTGCGTAAATCTCAGGACGCAATAGGGCGGCAATCCCTGCTCGAGATCTTCTCCAGTTCGTATCAAAGTCTTTAAAAATCCAGTGGGCTCGTTCATTGAGGCGGCCGGGATTTGGAGGCTGTCCATTTTTACGCCATTCTTTAAAAGGTCTTCCACCTTGCCATGAGCTGGTGCTGTAACCAAGAACCTCTGTTTTGATACCTGCTTGCTCTAGTATTCTTACTAAAGAGTCTACGCAGGCTGCAATTTTGACGCGCTGCTCCTTCATGGATCCAGAGCAATCAATCAGCAGCGTTGTTTTCGCATTTACCTTGCTGGTAGCTGTAAGCTGTTTATATAAGGCTGGCTGTAGCGGTGAAGTGGCGGCACGTGTGAGGTAGCGACGATCTAGAAATCCTTCCGCCTCGGTGGTTTGCCAGCGCTTTGGTAATTGGCTGGAAAAGATTTGCTGATAGATTCGAATGAGTTTGGCCCAAGGTATATTTTGTTTGGCAATTTCTTGATTTAGTTGATCTTGATAGGTAGCCAATTGAGCGGACCGAATTTTTTTCTTAGCCTCAGATTCACTGTCATAGCTTGAGTTATATACATAATATTTTTCGAGTGACTTTTTGAGTAAAAGACGCTGCTCGCTCGAGTGATTTGCTGGGCTTTTGAAATCAGCCGCTACTTTTCCAGCATGAGGAGGGACCCATTCAATTTTGAGATGAGTAGCACTTTGATTTTTGCGTTTAGTGCGAATGCTGGGGTTATTGCGATACTCGTCAGCAATTAATCCAGAGACTAAGTTAATGACTTCGTGAGCTACTTGTCCATATGCTGCTTGGTTATTGCGACTTGCTTTTAGCTTGACTAACAGTGGACCCATGTCTTGAGCTATGCCTGCTCTGGTAGCCTCAACAATATCTTGCATTAGCTGTGGTATTGCTTGGCTATTGAGCTTCATCCACACGGTAGAAAAAATAGTAATTAGTAGCAGGCCAATACTGCCTTCAACACCACCGCTGGCAATAAATTGCTGCATCCAAGCGATAAATTGTGTTTGAGTATTCTTACGGCATCCTTTGAGCTCATCTGGGCAGTTACTTTCTACCCGGATTTGCTCCAATACCTCAAATATCAGAGATTCAATCATGCCTTCTGGGGTAAGCGCAGCATGTAAGGTTGCATCTGAATGACGTAGACGTAATGCGATGCCATCCAATACGCCGCGTGGATAAGCCCATGATGCTTTTAGATTTTCAAGGCTGAGGTGCGGAGCGATTGACTCTAGTGGAGCTGCATTATGAATGAATTGCCAATCTCGAATTTGCGCACTTTTTTCCCTGGACAATGATCTAATCATTGCCCCATATTGTTGCTGTTGCTCGAAGTCTTGATGGGTTTGGGTTTGCAAGGTAGAAGTAAATACGCCTGGTTTATTTGTTATTTAAATCCAGCTCGCTGGCGAAGCATCGTTGGTAATATTCCGCCACCAATTTTTTTTCTTCTGACTCGCATTTATTTAAAAATGCCAGAGAGAATGCAATCTGCAAGTCTTTAAAGATGCGCCAGTTTTCGCCCCAGGTAATTAGCGTTCTAGTTGACATTAATGTAGAAATATCGCCCGCGGCAAAACCACTTCTCGTAAGGTTAGCCAGGCTAATCATTGCCTTTGCCTGAGTGTCAGAAAGTTCTGGAACTTTAGCCATCAAAATCTTCTGCTCTTCCTGTGGCTCTAGATAATTCAATGCTGCAACGATGTCCCAGCGATCCATTTGACCGTGATTTAGTAATTGAGTGCCTTGATATAAGCCATTCCAATTACCAAGACCAACAGTATTGCTAGTGGCAAAGATTCGAAATGCAGGATTAGGATTTATTACTCTATTTTGATCAAGTAAAGTGAGTCGACCTTCGCGCTCCAACATTCTCTGAATAACAAACATCACATCTGGTTGGCCTGCGTCGTATTCATCGAGAATGAGTGCGACAGGGCGCTGCAAACTCCAGGGAATTAAACCTTCCTGAAATCGAGTGATCTGTTTGCCATCTTCTAGGGTGATGACATCTTTGCCGATGAGATCCATGCGGGTAATTTGCCCGTCTAGATTAATTCGTAAGCAGGGCCAATTTAATCTAGCGGCTACTTGCTCTATATGGGTGGATTTACCGGTGCCATGCATTCCTTGCAGCATGACTCTGCGATTGAATGCAAAGCCCGCCAGTATGGCTAGTGTTGCTTCAGGGTTGAGTTGATAGCTTGGATCAACCGCAGGTACAAGCTCACTAGCTTGATTAAATGCAGGGATCTCAAAGTCCGCAAAGCCACGGCATTCTGGGAAGGCGGTATGCAGGGAAACCCGTTTTTCAGGCTGTAAACCCATTAAATCAATAGAAGAGGTGCTTTCAGCCATTTCCTTGCCTTTAAAAGTCTTAATATGTTGTCAAATATATTCCAGATTGGGGTTTATATGCTTGACTTTAGTAAAAATACGCTATTATTATTCATATTGTAGAACAAAATGTTCCGTTTAATTGAATACCTAGGAGAGCTTTATGTCTAAGTCTGGCGCTAATTTGCCTACCGGCCCACAAAAAATGACCCCTTCCGAAGCATTTGTGGAGACCATGGTCGCCAATAAGGTGAAGGATATCTTTGGAATCATGGGTTCAGCCTTTATGGATGCAATGGATATTTTTGCTCCAGCAGGTATTCGTTTGATTCCGGTTGTTCATGAGCAGGGTGCTGCACATATGGCCGATGGCTATGCGCGTGTCAGCGGAAGTCATGGTGTTGTGATTGGGCAAAATGGTCCTGGCATTAGTAACTGTGTCACAGCAATTGCTGCTGCTTACTGGGCACATAGCCCTGTCGTGATCATTACGCCTGAAACAGGAACAATGGGCATGGGCTTAGGTGGTTTCCAAGAAGCCAATCAATTACCAATGTTCGAAGAGTTCACAAAGTATCAGGGTCACGTGAACAATCCTAAGCGTATGGCCGAATTTACTGGCCGCTGCTTTGATCGCGCTCTATCAGAGATGGGTCCAACTCAGCTAAATATTCCACGTGATTATTTCTATGGCGAGATTGAAGTTGAGATTCCACAACCTAATCGTCTTGATCGCGGCCCTGGTGGCGAGAAGAGTTTGGATGAAGCGGCAGAGCTCTTGGCTAACGCTAAGTTCCCAGTCATTATTTCTGGTGGTGGCGTAGTGATGGGTGATGCGGTTGAGGAATGCAAGGCATTTGCTGAGCGCCTTGGTGCTCCAGTAGTGAATAGCTATTTACATAATGACTCTTTCCCAGCCAGCCATCCATTATGGTGTGGCCCCCTTGGATATCAAGGCTCCAAAGCTGCAATGAAGTTGATGGCGCAGGCTGACGTGGTGGTTGCATTGGGTTCACGCCTTGGACCATTTGGCACATTGCCTCAGCATGGTATGGACTACTGGCCAAAAAATGCCAAGATCATTCAGATCGATGCCGACAATAAGATGCTTGGCTTGGTGAAGAAAATTTCCGTAGGTATTTGCGGTGATGCGAAAGCTGCTGCAGTTGCATTAACTAAGCGCTTGGATGGTAAGAAGTTAGCTTGCGATGCAACTAAAGCAGAACGCGCTAAAACAATTGCCGCAGAAAAAGCTGCATGGGAAAAAGAGTTGGATGAGTGGACTCATGAAAAAGATCCATTCAGCTTAGACATGATTGAAGAGCAGAAAAAAGAAGTGACACCAACAGGCGGTCATTACTTGCACCCACGTCAAGTGCTACGTGAGCTTGAGAAGGCTATGCCTGCTGATGTAATGGTATCTACGGACATCGGTAACATTAACTCCGTTGCCAATAGCTACCTCCGTTTTGAGAAGCCACGCAGTTTCTTTGCCCCAATGAGTTTTGGTAACTGCGGTTATGCATTGCCAACGATTATTGGCGCCAAAGCAGCGGCGCCAAATCGTCCAGCGATTGCCTATGCTGGTGATGGTGCATGGGCAATGAGTATGGTTGAGATTTTGACTGCCGTTCGTCACGACATCCCTGTTACAGCGGTTGTGTTCCATAATCGTCAGTGGGGCGCTGAGAAAAAGAACCAAGTTGACTTCTATAACCGTCGCTTTGTGGCAGGCGAGCTTGAGAGCCCAAGTTTTGCGGGTATCGCACAATCTATGGGTGCAGAAGGCATTGTGGTTGACCAGCTTGATCAAGTTGGGCCAGCCCTGAAGAAGGCTGTTGAAATGCAGATGAAGGAAGGTAAGACCTGTGTTATCGAGATTATGTGTACTCGTGAACTCGGTGATCCGTTCCGTCGTGATGCTTTATCTAAGCCAGTACGTTTCTTGGATAAATATAAAGATTACGTATAAGACGTGATAACCATAAAGAAAGAGTCCGGTTTAGCTGGACTTTTTCTTTTACGCTAGACTATTTCTACCCACACTCTGCTGAGGTCTGTTTATGAATACCCTAATAACTAAAGGTTTCAAATGTTTCTTAGCATGCTTTGGTTTGATTGTTTTTTCAGGCAATGTGCTAGCCCAAACTTACCCGAGTAAGCCGATACGCTTAATCGTCCCATTTCCTCCTGGGGGTCCAACTGATATTGTCGCTAGACCGTTAGCGGTGCTATTAGGCGATCGCTTAAAAGAGCAAGTCGTTATTGAAAACAAGGGCGGAGCAGGGGGTTCAATTGGCGCTGATCTAGTGGCAAAGTCGGCCCCGGATGGCTATACCTTATTCATGGGAACGGTCGGTACGAATGCAATCAATGGAAGTTTGTATAAGCAGTTGCCTTATGACATGACTAAAGATTTCACACCAATCGCCTTGGTAGCTACAGCCCCAGTTGTAATTGTTGTGAACTCCAGCGATCGCATTAAAACTCTTGCAGAGTTAATTGCAGAGGCTAAATCAAAGCCCGAAACAATTGCGTATGGGTCTGCAGGAAATGGAACTCCGGGACATTTGACTGCGGCCTTATTTGAATCAACCACACAAATTAAGCTGAAGCATATCCCATATAAAGGAAGCGCTCCTGCAGTCACAGATTTAATTGGAAATCAGATACCTTTGGTTTTTGATCCAATTCAGTCAGTCTTACCCCATATCACTTCAGGAAAATTACGCGCTTTGGCTGTGACTAGTAAGACGCGTTCACCGTTGCTACCGAGTGTGCCAACAGTAGCAGAATTAGGTTATCCACAGTTTGAATCCACTGCTTGGTGGGCTTTATTTGCCCCAGCTAAATTGCCTGAGCCAATTACCAAAATACTAAGAATGGATACAGAAAAGGTGGCGCAATCAGCGGCTTTTAAGGAGCGCTTAGGCAACTTGGGAGTGCAGCCAAATACTGACTTTAAAGAAAGTTTAGCGAACTTTCAAACAAGTGAAATTGCTAAGTGGGCTAGAGTAGTCCGTGACTCTGGCGCTACTGTTGATTAATAGTTGATAAGAGAAAAAATGAAACTGAACGCAGAAGAAAAGGCAATGCTTGCTGGAGAGTTTGGGCCAGTTAGACAAATTGCAATTCAACATCAAATTAAGGTGGGTGAATTTTTTGGTGCTGAGGATTTAGTTCCTGTATCCCAGGCTCATATCATGGCTGATACAGAGAGTCTTGGTGAGGCTGGGGTTGAGTGGTTAGAGGGATTGGCAAAAAATGCTATTGCAGACCGCATGGTTCGTATCCCAACCATTACCGACCCAAGAGGAACCGATTTCACAAAAGCGAAACAATTGGGTCAAACCGAAAAGATGCTTGAGTTGGAGAGACGTGCGATTGATGCATTTGTCAAAATGGGTGTATCAATGACAGACACCTGTATTAATTACCAAACGATTATGGCTCCGGTGTTCGGCGAGCATTTAGCGTTTGGCGATACGGGCGTCGTGATCTACTCAAACAGTGTTTGTGGTGCTCGATCTAATTTTGAGGGCGGCCCTTCGGCATTAGCGGCGGGTCTTACCGGCAGAACACCGCGTTATGGCTATCACTTAGATCAATACCGTAAACCAACTCATCGTTTTAAAACTTCATGGACTCCTCAGACTTTGAATGAATGGGGTGCGTTAGGTGGATTAATCGGAAAAAAATCGGGTAACTACTGGTCTGTACCTGTGCTCGAGGGAATTGCAGGCCATCCTGGCTCTGATGCTATGAAGCATTTTGGCGCAGCCATGGCCAGTTTTGGTTCTACGGCTTTATTTCATGTGCTGGGAGTGACTCCTGAGGCTCTGCGGCCCCGAGATCTTGAGTATCTTCATCTTCCAGAGATTCTTATCACTAAAGAAGAGGTGATGGGATTGCAAAATTCGTATCGGATTGCGGAAGAAATCGATGTCGTTGTATTTTCGGCTCCGCAATTAAGCCTGATGGAAATGAAGAGTATTGCCGAGTTGTGCAATGGCAAGAAATTTATCAAGCCTTTGCTAGCCATGACAAGTCCGCAAGTGAAGCCTGACTCTGATCGCATGGGCTATACCGAAATGATTGAGAGTGCTGGCGGAACGGTGTTTTCTGGCATGTGCTTTTATCAATCGTATGCGAGAGAAATTGCCGAGACAAACGGATGGAAGGTGTTGGCAACAAATAGCGCAAAGATAGTAAATATTTTGGGTGGCTATGGCTACACGCCGATGTTGGCGTCGATGGAAGATTGTGTTCAGGCTGCTGTAACGGGGAGACTTAAGTGAGTACAAAAATATATAAGGCTAAACATGCTCAGGGCGAGAGTATCGAGGGTGAGTGCCTTAGCGCATCAGATGGTTTTTCCGCTCGTTATGACTTAGATCGTCTTAAGGGAGTCTTTTCAAGACCGGCTCATAAGTTATATGGCCAATCGTATAAAGATAAAATTTTGGTATTAGATGCCGCCAAAGGTGGCGTTGCAAGTGCTTGGATGCTATTTGAGATGAAGTCTAGGAATCTTTGTCCATCAGCCATTATTTTTAATGCTGTAAATCCAATTTTGGCCCAAGGCGCAGCACACGCCGGCATCCCCATGCTAAGTGGTTTTGATTGCGATATCACTCAAGCTATTGTCAGCGGGGCTAGATTGCGCATCGATACCAAGAACCAAACAGTAGAGGTTCTCTAGTTATCTTTTAAAAAATGGAGTGGTATTCAGATAAGCTCGGTCGAATACGGCCGGGCTTATTTTTTAATACCGTGCCGATCGTAATAAAGCAGATGGGCTCTTCGTCATCGGTGAGTTGAAATAATGCTCTAATGCGATCGCTTTGTAGTGCTCTACCGCTCGATAATCCTGAGCCAAAACCAAAGGCGTAAGCGCTTAAGAGAATGTTTTGAATGGCGCAGCCAAGAGATATGAGCTTTTCTTGCCTGCTGATATCTTCATTGCTGTCTTTGTAGTTTGCCACTGCCAGCAATAGTAGTGGTCCACGAGAGGCTTTATCAAGCGCTTCTTGTTGTTGTATTGAAGTAGCCTCTTGATCTCGATCTAGCAGACATTGACGAAAAACCTCGCCAAGAGCAGAGCGACTACTTTCTTGTATTTCAATGAAGCGCCATGGCACCATTCTGCCGTGATCAGGTGCCGCATTAGCTGCCAAGAGGATGGTTTCCTTTTGAGCTTGACTAGGACCTGGGTTACCCAGCCTTTTCGGTGATATGTGAGTTCTGCCGTGGATAAGCTGTTCGGCAAATTGATCCATCGGCATCAGGTGAATTTAGGAAACTCGTTGGTAATACAAATTTTGTGGATGGTTGGCTTCTGCAAAAAACATCCATCTTTCTGCGAGTAAACCCAGATAGTTGATGAGCAATGCCAATGCAATCACCAAGAAACTAGGTGAGCTAATGGCATAAGCCATCAAAATCATGGGGACCACATAAGCACAAAGCAAAATGATCTTACGTAAATTAGCTATCACTTTATCTGTTTGATGATGAAAGAATTCACGAGTATTAAAACTCCCGCCCATAAGACCCATAGAGGTTTGGCGAATATTGTTACCTTTGATGCCAGTCGCTGAAGCTAGATTTGACTTAGGCTTTAGTTTGCGGTTGCGGCTCCAAATCCAGAGCTTTAGATTGAATGATAAAAATAATAGTAAGAAAGCAATAACTGAAAGTGGAGCATCAATCATTTGTACAGAAGTATCTCCCCATACTGCAATGAGAAGTTCTAACAAGATCCAGCCTGAAGTCATCCCCAGCAGAATAAAGTTAGTTAGGGTGGAAGGGTGGGACCACTCCTGAATGAAGCGAATACACTGATAGATCTTTGCGGTGCATACCCAAAGAGCCATGGTGGTGAAAAGCAGAGCAAGCCATAGCCACTGCGGTACTTGGCTAAAGCGCGCATAGAGGTAAATAACTACTGTGACAGCCATAACTGCTGGTAGAGCGATAACCTCTCTCGATAACCAGGAAGTTCTCCACATCATGGCAGCGCGCCATGCTCGCTCGGGGTGACCCAAGTGAAAGAATGAAGCAACTAAGCCCAAAGCTAGCAGAACAAAAGCAACTGGTAGAGCGAGGTTAGTAAGAAATGCGCTTGGGGTGGCTTGGCTATGCAAGTTTGCTAGCGCTATAAAAAATAGTAGGCCTTGAGCCATTCCGGCCAAGGTGGTAAAGAAAATAATTGAAAATTGTGGGCGCATTATTTGTCATTCCTTGCTGCATCAATCGTTTCCATAATGGAGCGCGGTAAGTAGTGATTGGCTGGTTGAGTTTCCCATTCAGGCATGAGCGCATAACCTGAGCGTTCTTCTATCGCTTTGCTTGCGGCAGACTCTGGATCATGTACATCACCAAAGATGCGCGCGCTAGTAGGACATGCTAGTACACAAGCCGGTTTTTTCTCAGCCTCTGGCAAAGTCTCGCTATAGATGCGATCTACACAGAGTGTGCACTTAGTCATCACCTGGCGTTCTTGATCAAGCTCGCGTGCGCCGTAAGGGCAAGCCCAAGAGCAATAGCTGCAACCAATGCATTTATCGTAGTCTACGAGAACGATGCCATCCTCTTTGCGTTTATAGCTTGCACCAGTAGGGCAAACTGGAACACAGGGGGGCTCTTCGCAATGCAAGCAAGATTTTGGAAAGTGAACCGTCTGTGTATTTGGGAATGTACCTGCTTCAAAGGTTTGCACTCTATTAAAGAATGTGCCACTTGGGCTAGCCCCATAAGCATTAAGATCGGTTAGTGGACCTGCTGAGCCAGAGGTGTTCCACTCTTTACAAGAGGTAACACACGCATGGCAACCCACACATACATTTAAGTCAATAACGAGAGCTAGTTGTTTATTTTTTTTGCTCATTTTGTCTCCCCCGATTTTTTGAGGGCCATTCCAGGAACTTCATATGCTTTTACTTGTGGCCAAGTTTCTTTTGGTTCATTTTCATCTGCGGGCGCCAATCGAACTCTGACGTCATACCAGCCAGCTTGACCAGTGATTGGATCGGAGTTGCTGACGGTAAATCCGCCCAATGGAAGCTCTTCAGAGATGAGGTGGTTTAACAAGAATCCTTTTTTAGATTCATCCGCATCGTTTGTCAGGCTCCAAGCGGATTCTGCTTTACCAATCGCATTCCAAGTCCATACTGTGCCTGGGTCAACCGCCTCTGAATGCCTTGCCATGCAGCGGACTTTGCCCCATTGAGATTCAATCCACATCCAGGCGCCATCAGCGATGCCGCTCTTGAGTGCAGTAGCAGTGTTGACGTATAAATAGTTGTGGCTATGAATTTGCCTTAACCAAGCGTTCTGTGAGTCCCATGAGTGGTACATCGCCATTGGGCGCTGGGTAATTGCATTCAATGTAAATTTAGTGAGATCAGTTGCTTCATCTTCCAGCGGTGGATACCAGAAAGGCAGCGGATCAAAGTATTTGTAGATGCGTGCTTTGAGATGTTCTGGAGGTTGTGCGCCGGGACGTTTTCCGGTAGATGCCAATCTAAAACGTTGCAAGATATCTGAGTAGATCGCAATCATGATTGGATCATTCTTCTGGCGCAGAGCATTTTCTTTTGAGAAGTCTAAGTAGCCCTTGTTCCAGTTGCGCATGTATTGATGCTCTGGAGGCATGTGATATTGATGCACGCAATTGTTTTCAGCGTATTTTTGCCACTGATTTGGATTGGGTTCGCCGCGCAATGGCTTATCCCCATCTTTGCCGCGCCAACCACTCAAGAACCCAATACCTGAATCAGGAGTGGTTTGGAAGCGGGTAATAAAGTCAGGGTAATCTTTGAACTTGCGCTCACCTTCTGGAGTGGTAAACGCCGGGAACTTTAAACGTGAAGCCAATTCAATCAATACTTCCTGGAATGGTTTGCATTCGCCTAAAGGCTCCAGAACAGGGATGCGCACAGAATCAACAGGACCATCAAACTCCGAGATTGGTCTATCAAGCATGCTCATTACATCATGGCGCTCGAGATAGGTGGTATCAGGAAGTACTAAGTCTGCAAAGTCCACCATCTCGGATTGAAATGCATCACACACTACTAAGAATGGAATCTTAAATTCACCATCATCATTTTTGGCGTTGAGATGTTCACGAACTTCCATGGTATTCATGGTGGAATTCCATGACATATTAGCCATGAAGATCATGAGCGTATCGATGGAGTAGGGGTCACCCTTCACTGCATTGGTGATGACGTTATGCATTAATCCATGTGCAGCTAACGGGTGCTCCCAGGAATAGGCTTTATCAATACGCAGCGGTTTGCCATCAGAATCTAGCGCCAAATCTTCTGGCTGTGTTGGCCATCCGAGTGGAGGTTTAGCTAGCGGGGTATTTGGCTTGATGTCATTTTCAGAGGAAGGGGGCTTTGCATTTGGCGGCACCTGTCTTGGATAAGGCGCTTTGTGTCTAAAACCACCTGGACGATCGATGGTGCCCAATAGTGACATCAGTACAGCTAAGCCACGAGTTGTCTGAAACCCGTTTGAGTGGGCAGATAAGCCGCGCATCGCATGGAAAGCAACGGGTCTACCGGTTACAGAGTCATGTTTTTCGCCCCAAGAATCTGTCCATGGAATCGGTAATTCAAATTCTTGACCGAATGCAGTGTCTGCCATTTCAAGCGCAAGCTTCCGAATGCGTTCTGCAGGAATACTAGTGATAGCTGCAGCCCATTCTGGAGTAGTTTCACTAACTTGTCGTTTGAGAAGTTCAAATGAGGGAGCTACTTTCTTGCCTTGGTGTGGGCCTGGGCCCATCACATATTCGCCGAGCAGTGCTGGCGATGTTCCTTGCGCAAAACAAGGTTTAGCGCTTTGAGATTTTTCATCCCAGATATATTTGTTGTGTGGCAAATCGGTATTGAGTGGGTCAGAGTCAGGGTCATACAGGAATAAGCCTTCCTCCGGACCTGAATCCATACAAACTAATTGTGCTGAGTTGCTAAAGCGCTTTAAGAATGGGGCGTCGTATTTCTCAAGGCGAATCAGTTCATGCATCAAGGCCATAAATAATGCACCATCGGTTCCGGGTTTAATCGGAATCCATTCATCAGCAATAGCAGAGTAGCCAGTTCTCACTGGGTTGATAGAGATAAAGCGACCGCCAGCCCGTTTAAATTTAGATAAAGCAATCTTCATTGGATTGCTATGGTGATCTTCAGCTGTGCCAATCATGACAAATAATTTCGCTTGATCTAAATCTGGACCACCAAATTCCCAGAAGCTCCCACCGATGGTGTAGATCATGCCTGCAGCCATATTTACAGAGCAAAAGCCGCCATGCGCTGCATAGTTAGGCGTGCCAAACTGCCTTGCAAATAAACCGGTTAAGGCTTGCATTTGGTCGCGACCAGTAAAGAGGGCAAATTTCTTTGGATCAGTGGCGCGAATTTTCGCAAGACGCTCAGTCAGAATATCAAAAGCCTTTTCCCAGCTAATGGGCTCAAACTCACCGTTCCCTCTTTCACTTCCTGCTTTACGCAACAGCGGCTGCGTGATGCGCGCAGGGGAATTCTGCTTCATGATTCCTGAAGAGCCTTTGGCGCAGATGACGCCTTGGTTCAAAGGGTGCTCAGGATTGCCGTCGATATAGACTAATTTGCCATCGCGCAGATGTGCTCGAATGCCACAACGACAGGCGCACATATAGCAGGTAGTTTTTTTGATCTCCGTTGCGGGTGCTTGCTTATTAATCGGGTCATGCACGGGATCATTGGAAAATATTTTGAACATGGTCTTCTCAATTATTGAGGGTTTTTGGCAAGCAGAATAGCCATCGCTGTGGATGCCACTCTAGAAAAAACAGAATCAGATCTGGAGGTCAGGGTGATTGGAACTTGAGCGCCCAGAATGGTGCCTGCACATTCAGCACCCGCCATATAGACAAAGGACTTGTAAAGGATATTGCCGACTTGCAAATCAGGCATCAAAAGTAGGTCAGGATCGCCCGCTACCTTTGAATAAATCCCTTTTGTTCTGGCTGACTGTGCGGAAATCGCATTATCAAATCCAAAAGGACCTTCGATGATCGTATCTGGAAAAATTGGATGAGCAATATGTTCATCAACAATCTCTTTTGCATCCGTGGTGGAAGACATTGCAGGGTTAATCACTTCAGTAGCTGCAATGATTGCTACTTTGACGTTGCTAATACTTAATCTCTTTAAGGCATCCAAGCTATTCGCTAGGATTTCTCTTTTGAGTTGGGCGTTTGGCGCAATATTCACAACAGCATCAGTTACGCCAAGCAGCTTGTGGTAGCGCGCAAGTTCAAATAAGAAGAGATGACTGACGCGTTTATCAGTGCGCAATCCATCTCGATGCACAATCGGCCCCATGAGGTCTTCGGTGTGCAAAGATCCCTTCATCAAAACTGCTAGCTTGCCCTCTTTCACCATCTCAACCGCTTTCTTGGTTGCCAAGATCGGATCTTTAGGTGTGTCCACAATCTGTATGCCGTCTAAACAAAGTTCCTCTATTGCCGCAAGTTCTTCAATGTCTTTTTTGGGGCCTATCAAAATCGGAGTGCATAACTGTCTTTTAATGAGATCGAAAACAGTTTCTAGCGCTGGAGCACTGAGGGGATAGACCACCCCGAGAGGTAGATTGCTCTTAGCCTCCTCAATCATTTTTTCTAAGAGTGGATATTTCACGTTTAGATTTGTCCTGAGGTGGCTTTGATGCTGTACTAATTAGGAAAGGGTTTGAGAGATGCGCTCAGACGCTTCTTTTAGCTTAGGAATATGTTCCATCGCTTGATTTAGAGGGAGTCTTGCTGTTGCTGCATGAACGGCAATCGCTGCTACTACCTCACCTAGTGAGTCCTTGACGGGTACTGCCACACAAGAAACTCCTAATACATATTCTTCGTTGTCTACCGCATAGCCGGTACTCACAATTCTTTCCATCTCTGATTCCAATAGGTGGCGATCAGTAATAGTTCTATGAGTAAATTGCTGTAGCGGAAGACTTTCTAAAATCTTGGTACGCTCATCTACAGGTTTGTAAGCAAGAAGTAATTTTCCGCTGGCACTGCAATGTGGAGGTAGCACTGTGCCTGGCGGTAGGTGAAGGCGCAAAGCCCAGTCAGCTTCGACGCGATCCAAATAAAACAATTCACCGCGCCTTAAAACAGCAAGGTTGCAGGTTTCACCTAGTTCAGCGACTAAGCCGCGTAGGATAGTATGACGAATAGCTGAAACACTATCGTGCGTCATTGTGGACATCGCCAGATGAGAAAGTCGCTCACCAGGGGCATAGGTTCTTCCGCCTGGCTCCCTTGCTACCAAGCCTGCCTCTTCAAAAATGGCCAAGGTTCTATGCAGGGATGCTTTTGGCATTCCGGTAATTTGCATGAGTTGGGCTAGGGTGGCGGGCTGCTGCAATGCGGCCAAAGCCTCCAAGATCACTACGCCTTTGAGCATGGATGAGTTCTCGCTGGAACTATCCCTTTTAGCGGTATCAGGCTGTTCTATGGTGTCTAATTCAAGCATGGGCGTTAGATCTCATGAAATGTGTCATTTTGTTCATTCTAATAGAACAAGGTTGTAAATTCCAGGGAAAATGTTAGTATTTTTACTTATACGAAACAACTTGTTCCGTTTAATAAGATCATTTATGCTTTCTCATACAGTAAATAAGGGCTAAGATAAGCCTAAAAGTAGTACTAAATAGGAGATTGGTTATGCGTAGAAGCAATCTATTAGCCGCTGTACTGTCAACAACCCTTGCTTTTATGGGCTCACTCGGTTGGGCTCATCTTGCTCAGGCACAAGCATGGCCAACTAAGCCAATCAAATTTATCGTTCCTTATCCACCTGGTGGAGGCACTGATGTGATCGCGCGTATTGTGCAGGAGCCATTAAGCCAAGCGCTTGGTCAGCAGGTCATTATTGATAACCGCGGCGGCGCGGGAGGATCTATCGGAACGGATATTGCAGCCAAGTCACCATCAGATGGTTACACCGTTTTGTTTACGCTTTCATCACACACTATCAATCCGGCAATTTATCCAAAACTGGCTTTTGATACTGAAAAAGATTTTTTACCAGTTTCTTTAGTTGCTTCATTGCCCCAAATCTTAGTAGCCAATCCAGATTTCCCAGCTAAGTCTGTTAAAGAAGTTATTCAAATGGCAAAGGCAAAACCAGAAGCAGTTTCATATGCCTCTGTGGGTAATGGATCGCCTGGCCACTTAGCTGGTGCGATGATGGCGGGGTCTGCCGGTGTTTCAATGATGCATATCCCATACCGTGGGGGTGGTCCTGCAATTACTGATGTCATGGCTGGTCAGGTGCCGCTGCTTTGGGTTTCCATTCCTGCTGCAGCTAACTACGTCAAGGCTGGAAAGCTCCGTGCATTAGCGGTGTCTACCGTAAAACGTTCACCAGTTTTCCCAGACGTGCCAACCATGGCTGAACTAGGTTTCAAGGATTATGAAGTGGACTCTTGGTATGCCATGTTTGTGCCAGCGGGTACACCACAGCCAATTATCGATACTTTATATAAGGCTACAGTCAAGGTGCTCGCGGAGCCTGCCGTTAAGGACAAATTGCTTGCTCAAGGTGCTGAGGCAGTTGGTAGTACGCCTGCTCAATTAGGAGCGATTGTTAAAACTGAATTGGTTAAATGGAAAAAAGTAACCAAGGATGCAGCAATTAAAGCCGAATAAATAAGTTCACCCTAAAGATGTGCAGTAAATAAATAAGATAAGAATACTAATGATGACGCCAGTTGAAGCAATTATTGAACGTGGACGTGTTGCCCAGAAGTTATATGAGGGTTACACACAAGCTCAAGTGAACTTAGTGGTTGAGGCGGTTGCCTGGGCGATTCTTGAGCCAAAGCGAAATCAAGAGTTGGCAGAGCTTGCTGTTCAAGATACTGGCTTAGGGGATGTGGCTGATAAGTTCAAAAAGAACTTTAGAAAAACCTTGGGATTAGTGCGCGACTTAAGTTACGCAAAAACAGTTGGCATTATTTCCGAGGACTTAAAGTCGGGTTTGACAGAGTATGCTCGTCCCGTTGGTGTGGTGGCTGCTATTACACCGTCAACCAACCCTGGCGCTACCCCGATTAATAAAATCTTAAATGCTTTGAAGTGCCGAAACGCGGTAGTAGTGGCGCCTTCTCCAAAAGGGTATTCGACTTGTGCCCGTTTGCTCGAGTTCGTACATCAACAATTAGATCTAGTTAAGGCGCCTAGAGATTTAGTGCAGATGTTGCCATTTCCGATTACCAAAGATTCCACCAATGAATTGATGCGCTTAGCTGATTTGGTTGTGGCAACTGGATCTCAGGCAAATATTCGTGCTGCATATACCTGTGGCACTCCTGCTTTCGGTGTTGGGGCTGGTAATGTTCTGGTTATTATTGACGAGCATGCTGATCTTGCTAGTGCAGCCAATAAAATATTGCAGTCCAAAACATTTGATAACGCCACTAGTTGCTCTAGTGAGAATGGCGTGGTGATTTGCTCTCAGGTTTATGACAAAGCTATCGGTGCGCTGGAGGCGGCAGGTGGCTTGATGCTAGATGCCGCTGATAAGAAGCGACTGGAAGCTGTTATGTTTCAGAATGGCAAACTGACTTCAACATTGACCGCTCAGAATCCAGCGGTAATTGCTGAGCGTGCGCAATTGCAAAATCCAAAGGCAAAATCAGCCAAATTCTTTATGGTTGAAGAGCAGGGCTTCGGGCCTTCAGTTCCTTTTTCTGGCGAAAAATTAAGTCCCGTCTTGACGGTGTGGAAGGCTACAGATTTTGAAGCTGCCAAAGCATTAATTTCCAATGTATATGCTTATCAAGGAGCGGGTCATTCTGTTGGTTTACATACCGCACAAAGTGGTGAGACTTTAGAGTCTCGGGCTGCCGCTCTTGCACAGCAATTGCCTGTTGCCAGAATCATTGTTAACCAGGCACATGCGATTGCTACTGGCGGTAGTTTTGAAAATGGCTTACCGTTTTCCTTATCCATGGGTTGCGGAACATGGGGTAAAAATAATTTCTCAGAGAACATGAACTATCGCCACTACCTCAACATTACGAGAGTGGTTAGACCCATTCCGGAGCATGTGCCCAAGGTTGAAGATTTGCTGAAAGAGTATTTCAGTCGCTATCCTCAGGCGTAATTCGATGATGACTGCTTCATGCAAGAGTTTGGGTGAGGTGCTTTCATATTGGGAGAAGGTTCAGCCTGAAAAACCATTTTTGTTTGCTCCTGAAATTAGCGCTGCCCTGACTTATGGGCAGCTTGCCAAGGAAGCGCGTCATTTTGAAGCCTGGTTGGAGCAGGAGAGTATTAGTGCAAAGGGTCATGTGGGCCTCTTTATGCAAAATGGGCGCCAAACCACTACAGTTTTTTTGGCAACCATGGCCTGTGGGCGAGTGATTACCCCTTTAAATCTATTGGCGCCCACCGATCAACTAGCTTGGGTGTTAGATCACAGTGATATTGAGGTGTTGTTTTATTCGCCCGATAAGAAGCAGGGATTATTTTTAGCTCTTGAGAAGACCAAAAGAAAATTCAAGGTGATTGAGCTAGATCCAGATGCGGCAGCAGGACCATTTATGCAGTGCGCACCCGGAATATTGCCATCGGCTACGTCTTCACAACCTGCTCTCTTGATGTATACCTCCGGTACAACCGGAACTCCTAAGGGGGTCTTGCTTACCCACGCTAATCTATTGCATGCTGCGCGCTCTATGGCAGCATGGCACTCATTAACACAGTCAGATATTGTGTTGAGTTCACTGCCGATTTACCACATCAACGGACAAGTTATCTCAACAATCACACCATTTGTATCCGGTGGGTCTGTGGTGGCGCCACATGCTTTTTCTGTTTCAAGTTGGTGGAGTTTGGCAATTCAGTATCGCTGTACTTGGATCAATATGGTTCCTACCATCATTGCGTATTTGATTAATGCCGCTAAGAGTGGTGGTGCATTGCCTAGTCGCGAGGACTTGAAGTCGATTCGATTTGGTCGATCTGCCTCTGCTCCTCTACCGCCCGAGCATCATCGTGAATTTGAAGCTCTCTTTGGAATCACCGTCATTGAGGGAATGGGTATGACAGAGTCAGCCTCAATGGTCTTTTGTAATCCCCATGACGAAAGTAGACGCTACGGTAGTCCTGGCCAACCTTGTGGTGTAGAGGCTAAAGTTATTGATCCAGAGGGCAACCTTCTTGGTAACAATACCGTGGGTGAAATTTGTCTACGCGGTGGGAACGTACTCAATGCTTACTACAAGGCGGAGGCGGAAACCACCAAAGCTTTTGATAGTGAAGGTTGGTTAAAAACTGGTGATCTGGGTATGCGTGACGATGATGGTTTTTATTTCATCACCGGGCGCTTGAAAGAGTTGATCATCAAAGGCGGAGAGAATATTGCTCCACGCGAAATCGATGAGGCAGTCTTGAAGCATCCCGCAGTATTAGATGCCGCGGCAGTGGGTATTCCTGATAGCAACTATGGACAAGAAATTATGGTCTGTATTGTTCTCAAGCCAGAAGCAAAATGTACTGAAGACGAAATGCGTTCATTCTGTCTAAAAGAGCTGGGGAAATTTAGAACACCCAAAATCATTCTCTTTATGGAAGATCTACCGCGTGGACCCTCGGGTAAAGTGCAGCGCCTAAAGCTATTGGATCTACAAAAAGCACACTAGGTTTTCTAGGTCTTTGCGGTAAAGCGTTTGATGAGTATGGAACTGATGATTCCAGCAAGTATTGCCCATTCCAGTGGAATAGTAATAGTGCCAATGCCGGTAATTAACATTGGAATCCATTCTCTTGCTCCCATATGAAATTCATGGCGAATCTGCTTTATATCAATTAAGTTCCAGGCTACCACTAGTAATAGGGATGCAATAACTACGTAGGGGATATGCTTTGCTAGTGGCGAGACAAAGGCAAGCAAGATAAAAAGAAAAACGGCAGCGCAAATCGCTGAGAGCGGTGTTTTTGCTCCAGAGGCAAGGTTTACGCCAGTGCGATTGAATGAGCCGCTAGCAGGGTAGGCAGAGAAGAATGACCCGCATACATTGGCCAACCCTTGCCCAATAAATTCTTGGTTAGCATTGAACTGATCTTTTGTTTTTAATGCAATTGCGCGTGCAATAGCCATTGCTTCGGTCGATGCCAGCAGTGTCATGATCAGGGCGGCGCTAAATAGCTTTTGTAAAGTTTCGCTACTTAAGTCTGGGCTGGATATTGGCGGGAATGCACCGGGTATTTCCTGAACTTTTTTGAAGGCAACCACGCCAGGCATTAATGTTTCAAGTAAAGCAGCTGCAATGCTTCCTAGTACAACGGCTACCAGCATGGCAGGTAGAAAGCGATTCAGTGGCTTCCAGATTTGAATGGCGATTAAGGTGAAGAGCACTACCGCTGGCGCTGCCATTTGCCATTGATTGTTGATCAGTGCGAATGCTACAGCACTGATTGTTTCTGGAACACCCTTGCCTCTTGGAATATTGATGCCAAGAAGGGTGCCCAGTTGGCTATTAATAATCAGAATTGCTGCGCCAACAGTGAAACCAACAATGACTGAGTGTGGAATCTTTTCTACCCATTTACCAGCTTTAGCTAATCCTAAGACGAGTTGCAATGCGCCTACTAAAAAACTCAGCGTTAAAACATAACCAACATATTGATCTGACTCCGGAAGTGCGAGCGGGGAAATCAGTGCCATCGTTGTGAGGGAGATGGCGTTGGCTGGACCAGTAACCATTAAGCGGCTTGAGCCAAATAGCGCTGCAATTAGGCACGGAATCATGGCTGCGTATAGGCCATAGTGAGGCGGCATACCTGCTAATAATGCAAAGGCAATACCCTGAGGCATAACAACAATGGCGCCAGTCAGGCCAGCAAAAATATCTGCGCGTATCGTTCCTAGCGTTCGGTACTCAGGAAGCCACTTACTAAAAGGTAGTTGCCAGCGCATCGGGCTTAAATTCGACCCAAGATCAAATCGGCAGCTCTTTCTGCAAGCATTACCGCAGGCCAGTTGGTATTGCCCGAAGGTAAGGTTGGCATCGCCGAACAATCAACAACTCTGAGGCCTTGTACACCCCTCACTTTTAATGAAGCATCGAGTACTGCCATCGGGTCGCTATCTGGTCCCATTTGGCAGGTACCGGTTGGATGAAAAATCGTTGCGCCATTATTGCGGCAAAACTCTAAAATTTCTTCATCGGATTGTGGGTTATTCGGTTTTACCTCTCTAGTAATCAGAGAGCGAAGCGGTTCAGTTTGCGCAATTTTTCTGGCGTACTTAACGGCAGCAATGCTAATTTCACGGTCATATGATGTTGACATGTAATTAGCAAACATCTTGGGGGGTACCAGTGGGTCTGTTGACTGAATGCGGACGTGACCACGGGATTCTGGTCTGAGTTGGCATACCGACATAGTAAATCCAGAGAAGGGATGAACCTTGCCACCAGCCATCTCTGCAGAAAGTGTTGCTAAGTGAAACTGAATGTCAGGTGTTTTGGAGTCCTTCATCACGCGTGTAAAGAGACCGCCTTGATTGATGCCGATTGAAAGCGGTCCACCGCGAAAGAATAACCAATCTAAGCCCATCTTGAGTTGTCCAAACCAAGAGGAGAGTTGGTCATTAGTCGAGATGGGTTGATTTAATTCATAAATTAGGCGGTGCTGTAGATGATCTTGTAGATTTTCTCCAACTCCTGGCAAGTCATGCACAAGCGGGATATTAAATTCTTGCAATAGTTTGGCTGGACCCACTCCAGATAGTTGCAAAATTTGGGGGCTCTGAATAGCGCCTACACTCAGGATGACTTCTTTATTAGCGCGCACTATGCTTTTTTTACCGTTACGGAATATTTCAATACCTACGGCTTTTTTATTCTCAAAAATAACTTTACAAGCCTGACTGTCTGTCAGG
Source organism: Polynucleobacter sp. AP-Capit-er-40B-B4 (assembly GCF_018882245.1). GTDB lineage: Bacteria > Pseudomonadota > Gammaproteobacteria > Burkholderiales > Burkholderiaceae > Polynucleobacter. The sequence goes on along the minus strand of NZ_JACVOV010000001.1, from coordinate 445,104 downwards.
ATTTCTAGGTTATTACGATGCTTAGCGGGTTTTAAATAAGCAACCGCGGTACTGCAGCGAAAACCTTTGTGGGTAGTGAGTTGATAGTAGCCAACCCCTTCTTGCGTTAAGTTATTGAAATCATCTGTCTCGGGCACCCCTAAAGCATTGGCAGTCTTTTTAAATGCTTCCACCAATGGATGTTTCTTCGGAATAGACGACGCCTTTAAGGGGCCTTTTTGTGAATGGAGTGGCTCGCTTAAGCGATCATTTCCTTCTGCTTTTTTAAAGTAGGGCAGTACATCATCCCAGCCCCAGCCAGGATTTCCAAGGTCGCGCCAAGTGTCGTAGTCTTCTTTTTGTCCGCGAATAAAAATAAGACCATTGATTGAACTGGAGCCACCTAGTGTCTTGCCTCTAGGCCAATAAATCTGTCTATTGTTTACACCGGGATCAGGCTCAGTCTGAAATTTCCAGTTCAGCTTTGGATCCCACATCGTTTTTGCGTATCCAATTGGTAAATGAATCCAGGGAGAGCGGTCCTTGGGTCCCGCTTCAATTAAGCAAACAGAGTTCTTGGGGTCCTCTGAGAGGCGGCTAGCTAAAACACAACCAGATGAGCCGCCGCCGACAACGATGTAATCAAAAGATGTATTGGACATATTGATTAATGCTTTCTTAATCCCAAAATTTCACGAGCTTGCGCCGGGGTTGCTACTGTGCGGTTGTAATTAGGCGCCATCTCAGCAAGGCGCGCAACGAGTTCGGCATTGTCTTTAGCGGCTCGAGTTTTATCAAAGCGCGTATTGTCTTCAAGGCCTGTTCTGACATGACCACCTAATTCGAGAGTCCATTCATTGACTGGTAATTGATGACGTGCAATACCGGCTGCAGTCCATGTCGCATCTGGCATGATTGCCTTTAATTCGGAAATGAGAAATTCTAGAATCGTGCGTCGTGCGGGCATTGCATTGGGGATGCCCATGACAAATTGCACGTGTGCTGGTGCTTTGAGGAGACCGCGTTCAACTAAATTGGCAGCGTTATAGAGCATAGCAAGGTCAAAAATCTCGATTTCTGGCTTGATCTCGTACTTCAGCATCTCGCTTGCAAGGCCATCTACAAACTCAGGGGGATTTTCATAAATCCCCGTTGGAAAATTCACGGAACCTGTTGCGAGTGAGGCCATGTCAGGTCGATGGAACAACATTCCACCGCGAGCAGCTTGATCTCGTCCACGACCACCAGTGGAAAACTGAATAATCATTCCTGGACAATGTTTTTGTATGCCCTCTTGAACAGCTGCATATAAATCAGGATCTGAACTGGGGGTTTCATCTGCATTACGCACATGAATATGCGCAAGGGATGCACCCGCTTCAAACGCTTTATGCGTTTCTTCAATCTGCTCGCTAGTAGTGACTGGCAATCCTGGACAATCTTTCTTGCGAGGTATTGCGCCTGTCATTGCTACTGTGATGATTACGGGAGTGGTCATATTGTTTCCATGAAATTAATTGCTGGTATCGGATAGGCTGCTTTGAATATCATTCGCTGCACGCTTTAATGGCTTGACATAAAAATCAATCGATTTTTCTTGCATGCGTGGGGCTGGACCATGCGCTGTAATAGTGGCAAATGTTTTATATTTTGAATTGATGACTGGCACGGCAATTCCAATAAATCCCTCTAGGAAGGCCGATTCATCAAGGGCATAGCCATCATTGCGAATTTTTTCAAGCTCAACAAATAGTTTGTCGTAAGTAGTTATTGTTCTTGGTGTGTAGGTTTCAAATGGCTCGTTACCTAGCGAGCGTCGAACCTGCAACTCAGTCATGCCTGAGAGAAATAACTTTCCACTCGCAGTGCAGTGCAAGGGCACGCGCATGCCGAGATCCACGTGAAGACGAATAGGCGCGCTTGTCTCGACGCGATCTAAATACATTACTTTATTGCCGTCCAAGATATTGAAGTTACAGGTTTCACCAATTTCTTCAACAAGACGTTTCATTACCGCTACGCGTTGTGACCGAATTGAGTCCACAGAGAGAATATTCATTCCCATGATTCTGAGTTTTGCGCTTGGCTGAAAACGTCTGCCATTGGGATCGCGTTCGATAAATCCTTGGGCAACTAATGTATTAAGCAATCTAAATGCCGTGGGTTTGGCTAAGCCGGTTCCTGTGGAAATAGTCTCAAGAGTGAGTGGAAATTCTGATTCGGCAATAGTTTCCAGTATGAGCAATACCTTTTCCGCCATGCTGGATTTAGCGGATTCTTCCAATATTTCGGCTGGAGGAGTGATGCGGGAGAGCTTTTGTGGCATTTATTGAGGATTTTTTGAAGATATTTGCGTTTTTAAGTGTTTACCCTTAAAGCATTTCACCTGATGATACTTTAAATTTCATTAGAGAAAATATTAACTAAAAATACGAGACAGTGCAAACAAAAAAGAAAGTCGCCTCAAAAGCGAAAGTAAAGACAAAGCCTTCCAAAAAAGTTCCAGTTAAAAAAGCTGCAACGAAGGTTAAGTTGCCACCTGAATTCACGATGAAGCAGGTGAAGGAAATTGTTGCCCTCATTAAGGATGCAGGCACGTTCACTACCTTCGGCTATAAGACTGAGGAATTTGAGATTGAGATTTCAGTAGGTCCACAAATCACATCAGCGCCGAGCACTTATGTTGCGCCTCAAGTAGCCATGCCTACATCTGTAAGCATTGCCGCTCCTGCTGTTGCTGCATCTTCGTTAAGTCTTTCCCCATCAGAGCGCGCTATTAAAAGCCCGATGATCGGAACTTTTTATCGCAGACCAAGTCCTAGCTCCGATCCGTTCGTTGAGGTGGGTGATAGCGTCACACCTACAACAGATCTATGCATTGTCGAGGTCATGAAATTGCTTAACACCATACCTGCGGAATGCACGGGGAGGGTATCTCGTATCCTGGTTGAAGATGGTGCGACGATTGAAGTTGGACAACCACTCATGGTGATTGAGCTGACTTAATGGCAACTAAAAAACCATTCGAAATGATCGACGTCACTCTGCGCGATGCGCATCAGTGCCTTTGGTCTACTCGTATGACTACTCCCCATATGTATCCAGCTCTAGCTGATATAGATCAAGCCGGCTATGGCTATATCAACATATTGGGTGGCGCTGTTTTTGATGTCATGGTGCGCTTCTTGCGCGAAGACCCATGGAGGCGCATGAGGTTTTTAAGCGAGCAACTCAGTACTCCAACAGACGCATTAACGCGCGGTCAAAGCATTTATACATTTGAATTGTTTCCAGACGATGTTGTGGCACTCAATGTAGAGTTGTTGGCTCAGTCCGGCGTCAGAGTATTGACTGTTTATGACGCTCTGAACGATAACCGCAATATCGAATCTTCTGTAAAGGCTGGCAAGAAACACGGCATGCTCATTAATGCTATGTTGACTTATGCCTTAAGTCCTGTGCACGACGATGCTTACTTCATTGCCCGTACACGTGAGTTGGTTAAATTAGGTGTAGATTTCATTTCGGTAAAAGATCCTACCGGCTTGCTTACCCCCGAAAGATCGGCGACTCTTTTCCCTGCCGTGGTTTCTGCGGCAGCAGGCATTCCCATTAAATTACATTCGCATTGCCAATCCGGTTTGGCGCCATTGGTATACGAAGAGGCTATCAAGGCTGGGTTTGCTTATGGCTATGTGGCAACTGATTGCTTAGCAAATGGTGCCTCTCTCCCTTCAGTGCTGGATGTGTATGCCAGCGCTCAAAAACTCGGTCGAGCGCCCAAGATGAATCATTCAGCCTTGCAAAAGGTGGATGAGTACTTTGATTGGATTTGCGCGCGCGACAATTTTGCTCGAGGAGAGAAGGCGGCGTATGACCCAGCTCTATACGAGCATCAAATCCCCGGCGGGATGATTTCTAATCTGCGCGCTCAATTAGCTACGATGGGCATCTCTCATAGAGAGGCAGAGATTCTGGAGGAGACCGCGAGAGTTCGCGAGGATTTGGGTTACCCCATTTTAGTGAGCCCATTTGCTCAATATATTGTTACTCAAGCAGTCCTGAATGTGATGCAGGGTGAACGCTATAAAACAATCCCTGATGAGATAAAGCTTTATCTCAAGGGTCACTATGGAAGATTGGCTGGCACACCAAGCGCTCAGGTTATGGCGCGTGCGAACGTAGACTATGACGCCTCTCGTCGACCTGGTGAATTAATTGAGCCTGCTTTGCCTGGCCTAAGAAAAAAATGGGGCCGCTCAATTAGCAAGGAGCAGTTGAGTCTTCATGCCTTTTATCCTGAGCATCTTGCCTTGGGTTTGAAGGACGGTGCCCAAGAGGCTTTGAAGCAGGGACCTGCTTTACAGCCCTTTACTGAGTTGGTGAAGTATTTAGTTATGAAAAAAGAATATAGAAAAATTAGAACCAGATTGGGTGGTATAGAGTTAAGCTTCAGCAGTTAGTTTTTTGGCCTTTGCTTTTGGTATTTGGTGCAAGAAATTTCAATTTTAAGGAGATCGTAATGAAACAATTTAGCGCATCACGCCGTATCTTTTCAGTGCTCGCTGTCGCCATGTTATCGGGCGCTCCAATGCTGTCAATGGCACAAAACGCCACAAAGTTCAATGATTATGGGTGGCCAGAGGGAGCGGATGAGAAAGTCTCAGCTAAGTCTGTAGCTTGGCTCAAGGAAAAAGGCTGGTGGCCTGTGCAAATTGCTTTCCAACCGCCTTGGTCTGGTCAAAATACAGTCAATTTGGTAATGGATAAGAAAGGTCTTTTATCTAAGCGCGGTATCGAGGCTAAATTACAGGCGTTCCCATCGGGACCTGCGATCAATGAAGTCATTATTTCTGGGCGATTCCAGTTTGGTAATGGAGGTAACTTCCCATTCACCTCTTTGATTGATAAAAACATTCCCGTGAAGACAATCGCGGTAATTAATACTAATTTGATGCACGCTGTTTTAGTGCCATTGGATTCCAAGATCAAATCCTTTAAGGACTTCAAGGGCTCCAATCCACCAGCAACTATTGGTATCGTGACTGGCTCCTCAGCTGAGTTTTATATTCAAGCAGCAGCTAAAGCGAATGGCATTGAGATTGGCAAAGATATCATCCTAAAAAATATGCCTCCAGGTGAGCAAATGGCGATGCCAAAAGGTATTGATGCGGTAGTTCCTTGGGACCCAACCCCAACCATCATGTCTAAAGAGCGCAAGAACGCTAGAATTATTAGCGACAGCTATCCGTACAACATTTATGCCGGTACCTTCTATGTGCGCCAAGAAGTCATTGATAACGCACCTGACGTAGTGCAAGCATTTACTGATGCGATTGCCGAGGCAACACTTTGGATTAGAAAGAATCCAGATGCTGCGGTTGATGTCATGCAAGAAGATCCAAACTTGAAGAACTATTCAAAAGACATCTTGCGTCAACAAATCTCTGCCTACAACTTGCTCTATAAACCTAATTACATTTACCCAATTCCGGTATTTTGGGGTCGTGCAAATGAGCCAATCTACACATGGCTTTATGAGAACAAGCGTATTCAGAATAAGTTAACCGGCATTGATTTTGCGCGCGCAGTAGATACACGCTTTATGGATAAAACGTTCGAGAAGTTAGGTTGGGCAACAATTTCAAGACCACCATTTTTACCAGCCAGCTGGTCTGCGCCAATGGATAAAACTCCGTATCCAACTTATATGAATCCATTAAATACCACTACACCACAGCCTTTCCCAGAAAAGGGTGATCTCGTAAGAGATTGGTCCTTTGATGGTAAGACCTATAAGAAATAAGAGCTATGCCAATAATTAACTTTTTCAAGCAATTTCGTCGTCTAGCTTTATTGATTATTTTGCTTGCCGCCTGGGAATATGCCAGTCGGTTTATTTTGGATAAAACTGAATCTACCTTGTTGCCACCTCCTTCGGGAGTGGCGCAAGGCGGTTTTGAATTAATGCAGTCTGGAGAAATCTGGAAGCATTTATTCGATAGCTTATCTAGAGAATTTGTGGCGTTTTGTTATGCCTCTGTCGCTATTCCCCTGGGAATAGTGATGGGGTGTTTTAAATGGGTGAACGAGCAGGTGGATCCAATTGTAGAAATTTTGCGACCTATTCCCCCAATCGCCTGGATCCCGCTAAGTATTTTGTGGTTTGGTGTTGGTAACACTCAAAACCAATTCATTATTTTCTTGGGAATTTTCTTCCCAATATTATTGAACACGATTGATGCTGTAAAAAATGTAGAGCCGAACCTCATTCGAGCAGCACGCTGTTTGGGTGCTGGTTCTTGGGGTGTGATTACTCGTGTAGTTCTGCGTGCAGCCCTACCTCAGATAGTGACCGGTATTCGTATTGGTTTGGGAGTGGGTTGGATGGCCTTGGTTGCGGCCGAGCTGGTTGGCGCCAATTCTGGTTTGGGATTCTTAATTAATGATGCGCGTACTGTTTTGCGTACTGACTATATTTTGGTTGGTATGTTGGCTATTGGCGTAATTGGCTTATGCCTCGATAGACTCATTAGATACACGGCCCAGAAACTCATGCCGTGGTCAAGAGCGCTTAATGCCTAACCAGTTTTGTTAATAAACTAATCATTCAAATGAATAATTCAATGCCAGCACTTAAAGTAGATCACGTAAGAAAAATTTATCCTTCAATGCATGCTAAGGGTCAAGAGGTCTTGGCTATTGAGGATATCTCGTTAGAAGTTCGCAAGAATGAGTTTTGCTCAATCTTGGGCCATAGTGGCTGTGGAAAGACAACTCTTCTCAATTTGATTGCTGGATTTGAAACTCCGACAGCAGGTCATATTGAATGTGCTGGCAAGGTAGTAAATGGTCCTGGGGCAGATCGCTCGATGGTTTTTCAGGACTATGCGCTATTCCCATGGCTAACCGTTTACGACAACATTGCATTTGGTTTAAAAATCAAAGGCATTAATGCGGGTGAGGTTAAGCAGATTGTGACGCGCTTTGCTGCGCTGGTAGGCTTGAGTCAATTTACCAATCACTATCCTCATCAACTCTCCGGTGGTATGCGTCAACGAGTATCTATTGCTAGAGCGCTAGTTGTTGATCCTACCGTCTTGTTAATGGATGAGCCATTTGCTGCCTTGGACGCGCAAAATCGCGCCATGATGCAAGCTGAAATGATTCGAATTTTGAATGAGGAAAGCAAGACAGTTGTCTTAGTTACTCATAGCATTGAAGAGGCTATTAATCTTTCAGACGTCATTGTCGTGATGACACGTCGCCCTGGAAGAGTGAAGGAAATTATTCGGGTACCAGAGCCTCGCAGAATGGTTGAGGATACTCCTGCTTATTTAGAGATCCGCCGTCAAATTCGCGATCTCATCGCCGGCGAGCACGATGTTAGCGAGGCTGTTTGATTTTTGAAAACCTAGCCGCAATTTGTTTATTAACATTTGCGGCAATTTTTGGTGGTTTCATTCGAAGGTTAAGTGGTTTCGGTGGGGCGCTCATTATGACGCCCGTTCTCATGTGGATATTTCCGATTCCATTTTTGATCCCGATCGTGATGTGCTCTGAAGTGTTCGGTGGTGCATTGCTTTCTAGGCACTGGAAATTACATCAAGAAGATCGATCTCGTCTTTGGGCAATGTTATTTTTTTCAGTCATTTTTCTACCTCTGGGTATTTGGCTGGGCGGACTAATACCAATCTCAATATTGAAAACAGCTACAAGCGCAGTCATTCTATTTTTTGTTAGCTACTTACTTCTCAAGCCGCATGTGCGAGTAACAAGCTCGAGTCTTTTGGATGGCTTAGCAGGAAGTCTTTCGGGCTTATTGTTGGGTTCTTGTGGAATAGGTGGGCCACCTGCTGCGCTGTATCTTAATTCGACCAATCAAGCATTCGATAGAACACGGGCCCTGTTATCTCAATTTGTTTCTGGTATTTCAATCTTTGCAATTGTTGCGGCGAGTCTGATGGGTGGTGGAATCGATTGGCTTGCCTATCTTGTGGTCGCCATTCCAGCGTATTGGCTAGGAATGAGGGTCGCTAAAGGGGTTTTACAGGCCCACGCAGTATCAGATGGCGTATTGAAAAGGCTCTGCCTGCTGCTACTGATTGCGAATGCGGCAATTAATTTACTGTTTTTGTTTATATTGAAATAGGTATAAGCAAATGAAATATATATTCTTTTCAGATATATAAAAAAACTCTATTCTCTAAGCTCACTAGATGCATATGCCAGCTTAGATCAAATGAAGGAGTTCAAAATGGGTTACACAACAGAAAATAAGCAAGATGCTGTGGTTGAATCAGTTTTGCTAACTACAGAAAAAATATTTATCGCCTCAAAGGGTAGCGATCGCTCTGACAGCACCCAAGCCAATGAAGTGGTTTACTTTCAAATAGAAGACTAGTGCTTCTGAAAAACATGCACCCTTATGCGGGTGTAAACCAGAAAAATAAAAACCGCCACTGAGGCGGTTTTTTTATATCTATTTTTAAATCAAAACATTATGAAAAAGAGGTCTCAAATTCCTCAGTTTTGATGGCATTCATTAGAAAGAGAATTTGTCTTTGAAAGCTTTTTCTCTCATCAACCTTGTCGTGAGGCAAGCGATCATGCTCGCGTAGCAAGCTAATAATGGCTGGGTTGTAATGCTCTCTGACCGGGGACATCTTGGCTCCTTGAAACCATATTCGTTAGAAACACTGTAACAAGGACGCTATATATTGACAAGTAATATATAGCGATAACTAAACTACTTTTGTGTATATAAAGCTTAGCGCTTACTTTTCTACGAAAGCACGTTCAAATACGTAGTCGCCAAGCTGGCCAAGGCTTGGAGAGACCTTAAAGCCTTTGGCATCCAGCATTTCAGCGGTTTCTTTGAGCATGGAAGGGCTGCCGCAAATCATAGCCCTGTCTACTGCTGGGTCTAATGGAGGAAGGCCAATGTCTTTAAATAGCTGACCAGACTCAATGGCGGTAGTCAGGCGTCCAGTATGTTTAAAAGCCTCTCTAGTTACTGTTGGGTAGTAGATCAGTTTTTCACGAATGATTTCACCAATATATTCATCTTGAGTGAGTTCATTCTTGATGTAATCGCCGTAAGCCAGTTCACTAACAAGGCGTACCCCATGGATTAACACTACCTTCTCAAATTTCTCATAGGTATCTGGGTCGCGAATAATGCTCATGAATGGCGCAAGACCTGTTCCTGTACTAAAGAGGTATAGATGTTTACCTGGGTTTAAATCGTCAATAACCAATGTGCCAACGGATTTTTCGCTGACGAGAATGGGGTCTCCTACTTGAATCTTTTGTAGGCGCGAGGTGAGTGGCCCATCTTGAACCTTGATGCTTAAAAATTCTAGATGCTCTTCATAGTTTGGACTGGCAACACTGTAGGCTCTCACTAAGGGCTTGCCCTCAACTTCGAGGCCAATCATCAGAAAGTGACCACTCCGAAAGCGCAGGCCTTTATTGCGGGTGGTTGTAAAGCTAAAGAGCGTGTCGTTCCAGTGGTGAACGGTTAGAACGGTTTCAGTGTTGTAGGCTGCCATAAAAGCTTAATTTGATTGTCTAAAACCTAATTATCCTCAATCTTGAAGTGATTCAGGGGGTATCGCGGCGCTAAAGGCCAATTAACTTCTCATAAGTTATCTACTTTTACTTATAAGGGCCTTGGTTTGGGCTTTTAGGGGGGTAACTCGCTATCATCTAGGGGCAAGCAGCGCCAATGCTGGTCGACCTTTAATTCACACTATATTTTCTTATGGCAATTCTGACTGTTAATGCAGGTTCTTCATCTCTCAAGTTTTCAATCTATCCGACTAAGCAGGGATCGGTGCTGCCATCCATCCTCTCAGGCAGTTTTGAGGGGCTAGAGCCCGGTGGAAAAACAGAGCTTCGTTATGCCTACCAAGGGGTGGAGCATGCTGAGCATTTTCAGGATGTAGATCAGGATCCATTTATTGCAGCTTTAATGCACCTCAAAGAGTTATTGCTTGAAATCAAAGGATTGCCATCAATTAGAGCGGTCTCCCATCGCATTGTTCATGGAGGCTCAGAGTTTTTTCGACCGATTGTCTCTACTGACGCAATACTAGAAAAACTATCTGCTATGAGTGCGCTGGCACCATTGCATCAGCCTCATAGCTTGGATGGTGTGAAAGCATTTTCTCAAGTGTTTCCCGGTATTCCTCAAGTGCTTTGTTTTGATACAGCTTTTCACAAATCAATGAGTCACCTTGAAACTTCTTTGGCCTTGCCTAAAGAGATTACCGATCAAGGTGTGCGACGCTACGGTTTTCATGGCATCTCTTATCAGTACATTATTGGTGAATTAAACGAGAACTCCAATAGGGCGAAAGATAAAGTACTTATGGCTCATCTAGGCAACGGCGCTAGTTTATGTGCCGCGATTGATGGAAAAAGTATTGCTACAACAATGGGCTTCTCCGCCCTGGACGGCCTAATGATGGGCACTCGTAGCGGCTCGTTAGATGCTGGTGTGTTGATGTATCTGGTGGAGCGTGGTTATACCCACGATCAGTTGCAAGATCTACTCTATAGAAAGAGTGGTTTGCTTGGGGTATCCACTATTTCAGCGGATATGCGCAAATTGAGAAGTGATTCCAATCCTTTAGCTAAAGAAGCGATTGAACTTTTTATCTACAAAATTATGCGTGAGGGCGGCGCCATGATTGCTTGCCTTGGCGGCCTTGATTTGATTTCATTTAGCGGCGGCATTGGTGAGCATGATCCCGCTTTGAGGTCTGCGGTATGCAAAAAATTTGCTTGGCTTGGCATTGAGTTGGATGAAAAGTTGAACCAAGAAGCCATCAAAGGATTAACTCTAAAAATTAGCACACCGCAAAGTCGTGTCGAGGTTTGGGTTGTTCCAACTGACGAAGGGGTAATGACTGCGCAAGAGGCCCTTAATTTGCTACGCTCTTAGTGCTGAAGTCATGCTCTTTGGTAACTAGAGGCTGAGTGAGTAAATAAAAAAGCGGGGTAATAACCCCGCTTTTTCTTTGTGGAGGAATTTACTCTTCTTCGCGACGTAAATGCGGAAACAGAATCACATCACGAATATTTGGCGCATCAGTTAGCAGCATCACCAAGCGATCAATGCCGATACCGCAACCGCCGGTTGGAGGCATGCCGTATTCTAGGGCACGGATGAAGTCGTGGTCAAAGTACATCGCTTCTTCATCACCCGCTTCTTTTTGCTCTACTTGCTTGCGGAAGCGATTGGCCTGATCCTCGGCATCGTTTAACTCAGAGAAACCATTGGCAATTTCGCGACCGGTGATAAAGAGTTCGAAACGCTCAGTAATGCCTGGTCGGGTATCGGATTCTCTGGCAAGAGGACTCACTTCAATTGGGTAATCAATGATGTAAGTTGGCTCCCAGAGGTGCTCTTCAGCAACCAATTCAAAAAGGGCCAATTGAAGGGCGCCAATGCCGGCATTCTTGAGGGTAGGGGCATCCGGATTCTCGCCGCCTTTTTTCAATTCAGTGCGAATGAAGTTAATGTCTTCAAGTTGGGCCGCTTCATAGCTCTTGCCTGATTGACCGCAGTACTTGAGGATGGCTTCAGTAATGGTTAGGCGCTGGAATGGCTTGCTCAGATCAAGCTCGCGACCTTGGTGGGTCAGCACAGCAGTACCTTGTGCATCAATGGCAGCAGCACGAATCAACCCCTCGGTGAAGTCCATGAGCCAACGGTAATCTGTGTAGGCCGCATAGAATTCCATCATGGTGAATTCTGGGTTATGACGTGGACTGACGCCTTCATTGCGGAAGTTGCGGTTAATTTCAAAGACACGCTCAAAACCACCAACCACTAAACGCTTAAGGTAAAGCTCAGGAGCAATACGCAAGAACATTTGCATATCGAGAGCATTGTGATGAGTAATGAACGGCTTAGCTGCTGCGCCACCAGGAATGGGGTGGAGCATCGGAGTTTCAACTTCCATAAAGTCTGCATCTAACATGTGGCGACGTAATGAAGCGATCGCGTTACTACGTGCTTTAAATGTATTGCGGCTTTCTGGATTAACAATCAAGTCTACATAGCGTTGACGATATTTAGTCTCTAGGTCTGAGAGGCCGTGGAACTTATCGGGCAATGGACGCAATGACTTGCTGAGAAGACGTAAATTGCTGCACTCAACCGAGAGTTCGCCCTTATTGGTCTTAAAGAGATTACCTTCAGCAGAGATAAAGTCGCCCATGTCCCAATGCTTGAAGGCGCCATGAACATCAGCGCCGCTGAGCTCATCATTGATATAGAACTGAATCTGGCCGCTGCGATCTTGAATAGTGGCAAAGCTCGCTTTACCCATCACACGCTTGAGTACCATGCGTCCGGCAACTTTGACATGAACCTTCTTTGCTGCTAACTCTTCTTTAGTGAGGCTGTCATAGTGCGCATGCAAATCAGATGCCAAATGCGTAGGAACAAAATCATTTGGGAATGCAACACCGCCAGCGCGAAGCTTGGCGAGCTTTTCACGGCGCTCGGCAATGATGTGATTCTCATCAACTACTTCAGTAGCTGCGGCAGTGTCTAAGTTGGTTTTATCGTTCATGTTTATCGCGGTGCAGTAAAGGGTATGAGGTTATTACACGCCTTGTTTCAGGCTGGCTTCAATAAAAGCATCAAGATCGCCGTCCAATACTTTTTGAGTATTGGAAATCTCAACGTTAGTACGTAAATCTTTGATGCGGCTTTGATCTAAAACATAAGAGCGGATTTGATGGCCCCAACCTACATCTGTCTTGGTGGCTTCTAGCTTGTCTTGTTCGGCGCGACGCTTTTGCATCTCATGCTCATATAGGCGAGACTTCAGCATGGTCATAGCCTCAGCACGGTTGCGGTGCTGGCTTCGGTCATTCTGACACTGCACCACAATACCAGTCGGAATATGGGTTAAGCGTACTGCTGAGTCAGTTTTATTGATGTGCTGACCACCCGCACCAGAGGCGCGATAGGTGTCTGTACGAATATCAGCAGGATTGACTTCAATCTCAATCGAATCATCAATCTCTGGGTAAACATAGATAGAGGCAAATGATGTGTGACGACCATTGGATGAATCGAATGGTGATTTGCGTACTAGGCGATGCACACCAGTTTCAGAGCGGAGGTGACCATAAGCGTATTCACCATCGACTTTGATGGTTGCGCTTTTAATACCCGCAACATCACCATCAGATTCTTCGAGGATTTCAGTTTTGTATCCTTTGCGTTCGCAATACTTGAGATATTGACGATAGAGCATACTAGCCCAGTCACAGGCTTCAGTACCGCCAGCACCTGCTTGAATATCGATAAAGCAATTGCAAGAATCCATCTCATTGTGGAACATTCGACGGAACTCAAGGTCGCCAATAATCTTGCTGTAGCCTTCAACATCTTTCTCAATAGCGGCAATCGTTTCAAAATCGCTTTCCTCTTTGGCCATATCAAATAGCTCAAGAGCGCTAGTAATGTTGGTGTTGAGATCAGTGAGGGTGGCAACTACGCCATCGAGCAGTTTCTTTTCTTTGCCCAGGGCTTGCGCTTTCTTTTGATCATCCCAAATTGTGGGATCTTCCAGTATTGAATTAACTTCGGTAAGGCGACGTGACTTTACGTCGAAGTCAAAGATACCCCCGAAGAGCTTGCTCACGGGTGAGCAGATCGGACAAGGTATTCGAAATAATATTTAGTTGTTCAGCTTCCATCCCCTAATTATAAGGGGGTTATTGCTGCGGACCCTCAGGCGCTAGGGGCCTCATCATGGGCTTCAATCATCAGCTGAACGCGAGCTTGACCTTGATAGCGGTCAGTGACCAATCGATAGGCTAGTCTGGCTTTGGCCGGCAGGCTTTGCGTGCGGTTAAACCAAACTGCTGTTAATGGTTTGGGGCTTGCTCCAGCCCCTAGGGGCTTCACCATTAAGCGAAGATGTTTTTCTTTCATGAGGCTTTGCTGGGAAATCTCAAATTCCCCGTAGAAAATAGGCTGAGGGAAGCCTTGACCCCAGATTTCTTCCGCTAAAAGGTCGCCAATTTCCGAGGTAAATTCAGAAGGATCTAAACCACCATCATGTGCATGGCGGCGCTCGAGCAATTCATCTGTGAGTAACTCGGATGCAACCTGCTGAAAGCAAGTATCAAACCTCTCAAAATCTTCTTTGCGAATAGTTAATCCAGCAGCCATAGCGTGACCACCAAATTTCAGAATGAGTCCAGGCTCACGTTTAGAGACTAAATCTAGCGCATCTCTTAAATGAAAGCCTGTCAGTGAACGGCCTGAGCCACGCAATTCTTCTCCGGTATTGCCATCCGCAGGGGCAAACACAATTGCAGGGCGATTAAAACGTTCTTTTAGACGTGAAGCAACAATACCTACAACGCCTTGATGCCATTCTGGATTCCACAAGCAAATACTATTGCGCTCAGACATGGTGCCAGAAAGCTGATCTTCAGCTAGATGAGAGAGTGCGGTTTCCTGCATGCCGGCTTCAATCACGCGACGTTCGCGATTAATGCGATCAAGCTCATGCGCTAAGGTCATTGCTTCATCTGTATTGTTGGTCAGTAGTAAGCGGATGCCTAAGGTCATATCCGCCAGACGACCAGCTGCATTGAGTCTGGGACCAATTGCAAAGCCTAAGTCAAAGGTATTAGCCTTGCGTGGATCACGTGTAGCCGCCTGAAATAGCGCTTGAATTCCTGGCTGTGATATTCCCGCGCGAATGCGTTTCAAGCCATTGGAAACTAAAACTCGATTGTTGCGATCAAGTTGTGCAACGTCTGCGACTGTTCCCAAAGCAACCAGATCTAAAAGGTTCTCTACCTTTGGTTGAGTTTCATTCGTAAATTTGCCACGCTTGCGAAGTTCAGCGCGAAGGGCAACTAGTAAGTAAAACATGACGCCAACACCAGCGAGTGCTTTACTCGGAAAGCTGCAACCAGGTTGATTTGGATTTACGATTGCCAGTGCTTTTGGTAAATGATCTCCAGGAAGGTGATGATCAGTCACAATAACTTCCATGCCAAGTTCTTTGGCACGATTAACACCAGCTTCGCTTGCGATACCGTTATCAACGGTAATTAAATATTTTGGTTTGGGGTTTTGCTGCGCAGCTAATTCCACTACTTCGGGGGTCAGTCCGTATCCCATCGTAAAGCGATTGGGCACCAGAAATTGAATCGGAGTGTCTGGTCCGCCTAGCATACGTAAGCCTCGGAGACCAACAGCGCAGGCGGTAGCCCCATCGCAGTCGTAATCAGCAACGATGAGCATCGACTCTTTTCTTTCGAGGATATCGGCAAGTAAAGCGGCGGTGCTGATGCAATTCTTAAGCTCAACCGGTGAAATGAGCTGCTTTAAATCTAACGAGAGTTCTTCAGGGGACTGCAGGCCACGTGCAGCATAGAGCCTGGCTAGCAATGGATGCAAGCCGCTCTGCGCCAACCAGGTTGCAGTACGTTCTGAAAAAGGGCGTTGAGAAAATAGGCTCATAAGAAACTCATGCTTGCGTGATTTCTTTCCAAGTCAGATGTTCTGACTTTTTCCAGAATGCCCAAGATTTTTTATAAAGATCCTTGACCGTAAGAATACGCTCACGAACTTTTCCTTTTGGAAAATCAATCAGAGCAACTTCATCGATTTGTTTTCTTATCAGTGCCGCACTGAGTTGTGGCCATGCCAATTGAGGTTGCTCAAGCCAAGCAAAGGAGCCAGCTAGATTATTCTCATTCACAGTAATTTCGTATGAAAGGCCTAAAAGCCTCGCTAGACCTGGCAATAAAGGGTGTTGACCAATTATGCGTTGGGATTGTTTTATTGACTCCGCTGGCTGCACATCATTCAGTTTGCCAATACCACTAATCCAGAGCGAGTTAATGCTAGGCATACCACGTTGTTCGCGCTCTTCGTTTACTGGACCAATATGCCAGAGCATTTGAATTTCATTTTGGAGTTTGCGCCAACGCTTAGCGATGCCTTCTTTGCGACTATCGCGCGGCATCCACCAATCAATATTGCGGCCATGCGCTTGATCAACGCTATAACTGGTAAGACTAAAAAAAGGTCCTGCAGGAATAAACCAATAGTGCTGGTTTTGGAAAAGGATGGGCTTCTGAAAATCTTCCTCTATAAAAGGTAGTGCTGCTTTTAGTAGTTGGGCAGATTCTTCTGCTGTCAGGTCAATCTGGTTTTGCCCCATCAAAATAAGGTGATCTCGTGTGGCATGCAGATGAACTGGTTGTAGGCAGGCAATGACTTCGGTTGGATTGACTGCTTGATTTGATTGCCCAAGTAGTAATACTGGGGCAAGCGGCATCGCCTCCCCGAGCAAAAAGCGCTCATGGGGCAAGCCTTGTCTTGGACCTTTCTTACTTTCGGGCTCGTCTAAGACATCTTCCCCTGAAAGTAACAGGGTAAAACGGCGAAGTTGGCCTAGGGTGGGGGTGGAATTAGCAATCATTCCCCTGATTTTAGGTGGCATTTGAGTATTCCATCAGTTTGCCCGCGCGATTCACTAAACTGTGGCTATGTTGAGACTTCCTATTGAGCTAGAAATTGGCCTGCGCTACACCCGATCCAAGCGTCGTAAGACGGTGGGAAAGCGTGACGGCTTCCTATCCTTTATCTCCGGAATCTCTACCGCAGGTATTGCTTTAGGAGTTGCATCACTGATCGTAGTTCTCTCTGTCATGAATGGCTTTCAGAAAGAAGTGCGCGATCGCATGTTGTCGGTTTTATCTCATGTGGAAATTACTGCGCCTGATGGCTTGCCAAACTGGGAGCCGCTGGCGCTCAAAGTGGCGGCTCAACCTCATGTTGTTGGCGTGGCCCCTATGGTGAGCTCTCAAGGACTTCTTAGTCGTGAGAGCATGATGCGCGGCGTAGCGATTCGTGGCATCTTGCCAAGTGAAGAAGGTAAAGTATCTGACCTACCAAAACAATTTGTTGCAGGCAGCATTGACGATTTAAAGCCAGGAAGTTTTGGCGTTGCCTTAGGCGCGCAGTTGGCAGCAATTGTTGGTGCACACGTGGGTGATCGTATTAATTTAATTGTTCCTGAGAGTGATTTAACTCCAGCAGGTGCAATGCCTCGCATGCGCACACTTCAGGTGGTGGGCATTGTGGATAGTGGTCATTATGAATATGACAGCTCCTTAGCCATCATGCATTGGAAGGATGCTGCTGCCTTATTACGGCTTCGTGACCCATCTGGCTTGCGCGTCAAGGTGGATGATATGCAGCGTGCACCAGAGGTTGCTAATGAGTTGGCAGCCATCGTGCCTCAAGCTCTGTGGGTGACAGACTGGTCAAGATCTAACCGTAATTGGTTTGCAGCTGTTCAGACTGAGAAAAAGATGATGTTCATCATTCTGACTTTGATTATTGCTGTTGCGGCATTTAATTTAGTATCCACTCTAGTAATGACGGTGAATGAGAAGCAGGCAGATATTGCTATTCTGAGAACAATGGGTGCTAGCCCCGGGCTTATTCAGAGAATATTTTTAATTCAAGGCTTATCGATTGGTTTATTGGGGTCCTTAGCTGGGGTAGGTTTGGGTTTATTAATTGCGCTCAATATCGATGTCATTGTTCCAGTTATTGAAGCAATCTTCCGGGTGCAATTCTTGCCGCGCGAGGTGTATTTCATTAGCGAGCTACCTTCTGATGTCAGAGCTAGCGATGTGTTGACGGTTGGTTTGATGGCCTTTGGCCTATCTGTATTGGCGACCTTGTATCCAAGCCGCAGAGCAGCTAAGGTTCAGCCAGCGGAGGCATTACGTTATGAGTAATTTGGAGAACTTAGTGCTCAAAGCCAGGGGCCTCGCCAAGACTTATGGTCAGGGGCCTACTGCAGTTGAGGTTCTTAAAGAGATTGATTTAGATGTAGCACCTTCAGAGAAAGTTGCCATTGTTGGATCCTCAGGTTCTGGCAAGAGTACTTTGCTACATCTTTTGGGCGGTTTAGATAATCCAAGCTCCGGTTCAGTGGTTTTGGCTGGCTCTAATTTAAATAACTTATCAGTGAAGAAATTGGATCAGCTGCGCAATCGTAGTCTGGGCTTCATTTACCAGTTTCATCACCTCTTAGATGAATTTAGTGCTGTCGAGAACGTTGCATTACCGCTGCGTATCCGCGGTTTGAGTAATGATGAGTCGATGGATTGCGCTAGCAAAATGCTCAAAGCAGTTGGCTTATCGGCACGTGAGCTTCATACCCCGGGTGAGCTGTCGGGTGGAGAGCGTCAGCGTGTTGCGGTTGCTCGAGCCCTAGTTGGCAATCCTGCTTGTGTTTTGGCGGATGAACCTACGGGCAACCTAGATACTGAGACTGCTGATGGTGTATTTGATTTGATGTTAAATATTGCTCGCGACCAAGGCACTGCCTTTGTGATCGTGACTCATGATCCTGTACGCGCTAAACGTTGTGATCGGATTTTGCATTTAGAGCGTGGAGTATTAAAGCCATTCTCAGTGTAAGTAGATATCCCATGTGGATCGATACTCATTGCCATCTAGATGCCCCAGAGTTTTCGAGCTCATTAGATGCAGTTATTCAGGCGGCCAAAGAAAAAAACGTTAAAGCAATACTGCTGCCGGCCGTAAAGGCGGCTGATTGTGCGCACGTAAAAGAATTGGCTCACCAATATAGCCAAGAAATTCCTGGATTGGTTTACACCCTTGGAATTCATCCCTTGTATACCAATCAAGCACAAGAGGATGATATCGCTACGCTTGAGAAGCATATTGTTGAATCACTCTCTGATACCCGCTTTGTAGGTGTGGGCGAGATTGGTTTGGATTATTTTGTCGAGCATCTAGATCCTCATAAGCAGGAATTCTTTTTCAATGCTCAGTTGGATTTAGCGCAGAGATATCAGTTGCCCGTAGTCTTGCATGTTCGCCGCTCGCAAGACACCATCCTAAAAGCATTGCGTCGCCGCAATATCTCCAGTGGTATTGCGCATGCTTTTAATGGTAGCTTTCAACAGGCAGAACAATTTATTGAGCTTGGGTTTAAGTTGGGCTTTGGTGGTGCAGCCACTTATGAGCGGGCCTTGCAAATCCGCAGACTCTTAAAAGAGTTGCCACTCGGCAGTATTGTTACTGAAACCGATTCCCCTGACATTCCGCCTGCATGGCTTAGGAAAGAAGGCATTGCCTTTAATGAGCCCGCGTTTGTGGAGAGAGTTGCAAGAAAATTAGCCGCAATTCGAGGAGTTGATGATTCTGAGTTTGCTTCAGTCGTATGGGGCAATGCAATGCAAGCATTGCCACGTTGGTCTGTCCTCTGTACAAGTATTCCTAATCTCCATTTAGCTTCTTAATAATTTGCGTTTAGCTATTACGGCGTTTATCGCCGGGGGATCGCTCCTTCTCTTTTTACCGCAAGTGCCAGAATATTGGTCATACATATGCATTGGGAGCTGTATCACTTCCTCGGTTGCAATCTTCTTTGCTTCAAATAGATCCCCTTTAAAAACACTAGCAGTAATTGCATTGTTATTCACGATGGGGTTTTCATGGAATGCTCGATATGCTGAAAACCGCTTGGAGAATATTCTTGCGCTAGAGTTGGAGGGCAAGGAGTTAAATCTTGAGGGTAGAGTGGCAGCATTGCCGCAAAGTCATTCGTCGGGAGCAAAGTTTGCTTTTGAGGTTGACAGGGTCAGTATTGGAAAAGAGGTTCTTGAGCGCTTTCCAAAAAGAATTTATTTGAGCTGGCAGCCCGCCTGGAGAAATCCTCAGACTATCCCAGATATCGTTCCTGGTCAGCGCTGGAAGTTCAAGTCTAAATTGAAACGTCCATATGGTTCACTGAATCCTTATACCTTTGATTTTGAGCGCTGGTCCTTTCATCAAGACTTTGGCGCAAGTGGCTCAGTCAGGTCCGGGGAGTTGTTACTAGATAAAGATATTTCCTGGGCTGAAATTGAGTTGCGTATGGAAGTTATACGTTGGCACTTGCGTAAAAAGATACGGTCCATGCTACCGGACGATGCTAGGTACGCGGGCGTGCTGATTGCTTTAGTGATGGGTGATCAAAACGCAATTGATCAGGATGACTGGCAAGTGTTCAACGCAACTGGCATTGGACATCTCATCTCAATTAAGTGTAATATATACCCATCATATAAGGGGGCGCATCGTGCCAATAGCATTCAGTTACTTACGGTTTAGTAGTGAGAAGCAGAGCAAAGGTGATAGCTTGCGTCGCCAACGTGACTTAGCTCTGAGGTATATAGAACAGAACCCAGACCTAGAGTTAGAGCTAGACACCACACTAAATCTAACTGATGCAGGTCTGTCCGCATATAAGGGGGTGGCGCAGAAGAAAGGTGCGTTGGGCGTCTTCATGCGACTAGTTGAAGATGGTGAGATACCAGCCGGCTCTTATTTACTTTGCGAATCCTTAGATAGGTTGAGTAGGGAAACGCCACGTAAAGCCATGGAGCAACTTGGCTCGTTAGTCGATGAGAACATCATTGTGGTTACCCTAAACGATGGTAAGACCTACACCAAAGAAGTTCTGGACGAAGATCCAACCGCACTACTGATCAGTATCTTATTGATGTCACGAGCGCATGAAGAATCAAAGACAAAATCACTGCGGATTAGCGCGGCATGGAATAACAAGTTCAACAAGATTAAAGACGGAGTGCAGCTCACAGCCCGTGTGCCGTTCTGGATTCAAAAGACAGACAAAAGCAAAACAATTGAGGATAAGGCTGCGATAGTTAAGGAAGTATTCAGGCTGTCTGCTAGTGGCTTAGGGGCCATGAAGATAGCGCAAGAGCTTAATGATAAGAAGTTCCCCACGCCAACAGGCAAAACCAAAGTTTGGGCGCTATCTAGCGTGAAGAAGATATTAGCCTCAGAGGCGGTGCTAGGTACCTTGGTAACAGCTGATGGCCAAAGACATGAGAAGTATTACCCTGCGATCATCAATTCAAAGCTGTGGTTAAAGACTCGTTACATTGGTCAAAGCTCTGCAGGGGCTAGAGGTACATTGGAGGCTCATCCACTGTCTGGCCTAATGTTTTGTAAGCACTGTGGAGCTACTGCTCAGCGCAGCGGTAAGTCTGGGCGTGTGAGGCAAGATGGCACCAAGAATAATTGGAAAACCTTAGTATGCGCCAAGTCTTTAAGCAATCCAAAAGATGAGCATGGAAACGCCAAGAGCAAGAAGAACTGTGAATACCGCTCGATCAGCTATGACCGCATTTTAAATAGCGTTAAGTCTGCGCTAGTGCAGATGGATGACTATACCCCGACCGATGATATTGGTAAGCAGTTAAAAGAAAAGCGCCATCGTGCTGAGCAGATTCAAGATTTGATTGACATGGTTATGAGTCCAATAGACGGAAAATACACCAAAGAGACGCCCACATCAAAAGCTAACCTAGCGAAGATGTTCATGGAGTTAGACGGCATTAAGAAAGAGATGGTAGAGCTGGAGCAGGTGAGAAGACCAACTAGCCAACGCCTATTTGAGGGGGCACGTAAAGCAATCTTAGGTGGTGAGGTATCAAATGCCTTGATGAGGCAAACCATTAAGAAGTGTGACATTGACTTCAAGCGTGGTCAGCTGGATGTATATGGACACGATGGGCATTCTATTCTTGGTGTCGTTTTGAAGGACGCAGAAGAGCTCAAGAAGGATGCGAAAAAAAGACTCTTTATAGCTGGGAGCAGGGGATAAATATGATTATTGGTGGAGTAATTTCAGCTCTTAGTTTGTACGACATATTTCACAATGGGTTCACTATTTCGGTTTTGGGCTGCTTTTTACTGGGGCTATATTTAATGACTCATGAGCATAATCATTAATTGATACGCCTGATTTTGATTCAATTGATAGACAATTGTTTGGGGCGAAACAGAACTTTATTTTGGATAGGCAGTAAAAAGTGGGGCGGAAAGGCTGTTTTTCTTGTATTAATATATATAGAGGGAACATTTTTGAGTCATAAAACAGCAAGCCTTGTAGGCAGTTTTGAACGACTTGAGCGTCATGATCACTCTAGGTTTAAACGAGGCTAAAAACAGCCTTAAAACGCCTCAGAATTGAAGACTTGTACCTGAAGTAATGGCAGTAGAAGTAAGCCGATGCGTCGGTAGTGCGGTCACCATTGCGCTGACACCACTTAGCAAACAAATCACATTTTTATTCGTTAATTTATTTAAAGGGCATTCCTATGCGCTCATCATTGCTACATCCATCGAAGCACATTCCACAACATATCCAGTATTTATCTGGAGAAATTCACACGTCTATGAACAACGTAAAACTTACTCAATCACAAACTCAAGAGCTAAAAGCTATTTGGGCCCCCATACGCCGAAACCAACTGGTAGAGGACAAAAAGTCGGCCCCTATTTGGATTCGATTGGCTCAGCCTGAAGCTGAAATGTCACACGCTCAGCTGTTTGCCTGCGCCACCATCTTGGCTGACTTGGATCTTGATATTCCACAATTCGTTCACGATATTTTGCATGGAGGGGAGTAATGAACGCTCAGGAGATCAATAAGACCTTAGATAAGGCTCACGATTACACAAATAGCATTCTCCAAGAGATGGATGGGCTGTACCTACCTGAGCAGATCCCATACTTTTTGCACGTTTGGCTATTGCAGGCTGCCTATGGCCTTCGTCATCATGGTTTTCAGTTGGCTGATATACAAAATCTCATCCTTGAAGAATTTAAGCCCGCGCAAGACATTGCATTTGATGATGTGTTGGAGGCGCTGCCAAATCCGCGCAGTCTAGCCCATGAGGCTTGGGAGTTTAGATTTTTATTTTCTGAGTACGAAGTGTCAAAGCGAATTTACGTTGATGCTGATGAGGCTATTCCAATGCTTAGATTAACCTTCCCAATGTCCGCTAAGAATGGACGTGGGCGGGTATGGTTAAAACGATCGGAAAGCCAAGAAAAATTAGATAAGACCGATCTACGTGATTTCGTTCGAATTGTTGAGCAAATTCGTGACCTTAGCGGATTGGAGGTGGTGGTGACGTCATCAGCCCATCATTGGTTGGTAAAAACGATTGCCGCTTCCGAGTTCTTTGAGCACCCAAACGTTTCTATTGCGAAGCGCGGAGATGTGAGATGAGTGGGGGTATTCCAAAGGGTATAAAAATCATATCAACACCCAAGTACCAAAAGGAGTTTGAGGACAGAATTATTGAGCTTGGAAAGGCTGGAGCCACACCTTCAATCATGGCTGATGAGCTAGGAGTGAGCGTTGATCAGTTGGAAGATTGGGCTCGCTCTAAGAAGTTATTCAAACAGGCTTTATCAGTTGCGATGACTTCTAGTCGGGCATTTCATGAGCGACGACTTATTGAGTCATATAGCAATAAAGACTCAAATAGCACGTTAATTCAAACACTATTGAAGGCTAACTTTGGAGATGCATATCAAACCAGCACTTATCAGCCCGTTGGATCTGGCGGAAGAAATAAAAAGCAAGATGTGGCAGACCCGATTGATTTCCAACTCGAAATTTCAGCATTATTGATGGAGCTGAGGGGTAGTGGTGACTCAACTCCCATTGGAGTCATGAAGAATAAAAAGAAAACGGAAGTGCAGTAACTAAAACGACTGGGCAGGGTCGCCCAATTGGTTGATAGCTACGAATTAACCATGTAAGACCGAGCAAGTAGCTCTCCACTGACGCGGAATGAGTCAGTGGTAAATCAAGTTGCGGGGCGGCTGGAAACAGTGAGAGTCCCGACGAAAAATGAATCCGCACCGAGTTCGTGGCATTTAACGATCGAGTGAATGAAGGATTTACAAAATGAAAGAATCTAAAGGCGCGAAGCGCCCAAAGTGCAACTACAGTTCAATACCTAAGCAATTAAGAGCTGAGCGCACATACATCTATTGGAAGTTGGAGCAAGACCCTAAAACGGGCAAGACTATCAAGAGACCAATAAACCCTCAAACAATGCTCTATGGTGGTCAGAACGACCCGACCTGCTTTGTCACGCTAGACGAGGCAGAAAAGGTGTTTACCCAAGAAGCAGCAAAACAAATGCCTGCTATTCATGGCATTGGTATGGCGTTTAAGAACGACCAAATCATTGGTATAGATTTGGATAAGGTGTTTGATCAAAGCGGGAACTTAAAGCCTGTTGCCAAGGATATTTTGGAAAACGCCAGAGGATTTGTGGAGAAGTCTGTCAGCGGTACTGGTTACCACATCATTACTAAAACAGATAAGCCATTTACCAATTACAAGGACCATGACATTGGCTTTGAGGTCTTCAAAAGTAATATGTTTATCGCGCTCACTGGAGATGTGGACGAGCAATATAGCGCCAAGGAGTTCCCTAAGTCACCAGTTGATCTTGCTGTATTGGATAAGTATTTAAAGCGCTCTACAGAGGCGTATGAGGTCTCTAAACAGGCATTTGATGGCTTCTCTCAAACAAGAGATTTAAACCTCTGTAATGACGAATTAAGAAGCATTGTGATGTCCATACAGCCGCCTGACGATGGTTATGAATTCTGGCTTAAGGTGGGCATGGCAATCCATCACCAAACCAGAGGATCGGACGAAGGTTTAGATATTTGGAAAGAGTACTCAACTCAAGATGCGGATGTGTTTGGTGCTTATGGCGGTGACTCACAGCTTAATTACAAATGGCGCACCTTCTACAAAGGCGGAGCTAAGGAGTCTGTTACAGCTTCAACATTGCGCTGGTTGGCTAAAGAGTTTCCAAAGTTTAGACAGGCTGCTCTTAAGGACCAAAGCTACGCACTGGGGCAGACTTCCGCCACGGAATATGTAATAGATGGAATCATTTCCGAAGGTATCTTTGTGTTGGCTGGGCAGAGTGGAATTGGTAAGACAACCTTGCTATTGCCATTGGCTGCGTATGCCGCACATCTTTGTGCTGATAGGGATGAACTCAAGCCTGCATTAAGAAGACCCGTTCTATACCTCACAGAAGATAGAAAACAAGCTCTTAGGATTCTCTCAGGCTTGCGCAATCATTGCGGAGTTACTAAGTCTGAGGATGAGTTTAATAAGTGGTTCCACGTTAGAGAAACCCAGCGCATGTCTAAAGGGCAGATTGCGAAGTTAATAAGAGACTTTGCGGCTGAGAATAAGGTTTACATGGATGGAGCTAATGGCGAGCCCGTTTTAATACCTCCACTAATTGTTGCGGACACACTTGCTGCCACGCTAGACCTAGAGGACGAAAATAACAACGCACTGGTCTCTGAGTTCATCAGTACCATTAAATTGGCTTGTTCTGAGACAGGTACATCCCTATGGCTCATTGCTCATATCAGCAAGGTAAATAACAAGGCGGAGATAGAGAACATGACAGCCAGAGGAGCATCAGCTTTTGGTGCGGATGTTCATGGCACTGGGTTTGTTATTAAGGATCCACAAGTCGGCGAAGACAAGCGGTTCTTGATTATGGGTAAAAAGCGTTACGAGGCCTCATTCAATGAGCTGTGCTTTAAAACTGAGCGGTACGAGGTTGAGGTAACCAATCGCCTTGGACATAAGTTAATCGAGTCCTATCGCGTTGGTTTCGCTTCTAAGTCAGGATTTGAGGAGCGTAAAGAGGAGGGCAAGATTCGCCAAATTACCAAGTACGAAACCGAAGTGATGGGTGCTGTGCGTGGGTATGGGCAGCCATACATCACCATTAAGACCCTTTCAGCCATTATGGACTCAACTGGGGGTACTAAGTACCAAAGGCTAACCGCATCGGTCAGCAAGCTAGTCCAAGACGGCGTGTTGGAAATGATAAGTGGCAAAGACGCTATCGAGCTTGGGATACCTTTGGAATCCAACACTAAGGCGGTGTATTCGCTTCCAAAAGTGGAGGATTTTGCGGTATGAGAAATGGAAATAGCTTTTGCAAACTACTTGGAAATAGGTGGAAACAACCAAAAATAGACCCCTATAAACAGGGGCTCTGCGGGGAGGGGGTTGTTTCTTCCCCTAAGGAAATAACAAAAGGAAATAACGAAACAACCTGCGCCATTTCCAAAATAAAAAGGTCCTCGAAAGATGGGAGGGAGAGATTAAAAATCTCTCTCCCCTCCTCCCTATCTCTCTGTTTTCGTTCTTTGAGAAACAGATTGGAAATAGCTTCGAAACAACTTGGAAATAACCCGAAACAACCCGTAGTTACAAGGCCCTAATTGGAAATAGCTTGGAAACAACCCAACAAATAACGATGGAAAAATACTATGAATGAATCAAAAACAACTCTTCACACACTAACCGCAGCCCAAACCTTAGAGCTAAAGCAGATTTGGGATGGGCAGAGGGCAAAACTAAAGCCTGACGACTTTATTTTTATCAAGGTAAAGCTAGGTAGACCTCAAGCCAAGCTGACCATCAACCAGCTATACCGAATGACTATGACTTTGGCAGAGGCGGGTTATGAAGAAATACCAGAGTGGCTGTTAAGCATGCTTGACCCTGAGTAGTGCCGATAAAAAAAGGCCGAGGTGGTGGATGGACATAATCTTTCCGCTTCCTCGGTAAAAAGCTATACGAACACCGCGCCCAGCTGCAATAGGGGCTATGTGGCAAAACATCACACACACATCACTAGCAGCTCCACAAACAACAGCCAATTAGGTGCTGTGTAAACACACTAAACACAGCATTTCAAACTTAATGGAACAGTAGCACCCAAACCAAACATTTAAAGGAACCAATCAACATGGAACAGAACATAACCAAAACACGCAAACCAAAGACTCCAAGACGTGTAGACCCAGCTAAAAGGGATGTCCGCAAGGCAGATACCACTAACTTGGATGTAGTTAAATTAGCTCGCACCTATTGGGAAATAGCAGACCTACTCGAAGGCACGCTTGAGAATCTGACGCTTCATAACTCGCAGCGAAAAGTAAATCTAGCGCTCATGTACAAGTGCCGCTTACAGGCCAAATCACTGTGGCATCACATGGAGCCGCCACGTAAGGATTGCTTTGTGAGTTACGAGCTAACCGATCAAATGTACCGAGCGGCGCTGGAGGAAGAGAAAAGACGTATATCTAGGGAGTCGGCAGCGGTCCCAAGAACTACGGAGAAAATCCACTTTAGTTAATTTAATATGACTAGAGCTGCTTTTTAATTTTTTGTAACTCAGCCACGCTCAGCTTTGCTAGCTGAACAATCAGATCCGCTAAGGCCTCGTTTTCACAATACAAGTATGCCAATGGAACATTTAATACATCTGCAATTGCTTTTGAGGTTGTGACAGCGGGCTCATGGATTGAGTTCTCATATCGACTAATTCGCGTGCCAGCTGAGCCTTCCTCCAGACCAATTAATACACCCAGCTTTTCCTGAGATAAACCGTTGGCTAGCCTTGCGGCCTGTATTCGAGGGCCAATTGGGGATTTAGGGTGGCTATTTGAGGCCGTATTCATTCATACGATATTCGTAGGTTATGCTTGCACTGTCCTTACGTTTTTCGTAGTATTTATAAAGAATGTAAGCAAATTTAAACCCTACTGGCCCGCACTAATGAAACCTTTGTTCATCCTGCCACTTCTAACGTCGATGCTATTAATTGCCGGGTGCAATCAAATGCGTCCTCAGCAAAATTACAATTCCAACCCGAGTGTTAGCCAACCAGAAAATAAGAACCAAATTGCAAATAGGGCTGGCCAAGCATCAACCGAATGCCAGAAGCGCGTAAGAGAGACTCCTAATGGCAAGCTGGTAGAAGCAAACCTTCTAGTATTTACTGATACCCAAGCAAATAAGTTTGACCTGTACTCATCCAAAGCTCGCTTAAATGATCAGCAAAAAAAGAGCTTGAAGCAATTTCTGTCGGAAGTAATGCCCTGTAGAACTATTAGGCTTGATGGCACAAAAGGAACGGCCTATTACCCAATTCTTCAAAAAGATTACGCAAGCAAAGACGCGATCTATACCAAGATGATCTCCGGGCAAATGAGTATTGGGGATGCCAATAATGCTATTAAGCAAATCAACCTTAATACGGGCGAGGAGTTTAAGAAATTAAATCCACAGGCATCTAGACCCCAAGCGCCAGCTGGACCCGGTAATGTGATCGGTCAAACTTTTGATAGCCAAGCAAATGGAAATATCTATTTGTACGATGGTCCTTGCAAACTCCCAAATTACAGTGGCAACTACCCATTACGCTGGGACGCCAAGAGGGCCGACAATGGTGCCTTCATTGGTGAAGGTTGCTACACGGTGAATCAGCAACAAGTCACCATGATTGCAACTACTGGATTAACTGTCAGTCGTCCTATGTCCGTATTTCAAGGGGGCGGTAATAAGTCTGTTTTCCAATCTTTTGGCGAAGGACTTCAGAGAGCCACAACTTATTGGAATAACTCTGCAGCTGAAACTCAAAGAAACACTACGAACTTAACCCCCGGCATGACTGGTGGAAATGGCATGAACTGCACTCCAGATGGTCGTGGCGGATATAACTGCAGATAGAAAGATCGAAATGAAGAAAAAATATCTAGTACTGCTCACATTAGCTTTTTTGTGTAATGAGGTCATGGCTCAGGCGGCGGTTATTGGCAGAACCTATGATTCACAGGCGAATGCTTATTTCACTTTATATAGCTCCGGATGCAGGGACTCGCGCTATTCAAGCTCTTATCCTTACCATTGGGAGGCAACAAGCCCGAATGGGGCTGTTTTAACAGCACAAAATGGCCAGCAAATGATTGGTTGTTACGCATTAAATCAACAAACTTCTCAAGTCCTGCTTAATGCCAATGGCCACGAAATGCCGCTACCTTTTTCTGGGTTTGCAATTGCATCCAATCAAAACCCCGGCGGCGGTATCTTAGACTTCTTGAGGGCCATCGGTGATGGCGTTAATAGAGCGGCTACCTATTACAACAACTCGGCAGCTCAGACACAAAGAAATACGACAAACCTAACCCCGGGAATGACGGGTGGCAACACAATGAACTGCACGCCTGACGGTCGCGGCGGCTATAACTGCCGATAGAAATCTGTGAAATATTTTTTAATAGCCTTAGCCGCTATCCTGCTATCGGGAAATACTGTGGCAAAAGATATTCAAATCTTTGTTGATCCATCCGATAATTTCACTGAAATAACACTTACAGATGAAGAGTGTCCCAATAAAATTGCTCGCGATAAAAACTATCACTGGCTATACAAAATTAAAGGGGTGAAAACGGGATGTTACGGAGACAATGGAAAAGATGGAGCTGAGGGCATTTGGTTCTATATGGTCTTCGTGGATGGATCCTACAGGAAAGGGAAGTACACGTTGCAACAAATAGCCGATGCTATTGAAGCAAAACGACACCCTGCGCCCTTGGTGCCACTCCCGCAGTTTAACTATCCAATGCCCGCTCAAAACAACCCGGCCCCTCCAACCTACACACCTCCTACCAACTTAACGCCCGGACTTACCAGAGGCAATTCTGGCGGCTTTGATTGCACGCCAAACGGCTCAGGCGGATTCTATTGTCGGTAACAGCAACCGACCATCAAAACAAGCCTTGTTGGGTCTGTGCCCCAATCGCATTGTGTTGTTTTGCTGCCTTTTTTTGCCACTCCCAATGATCATGGGTGGCCTTAGTCAATTTATCGAATACCACTTTATTGAGTCGCCTATCTTTGTCTGAAGCGGTGAATTCATACCCACATTTTTTATTATCAAGTTTTGCTTCACAACTCTTAGGAGAATTTCTCCAAATCTTTCCCGAAGTAACATTCCCGCATTTTGGGCATTTTTGCTGCCACTGATCGTAGACGCCTAGAGTCTTGTACTTAGCAAATCGAATCAAATTAGTCACTGACTCAATTTGAGTCTCATGCTGGTATGAACCCCAAGCCGGAGCACCGCTTGTGCTCTTCTCAAATCCAGAAATCCAATAGGTTCTTGTTAATTGCTCAGAAGCAACAACCTCCGTTTCCTTGGCAACAATATTGGTTGAGTACACGAAATAGTATTTAGCATCTGGAGAGACAAGCTCTAACTCCAAGTCCTTATTGTCGAGTAATTCCCTTACAACGTTTTCTAGTTCCATAGCATCACCTAACTTAACTTACAGATCTGCATAAAATCGCTTTCTGAAAATATTCTGACTCTATTACCATCAGCAACCATTTTCTCAACTTTTAATTGCTTAGAGCTTTTGTCCTTACCCTTCAAATGAGCGGGCTCTTGAACGCCCGTTACCAAGCATGTGGTACCTTTTTTTACGTCATTGTGAATAGTAAAACCAAGACTTGCAGCCAATTTTTGCGCCTCGACCCTAACCATTGAAAGGGCTCCTGTAAACACAATAGCCTCACCGTAATACTCTCCCTCAGGATTGGGTTCAAAATCCTTGGGATCAAATGGCTTATATGAACTTGATCCAGAACCTAGGGAAATAGGCCTATTTACCAACTCTAACCAATCTTCAATTTTAGTGTTGGTTAGTTCAAGTAGTTTAATTACAACCGCAGCGCACGTAGATGCATCATCAAGTGCGTCATGAGGCTTAGTACTTAAGTCAAAATGTTTAGCCAAATTCTGAAGTCCATATCCTTTGCGAGAATATTCAGGCAGCGCCCTTCGTACGACACGCGTGGTATCAAGCCAAGGGTTGTTAATGGGTGATAACCCATATTTAACAATCACTTTTTCAAGCGCCCGTCTATCAAACCATCCATGACTTAAAACTAGGCTTCCTTTAAGAAAATTTTCCACATCTTTATAAATTTCCGGAAATGTTGGAGCACTCTCAACATCCTCTTCTTCTATTCCATGAATTGATACATTCATCCCGGCGAAGTAATCTTCTGGATTCACCAATGATTCGTAAGCATCAACTTGAATTCCATTTTCATATCGCACGATTCCAATTTGACAGATGCTGGATATGTCCTCATTTGCAGTTTCGAAATCAATGACGACAAAGTTACTCATAGGCTAGCCAATCAAATATCTATTATTTTGGTACGGTCAATTATTAAAACTACGAATTGCCTCATCATAGGCTGCGTTTATCTGCTTAGTCTTACGCTGTGCAATTTCATTAAATTCTGGGCCCATAGTGCTGACCTTATCAGGGTGGTACATAGAGATCTTACGTTTATAGGCTGCCTTGACCTCATCCATAGAGGCGCTTGAAGGCAAATCCAACACAAGGTACCAAGCGCCATCACTTTTATCAGGGGGGGATGCGCGCTCACCACTGTTTGACTGAGCGCTAGTCCAATCATTCTCCTTTTTAAAAAATCTTATTACCGCCGATGTTCCCCAGTAGCCAACTAGAGCCAGGACAATAACTACATACCAATCATTGCTCGACATCACTTAACCCTAATTTTGATTTGTAATTCTTAAGTTCACGGTTCCGAGAGTCAGATTCATCGTAAAAGGATGCTAATAAATCAATCTTTCGAGAGACTTCATATTTGGTGGATTCAAGGTCCGCCGATTTTTGAAGCGAAAAGTAGAAGCCATCACATTGGAATGCTTGCTTATTGGCAATCTTTTTTGTGATAGCCGCCATATACGCAGGGACTAATAGCAACTCAAAATATATTGCAGCAATATCAGCATAGGAAAGTTCTAATTTCTTTCTCAAAGTCAAAAGAAAGATCAGGGCACCTATTAAACAAAGTGCATGTATGGGCAATAAAATGATGAATGCGCCTGAAATCCCAAAATAATAAGTAAGGAACGGGCCCGATACTAAGTAAAGAAATGCAATTGATCCAATCACTCTAAACGGCAAGATACGGCTCTCAAATAGTCTGATGCGTCGAGCGGTCCTTATATAACCTTCTTTGTGTGATCGATTTGAATCAACCTGCAATCTAAAAAATGAAGAAAAAGGGGTGAGGGGATTGAGTAAATTAACCTCTTTCCCTCCAAACTCAAAACCATTAAGAGAGATCAGTGGCTTAAGGCGACCCCATAGCGTTTCAGTGATGATGACCTCATTAGACTTGGTAAGCTTTATGTTCTCCAAAAGATAAAATAAAAAAGCTACCAACCAAAATAGATATTCTGTCGTTAATAGCTGATGTATCAAAACTTATCCTTGCTTTTTACCAAATAACTTTTTCACAAATGCGCCTACTGCTGCAAATGCGCCAAGGATTGCAACCCACAATAATTTGAAGCCGCCCTTAGAGGCGACTGCTGCTGCTGCACCGCCCGCAACTAGTGCACCCAAACCGTATGCGGCAATTTTGTCGCCCTCTTTAAACTCTGAGTATCTCTCACCGGGGTTATATTCAAATTTTGTAAGGGCGGTGTTAAAGGACTTAATATCCCTATCTAAAGTCTTTGGATCTGTAACCAATACAGCGCTCATATATCCACCACGGCCCAATATACGAGTCGAAAAATTAATTGTAGAAACATTTTTCTCATCATGCAATTTTGTCGCCCACTCTAAACGTTTCGTAGCTGAATCGTATCGCGGAGGAATATACCAACCATCTAGATATAAAGGTGGCAGTCCTTCTTTTTTTCGATCCTCATTGTCAACCTTATCTCGCTCTTTCATAGACTTCATAAGAGCATCAGCATCTATTTTTTCATCATCCTTAACATACCCTGCCGCCGTGAAGTGGAAAATTGCAAACCAACCCTCCGTTGGGTTGTAGATCGTATAAGTATTTGGTGCCTCAGGATTACCATTTAACTTTAAAAACTTTTGAGTATCTTGGTTGCCTAAAAACAAAACATCTTTTGGGATTTTAATTTTTGCTTTATCACCAATATCCCCCGTTGCCGGGGATGTCTTCCAATCTAGAGCTAGTAGAGCCTTGTCAGCTTCACTAAGTTCATTTGCCGCATTTGCTGAAAATATAGTGAGCAAAGATAGACTAAGAGCTACCAATATTTTTCTCATGACCAATCCTCTTTTTTATACTTTTTAAATAAGAAATAACTACAAGCCAAGTCAATTGGCACCCAAACTAATTTCGATAAAAAAACTGCAGCAAATGGATTAAAGAGCACAGCGATAACAATAGTGATTGCTTTTGTGTTTTGACTTAGCTGCTTCCAATCTCGAATAAGCAAATAAATTAAGCCCAAACATACCACCGGACGAAGCAGTAAATAGTAGCCATAGGGCAACGGCAGCACCGCGATCAGAATTAAAACTGCTAAAGCCTGCGGGAAGTTAATCTTCATATGCTTAAAATTTCCTTAGAACTGACCAGCGCCAATTTTGATGCTTTGGGTATTTCCACCGCGGACTGCCTGCAAAGTCAGACTATGACCAATGTACTGATTACCCTCGATGTGAAAATCCACCAAATCCTTTATTTCCGAGTAGTCAGTTTGACTGCCAAATAAACTATAGGGTCCATACCAAATATTGCCAGATGCAATTTTTACTTTATAAACCCCAAGCGGTACAGAAAAATCTACCGTTTCACCTGCTCTGGCAAATCCAGTCATAACGGTCATCCCCGTGCTGGCATTCACCAATTTAACAACGTAGTTTGGTCCGTATGAATTCGAAGTAACCCTAAACGTTGGGTACTGTTGATTGGGGTTTAAAGAAACTAAATAACTCATTGGACCAGACTCCGGGGTAGGCATTACTGCCAATGAAGAATCTGGATTTGCAGGAGTTTGATATGTAGGAGCGGACCTTTCATAAGCAACATTTGACTTATGATCCTCGTAGGCAATCCATGTCCAAAGACTTCCAATAATCCCTACGGCCAATCCCAATTGCCATATAAAGACTTTGCCTTTGAATCCCCATTGATTCTTTAACTCTTTAATTGGGCTACCGTTATTAAGCGCAGCTAATAATGATTGAACTCGGCTTACCAATTGCTCGGCCTCTTCATCCGCAGGATAACCAAGCTTTCGTCTTTTTCCATCTTTTTGTTTTTGCAACTTCAAAGACCACTCTAGAGCTTCGGATGCCACACTTCGTGCTAAATCAAGCTTTCCAATTGAATAGAAATAGGCAGCTTGATACGCCAAGATATGTGCATTCTGCTCAATAGGCTGCTCACCACCCAATAAGTTTCTAAATAAAGCTGGAACGCTATACAAAGGACCCCACGGGAATCCCCACCAACCAAAAAACCATGTGATTGCACTGCATTTAAGGGCTTGCTTAGCCGCACAGGTTGCGCAATACATTCCTTGCGTTGCGTCTTTATGCGTCATTACAAGATAGCTGTAGACCTTATAAAAAATCGCGTATCTTGGCTGTGCGGTAATGCAACCGCAAGCCGTGCACTTAATTGGCTCTAATGGCTTGTCTTCTGCTTGCGGACCGCTTTCGTAAGAGCCTGTATTCAAACCCAAAGTATCGTATTCAGATCGCTTATTGGGATCGCCTAGCACTGAGTAGGCGGTTTGAAGTTGTTGGAAAATACTAGTTGTATCTTTGCCGGGGTTTCTATCTGGATGCAAGTCCATCGCCTTCTGGCGATAGGCTTTTTTAATGTCTTCAGAAGTGGCACTAGAGCTTACGCCCAACAATGCGTAATAACCTAATGGGTCATTAATATTTGACATTAAGTAAGGTCAATCTTTCTTAACTAAGTTCACCATTGAAAGAACCGATTTAGCCGGTAATGAGGCCAACTAAAAAGAAGAAAATAAAAGTAGCAAACTTCACAATGAGGGTGCTAATAAATGCACGTATAAGCACATCATTTACAACTTTGCTTTCTTCCTCCTTTTTGCTTGCTGCACGCTCCTGTAAATACATAAATACAACAAAACATGCTGTGCTATAAAGCATGCTTGATACTAAGGAGCTCGGGAAGTAGCTCCAATTAATGTCAGCTTCTCCTGTGTATGGGGTGGTAACACCCAAAAAAGATATGAGAAGTCCAAAGATGCTCCAATTACGCAAATAGCGCATGGCATCTTTCGTTTTATATATTTCAAAATTCATTATTGACACTTTTATTAGGGGTTAAATATTCGCTGTAAGTATTTAAAGGGTCGTTCAAATAATTATCACCATATTAAGGCATCACTATGCCCAACACTCTGTTTTAAGTGTTATTTCCATTCGGCAGGGTCTGCAAAGTGAAAAACGTGCTTCATACTTATCTCCAGAGACTCTAATGCCGTAACTTTTTTCAAAAAATTATCTGAACTTGCTTGCTGTTGGAGCCTCTGGATCGATGGGGTGGGGTACCTGAAATGTCGGGGTTGGTTATTAAAGAAGCCCCCGGGGTGCCCATTGAGCTAAAAATATCCCCTAAATCATGGGTAGTAGTTGCATTTAATCTCAATATCAGGGCTTCATGTCACGATGTTGGCTGGTGTGGGCGCTTCTTTTGCGGCCTTCATTTGGCGTCGACGTACTTGGCCTCTGATTGCACCGGTTAGTAAGGTTGCAGCAATCTCTGGATTTATCACAGCATTTGTTTATGCATGGTTAGCTGGCTTTCAGATTCCGGCGCAAAGAACGATGTATATGGTTGGTGTTGTAGCGTTTGCTTTATGGACCGGCAGAAATCCTCGTTCGTTTGATATCTGGTGGTGGGCTTTGGCTTTTGTGCTGCTCATTGATCCTATGGCTCCTTATACCCCAGGCTTTTGGCTATCTTTTGGTGCAGTGGCGGCTATTTTGTATGCGATGGGTGATTCGTCTGGTTTGCTCGGGATTCCGACTGGAAAGGAGTTGCAAGTTCATTGGTCACTTCGTGCGATTCAAGCTTTGCGTGAGGCATGTCGTGTACAAGCTGTTGTCACGCTGGCACTATTGCCATTTACTTTGTATTGGTTTTATCAAGTTTCTGTTGTCTCGCCATTGGCCAATGCTTTTGCCATACCTTTAGTGAGTTATGTCGTGACGCCGTTGGCAATCATCGGAGCAATGCTTCCAGAATTCATTGGCCGCTGGTTAATATGGTCCGCCCATGCTGCTATGGAATATTTGGCCATCACCCTTGAATGGATGGCGAATTGGAGTTGGTCTGTAGTCTGGTCACGGCAGCCGGAGTGGTGGCTGTTCCTAGTCTCTAGTGTAGGAATTATTTATGCGATCCGTCCAGGCGATATTAGGGATACATGGAAGCGAAGATTGCTTGGAATTGTTTTTTCTATTCCATTATTTATTTCACCCTTCCAGTTTTTGAACGTATCTGATCTTGCACAAGGAGAATTTAGCGCAAGCATTTTGGATATCGGCCAGGGCACTGCAGTGCTTATTGAAACTGCAAACAGAAGATTGCTCTATGACGCTGGACCCATTCAAGGCAAGAAAGACGATGCTGGTCAGAGGATCATTCTTCCTTATTTTCGCGGTAGAGGAATCGATCATATTGATCGCATGGTAATTAGTCATAGTGATAGCGATCATGTAGGTGGTGCCGCGACACTGCTAAAACACATTCAGTTTGATTTTATGATGGGGTCTTTGCCCAGCGGCAATCCCTTGTTGGAAAATTTGCGGGCCAGAAGCATTCCCAGCATCCCATGTCGATTTGGTCAGCGCTGGGTATGGGATGGCGTCGAATTCGTTATCTGGCATCCCCATGAAGCAACGGTATTTTCGAATCAACACCCTGGAAAACCCAATGAGATGAGCTGTGTGCTGGAAGTGCGAAATACGCAAAGCTCACTTTGGTTAACGGGCGATGTTGAGAAACAGGGTGAGGCAGAAATCACAGAACGGCTAGATGCGGAAATGCTTAAGGAAATTGGCGAAAGGGAATTGATATTTATGGCGCCACATCATGGCAGTAAAACATCTTCTTCGGTGGCGCTTCTCAAGCGATTGGAGCCCAATCAAGCATTTGCCCAAAATGGCTATCGAAATCGATACGGGCACCCGCATCCTGATGTGACTGCTCGCTACAAAGATTTAGATATTCCTTTTTATCAAACTCCAGAAACGGGATTTCAGACTTGGTCATTTAAAAATAATGCCAAGTCTTCAACACAATTTTGGAGGCATGATATAAAACGACTATGGCATCGCTAGATGTGGAATTGAATAAAAGGAATTGCTTATGAATAAGCTACTCGTCTTATCTTCTTTGGTAGTTGCTATTACAGTTGGTTGTGCTGGAGCAAATGTGCGACCGCTAGTGGATATGAAGGGCGTCAATGAATCTGCTTATGAGAAAGATTTAAGTGATTGCCAGGCTTATGCGCAACAACAGTCTGGCATGGGCGAGACTGCCGCCAAGGGCGCTGGTGCCGGTGCAGTGGTGGGTGGATTGTTGGGTCTTGTTACGGGCGGCAATAAGACTGGCATCGTTCAGGCAGCTGGTGCTGGTGCAGTGATTGGAGGTGCAGGCGGCGCCTTTACAGGCAATCAAGCCCAGGAGGCGGTTGTAAAGCGATGTTTGAGTGGGCGCGGTTACAAGGTTTTGAATTAAGTCCAAGCCTAAATAGTCCAAAAGCCTGAGAAATCAGGCTTTTCTATCGCCTAGAAAAGCAAAAAGCCCTTAAAAATTAAGGGCTTAGAGCGTAAATCTTGGTTGCGGGGGCAGGATTTGAACCTACGACCTTCGGGTTATGAGCCCGACGAGCTGCCAGACTGCTCCACCCCGCGTCTGAAGCTGAAATTCTACCATTTTTTGAGGGTCCCTGTCGAGGTATTCCTGCAAATAAAGCATATATAAGCGGTTTTGGAGTGCAAATTCTGGATTTGACGCGTCTCCAGAAGGAGTAACATATTGCCACGCAACATCACGCTAAGGTTTATTAATGTCAGTTAGCAATCCTGAGTTTTCCGAGTCATCCTTATTAAGGCCTGTGGAGATTTCTCGAGAGGATCATCCTCATAAGAAAGGTGCCTCCATATCTTTGATGTTTGCCGCAATCGGCGTTGTGTTCGGAGATATTGGCACAAGTCCCCTATACGCACTTAAGGAATGTTTTAGCCCCGAGCACGGAATACCGTTTTCACCAGAGGCTGTCTATGGTGTGATCTCAATGGTTTTTTGGGCTTTTGCGGTTGTCGTTTCGCTGAAATATGTTCTATTCGTGATGCGTGCAAATAATCATGGTGAGGGCGGCATTTTGGCGCTGATGGCGCTAGCGCTAAGAACGGCACCTGCTAACTCCAAACGTTCATTGCTGATCATCATGGCCGGTGTATTTGGCGCCTGCATGTTCTATGGCGATGCAATCATCACACCGGCGATTTCAGTTCTGTCTGCGGTTGAGGGTCTAGAGGTCATCTCTCCTGATCTGACTCGATATGTCATACCAATCACCATCTTTATCTTAGTCATCCTCTTTTTTATTCAGAAGACAGGCACTGATCTAGTTGGAAAACTTTTTGGACCCATCATGATGCTTTGGTTCATTGCCATTGGATTGATGGGCTTGCATCAGATTATTCAGAACCCAGCTATTTTTGCGGCCATTAATCCTCTGTTTGCCATTCGTTTTCTGATTGAGCATTCACTACAAGGCTTTATCGTTTTGGGCGCAGTCTTCTTGGTATTGACTGGTGCTGAGGCTTTATATGCCGATATGGGTCACTTTGGACTCAAGCCTATTCGTATGGGTTGGTTTTTTATTGTGATGCCTTGCTTGCTCTTGAATTACTTCGGGCAGGGTGCAATGTTCTTGAATGATCCTGAGACGATCACCAATCCATTTTTCTTAATGGTGCCAGAGTTCTTGGTCTTTCCATTGGTCATTTTGGCTACTTCAGCGACCGTGATTGCTTCGCAAGCAGTTATATCAGGCGCCTTCTCAATGACCAGTCAGGCGATTTTGCTGGGCTTTTTACCTCGCATGAAAGTGCGTCATACATCCGACAGGGAAATTGGACAGATCTATATGCCGCTCGTGAACTGGGTGCTGTTGATTCTGGTAATTGCGGTTGTTTTGGCGTTTAAGCAATCGGCAAACTTGGCTGCTGCCTACGGTATTGCTGTTACTACCACCATGATTGTGACGACATTCTTGGCGGCAATCGTGATGCGTGTTGTGTGGCGCTGGAATTCTCTTTTAGTTGCTTTGGTAATCGGCGCTTTCTTGGTGGTGGATTTGGCTTTCTTAACTGCCAATTTATTAAAAATCATGGAGGGTGGCTGGTTCCCATTATTGCTAGGCGCTGTTTGCTTCCTATTCTTGATGACGTGGTACCAGGGTCGTAAGATTTTGCGTCAGAATGCCATGAATAATGGCATTGAATTAAAGAGTTTTATCGATTCATTGATGATGCATCCTCCGCATCGGGTTGAGGGAACTGCAATCTTCCTAACGGCACACGTAGATTATTTGCCTGTTTCATTCCTGCACAACTTAAAACATAACCACGTATTACATGAAAGAGCTTTTTTCTTAAAAGTCAGTATTTGGGATGTGCCATACGTAAAAGATAGCGAGCGCATTACCTTGCGCGATCTTGGAAATGGAATTTATGTAGTGCGTGCGGTATACGGCTTTAATGAAACTCCGGATATGGGTCAGATTATTGAGTTAATTGAGAAATCATCAGATCTGAAGTTTGATTTAATGAATACTTCATTCTTTTTATCGCGCGACACGATTGTTTCGTCTCCCGTTTCTGGGATGGCTGTATGGCGCGAAAAATTGTTCTGCTGGATGTATCAAAATGCTGGCCGTCAGTCCGACTTCTTCAAAATTCCTGCAAACCGTTTAGTTGAGTTGGGTGCGAAGGTAGAGATTTGAGAAAGAATCTTTTGCTCCAATCAAAGATATTAATTTCAATATTTTTGTTGTCGACTGCATTGAGCGGTGTTGTATTAGCCACTCCTGCAGAAGAGGCTGAGCTCGAGCAGTTAAACAGAATTGAGCAAGAGTTAGAGCTTCAGCGTGAGTGGGCAAAGTATCGTTGGGGCAAAGCCTCCTCTGACTGTTATCAAAATTATTGGGTTAATAGCTGCCTTAAGGATGCTCGCGCCACGTATCGCAAAGAAATCGACCCAATACGTG
This sequence comes from Polynucleobacter sp. AP-Capit-er-40B-B4, assembly GCF_018882245.1. Lineage (GTDB taxonomy): Bacteria > Pseudomonadota > Gammaproteobacteria > Burkholderiales > Burkholderiaceae > Polynucleobacter. Next base: position 405,219 of record NZ_JACVOV010000001.1, on the reverse strand, counting down.
AGCAAGAAGTAGCCTTACATGAAGTTCAGCGCAAGCTGCGTGAAAGTCTCAAGAGCCAAGAAGATATCAAGCGCGCTGCTGAGAGGGCATCATCAGAGAAAGCGGCTGAACGTGCAGCGAACCAGCGCGAGTTTGAGCAGAAGCAAAAGGATGCAGCAGCTCGAGCTGCTGATTTAGAGCAACGTCGTAAAGATGCCCCTAAGCGTGCGCAAGAAAATAAAGCGGGCACTCAGCTCGATTAATGTTTTACTAATTTCAATTTTATTGGGCAACTCTTGGCTAAAGTCAAAACGGTTTATATCTGTCAGTCTTGCGGTGGCACCTCTGCCAAGTGGCAAGGTCAGTGCCCATCCTGTCAGGCATGGAACACCTTGGAAGAGGGCCTTCCAGAAACCACCTCTAATGCTCGATTTCAGGGGCTGGCGCAATCATTGCCAAGGCAAAAGCTTTCCGCTATCACTGCTGAGGACTTGCCAAGATTTAGTACGGGCGTAGAAGAGTTTGATCGTGTTCTAGGTGGTGGCTTGGTTCCGGGTGGCGTTGTACTCTTGGGTGGCGATCCTGGTATCGGTAAATCAACTTTGCTATTGCAAGCACTCGCAGAGATGAGTGCTGCTGGTATGAATGTGCTCTATAGCAGTGGTGAAGAGTCAGCTGCTCAGATTGCATTGCGTGCAAAACGTATTGCATTGGACGCTCCTCAATTAGAAGTCTTAGCAGAGATTCAGCTGGAGAAGTTGATCTCTATTATGGATACCGTGAAGCCACAAGTATTAGTGGTGGACTCTATTCAAACTTTGTACTCAGAGGTGCTGAGTTCGGCCCCTGGTTCTGTTGCGCAAGTGCGTGAGTGTGCGGCGCAACTCACTAGAGCTGCTAAATCTAGTGGTATCTGTGTGTTGATGGTGGGTCACGTGACTAAGGATGGTCATCTCGCTGGCCCTAGAGTTTTAGAGCATATTGTTGATACTGTTTTGTATTTCGAAGGCGACACCCATTCCTCTTTCCGCTTAGTTCGATCTATTAAGAATCGTTTTGGTGCTGTGAATGAGTTGGGTGTATTTGCCATGACTGAAAAAGGCTTGCGGGGTGTTACTAATCCGTCGGCAATTTTCTTGTCACAACATGAGCAAATGGTTCCTGGTGCTTGCGTGCTAGTGACGCAGGAAGGTAGCAGACCTTTGTTGGTAGAGATTCAGGCCTTGGTAGATATAGCGCATGTGCCCAATCCTCGCCGCTTAGCTGTTGGCCTGGAGCAGGCTCGCTTAGCCATGCTCTTGGCTGTGTTACATCGTCATGCTGGTGTTGCTTGCTTTGACCAAGATGTATTCTTAAACGCGGTAGGTGGCGTCAAGATTTCTGAGCCGGCTGCCGACTTAGCTGTATTGCTAGCAATTCAATCATCGATTCGCAACCGTGCGTTACCAAAAGAGTTAATCGTATTTGGTGAGGTTGGTTTGGCTGGAGAGATTCGTCCCTGTCCACGTGGTCAGGAGCGTTTGAAAGAGGCTGCTAAATTGGGTTTCACTGTGGCCATCATTCCAAAAGCCAATATGCCTAAGACAAAGATTCCAGGCTTAAAGGTTATTCCGGTCGAGCGAATTGATCAGGCTATCGCTGCTGCTGCAGAGCTCAGTTAATTTTCTAGCCAATCGTTAACTTGCTTAACGCAAGTCTTCTGCTTGAATCAGTAAGACCTGTTCTTCACCTGCAGACACTTCCATCCAGATTGCCGGAATTTGTGGGAAAGCCTTTTTGAAATTCTCATACTCATTACCAATCTCAAGCAAAATGGCACCGCGCTCTGATAAATAATCAGGGGCTTGAGCAAGAATACGTCTAACTAAATCCATACCATCCTCACCGCCGGCTAAAGCAAGCTCTGGCTCAGCATGGTATTCAGCTGGAAGCGCATTCATAGAAGCTGCATTCACATAGGGTGGATTGCAAATAATGAGATCGAAGAGATTGTCTTCATTGGGCTCGGGTAGCGCATCCCAAAGGTCTCCATTCAATAGTTCTACTTGGGAGCTTAGGCTATGACGATCAACGTTACGCGCTGCCACTGAGAGTGCAGGCATGCTGATATCGCAGGCACTCACGTGTATATCTGGACAAGATAGCGCTAAGAGTATTGCGAGCGAGCCATTGCCAGTGCAAAGATCCAGTGCTTTGCCGTCTGCTGGTAACCAAGGTTCTAGCGAACCATCGACGATAAGTTCTGCAATCCAGGAGCGCGGCACTATGCTTTGTTCGCTGCAAAAGAATGGCACACCCATGAGCCATGCTTCACCCAGAATATAGGCTAGTGGCTTGCGTGTTGAGATTCTGGTATCGGCAACAGTGGATGCCTTTTTCTGTTGATCTTCAGAGATTGCATCGTCTAAATGATCAAGCGCTTCTGCTGGGCTGAGATCAAGTTGTTTGCTGACAATCCATAAGGCTTCGCTTTGCGCATCAATTGCCCCATGGCCGTAATGCAGTTTTCCCGCTTCGAGTTTTTGTGCAATCTGGTTGATGCACTGGTTCACGGTAAGGTATTGCTGAGACTCAGGGTCCATGATGGAGGGTTCTTTGGAAAAAAAGGGTGGGGCGCAGTTAAGCGATCAAGCGATAAGCTGTTCGAGAGTCTTACGGTAGATGTTTTTGAGGGGTACCACGTCATCCACAATGACGCACTCATCGATCTTATGGCTTGTAGCATTCAAGGGCCCAAACTCCACCACTTCTTTGCAGATTCTGGCAATAAAGCGGCCATCGCTTGTGCCGCCAGTGGTGGAAAGCTCTGTATCGATATTGGTTTCTGCTTTGATGGCTTTGCGTAATGCGCCAGCCAAATCGCCATCACCAGTAATGAATGGGCTACCGCCTAATACCCAATTAATCTCAAATTCAAGGCCCGCATCCTTCAGAATTTTTTCTAGACGTTCACGCAATTGTTCTGGTTTGCTCTCAGTGGAGAAGCGGAAATTAAAGTCGATAACAAGTTCGCCAGGAATGACATTATTTGCACCAGTACCAGCATGTACATTGGAAATCTGAAAACTCGTAGGTTGAAAGTATTTATTACCTTTATCCCACTCAGTTTCTACTAATGCAGAAATTGCCGGAGCAGATAGATGAATAGGGTTCTTGCCTAAGTGAGGGTAGGCAATATGCGCCTGAATACCTTTTACTTTGAGCTTGCCGGATAGTGAGCCGCGACGACCGTTCTTAATCATGTCGCCGAGCTGATCCACTGAGGTGGGCTCGCCAATCACGCAGTAGTTCAAACGTTGACCATGCTTTTGTAGACGTTCGCACATAATGACTGTGCCATCGTTAGCAGGCCCCTCTTCATCGCTGGTGATTAAGAAGGCGATAGAGCCTTGATGATCTGGGTGCGCAGTGACAAATTCTTCTGTGGCCACTACAAAACCAGCGAGAGAGGTTTTCATATCCGCTGCGCCACGACCATAGAGCATGCCGTCACGAATCGTTGGCGTGAAAGGATTGCTTGTCCACTTTTCTAAAGGACCGGTAGGGACTACATCGGTATGTCCAGCAAACATCAAGACTTTGCCTTGATCTCCAGCTTTACCTTTTTTGATCGCCCATAAATTCGTTACCTGAAAATTTTCAGGGCCACTCACTACGCTTTCAGTATGAAAACCGATTGCTTGCAAACGCTTAGCAATTAAATCTTGGCAGCCACCATCGGCCGGTGTAACAGAATGGCAGGCGATGAGAGCTTCGGTGAGCTCTAGTGTGGCGCTCATAGATTTAACTTAATCGCGGAGTAATTCGTTGATGGCAGTCTTAGCTCGAGTCTGAGCATCAACCTTCTTCACGATGATGGCTGCATACAAGCTGTATTTGCCACATGCAGATGGAAGGGATCCTGGAACTACTACAGAACCTGCTGGTACGCGACCGTAGTGCACTTCACCAGTTTCACGATCGTAGATCTTGGTACTTTGGCCGATATAGACACCCATAGATAAAACAGCGTTTTCTTCGATCACGACACCTTCAACAACCTCGGAGCGGGCGCCGATGAAGCAGTTATCTTCAATAATGACTGGGCCGGCTTGAATTGGCTCGAGAACGCCGCCAATACCAACACCTCCAGAAAGGTGAACGTTTTTGCCGATTTGGGCGCAAGAACCTACGGTTGCCCAGGTATCCACCATCGTGCCTTCGCCTACATAAGCGCCAATATTGACGTAAGAAGGCATTAAAACGGCGTTTTTACCGATAAATGAGCCGCGGCGGGCTACGGCAGGGGGTACTACTCTGAAGCCGCCAGCAGCAAAGTCAGCTGCTGTGTAGTTTTCAAACTTGCTTGGAACCTTGTCATAGAACTGGGTAAAGCCGCCAGCACTCATGGGTTTGTTGTCTTCTAGGCGGAAAGAGAGCAATACAGCCTTCTTAACCCACTGGTTCACTTCCCATTTGCCTATGTCGCGGCGCTCAGCCACACGAATAGTGCCGGCATTTAGGCCTTCTAAGACCGCATTTACGGCATTACGGACATCCCCAGGGGCGCTATCTGGGGACAGGTTTGCGCGGTTTTCCCAGGCTTGTTCAATGATGTTTTGTGGTGATTGGCTCATGCTTTTTAGTTAACTATCGGATTGTTAAGGGATTTTGTCCCTGAGGGTAGATTTATCATTATATAGATGGGGCAAAAACGCGTCTAAGCACCCTCAAGCTTGCTATCATCTTCCCACTTTAGCTTTAATTTTTACCCCTTTATTTGAACCCTCTTTTTTCCCTGCAAAGTACGCCGTGCAACTGAAATCCATCAAACTTTCTGGCTTTAAGTCTTTCGTAGACCCAACCCATTTTGAAATGCCTGGCCAATTAATTGGCGTTGTGGGTCCTAACGGTTGCGGAAAGTCGAACATTATTGACGCTGTTCGCTGGGTTCTGGGTGAATCCCGCGCTAGCGAATTGCGTGGAGAGTCCATGCAAGACGTTATTTTTAATGGTTCTGGTTTACGTAAACCATCTGGTCGTGCCAGCGTAGAACTCATTTTTGATAACACTGAGGGACGTGCTCAAGGTCAGTGGAGTGCTTTTACAGAATTGGGTATCAAGCGTGTTTTAACGCGCGATGGAAATTCTAGTTACTACGTAAACAATCAAGTAGTACGTCGTAAAGATATTCAAGATATTTTCTTGGGCACTGGTATGGGTCCAAGAGGTTACGCAATTATTGGTCAAGGTACTATCAACAGAATTTTGGAAGCAAAGCCAGAAGAGTTGCGCGTATTTTTGGAAGAAGCTGCTGGTGTTTCTAAATATAAAGAACGTCGCAAAGAAACTGCTTCACGTTTAGAAGATACGGTAGAAAATTTAACACGCGTTGAAGATATCTTGCGCGAACTCGATCAGCAGCTCACTCGTTTAGAAAAACAAGCAACTGTTGCTGAGCGTCATGCCGAGCTTTCTACGCAGATGAAATCACAGCAACAACTGTTGTGGTTTGTGCGTCAGACCGAGGCTGGTAAAGAGCAGGAGCGTCATGCCAACGGTATCCGTGATACTCAGGTTGGCCTAGAAGAACAGACCGCAAAGCTGCGCCACGTAGAAGCTGAGCTAGAGACAATGCGCACACAACAGTACGCATTACAAGATAAAGTTTCTCAAGCCCAAGGCGATTTATATCAAACCAATTCTGACGTGAGTCAGGTTGAGTCACAGATTCTTTACGTGCAAGAAGCGCGTCAACGCTTACAACAACAAACCCAAGACTTGCAGGCTCAATTACAGCGTTGGACTGTGCAAGAGACTGATGCAGCGCAAGCGCAGCGTACTACTGAGCACGAGCTTTCTTTAGCTGCTGAAAAAGAGCAAACACTCTTGGCGGATTTAAATGGCTTGCAAGAGCAAATGCCAAGTCGTGAAGAAGCTTATCAAAATGCCTCACGCGAACTCAATAGCGCACGTGATGCATTGGCTTCAATTGAGCAACGCTTGGCAAGTTTGGGCGAACGCCTGCGCTCCATGTCGGCTCAGTCAGATGAATTAAAAGGGCGCGAGACTCGCCTTGTTGGTGAATTCGATGGCCTGCGTCGTCCAGATGCTGAAGCATTGCAGATGGCGATTGATCGTCAAGCAATGGCAGCTCGCAAAGTGGATGAAGCCAAGCATCGCGCTGTTGAAACCCAGCAACGCGTACCTGCTGCTGATGAAGCGCGTAACGCTGCCCAGCAAAAAATTCAGGAAGCAAATCAGGATTTAGCTCAAACCGAAGCTAAATTGACTGCATTGACTGCCTTACAGGCTAGCGTTCAGGCGCAAGGCAAGATTGGACCTTGGCTAGAGAGCAAGGGTCTTAAAGAAAGCAAGCGTCTTTGGCAGGAACTCAAAGTAGAGAGTGGTTGGGAAGCCGCGCTTGAGTCAGTATTGCGTGAGCGTTTGGCTGCGGTTACTGCAAAGAGCGTCCAAGAAACATTGGCTCTGGCTAATGATGCACCCCCAAGCCGTTTGGCAATTTTGCTCGCGGAAGAAATTACTCCAGCGCATACCTCTGCCCCAGCTGACTTCACGCCATTACTAAGTCGCGTTCAAAGTGCTGGTGCAGCACGACTCACTTCCGTATTGCAAGAGTGGTTGGACAACATCTATATCGCTAGCAGTCTTGAGGATGCTTTACATCGTCGTGAAAAATTACCTGCTGGTGGCGCATTTGTTACTCAACAAGGCCATTTGGTTAGCCGCGTTGGTGTGCAGCTTTACGCAGCTGATTCTGAACAAGCCGGTATGTTGGCTCGTGCTCAAGAGATGGAGAGTCTCGAGAAGCAATTACGTGCGCAACAGCTGATGCAAAGCGAACTAAAGGGTGAGCTGGATCAATGTGTTGCCAACTATCAGGCAGCCCATCAAGCGGCTGAGCAAGCTCGTGAAAATGCCGAACATGCTGTTCAAGAATCGCATGGCTTTGAAGTGGAAAGAATGCAGTTGACCCAGGCTGAAGAACAGTACAGTCAACGTGCGGCGCAGATTCAGGGCGAGTTAAGTGAATTGCGCCAGCAGATGGAGCAGGTGAGCCAGACTCAAGAGCAGTCTGCTGCTGAGTTGCTTGAATCTGAAGAATCAAAGCAAGGTTTGCAAGAAGCCTTACAAGTAGCTCAAGAAAAATTAGAGCGCTCTACTGAAGAGCGTGATCGTTTGCGTGAGTCGCTCCGTGCTGCCGAGATGGCCGCACAAGAGGCAGCATTTGCTACTCGTTCATTGCAACAGCGTATTGCCGACTTGCAACGTGATCAAAGTACTGCGCGTACACAGATCATGGAGATTCAAGATAAGCACGATGCTGCCGCTCAAGAATTAGAAACTTTGAGTGATGAAGAAGCGCAAGATAAATTGCAGGGCTTATTGCTAGCTCGCAGTGCACGCGAAGCTGCTTTGGCAAATGCGCGTACTGAACAAGATGCTTTACTACATCAGTTACGTGAAGCTGATGAGTCTCGTATGCAAGTTGAGCGTAGTTTGCAGCCAATGCGTGACAAAGTGGTTGATTTGCAATTACGTGAACAAGCTGCGCGATTGAATTTTGAGCAATTCGCTACCTTATTGTCTGATGCTGAAGCTGATCTCACTGCACTCGAGGCGAGTTTTAGTCCTGACCTGAAAGTTGGTGCATTACAAAGCGAAGTGAATCGCTTGAATACTGAGATTCAGTCTCTAGGGCCTGTCAACATGGCTGCGCTAGATGAATTGTCTAGTTCACGTGAGCGTAAGCAGTTCTTGGATGCACAATCTGCGGACTTGAATGAAGCGATGCAGACATTGACGGATGCAATTGCCAAGATTGATGCAGAGACCCGCGATTTATTGCAGGGCACTTTCGATCAAGTGAACGGCCACTTTGGAAAACTGTTCCCTGAATTATTTGGCGGTGGTCATGCTGAGTTGGTGATGACTGGCGAAGAGATTTTGGATTCAGGTGTTCAGGTCATGGCACAGCCTCCTGGCAAGAAAAACAGCTCGATTTACCTCCTGTCTGGTGGTGAAAAGGCTTTGACTGCAATTGCCTTGGTGTTCTCACTCTTCCTCTTGAACCCAGCCCCATTCTGCTTGCTGGATGAGGTTGATGCGCCATTGGATGATGCAAATACCTTGCGTTATGCAAATCTAGTGGCCAAAATGTCAGATAAGACACAGTTTTTGTTTATCTCACACAACAAGATCACTATGGAAATCGCCCATCAATTGATTGGTGTCACGATGCAAGAGCAAGGTGTATCCCGCATTGTTGCTGTGGATATTTCTTCTGCAGTATCAATGGTAGAGGCAGCCTAAATGTATGTAGAACAAATCATGACGATGTTGGGTTTGTCTGATTTGCAGTTGGCGTTGGCTGTTATTGGTCTTTTAATTCTGATAGCGGTAGCCGTTCTGAACATTAAGTATGCTCGCGCACGTCGCAAAGCAAAGGAAATTTATTTTTCTGATGATCGTTTTGCACGTGAACCAAGCTTTAACCAGGGATTTGCGGATGCTGATGCTTCAGGTCGAGCAGAGCCCAGCTTTAGTGAAGCCTTAACAACCATCTCCGCCCCAGAAAAGTTCGCGATTGATCCGCGCATCGATTGCGTCATAACCTTGCGTTTTGATGAAGCCATAAGCGGCGCAGAAATTCTGGCAGAAATTAATGCTTGGACTGACCTTGAGGCTCAATCTACGGCTCGTTGGATGTGCGAGGGCTTAAACGCGGATATCGATGCAGCTGAAGATTGGGAAGAATTAAGTCCCGAGGGATCTTATTCAGAGTTGCAGCTAGCTATTCAGTTGGCCAGTCGCAAAGGTCCAATTGGCGTCTTAGAGCTTTCTGATTTCTGCTCTCGTGCTCAGGCTCTTGCTGAAATTTTGGGCTCCCAAATTGATATGCCTAGCGTTAGCACTATGCTGGAAAGTGCTAAAGAATTAGATGTGATGGCTGCTGAGAGTGATATTCAATTGAGTATCAATGTTCTTTTTGATGAACCATGTCCGTGGGGTAACTTTGATGCCCTCATGCGTCAACGTGGCTTCAAGTTATCTCGCAACGGACGTCAATACGAATATCTCAGTAAAGGCGTGGTGCTTTTCAATAGCGCCGATTTGGACCCGAATAAGTCGGTAACTCAAGTCACTTTGTTGTTAGAAGTGCCTTTAGTTTCGCAAGATGAGCGCGCATTTGAAAGAATGCTGTCTGAAGGTGTGGAGATTGCACAAGCAGCACATGGCCGCTTGGTAGATGACAATGGCATTAACTTAAGTGAGGCTGCGGTGATTAGCATTCGTCAGCACCTTGATGTTCTTTATGCCAATCTAGAGAAATCCGGCATTTCTGCTGGATCTTCTACAGCCAGCAGACTCTTTAGCTAGGAAATTACTTTGTCGTCCACAAGTCCGACAAATTTAGCGGAGCGCTACGCATTCTTACAAGCCGAGCTCGCGCGCCTTGAGCATGCATACTATGTTTTAGATAATCCACTCCTGCCTGATATTGAGTATGACCGTCTCTATCGCGAGTTATTGGATATTGAAGCCGCTCATCCAGAGTGGATTACCCCAGAGTCTTTATCTCAGCGTGTAGGTGGGGCAGCTCTAAAGGAGTTTGATTCAGTCACTCATGCAGTGCCAATGCTTTCTTTGAATAACGCCTTTGAAGACGCTGAATTGATTGCCTTTGACCGTCGTTGTCGCGAGGCGCTCCACTCAGATCATGTCACTTATGCTGGTGAACTCAAGTTCGATGGCCTTGCAATCTCCCTTCGCTATGAAAATGGCTCATTAGTTACCGCTGCAACTCGTGGTGATGGAGCTAGCGGTGAAGATGTCACGGCTAACATCAAAACGATTCGCGCTATTCCGCTCAAACTCACTGGAAAAAACATTCCACAAGTCTTAGAGGTGCGCGGCGAGGTCTTTATGTATCTCGAAGACTTTGAGAAGATGAATCGACAAGCCGCAGAGTTGGGTGAAAAAGAATTTGCTAATCCTCGCAATGCTGCAGCAGGCAGCCTGCGTCAATTGGATTCCAAGATTACCGCTAAGCGACCTTTGTCTTTCTTTGCCTATGGCTTAGGTGCTCTAGAGCCTCAGTCTTGGTTGCCCAAAACCCATGCAGAACTACTCAATGCTTATGCGGAATTGGGTCTACCAGTTTGCTCTGAGCGCAAGGTATTGCACTCAGTTCAAGAAATTCTCAATTTCTACAATGAGATTGGTGCTAAGCGTGATTCCCTGCCTTATGACATTGATGGTGTGGTCTATAAGGTGAACTCCATTGCTGAGCAAGCTAAGTTAGGCTTTGTCTCGCGCGCCCCTAGATTTGCGTTGGCCCATAAGTATCCCGCTCAAGAAGCGCTTACTACCGTTTTAGGTATTGACGTACAAGTAGGGCGCACGGGCGCAATCACCCCAGTAGCAAGACTTGCTCCGGTAGAAGTAGGCGGCGTTACCGTCACTAATGCAACCCTACATAATGAAGACGAAGTTAAGCGCAAAGATGTACGAATTGGCGATACCGTTTCAGTACGCAGAGCAGGTGATGTAATTCCTGAAGTGGTTTCGGTAATTAAGGACCGCCGTCCAGTAGATGCAAAAGAATTCCAAATGCCAATTCGTTGCCCTGTCTGCGATTCTCATATCGAGCGCCTGGCAGATGAAGCTGTAGCGCGCTGTAGTGGCGGACTATTCTGTGGCGCTCAGCGTAAACAGGCTTTAATTCACTTTGCGCATAGAAGAGCTCTTGATATCGAAGGTCTAGGCGAGAAGATCGTTGATCAGTTGGTAGATCACAACCTCGTTAGAACTCCCGCAGATCTATACAGATTAGGCTTCACAGCACTGGCTAACTTAGAGCGCATGGGTGAGAAGTCAGCCGATAACCTCATTCAGGCAATCAACCAATCCAGAAATACCACGCTAGCCCGATTTATCTTTGCATTGGGTATTCGTCATGTGGGCGAGACTACCGCCAAGGATTTAGCAAATCACTATCAATCGATGCATGCCTTAATGGATGCCAATATGGAAGATCTGCTCACGGTCAAAGATGTTGGGCCTGTAGTTGCTGATTCCATCACGAGTTTTATGCAAGAGGCTCACAATCGCGAAGTGATTGAGCAACTCCTAGCATCCGGAATGCAACTCGCCGTAGAAGAAAAAGTGATTAGTGCTGCAGTAGCAGGTAAAACCTTTGTGCTGACCGGCACATTCCCAACAATGACAAGAGATGAAGCTAAAGATCTTTTGGAGAAGGCGGGTGCCAAGGTTGCCGGATCAGTTTCAAAGAAAACAGACTATGTAGTTGCCGGTACAGATGCTGGCAGCAAGCTCACGAAAGCAGAAGAATTGAGTGTTCCTGTGATTGATGAAGCTGCAATGCTCGATCTTCTTAAGTAATTACTTTTTGTGCATGAATATTATTTCTCAAATTGCCGTTCAGGCACGTAACACTATTCATGAGGCTCAGTGCAATGCGATTCTGGAGTCATCAAACCCATTTTCTCGCGCAACCATCCAGGGTCATATTACAGCTAGCGGTTTAGTAGTTAAGGATGGTAAGGCTTTACTAATTTTTCATCCTTATATCAAGCGCTGGTTCCAGCCTGGCGGCCATATTGATGAAGGCGAATCTCCGATTGCGGCTGCAATTAGAGAGGTTTACGAAGAAACTGGCTACGTCTGCGAACTAGACTCTGACAGTCAAGATCCGATTGATATTGATATTCACGAGATCCCTGAAAATCCTAAAAAGGGCGAGGGCGCTCATTTACATATTGATTTGCTTTATTGCTTGCGAGTCGTGCGACAAGAACAATCAGCAGAAGATATTGAATGTAAGTGGTTTGCTTTCAGTGATATCGAAAGCATTCGAATCCAGCGCACCTTGGCTAAACTCGCTTAAGCCCCCAAAGCCTCAAGTAATTCTGTCTCAAGCTGAATCTGTAGTTTAGGATTCTTACCCAAGTTGGCAGCATCTAAGAGTAGAACGTCTTCCACTCTTTCGCCAAGCGTGTTGATCCTTGCCGTATGAATCGATACTTGATGTTTGGCTAATACTCGAGAGATGGTGTAGAGCAAACCAGTGCGGTCGCTTGCTGATAGAGCGAGTGTGTAATATCTGCCTCGTTCATCTGGAACCATATGTACGCGTGGCTGAATAGGGAAAGTGCGCGATTGTCTTGAGAGGCGACCCATGCTTGGTGTTGGTAGTGGCTCACTATTGGTTAGTGCTGCCGTTAGCTCAAACTCGACCAGCTGAATAATGTCGCGGTAGCTGCCACCCTCATCTACCAAGTTGCTACCTGAGATTTGGAAGCTATCCAAGGCATAGCCGTGACGTGTTGTATGAATGCGAGCATCCCAAATAGAGAAGCCGTGTTTCTCAAAGTAAGCGCAGATTCTGGCAAATAAATCTTCTTGGTCTTTAACGTAGACAGCTACCTGCAGTCCCTCGCCAATCGGAGACAGTCTGGCCCTGACAATCGGCTGCTCACTATTTACTTTATTAAATAGGTGTCTTGTAAGCCAGGCAATATCGGAAGAGTCCTGCCTTAAGAAGAAGGCTACATCTAATTGCTTCCAGAATTCTTCGTAAGCATCATCATTAATGCCGTAAAGACGTAACTTTGCTTTTGATTCTTCTTGGTGTTGCGCTAATTCTGAGGAGGCATCTGGCTTAGCTCCACCTAATACTCTTAACGTTGCGCGATACAAGTCTTCAAGGAGTTTGCCTTTCCAGGCATTCCAGACTTTCGGGCTAGTGCCTCGAACATCAGCAACGGTGAGTAAGTAGAGCGCAGTGAGATGACGCTCATCACCCATCTTTTTAGCAAAAGCTTTCACGACATCAGGATCAGTGATGTCTTGCTTCTGAGCTGTTTGGCTCATATTGAGATGTTCAGCTACCAACCATATTAAAAGCTCAGTATCTTTTTTATCCAAGCCATGTTCTTTAGCGAACTTGCGTGTATCTGCCTTTCCTAGTTGCGAATGATCGCCCCCACGCCCTTTAGCAATATCATGAAAGAGGGCTGCAATGACGAGTAACCAAGGCTTCTCAAAGTGAGCAATGAGACTGCTGCAGAAAGGGAACTCATGAGTGTGTTCAACCACCATGAAGCGGCGCACATTGCGTAGCACCATCAGGATGTGTTGATCTACTGTGTATATATGGAACAGGTCATGCTGCATCTGCCCAACAATTTTTCTGAAGGCAGGAAGGTATCGCCCTAGTACGCTGCTACGATTCATCAGGTGGAAAGCACGGCTTACACCTTCAGGCTGCTTCAAGATCTCCATAAAAAGCGCGCGATTAATCGGGTCTTTGCGCCATTTGCTATCCATCTTAGTTCTGGCGTTGTAGAGCGCCCTGAAGATGGTTGCCGATAAGCTCTTTACATTAGATGTTTGGGCAAACACTAGGAAGGTTCTTAGAATTTGCTCTGGATGTTTTTGAAAGAGCTGCGGGTCGGTAATATCCAATACCCCTTGGCGCTCAATAAAATATTCATTACCTTCACCTGGAATAGGGTGAGTAGTTTTGGATTCCTGCGGGAAGAGAATAGCCTCAATGTTCTGCAATAGAACATCGTTCAATTGGGTTACCGCTTTAGCTGCCCAATAGTAGCGGCGCATGATTGCTTCGCTAGCAACCCTTGAGGATTCTTCTTCGATGCCCATAGATGCTGCTAAGGATGCCTGCAAATCAAAAGCCAGGACATCTTGTCTGCGTTTTGCTAGGAGGTGGAGGTTAGCGCGTAAGGTCTCTAAAAATCGCTGATTTCGATTAAGTTCAGTAAGCTCACGTTTAGTAACCAGTCCAGCCTCGTGGAGATCTTTGAAAGTGTCGCCCAAAAGCGCGGCTTTACTTACCCAGGAGATCACTTGTAAATCGCGTAATCCACCAGGACTCTCTTTGCAGTTAGGTTCTAATGAGTATGGAGTATTTTGATACTTGTAGTGGCGCTGAATTTGCTCTGCTTGCTTTGCTTGAAAGAATGCCTTTGGATCCATGGCTGCTTCAAATGCTTTGGTGAAGTCTTTGAATAGCTGTTTCTTGCCACAAAGGAATCGTGCCTCTAGAAGCGAGGTGCGTACGGTGACATCTTGTTCGGACTCGGACATGCATTCAGCGATATTGCGCACTGAGGAACCAATCTCTAAGCCCACATCCCAGCAACTGGCAATAAATTGCTCAACTTGCTTTGATAGGGCGATGGCTTGCTTTTCATCTTCCGGCAAAAGGATGAGGATATCGATATCAGAGTATGGAAATAAAGCATTTCTTCCATAGCCGCCAACAGCTATTAAAGTGGCTTCATTTTTTAAGCCGCAGCTATTCCAAAGATAAGCAAGCAGTTGATCGCTCATCTTGGTAAGTTGTTTGGTTAACTTACCTACTGACTGTGTTTTTTTAAACTCGTCGTAAGCGGTTTCGCGAGCAGCACGCAGGCTAGCTGCATCAGTGATATTGCCGGCTGCCCGAGGCTTGCTCATGAATTTATGCGCTTACTAGAGTTGGTCTAAAAGATAGGCCCTTTACACAATCAGGCGGGGGGTTGCTACCCTCGGACCAGGTCAGTACTTCAACGCCAGTTTGAGTCACTAGCAGAGTGTGCTCCCATTGAGCTGACAAGCTGCGATCTTTTGTTTTGACGGTCCACTGGTCAGGCATAGTGCGAATATCTCTTTTGCCAGCATTAATCATTGGCTCGATAGTGAATGTCATGCCGGCTTCTAGTTTTTCACCAGTACCCGGTTTGCCGTAATGAAGAATTTGCGGATCTTGGTGAAATACTTTGCCGATGCCATGACCGCAGTATTCACGAACTACTGAGTAGCCAGCTTTCTCAGCATGAGTTTGAATGACATAACCAATGTCACCCAAAGAGGCTCCTGGTTTAACTTGAGCAATACCAAGCCACATGCATTCAAAAGTAATTTGGGTGAGACGCTTCGCCATGACAGAAACTTCGCCCACCATGAACATGCGACTGGTATCGCCGTAATATCCATCAGGGGTAATAACGGTGATGTCCAGATTTACTACGTCACCAACCTTCAAAACTTTGTCGCCAGGAATGCCGTGGCAGATCACATCATTTACTGAGGTGCAAATTGAAGCTGGAAAAGGAGGGTAGCCGGGGGGCTGATAGTTCAATGGAGCGGGAATGGTTTTTTGGACATCGCGCATGTATTCATGGCAAATGCGATCCAGCTCTCCAGTGGTAATCCCGGCTTTGACATGAGGGGCCACATGATCTAGAACTTCGCTGGCTAAGCGGCCAGCTTCGCGCATCCCTTGGATGTCTTTTTCTGCGGTAAATACACTATTCATGCCTTGATTATCAACGACTTGGAGAGTTTTGGTTTGCTCCAATTGCCTAAAAATTAAGCAAATATCCCATTTTTAGGGCATCTGAAGGCTATTTTGGGGGTTGACCCCTTTTTCTGCCTGAGGGCGAAGGCGGCTAGAGCATTGATATTTAAGCTATAATTTTGGTCTCAGGTCTATTTTGGACTTGAAATCGCGAGTTGAGCCTTCCAGGGTGGCGTTTTTTAGCGCAGCTAGGACTCAACTTTAGAACCAACCCTTAGGAGAAGTTATGTCAGTAACTATGCGTCAAATGCTGGAAGCCGGTTGCCATTTTGGTCACCAAACTCGCTTCTGGTCCCCAAAGATGGCCCCATTTATTTTCGGTCATCGCAACAAAATCCACATCATCAACTTGGAAAAAACATTGCCAATGTTTCAGGACGCCCTGAAATTTGCAAAACAAGTTGCTGCTAATCGTGGCACGATTTTATTTGTTGGTACTAAGCGCCAATCACGCGAGATCATTGCTGAAGAAGCTGCTCGTGCTGGTATGCCTTACATCGACAGCCGTTGGTTGGGCGGTACGCTCACTAACTTCAAAACTGTTAAAGGTTCCCTCAAGCGTTTGAAAGACATGGAAGTTGCTAAAGAAGCTGGCGACTGGGAAAAGCTTTCCAAGAAAGAAGCTTTGACTAATGACCGTGATCTCGACAAATTGCAAAAAGCGCTTGGCGGTATCAAGGATTTGAACGGCGTTCCTGATGCGATTTTCGTAGTGGACGTTGGCTATCACAAGATTGCCATTACTGAAGCTAACAAGCTTGGTATTCCAGTGATCGCTGTTGTGGATACCAACCACTCACCAGAAGGTGTTGACTACATCATCCCTGGTAACGATGACTCAAGCAAAGCTGTAACCCTCTATGCACGTGGCATTGCTGACGCAATCCTCGAAGGCAAGGCTAACTCTGTTCAAGAAATCTTGACAGCAGTTAAAGAAGGTGAAGAAGAGTTTGTTGAAGAAGGGAACGCTGAATAATGGCCGCTATTACCGCTGCAATGGTTGGCGAGTTACGCGCCAAAACTGATGCTCCAATGATGGAGTGCAAAAAAGCTTTGACTGAGGCTGATGGTGATATGGCACGTGCAGAAGAAATTCTGCGTGTAAAGCTTGGTAGCAAAGCTGGTAAAGCAGCTTCTCGTGTAACTGCTGAAGGTATCGTTGCTGCTTCTATCAATGGCACTACTGGCGCATTGTTAGAAGTGAACTGTGAGACAGATTTCGTTTCTAAGAACGATGACTTCTTGGCATTTACAAACGATTGCGTGAAGTTGGTTGCTGAAAAGAACCCAGCTGACGTTGCTGCATTGTTGGCATTGCCATTGAATGGTCAGACTGTTGATGAAGTTCGTAGCGCATTGATCGGTAAGATCGGCGAGAACATCATGCCACGTCGCTTCAAGCGTTTTACTGGTAGCAGCAAGTTGGTTTCATACCTCCATGGCACACGTATTGGTGTAGTGGTTGAGTTCGAAGGTGACGACACTGCCGCTAAAGACGTAGCAATGCATATCGCTGCGATGAAGCCAGTGGCTTTATCCATGGCCGAAGTTCCTGCTGAAGCGATTGCTGTTGAGCGTAGCGTTGCTGTTCAAAAAGCTGCTGAATCTGGCAAACCACCAGAAATCGTTGAAAAGATGGTTGAAGGCTCTATTCAGAAGTACCTCAAAGAAGTTTCTTTGTTGAACCAGACTTTCGTTAAAAACGACAAGCAAACTGTTGAGCAAATGCTCAAGGCTGCAAATACAACAATCAAGGGTTTCACCATGTTTGTTGTAGGTGAGGGCATTGAGAAGCGTCAAGACGACTTTGCAGCTGAAGTTGCTGCACAAGTAGCTGCCGCCTCTAAAGCAACTGCTTAATTAGCCAGTTTGGGGCTTGCCCCAGCCGGTCGGCAATACCCTAAAGGGCGCAGAAACTAAGGTTTCTGTGCCCTTTTCTTTGGTCCCTCCCAAGCCCTTTATAATTCGGCTGAGATATTAAAAAGCGCTTAAAGATCAATAAGCTAAGTAAGTTAATTACTTGGCAAATTACGGAAAATTAAAAACATGCCAGCCTACAAACGAGTCCTCCTAAAACTATCTGGTGAAGCCCTTATGGGTGACGATGCTTTCGGCATTAACCCAGTCACCATTGATTCCATGGTCAAGGAAATTGCCGAGGTTGTGAATAGCGGAGTGCAGCTAGCGATTGTGATCGGCGGCGGCAATATTTTCCGCGGTGTTGCTGGGGGTGCTGCAGGGATGGATCGCGCAACTGCCGATTACATGGGCATGTTGGCAACCATGATGAATTCTTTAGCGCTGCAAGATGCCTTGCGTCAAAAGGGTGTTGAAGCACGCGTGCAATCTGCTCTGCGCATGGATCAAGTCGTTGAACCTTATATTCGTCCTCGTGCAATTCGTGCGATGGGTGAAGGCAAGGTGGTGATCTTCGCGGCGGGTACTGGCAATCCATTCTTTACAACCGACACAGCGGCCGCTCTTCGTGGCGCTGAGATGGGTGTCGAAGTGATGCTCAAGGCTACCAAGGTAGATGGTATCTATAGCGCAGATCCAGTAAAAGACCCAACAGCTACTTTATATAAAACCATTACGTTTGACGAAGCATTAATCAAGAATCTACAAGTGATGGATGCAACTGCATTTGCGTTGTGTCGTGATCGTAAATTACCAATCAAAGTATTTTCAATACTCAAGCCAGGCGCATTAATGCGTGTAGTGCAAGGTGAGCCTGAAGGTACTTTGGTGCACGTTTAATAGGAGGCCTGATGTCTGCAGCAGAAATTAAAACCACTACCAATCAAAAGATGGAAAAGTCTCTTGAGGCTTTGAAAACCAATTTAGCCAAGATTCGCTCTGGCCGAGCCAATCCAGGAATCCTGGAGCACATTCATGTGGATTACTACGGTAACCCAACACCATTAAGTCAGGTTGCTAGCTTGGGCTTAGCCGATGCACGCACAATCAATGTTCAGCCATTTGAGAAGACTATGGTTGCTGCCATTGAGAAGGCAATTCGTGATTCTGATTTAGGTCTAAATCCAGCTTCTCAGGGCACTGTAATTCGTGTTCCAATGCCTGCTTTGACTGAAGAGCGTCGTCGTGAGTTAACAAAGGTTGTGAAGAGCGAAGGCGAAGATACTAAGATTGCTGTGCGTAATTTGCGTCGTGATGCGAATGAGCATCTCAAGCGTTTAACCAAAGATAAAGAAATTTCTGAGGATGACGAGCGTCGTGCTACTGATGATATTCAGAAGATGACTGACAAAGCGGTAGTTGATATTGACAAGATCATCGCTGAAAAAGAAAAAGAGATCATGACGGTTTAAAGGCCTGATTGAACTTCAGATTCTAATGACTCAACACTCCAGTTCAACCCTAGCCATTCCAGAGGTCAGCGCTGTACCTCGCCATGTAGCAATCATCATGGATGGTAATGGGCGCTGGGCTAGTAAACGGATGATGCCTCGTGTGGCAGGACACTCCGAAGGTTTAGGCGCCGTTCGCAGAATTGTTCAAGAGTGTCGCAAACTTGGGGTGGAGTATCTAACTGTATTTGCTTTCAGCTCTGAGAACTGGCGTCGCCCACCTGAAGAAGTGGGCTTTTTGATGAAGCTATTTTTAAAGTCTCTTAAGGGTGAAGTTTCCCGTCTTGCAGAAAACGATATTGCTCTGCGATTGATTGGCGACTTAAGTCGTTTTGATACCGCCATTCAAGAGATGGTGGAATTTTCTGAGAAAAAGACCGCTGGTTGCAAGGGTCTCACTTTTACGATTGCCGCAAACTATGGTGGCCGCTGGGATATTTTGCAGGCAATGCGTCAATGTATTGCGGCAAATCCCAATTTGAAGCCAGAGCAGGTCACCGAGGAGTTGCTTCAACCCCATCTTTCGATGGCTTACGCTCCAGAGCCGGATTTATTTATTCGTACTGGTGGCGAACAACGCGTCAGTAATTTCTTGTTATGGCAACTAGCTTATACCGAGCTGTATTTCACAGATATCTTGTGGCCTGATTTTGATGAGAAAGAATTACACAAAGCGTTCGACTGGTTTAGTCAGCGCGAACGCCGTTTTGGTCGTACCAGTGCTCAGCTTGCATCGCAAGCGATGAGCGATGCAGTTTGATGTAGTTCATTGCTAAGCTAATTCCCATGCTAAAAACCAGAGTTATTACCGCCCTTGTCTTATTGGCGGTTCTTCTGCCTATTTTGTTTCTACTGCCACCAATTTATATTGGCGTCTTCTTCTTGCTGACTTTGATGGTTGCTGCTTGGGAGTGGAGTCGCTTACTTGCTCCTGAAGCAGGTCGCGCAGCCTGGCTGTATGCTTTATTTTGCTTGGTCATTATTCTGTTTTTACTCGGCATGCAAAATGCCTCCTGGCAGTTTGCTTTATTGCTGCTAGCAGTTGTATTTTGGTTCTTTGTTGCGCCATTTATATTGGCCAAAGGAATGAATCTTTCTTTGCAAAAGCTACAACCTTTTTATGTCGTACTTGGCCTCATATTGCTCCCGGCAACTTGGTTTGCATTGGTGTTCCTACGCGAGCTAGGCCTGATCTTTTTGCTGAGTACGATAGCTTTGGTTTGGGTCGCAGATATTGGCGCCTACTTTGTGGGGAAGGCCTTTGGTAAGCGTAAGCTTGCAGCGCAAATTAGTCCGGGTAAATCTGTTGAAGGTGCGGTTGGTGGCTTAATACTTTGTTATGTTTATGCATTTGCTTGTGTCTACTATTTCTCCTTTGAATCTACTTTATTCGGCGCCTGGGCAATTCGCTTTGGTTGGATTCCAATGTTCTTAATGGTCACGGTACTAGTAGCCTTCAGTATTTTTGGTGATTTATTTGAGTCTCAACTCAAACGCTTGGCAGGTGTTAAAGATTCCAGTCATTTATTGCCCGGTCATGGTGGGGTATTAGATCGCGTAGATGCCTTGATACCAACGATGCCGATCGCGGCGCTCTTAGCAGGGTTTATCTGATGTCAGTAAAGCAGGTCGCCATCCTAGGTTCAACGGGATCTATCGGCGTCAATACGCTGGATGTGATCCGAGCGCATCCAGGTCGTTTTAATGTGGTTGCGCTTACTGCAGCCAAGCAAGTCGATTTACTTGCTCAGCAATGCGCAGAATTTAAGCCGTCTATTGCAGTTGTATCTGATGCGGATGGTGCTGCTCGTTTGAGCAAGCTTCTGCTTGAGAAAAAAATCAATACTCAAGTTTTGTATGGGCCAGAAGCTCTGGTTAATGCTGTTACCGATTCTGATTGCGATACCGTGATGGCTGCGATTGTGGGCGCCGCTGGATTAGTTCCTGCATTAGCTGCAGCAAAGGCTGGCAAAAGAGTGTTGCTGGCAAATAAAGAAGCGCTGGTGATGTCTGGTGATTTGTTTATGCACGCTATGAAAGAGGGTGGCGGTGAACTGCTGCCAATTGATAGTGAGCACAATGCCATCTTTCAATGCCTACCCGAGCAATTTTCAAAAGAGCCAAATCCTCGACTTGGGGTTGAGGAACTTTGGCTAACAGCATCTGGCGGACCATTCCGAAATACGCCATTGGATCAGCTGGCGAACATTACTCCTGAACAGGCTTGCGCACATCCTAATTGGGTGATGGGCAGAAAAATTTCTGTTGATTCTGCAACGATGATGAATAAGGGTCTTGAAGTCATCGAGGCGTTTTGGTTATTCGGCTTGCCTTTGGAAAAAATCAAAGTATTGATACACCCGCAAAGCGTGGTGCATTCAATGGTTCGTTACCGCGATGGCTCAGTATTGGCGCAACTGGGTCAACCGGATATGCGCACCCCGATTGCTTATGGCTTGGCATGGCCAGAGCGCATTGATGCAGGAGTGGCGCCGTTGAGTTTGACGCAGTTAGCATCCTTGAGTTTTGCCGAGCCTGAGTTGACACGTTTTCCTTGCCTCTCCCTGGCCTTCGCTGCTGCCAAAGTGGGCGGTACCGCTCCAGCAGTTCTCAATGCTGCAAATGAGATTGCGGTAGCGGCATTTTTGGATGAAGGCTTGCCATACTTACAGATTCCAGTTGTGGTGGAGAAGGTATTGAATGCTATCCCTGCATCCAGCGCGAATTCTCTTGAGGTGATATTAAGTATTGATGCAAGGGCACGTGAGGCAGCAAAAGAAGTGGTGAAGGATATTCTTTGCAGGCATTGATTACTCTCGCTGCCTTTTTATTAACTCTGGGCGTGCTGGTTAGCTTTCATGAGTTTGGACATTTTTTAGCTGCTCGTTGTTGTGGTGTTCGAGTACTTCGCTTTGCGATTGGTTTTGGTAAACCGATTTACACCTATCATGCAAAAAATAAAACCGAATGGGTGTTGGCCTCCATTCCACTCGGTGGTTATGTGAAATTGCTGGATGGAAGAGATCGTCAACAAGTTATTTCGCCGGCAGAAGAGTGCCAGGCTTTTGATAAAAAACCCCTTTGGCAACGTTCTTTGATTGTGGCTGCAGGCCCCTTCGCTAATTTTTTCTTGGCGATTGTTTTCTTTGCCTGTATTTATCTATCTGGCGCTCCCCAGTTGCCGGCCGTATTGCAGACTCCCCCTGAAAGTTCGGTAGCTGCCAAGTTGGGTGTCGCTGAGGGCGATCGGGTAATCGGCTGGCAGGATTTGGGTTCTCAGGCTGATAGCGTGCCCCTTTTTGGTGAATTCAAGCCTGTTCCCAGCTGGAATGCTTTGCGCTGGAATTTGATGGATGCCTTAACGGGGGAGGACGGCTTTGCGCTAGAGCTCCAAACCCCCTTGGGCGCTCGCTACATAAAAGCCTTTCATGCTAATGATTTACCCAAAATCAGCCCTGATAAGGACCCAATCATGGCTTTGGGCTTGCTACCTGCGCCTAGCCCACTAGAAAAGTGGCAGGAACTCAGATTAGGCCCTTTGGATGCCGTCATATTTGCTTCGCAAAGGGTATGGGTCATCACCAAGGTATCCGCAAGGTTAATGGCTGGTCTATTTACAGGGAGTACCTCCTTAAAGCAACTGGGCGGACCTCTCAGTATTGCGGATATGGCAGGCAAGACAGCTCAGGTAGGGTGGCAACCATTTTTAGCCTTTTTAGCACTTATGAGTATTAGCATTGGTTTGCTGAATTTGCTGCCTTTTCCGATGCTTGATGGGGGTCAGCTACTGTATGATGCATGGGAGTTGGTCGCCGGTAAGCGGATTTCGATATCAATGCAGGAACAGTTTCAAAAACTGGGCTTTATTTTGCTGATTTCTATGTCATTGCTGGCATTGTTTAACGATTTACAACGCTATATTTCGCCTTGAATTCTCTGACAATATCTTTCCGTATTTTTGCCCGTTTCATTGCCCACATCTCGGTTCTTTTTGCGCTTGGATTGAGTTTGAATGTTTCAGCGGCTGATTCTTTTGTGGTGAAAGATATTCGTGTTGAGGGTCTCCAGCGTGTCGAGCCTGGTACGGTATTTAGTTATCTACCTGTTCAAGTCGGCGATACCTTTACAGAAGAAAAAGGTGCTGAATCGATCAAAGCACTTTATGGCACTGGCTTTTTTAGAGACGTGCAGATCCAAGCGCAGGGCAGTGTTCTGATTGTGATTGTTGAGGAGCGCCCAACAATTTCTCGAATTGAATTTACGGGGATGAAAGAGTTCGACCCTGAGAACGTACGTAAATCACTGAAAACGGTTGGGGTAGCCGAAGCCCGTTTTTACGACAAAGCCATTATTGATAAAGCGGAACAAGAGCTTAAGCGTCAATACGTTGGTAAAGGTATGTACGCAGCAGAAGTGGTGGCTACCGTAACTCCTGTAGAGCGTAATCAAGTAGCGATTTACTTCAATATTGACGAAGGTCCAGTTGCCAAAATTCAAGAGATTAATTTCATTGGCAGTGAAGTATTCAGCGAAGGCACTTTAAGAAGTGAGATGCAGCTTAAAACAGGCGGCTGGCTATCTTGGTACAGCAAGGACAATCTTTACTCAAAGCAAAAATTAACCGCTGACTTAGAGTCCATTCGCTCCTATTATTTGAATCGTGGTTATCTCGAGTTTGTGATTGAATCAACTCAGGTGTCGATTACGCCGGACAAAAAAGGTGTCTACCTCACAATCAGTATTCGTGAAGGAAAAAAATTCACCGTTAAGGATGTGCGCCTAGCAGGTGAAACTCTTGGTAAAGAGGCAGAGCTAAAACAATTAATTGTTTTAAAGCCTGGCGATACTTTCTCGTCAGCACGTTTGACAGAGAGCACGAAGGCGATTGCTGAGGTCTTAGGCTCTTATGGTTATGCCTTTGCCACAATTAACCCACAACCCGATATTCGCCGTGATGTAGCCGAGGTTGATCTCACCTTGGTTATCGATCCGGGGCGTCGCATTTATGTTCGTCAAGTGGCCATTACCGGAAATGCTAAAACTCGAGACTTGGTGATTCGTCGCGAGATGCGCCAGTTTGAGAGCTCATGGTTTGATAGTGAAAAAATTGACCTTTCTAAAAAGCGCTTGGGTCGTTTGGGCTACTTTACAGAAACTGATATCACCACAGAGGATGTTCCAGGATCCCCCGATCAAGTTGACGTTAATGTGAAAGTAACGGAGAAGCCAACTGGTGCAGTGACTATCGGCGCAGGCTTCTCTTCAACAGAAAAATTGATCTTGTCTGCTGGCGTGAATCAAGACAATGCTTTTGGTACCGGCACGGCAATTGGTTTGAATGCGTCCCTGGGTAAGATTACGCAAAATTTAACGCTTTCTAATTACGATCCTTACTTTACTGAGGATGGCATCAGTCGCTATACCGATTTGTACTACCGCTCATCTAAGCCGCTGTACTACGCGGGCGATCCGGATTATCAAATTAAATCCGTAGGTTCGAATATCAAGTTTGGTGTCCCTTACACAGAAGTTGATCGCGTTTTCTTTGGAACTGGTATTGAGGTGTTTAGTATTTATGCCACTACCAACACGCCAATTCCTTACCAAAACTATGTCACTAGTTACGGTGGAACCGTGCCAGGACGTCTACAAACATACAACGTGCCCTTGACTGTAGGTTGGGCGCGTGATGGTCGTGACAGTACATTGATTCCATCAGAGGGTTCTTTGCAGCAGCTCTCCGGTGAGGTGGGCACTCCTGTGGGCGACCTTACTTTTTATCGACTCTTTGGCCAATATCAGAAGTACCACTCTTTCTCTAAAGGCAATATCTTGTCCTTTAACGGCGAGGTTGGATATGGTGAGGCGTATGGCAATAAACCATTCCCAATTACCAAAAACTACTATGTAGGTGGTATTGGTTCTGTGCGTGGTTACGCCCCTGGCTCATTAGGGCCTCAGTATTACAACACCGTCATCGGCGCTTACCAGCCTACAGGTGGCCAGTCTAAGATTGTTACGAACGTGGAATACACCTTCCCGGTTCCAGGTTCTGGCACAGATAAAACCCTGCGCCTCTTCACCTTCGTGGATGGCGGTAATGCTTTTGGGGAAAACATCAATTTAGTTCTGAGATACTCCTACGGATTGGGTTTATCATGGATATCACCGCTAGGGCCTTTGAAGTTCAGCTACGG
Source organism: Polynucleobacter sp. AP-Capit-er-40B-B4 (assembly GCF_018882245.1). Taxonomy (GTDB): domain Bacteria; phylum Pseudomonadota; class Gammaproteobacteria; order Burkholderiales; family Burkholderiaceae; genus Polynucleobacter. Next base: position 380,287 of record NZ_JACVOV010000001.1, on the reverse strand, counting down.
TATTCCGTATAAGTCACTACCAACGGATAATATCCAGCGTTTACAGTTCCAAGTGGGCACAGCGTTTTAATTGTTTAAGGAAAGTTTTATGAAGTTCTATCAACCTTCAAAATGGATTCAAATTGGCATTATTGCTGCTGTAACAGCAATTGCTGCCCCTCAAGTGTTTGCTCAAGACGCTGGTACGCGTGTTGCAGTTGTGAACTCTGAGAAAGTATTTAACGAGTCTAATCTCGCTAAAGCAATGCAGACTCGTTTGCAGAATGAGTTTACAAAGCGTCAGAATGATTTGCGTGACAGCGCTCAAAAGATTAAGTCTGCTGCTGAAAAGTTAGACCGTGATGCTGCTGTGATGAATGAAGCAGAGCGTATTCGTCGTCAACGTGAATTGGCTGATCAGGATCGCGAATTGCAGCGTAAGCAACGTGAGTTCACCGAAGATCTCAATCAGCGCACTTTCGAAGAGCGCGCCAAGATTGCAGAAAAAGCAAATGCAGTATTAAAGCAAATTGCGGAACAAAGAAAAATTGATGTCATTGTTCAAGAAGCAGCTTATGTCAGTCCTAAGGCTGATGTGACCGATGATGTTATCAAGGCTTTAAATAGCCAGAAGTAAGTTTTATGCCGACCGCCATCGAGCTGGCCGAACAGTTTCAAGCAAGCTTGGTGGGGGAGGCTTCCCACGGATTTACGGGCCTCGCTCCATTGGAGCGAGCACAGTCCGACCAAATATCCTTTTTATCCAATCCGCTCTACCGCCAGCAGGCTAGCGAAAGCAATGCCGGAGCTTTGATTGTTGGTCAATCGGACCTCGAATTTTTACAAGCCAATCCTAGTGCCAATTCAACAAAGCGCGTGTATTTTGTTTCCAAAAATCCATATGCTACTTTTGCAAGAATGGCGCAACAATTCGCTAAAGCGAGCGGTCCAAAATACGAGCCAGGAATTCATGCTAGCGCGGTAATTGATTCAACTGCTACTGTTCCATCCTCATGTCATATTGGGCCGTTTGTACACATCGGTGCAGGTGTAAAACTTGGCGAGCGCGTTTCTATACTTGGCAACACTAGCGTTGCTAAAGATAGCGTTATTGCAAGCGATACGCTGATCTACCCATCTGCATCAATTTATTACGGCACTCAAATTGGTGAGCGCTGCATTATTCATAGTGGTGCAGTAATTGGTGCGGACGGTTTTGGCTTTGCTCCTGATTTTTCTGCAAAGGGTGGGGAGTGGGTCAAGATTCCACAGACAGGACGTGTTGTCATTGGTAATGACGTCGAGATCGGTGCATCAACCACCATTGATCGTGGCGCAATGAGTGATACGGTAATTGGCGCTGGTACCAAGATAGATAACCAGGTGCAAATAGCGCATAACGTCATCGTTGGCGCTTGCTGCGTAATAGCCGGTTGTGCAGCAATCTCTGGCAGTACTAAGATTGGTAATTTCTGCATCATTGGTGGCGCCGCCAACTTTGCAGGCCATTTGACAATTGCAGATAGAACCACGGTTTCTGGCAACACTTCGATAATTCGCTCCATTACAGAGCCTGGTCAGCATTTCACGGGCGTATACCCATCAATGCTCCACGGTGCGTGGGAGAAAAATGCTGCTATTTTGCGTGGTCTAGATAAAATACGTCAGCGCTTGCGCTTACTTGATAAGAATAAATCTTCAGAGTCTTAAGATTTTATAAATCTAAAATTAATATTTACTTTTCAGCGGGTCATTTATGAGCACACCAATCGCAATCGACATTAACAAGATTCTTAAATTGCTGCCGCATCGCTACCCGTTTTTATTGGTCGATCGTGTGCTAGAAATTTCCCCGCGTGAAAGTATTACTGCGTTAAAAAATGTCACGATGAACGAGCCATTCTTTCAGGGCCATTTTCCTGATTTTCCAGTGATGCCTGGAGTGCTGATTATTGAGGCCTTGGCTCAAACAGCAGCCCTACTCACTTTCTCTGAGGAACGCGCTGAGGATGCCATTTATTACTTTGCCGGCATTGATGGCGCACGCTTCAAAAAGCCTGTTTTACCTGGCGATCAGCTGATCATGACCGCTACATTAGAGCGGGGTCGTGCTGGTATTTACAAGTTTGCAGTTAAGGCAACTGTAGATGGTGAGATTGCTGCAGAAGCAAATATCACTTGTGCGGTACGTACGAAAGGCGCGTAATGACTCGGATTCATGCATCTGCCGTAGTGGACAGCAAGGCTGAGCTAGCTAGCGATGTTGAAGTTGGTCCTTATTCCGTAATCGGACCTAACGTCAAGATTGGTGCCGGAACGAAGGTTGGTTCTCATACCGTGATTGAGGGTTTTACAACCATAGGCAAAGAAAATAACTTTGCACACTTTGCTGCTATTGGTGGTCCTCCGCAGGATATGAAATACCGTGGCGAGCCAACCCAACTCATTATTGGTGACCGTAATACTGTCCGTGAGTTCACGACGATTCATACTGGCACATCACAGGATGAAGGCATAACCCGTATTGGCAATGACAACTGGATCATGGCTTATGTGCATATTGCTCATGATTGTCAGGTTGGTAATCACACAATCTTTTCAAGTAATGCCCAAGTTGCTGGCCATGTGCAAGTAAATGACTGGGCAATTATGGGCGGCATGTCTGGCGTGCATCAATTTGTTCGTATTGGTCAACATGCGATGTTGGGCGGTGCCTCTGCTTTAGTGCAAGATATTCCTCCGTTTGTGATTGCTGCTGGAGATAAGGCCTCCCCTCATGGAATTAACGTAGAAGGCTTAAAGCGTCGCGGATTCTCGAGCGAAACAATTTCTGCATTGCGCCAAGCTTATAAGGTTCTCTATAAGGATGGCCTGAGTTTCGAAGAGGCTAAAGTAGAAATTCAGAAGATGGTAGTTGCCTCTGCAGGTGATCCTGCAACTGCCGAGAAGCTTGCGCAGTTCCACGATTTTATTGCCGCCTCTACTCGCGGCATTATTCGGTAACGGAATTACTTTGCCAAAGTTAGCTTGTGTAGCTGGCGAACCTTCTGGCGATCTTTTAGCAGCGCCAGTCCTTAGCGCGCTAAATCAAATTCCAGATATGTCTGGTTTAGAGGTATACGGTATTGGCGGTCCTCGCATGCAAGCCGAAGGTATGCACTCTGACTGGCCTATGGAAACCTTGAGTGTGCGCGGTTATGTTGAAGCCATCAAGCAACTTCCAGCCATACTGAAGCTTCGCAAAGAGCTCATTCAAAATCTTCTCAACGAAGGTCGACCTGACGTCTACTTAGGAATTGATGCGCCAGACTTTAACTTAGGCGTTGAGTTGGAATTACGTAAGGCGGGTATCCCGACATTGCATTTTGTCTCGCCATCGATCTGGGCATGGCGAGCAGGGCGTATTAAGAAGATTTCACAAGCTGTTGAGCGCATGCTCTGCATCTTCCCATTCGAGACCGAAATCTATGACAAAGCAGGTGTAGCCTCGACTTATGTAGGGCATCCGTTGGCTAGCGAGATTCCGCTTGAGCCCAATGCCCACCAAGCCAGAGAAAAATTAAGCCTACATCTCAAAATACCTGCTGCATCTTTAGACGGATTGGTAGTGGCGGTCTTGCCTGGCAGTCGCGGTTCCGAGATCGAGCTTATTGCCCCTGTCTTTTTTGAAACCATGCAGTTATTGACCGAGAGATTAAAAGGTCAAAAACTTCACTTTTTAATTCCGGTGGCAACGCCACGCTTGCGTGAGCCGCTTGAGCAACTTTTGCTTAAGGCAAAGAATATCAATGCGGATATTCAGATTCGTTTGTTGGATGGCATGGCCGATGAGGTGCTTGAGGCATCCGATGTTGTACTCATTGCCAGCGGTACGGCCACATTACAAGCAGCCTTATGGAAAAAGCCGATGGTGATTTCGTATAAGGTACCTTGGTTAACTGCGCAAATCATGAAGCGTCAAGGCTATTTGCCTTATGTGGGTCTACCAAATATCCTTTGTGGAGAGTTTGTTGTCCCTGAACTTTTGCAGAATGAAGCAACTCCTGAAAAATTAGCAAATGCACTTCAAGATTGGCTAGATAATCCGATGAAGGTTGCCAAACTCAAAGAGCGTTTCGCGCAGATGCATGAAACTTTACGTCGTCCTACTGGCCTATTGGTTGCGCAAGCCGTGGCACAAACAATCGCCAATAATCGCAATAAGCAAGTAAGCGCATGAGCCTCATTTGGGTCTGTGGTGTTGATGAGGCGGGGCGTGGACCATTAGTGGGCGCTGTAGTAGCTGGCGCTGTAGTGCTCGATCCCAATAATCCGATTGAAGGATTAAAAGACTCCAAGAAATTAACTGCTGCTCGTCGCGAATATCTCTATGAGCAAATTATGCAAAAGGCAAAAGCCTGGGGTGTGGGCGAAGCTAGCCCGCTAGAGATTGACCAGATCAATATCCTGCAGGCTACGATGTTAGCAATGCGTAGGGCAATTGAAGATCTCACCACTCGCTTAGGCGCATGGCCTGATAAAGCGTTGATTGATGGTAATCGCTGCCCAGAGTTGCCAATTGCTGCGGAAGCAATTGTGAAGGGTGACTCTAAAGAGCCGGCCATATCCGCAGCTTCAATTGTGGCAAAAGTGACGCGTGATCGTCAGATGATGTCACTACATGAGCTTCACCCAGAATATGGGTTCGCACAGCATATGGGGTATCCAACAGAAGCTCATTTTGCAGCCCTCAAGCAATATGGCGCATGTGATCAGCATAGAAGAAGCTTTTCGCCGGTGCGTAAAGTGCTTGAATCGATTGAAAATTAAGTTATAAATAAGTTATGAACTTTGATCTCATTACCTCCAAGGAGAATCCTTTATTTAAGGAGGTTCGCAACCTGCAAGCCACAGGCTCTAAAGGGCTGAAGGCTAGGCTAGCTAGTGGTCAAGCTTTATTGGAGGGTATTCATCTTGTACAAACCTGGGTAGGTGATCCAGCGCTAAAGACTTTGCTTACTTCAGAAATCGGTCTAAAGAATATTGAAATCTCTCAAGCCGTCTACGAACATCTCGAGATTTGCCCTGAGACCAAAGTATTTCAGTTGGATAGCGCCCTCTGGGACTTACTTTCAGATTTAGTGAATGCGCCGCATATTGCAGGATTGTTAGACCTACCTAAATCGACTCTCGCAACACCGCAATCGATTCCAACTCTTAATGGCGATGTAGTGATATTGGATCGAGTGCAAGATGCCGGAAACGTAGGATCAATTTTGCGCACTGCGGCTGCGGCTGGATTTACTCAAGTGATTGCATTATCTGGTTGCGCTCATCTTTGGTCTACCAAGGTACTACGCGCTGGCATGGGGGCACACCGCTTGCTTGATCTTTATGAAGGTTGGTCTAATCAGCAAGTATTGAGTGCGGTAACCGCGCAATTACTGGCAACTACAGCCGATGCAGAACATGATCTATATTCCCTAAAAAAGGATCTGCTGCATCCAGTTGCCTGGGTGATGGGTAGCGAAGGGCAGGGAGTTTCAGGGGATCTGCTTGCTCAGGCTAAAGGTGTATCCATCCCAATTGACCCAAGGGTAGAGTCTCTCAATGTCTCAACGGCAGCAGCCGTGTGTTTATTCGAGACGATGCGTGTAAGGCGAATTTAGTTCGACCTTAAAGCATCAACCCAAGATTGTTTTATCTGACTTAATTGCTTGAAGAACGGTAGTAGCAATCTCTTCAATGGATTTACTGGTTGTGAGCACCCAAGGGATGGATTGTTTTTTCATCATCGCCGTTGCTTCATTAATTTCATAACGACAGTTTTCAAGCTTGGCGTAATTGCTACCAGGTCTGCGCTCATTGCGAATTTCTGAGAGTCGTTCAGCATCAATCATCAGCCCAAAGATCTTCTGACGATAGGGCACTAAATCCTTGGGTAGCTGTCCCCGTTCAAAGTCTTCCGGAATAAGGGGATAGTTTGCTGCCTTGAGGCCGTATTGCATTGCAAGGTACAAGCTCGTAGGAGTTTTCCCAACTCTGGAGATGCCAATGAGGATGACATCAGCCTCAGCTAAGTTTTGATTGGATTGGCCATCGTCATGGGCTAATGAGTAATTAATCGCCTCTATACGGTTCTTATAGGCTTCGGTATCCGCATTGTGGTGAAGCCGGTTCATGGCATGGGTGGATTTCATGCCGAGGGCTTCCTCGAGAGGGGCTACAAAAGTCTGGAACATATCGAGGATGAGGCCGTTTGCCTTCCCTACGATGGCATTCAGCTCGGAATTCACCAAAGTGGTGAAAACAATGGGTTGAACCCCATATTTGCTTGCTGCTTGATTAATGCTACTGACGGCGTCATGGGCTTTGTCAATGCTATCCACGAATGGCACTCGAATATGCTTAAAAGTGGCCTCAAATTGAGCCAAAATCGACTGGCTGAAGTTCTCGGCGGTAATGCCGGTACCGTCAGAAACGATAAAAACAATGCGGGTTTCGTTAGACATAGATTTAGCTTAAAAGTCGGGGTCAGCACTACAATAGAATCATATTAAAGCATGCCCCATATAAGGTGGCCGCTACACCAGTTTCCTTATCTTTAGAGAGTATTTTATGTCCAACCAACAGCAACAAAATAGCAGTATGGCTGATGCCTATGTTTTGCCTTTTGAGCAACTTCGCATGACGGATGTTGAATCCGTCGGCGGTAAGAATGCCTCACTAGGAGAAATGATTTCTCAGTTAGCTTCTACTGGGGTTCGTGTTCCAACTGGTTTTGCTACCACTGCATTGGCATTCCGTGATTTTCTAAAACATAACAATCTGACTGAGCGTATTCAACAGCGTTTAGAGGGTTTAAATATTGATGATGTACGTGCATTAGCACAAGCTGGTGCAGAGATTCGTAACTGGATCGAAACAGCGCCATTTCAACCAAAATTAGATGAAGAGATTCGCAAGGCATTTGCAGTTTTGGATGACTCTGGTAAAGGCTCATTCGCAGTGCGTTCATCAGCTACTGCTGAAGACTTACCTGATGCTTCTTTTGCGGGCCAACAAGAGACATTCTTGAACGTCGAGGGTATTGATGATGTTCTCAAGAAGATTCGTGAAGTATTTGCCTCGCTTTATAACGATCGTGCGATCTCCTACCGTGTTCATAAGGGCTTTGCACATGCTGAAGTAGCCTTATCTGCTGGTATCCAGCGCATGGTGCGTTCTGACCTTGGTGCTGCAGGCGTGATGTTCACATTGGATACTGAATCTGGATTTGAAGATGTGGTTTTCATTACTTCAAGCTATGGCTTAGGCGAGACAGTAGTGCAGGGCGCAGTTAACCCTGATGAGTTCTATGTATTCAAAACCACTTTAGCTCAGGACAAGAAGGCAATCATTCGTCGCTCTTTAGGTTCTAAGTTGATTCAAATGCAGTTTGCGCCTAAGGGCTCTGCAGAAAAAGTGCAGACAGTCGATGTCTCTCCAGAGAAGCGTAACCGCTTCTCATTAGAGGATGCCGATATTACTGAGTTGGCAAAATACGCCATGATCATTGAGAAGCACTATGGTCGTCCGATGGACATCGAGTGGGGTAAAGATGGTCAAGATGGTCGCATCTATATCCTTCAGGCGCGTCCTGAGACCGTAAAGAGTCAAGCTGCTGGCCAAGTAGAGATGCGCTACAAGTTAAAAGGTAGCTCAAAGGTATTGGCAAAAGGCCGTGCGATCGGTCAAAAGATTGGTGCTGGTCCAGTACGCATCATTCGTGACCCAAGCGAAATGGATCGTGTTCAGCCTGGTGACGTATTGGTTGCAGACATGACTGATCCGAACTGGGAGCCAGTCATGAAGCGTGCTTCTGCGATTGTGACTAACCGTGGTGGTCGTACCTGTCACGCTGCGATTATTGCTCGTGAATTAGGTGTGCCTGCGGTTGTTGGTTGTGGTGATGCGACTGAGCATTTGCAAGACGGCATGATGGTGACAGTTTCTTGCGCAGAGGGTGATGAAGGCCATATCTATGATGGCTTGATCGAAACCGAAGTTACTGAAGTTTCTCGTGGTGTATTGCCAGAGATTCCAGTAAAGATCACCATGAATATTGGTAATCCTCAATTAGCATTTGATTTCTGTCAAATTCCAAATGCTGGAGTTGGCTTAGCTCGTCTCGAGTTCATTATTAACAACTACATTGGCGTGCATCCACGTGCAGTATTGGAGTACCCAAACATTGACCCAGATCTCAAGCGTGCAGTTGAGAGTGTGGCCCGCGGCTATGCCAGCCCACGTCAGTTTTATGAAGATAAGTTGGTTGAAGGTGTGGCAACTATTGCTGCAGCCTTCTATCCAAAGCCAGTAATCGTTCGTTTGTCAGACTTCAAATCTAACGAGTACAAGAAGTTGATTGGCGGATCACGTTACGAGCCAGACGAAGAGAATCCAATGTTGGGTTTCCGCGGTGCATCACGTTATGTATCAGAAGACTTCGGCGAGGCTTTTGCTCTAGAGTGCGCAGCAATGAAGCGTGTTCGTGAAGATATGGGCTTGGATAACGTTGAGATCATGGTTCCGTTTGTGCGTACGATCAAGCAAGCTGAGCGTGTGATCAATATGATGGAAAAGTTCGGCCTCAAGCGCGGCGTGAATGGCTTACGTCTCATCATGATGTGCGAGATCCCATCCAATGCTATTTTGGCTGATCAGTTCCTCGAGTACTTTGATGGCTTCTCTATCGGTTCAAATGATATGACTCAGCTAACTTTGGGTCTAGATCGTGACTCTGGTATGGAATTGCTGGCAATCGACTTTGATGAGCGTGATCCAGCAGTGGAGTTCATGATTGCCCGTTCCATTGATGCATGCCGTAAGCAAAACAAGTACGTTGGCATTTGCGGTCAGGGTCCTTCAGATCACCCAGACTTTGCGCGTTGGTTGGTTGAGAAGGGCATTACTTCCATCTCATTAAATCCAGATAGCGTAGTAGCTACTTGGGAGATGTTGGGTAAGAACTTAAAAGCCTAATAACGGTTCAAGAAGTAAAAGTAAAAAGGCCTAGATTCTTCTAGGCCTTTTTGTTTGGTGAAACAGGAGAGTGTTGCAGCTGTTTATTTTGCTTTTACCTTGGCGCTAGTTTTCTTAACTGGCTTCTTGGCGATTGGAGGCGCTACTTTTATTTTTGATTTTGCTGGCTGGCGATTAATGGGAACTGCACCCATCTTTTTGGCCGGTGCTGAAATTGCGCTCGACTTATTGGCGCCACTCCAGCTTGGTTCTGAAATTGAGTTAAACGCTGCTCGCAGTTTTTCGCCCCAAAGCTGATGAATCATCTGGAAGTAGGGGTTAGACTCATCCATCGTTACTAGCTTATTGGCTTTGAGAGAGTTCTTCTCATAAACGAGCAAGTCAAGCGGCAGACCTACAGAAATATTACTGTTGAGAGTGGAGTCCATGGAGATTAAGGCGCACTTGGTTGCAAGATTCAATGAGGTGTTGAAGTTCAACACTCTATCTAGAATCGGCTTGCCATACTTAGATTCGCCAATCTGGAAGTAACAAGTCTCAGGTGTAGCTTCAATAAAGTTTCCGGCTGAGTAGATATTAAATAGTCGGGGTCTTTCACCTTTAACTTGTCCGCCAAAAATGAGATTGCAGTTAAAGTCAATTCCTGCTTTTTCTAATGCCCTATGGTCGCGCTCGTATACTTGTTTAATCGCATCGCCAATAACAACGGCGGCATCATGCGTGTTTTCAGCAGTCCAAAGATTCTTCCCATTCAAGAGCTGCCCTTGTAGGAGAATTTCTTTAACGGCTTGCGTGATGGCGAGATTACCGGCGCTCATCAGGGTGAAGAAACGATCCTTTTCTTGGAACAAGGTCATTTTTCTGAAGGTGCCGATTTGATCTACGCCTGCATTAGTGCGGGTATCCGACAAAAATACAAGGCCATCTTTCAGGCAAAGCCCAACACAGTACGTCATTCTCTAACCCTCTTCATTATTTCTGGTGATTATCTCTTAAAAACCAGATGGGCTAGCTCAGCTGTTGAATGGAGATATTGGCGCTCAGTTCTTCGCCACCGCCCCCGGTGCGCACCCCTTTTACAGGGGCTGCGGAGTAGTAGTCGCGACCTACCGCTAGCCTGATGTGACGCGAATCAATAAGGCAGGCATGGGTGATATCAACGCTCGTCCAAATACCTTTTTCAATGTCGCTGCAAAAGTCTATCCATGCATGACTTGCAAGATTTGGGGATTCTTCTGCAAAGAAATAGCCACTGACATATCGAGCTGGTATTCCAGAGGCTCGACATAGGCTCAGCATAATATGGGCATGATCTTGGCAGACACCAGATTTCATGGCAAAAGATTGCGCAGCAGTGGTGGCAAAGTTAGTCTGTCCTGGGGTATACACAATCAAACCTTGAACTGCCTCAGCGAGTTTAAGTACTTGATCAACAGAATTTTTCTTTGGCAGGCTGTATGAGAAATACTCCAACATGGCATCTGTTGGCTCGGTTAGATTGGTTTGCTGCAAAAGGTAATAAGGGGAAACTGATTTAGCATCATCAATGAACTCAAAAGCATCCTGCGTATGAACTTCACCCTCAGCCTCAAGCATCATCGAGGTATAGGGAGTCTCTTGCACAAAGACGCTGCATACGTTCCCGAAGGTATCAATGGAGTTGGATGCCTTAATCGGAGTGCTAATCTTCCACTTATCAATCTGCTGGCCTGCGACGGCCGGTGGAGTCAAGCGTAATTCCTGAATGGAGTAACGCACAGGCGTTTCATAGCGATATTCAGTGCGGTGGCGGATCTTTAGGTGCATATATTCTTTGGTGAAGTCTTAAGCAACCGCTAACGGGATGAGGTATGCATTACTAAATTCATCAGCAATGTGATTAATGCGCTCCAAGAAAGACTCAATATATTCTTCTAAGCCTTGCTCAAAAACCTCATCGATATCGGAGTAATCCATGCTTGCTTTGAGTTTGCCGAGTAAGCGTTCAATTTCTTTGGATTGCTGATTCTTTACCTCTGAAATAAGGGGAATGAGTTCATTTACGCAGCACACCAGGGAGCGCGGCATTTGTTTATTAAAGATCAGTAGCTCGGCAACTTGTTTTGGCGTTACCTGGTCTGAATAGATCTGACGATAGATTTCAAAAGCGGATACCGAACGGAGCAATGCAGCCCAGTGATAGAAATCAAAGAATTCCCCATCAGTACCTTCGTCTGACGATTTATTGGCGCCAAGCACCTTTAGGGTTGCTTGATCTTCATATTTGGTTTCTAGAATACGGGCAGTGTTATCCGCGCGCTCCAGCAGCGTTCCAACGCTAATGAAGTAGAAGGCCTCGTTCTTAAGCATCGTGCCATAGAGAACGCCTCTAAAGAGGTGGCAGCGATGTTTAACCCACTCCAGAAGGCGACTGGGGTCAGCTTGATGTCTCGCTTCTAGGATGCGCTGTAGTTCAAGCCAGGTAGTGTTCTGGGTTTCCCAAACTTCGGAAGTAATCTTGCCGCGAATGACGCGCGCATTCTCACGGGCGGCATACAAACATGACACGATGCTGGAGGGATTGCTGGTTTCATAAATCATGAAATCCAGTACATTCTCGCGATTGATCACATCATATTTGCTTAGAAAGGCTTCTTCTAATTTAGAAATCGTCAGCAATTTTTTCCAGCTTTGTTCTAAAAACTCAGCAGGCTGCGGAAGGAGGGATGTCTGATGGTTTACGTCGAGCATGCGGGCAGTATTCTCTGCGCGCTCGGTATAGCGAGCCATCCAATAAAGACAATCAGCGGTACGACTAAGCATGTTTACTCTTTCCTTATTTCTCTAGCACCCAGGTGTCTTTAGTTCCGCCACCTTGCGAGGAGTTCACTACTAAAGAGCCTTCTTTGAGAGCAACCCTGGTCAATCCACCTGGCACCATCTTGATGGTTTTGCCTGACAGCACAAAGGGTCTTAAATCGATATGTCTTGGGGCAATACCTGACTCAACAAAAGTGGGGCAAGTAGAAAGAGCCAGTGTGGGTTGAGCAATGTATTTATCTGGATTGGCGATGAGATGTGTTCTAAATTCTTCAATCTCTGCTTTAGTGGAGGCTGGACCCACTAACATGCCATAGCCGCCAGCACCATGAGTGAGTTTAACTACCAACTTCTCTAAATTTGCTAAGGTATATGCAAGATCATCGGTCTTACGACACTGGAAGGTTGGTACATTATTCAGAATCGGTTTTTCACCAAGATAAAACTCAATCATCTCGGGCACATAGGGGTAAATTGATTTGTCATCAGCTATACCCGTTCCAATTGCATTGGCTAATGTCACATTGCCAGCGCGATGCGCGGACAGCAGTCCCGCAACACCCAAGGTGGAGTCAGAGCGAAACGCCAATGGATCTAAGAAGTCATCATCGACACGGCGGTAGATCACATCGACTCTCTCAGGGCCCTGGGTAGTGCGCATAAAGACTTGTTCGTTCTTAACAAATAAGTCCTTACCTTCAACCAACTCAACGCCCATCTGCTGAGCAAGATAGCTGTGCTCAAAGTAAGCAGAGTTATACATCCCGGGGGTTAGTACAACTACGTTTGGTTTTTTAACATCATCGGGTTTTACGGACTTAAGACATTCCAGTAAAAGATCGGGGTAGTGCTCAACTGGCGCAATGCGATATTTTTGGAAGAGGTCGGGAAAGAGTCGCATCATCATCTTGCGATCTTCAACCATATATGAAACGCCAGACGGAACGCGTAAGTTATCTTCTAATACGTAGAACTCGCCTTCACCAGCGCGCACGATATCAATACCAGCAATTTGTGCGTAGATATCACGCGGCACACTCACATTGCGCATCTCTGGACGATATTGCGCGTTGTTATAAATCTGTTCGGCAGGAACAATCCCTGCTTTAATGATTTCTTCATCGTGATACACGTCATAGATGAAGCGATTGAGTGCTTTAACGCGTTGGCGTAAACCTGCTTCAAGTTGCTCCCACTCTTTAGCGGTAAAGATTCGAGGCACTTGATCAAAAGGAATGGTTCTTTCTGAACCTAGGTCGTCACCATAGACGGCAAAAGTAATGCCTACTCGTCTAAAGATGAGGTCGGCTTCAGCGCGCTTGAGACCCATAAGGGTGTCACTTTGCTGTTTTAACCAGTTGTGAAAGATTTGGTAGTGGGGACGCGCTTTGCCTGCGGCGTCGAGCATTTCGTCAAAAGGCAATTTCATAGTTACAAAACTAATGCCTTTATAAAAGCTGATACGAATGATTTGAAGCGGCTTGGTGCTGTACTGCACCAGAAAGGTGCATAAATGCTCAGGTACTAGCTTTCAGGCCAGTCTAACCCAGTTTTTGGGAAGTTAAGCGTTTAAATCGCCTCTGGCAATCCGCCCCTTTTGTACTTCCCACTCACGTTCTTTCGTGGCCGCACGTTTGTCATGCTGCTTTTTGCCTCTGGCAAGGCCAATTTCGCACTTCACGTTCCCTTTGGAAAAGTGCAGGTTTAGTGGGACAAGGGTGTAGCCCTTTTGCTCTACTTTCCCTATAAGCTTGCGGATCTCAATAGCGTTGAGAAGTAGTTTTCTGGTGCGGGTGTTATCAGGCACGATATGGGTAGAGGCTGATAGGAGTGGGGTGATATGGCAGCCAATCAGGAATAGCTCCGCCTTGCGAATGACAACATACGCTTCCTTGATGTGCACGCGACCTGCGCGGATGGCTTTTACTTCCCAGCCTTCCAGTACAAGCCCTGCCTCAAAGCGCTCCTCGATAAAATAATCAAAGAAGGCTTTTTTGTTATCGACGATACTCATATTTATTTAGCTCTCAAGAACGATTATGGCAGACGTCTACAAGACCGTTTTAATTGGCCAATCAGCCGACCGCATGTATGGCTTGGTGACAGATGTTGCCCGCTATCCTGAGTTTCTACCGTGGTGTGGCGGCGTGGAAATTTTTGAGCAAACAGAGACTGTGCTCGACGCCAAAATCAATATTCATTTCAAGGGAATTACCCAGTACTTTCATACTCGAAACGTGAACCATCGCCCAGAAACCATCGATATGGTCTTTGTAGATGGTCCGTTTAAGCATTTTTCGGGGCAGTGGAACTTTATCCCTTTGCGAGAAGACGCCTGTAAGGTGGAGTTCAAACTCCATTGGGAGTTTAAGAGCGCCATCCTAGATAAGATTATCGGCCCCGTCTTTGGCCACATAGCCGGTACCTTTGTGGATTGTTTTGTTAAGCGCGCTGAAGAGCTGTATGGCTGAGCGCATCATCAATCTATTTCTCTGTGATGCTAGGCAGGGGGAGCCAGTGCTCAAGCCGTTTCAGCTGCATCTGGACCAAGGTCAGTCAGCTACGGTAGGGTTGGCGCTAGTCAAGGCCGGTATTGCGACTGGATCCGATGACCCAGTTTTGGCTAGAAAGGGCTGCTTTGGGGTCTTTGGGAAGCGCAAGGACTGGGATAGCCCTATTTACAACAATGATCGCCTGGAGCTTTATTCACCCCTATTAATAGACCCGAAGACGGTTCGGCGCAAAAAGGCCAACCAGAACCAGGATGCCAAATTCCAGGCTGCCGCAGCTAAAAGAAAGGCTAGGAGGCTATAATCGGTTTTTGCGACTAGGGGTTTTGCATGCGACTCATTCAAAAAGCACTCACTTTTGACGATGTGCTCCTCGTACCGGCCTATTCATCGGTACTCCCTCGAGATGCCAGCTTGGCAAGTAAGTTAACTCGAGAAATTTCACTCAATACACCATTGGTGTCCGCAGCTATGGATACCGTGACCGAAGGTCGCTTGGCAATTGCCATGGCCAGCGAAGGTGGTATTGGCATCATTCATAAAAACTTAAAGCCTGCCGAGCAAGCGCGTGAAGTAGCGAAAGTTAAGCGCTACGAATCTGGTGTGCTGCGTGATCCAATCACCATCAGTCCGGATGTCACTTTGCGTCAAGTGATTCAGCTTTCTCGTGAACATGGCTTCTCTGGTTTTCCAGTTCTCGTTGGTAAAGAGGTGGTTGGCATTATTACCAACCGCGATTTGCGTTTCGAAGAAGACTTGGATGCGCCAGTCAAAAGCAAAATGACTCCACGTGAGCGTTTGGTGACTGTAAAAGAAGGTTGCTCATTGGACGAAGCAAAACGTTTAATGAGTCAGCATCGCTTAGAGCGCGTATTGGTTGTTAACGACAAGTTTGAGTTACGCGGTCTCATTACTGTAAAAGATATTCTAAAAGCTACCGAGCATCCAAATGCTTGTAAGGACGGCGAAGGCAAGCTGCGCGTGGGTGCAGCGGTAGGTGTTGGTCCTGATAATGACGAGCGTATTGAGTTGTTGGTGCGCGCTGGTGTTGACGTCATCGTAGTAGATACTGCACACGGCCATAGCCAAGGTGTTTTAGATCGTGTGAAGTGGGTTAAGAAAAACTACCCTCATGTGCAAGTAATCGGCGGCAATATTGCTACTGGCGATGCTGCTAAAGCATTGGCCGATCATGGTGCGGATGGTGTGAAAGTGGGTATTGGCCCTGGCTCTATTTGTACAACTCGTATTGTTGCTGGTGTTGGTGTTCCACAAATCACAGCAATTGTGAATGTGGCGACTGCGCTCAAAGGTACTGGTATTCCACTGATTGCTGATGGTGGTGTGCGTTACTCCGGTGACGTTGCTAAAGCATTAGCAGCTGGCGCTAGTTCTGTAATGATGGGTGGCATGTTTGCTGGTACTGAAGAAGCTCCTGGAGAAGTGTTCTTGTATCAAGGGCGTTCTTATAAGAGTTATCGCGGCATGGGTTCTTTGGGCGCGATGGCAGATGGTTCTGCCGATCGTTACTTCCAAAGCGACATTGTTGCGAATGCCGAGAAGCTTGTGCCAGAGGGAATTGAAGGTCAAGTGCCATATAAGGGCAGCGTATTAGCAATCTTGCATCAGCTCACTGGTGGTATTCGTTCCTCCATGGGTTACCTCGGCTGCAAAACCATTGCTGAGCTCCATGAGAAAGCCAATTTTGTAGAAATCACTTCAGCTGGTGTGCGTGAGTCGCACGTTCATGATGTGAAGATCACTAAAGAAGCGCCAAATTACCATATTGATTAACAAATAAAAAAGCTGAAATAAAGGCCGTTCCTTTCGTGCACGACAAAATACTGATTCTCGACTTTGGTTCACAAGTAACTCAACTGATTGCTCGGCGTGTGCGCGATGGGCGTGTGTATTCAGAAATCCATCCTTACGATTGCGATCCTGAATTTATACGCAAGTTCATTCAAGAGCAGGGCGGCAAAGGGATCATCCTTTCTGGCGGACCTAGCTCTGTTACTGAAGACGGTAGTCCACGTGCGCCACAAATTGTTTTTGAGCTTGGTGTTCCTGTATTGGGTATTTGCTACGGCATGCAAACGATGGCCACTCAGTTGGGCGGAGCGGTTGCATCTGCTGAGTCTTTGGGTAAGGCTCGTGAGTTTGGTTACTCTGAAGTTCGTGCGCATGGCCACACTAATTTACTTAAAGGCATTCAGGATTTCTCCACTAGCGAAGGCCATGGCATTCTCAAAGTGTGGATGAGCCATGGAGATTCTGTTACTACATTGCCTCCATCATTCAAGTTGATGGCATCAACTGAGTCATGCCCTATTGCCGGCATGGCTGATGAAGAGCGTCGTTTCTATGCATTCCAGTTTCATCCTGAGGTAACTCACACCATCCAAGGCACAGCAATCATTGAGCGCTTTGTGCATGAGATTTGCAAATGCAAGCCTGATTGGGTAATGGGTGACTACATTGCTGAGGCGGTAGAAAATATTCGCAAACAAGTGGGCGATGAAGAAGTCATCCTTGGTCTGTCTGGCGGTGTTGACTCCAGTGTTGCTGCAGCCTTAATTCATCGAGCTATTGGTGATCAGTTGACATGTGTGTTTGTTGACCATGGCTTACTTCGTCTCAATGAAGGCGATATGGTGATGGAGATGTTTGCACGTAATTTGGGTGTGAAGGTTATTCGTGTCGACGCTAAAGAAACCTTCATGGGTGAATTGGCTGGCGTTGCCGACCCAGAAGCAAAGCGCAAAATTATTGGTAAGGAATTCGTTGAAATTTTCCAAACTGAATCTGGAAAAATTCAGAATGCAAAGTGGCTTGCTCAAGGAACTATTTATCCAGACGTGATTGAATCCGCTGGTAAGGGCAAGAAGGGCGCGCATACGATTAAGAGTCACCATAATGTTGGCGGCTTGCCTGAAGACATGCATCTCAAATTGCTCGAGCCATTGCGCGAGCTATTTAAGGATGAAGTGCGTGAACTTGGTGTTGCTTTAGGTTTGCCTCGTGAGATGGTGTATCGCCATCCTTTTCCTGGGCCTGGCCTTGGTGTCCGAATCTTGGGTGAAGTGAAGGCTGAGTTCGCTAGTCTTTTGCAGCGTGCCGATGCTATCTTTATCGAAGAATTACGCAATACGATCGACGAAGCAAGTCAGAAATCTTGGTATGACCTGACTAGCCAAGCATTTGCTGTCTTCTTGCCGGTGAAGTCTGTTGGTGTGATGGGTGATGGCAGAACATATGAATATGTTGTTGCTCTCCGTGCGGTGCAAACCCAAGACTTTATGACTGCGCACTGGGCTCATTTGCCACATGAATTGCTTGGTAAAGTTTCTAATCGCATCATTAATGAAGTGCGTGGCATCAATCGGGTTGTATACGATATCAGTGGAAAACCACCAGCAACGATTGAGTGGGAATAAGGGGCGGGCTAAATCAGCCTGCTAATTCCTATGTTTGAGTTACGAGCATCAGCACTCGCAATCCTAGCAAGCTCTGATGCGCAGACTAAAGTAAGTCAGCTGCTTGAGTTGTTTGATGAATATCAGCGGCAACGAGTAACCCTTTATATTTCTCGCAAGATTGATTCTCAAGATCTCATTCTTCCTGGTCGTCCATTAAAGCCAGAACTCGTACTTCCTAAGCTAGTGCCCAAAAGAAGAATGGATACCCCTGAAGGTAGAGCAGGTTTATTGCACTCCTTAGCCCATATTGAATTTAATGCCATGAATCTTGCATTAGATGCTATCTGGCGCTTTCCTGATATGCCTCAGGAATACTATGAGGATTGGCTGAAGGTTGCTAAAGAAGAGGCTTATCACTTTAGTTTAGTAAATGAGCATCTGCATACGCTTGGCTTTACTTATGGCGATTTTCCGGCTCACAATAGTTTGTGGGAGATGGTTGAGAGAACAACGGATTCAGTCATCGCCAGAATGGCGCTTGTTCCCAGGACCATGGAAGCAAGAGGGTTGGATGCGGTGCCATCGATTCGAGATCGCTTTAAGCAAATCAAAGAGACTCGAGCTGTAGAGATTCTAGAGATCATTCTCAATGATGAAATCGGGCACGTGCTAATTGGTAATCGTTGGTTTAATTTTTTATGTTCTAAAGACAATCTATCCCCGATTACCGCTTATCGTGAATTAGCTGGAAAATATCGGGCACCTGTTCTGAAGGGTCCATTCAATATCGAGGCTCGTAAACAGGCGGGCTTTACATCTGAAGAGTTAAGTCTCCTTGGAGCATAGCCACATGAAGGTATTAAGCCTCATCCCTCCGATGACACAGCTCAATACCCCGTATCCCTCTACGGCTTATCTCACGGGATTTTTGCGATCGCGTGGTGTTGATGCTGTACAAGAGGATTTGGCTTTAGCTCTGGTACTCAGTTTTTTTACACCCGAAGGTTTATCAGAAATTCATGCCCAAGCTCTCAGCATGCCTGAAGAGAGTCGCAGTGCAAGCGTCAACTTTTTTCTAGATTACTTTCCCACTTATCAATCCACAATCTCGCCAGTAATTACTTTCTTGCAGGGGCGCGATAGCACCCTGAGTCATCGCATTAATAGCCGAACTTTTTTGCCTGAAGGACCGCGCTTTTCATCGCTTGATGCGTTTGATGAAGAAGAGGCTGGTGATTCCTTGTCTTGGGCCTTTGGTGCTCTGGGATCACAGGATCGAGCACGTCATTTGGCAACTCTTTATCTCAATGATCTTTCCGATGTTTTGCGTGATGCCGTAGACGAACGTTTTGAATTCGTGCGCTATGCAGAGTCACTGGCAAGCAGTCAGCCTACTTTCACACCCTTAGCGGATGCACTGCATGCCAAGCCAACCCTGATGGATATGCATTTGCATGCGCTTACCAACCAAGCAATTGAGCGTCATCAGCCGAGCCTAGTGCTTTTATCAGTCCCATTTCCTGGGGCAATGTATGCAGCGCTACGCATTGCCCAAGTTATTAAGAGTAAGTATCCACAAATCAAGATTGCTTTAGGCGGTGGTTATGTCAACACAGAGTTGCGCGAGCTCTCCGAAACCCGAATATTTGATTACGTTGATTTCATTACTTTGGATTCTGGGGAAAGGCCACTATTGGCCTTGCTAGATCATCTTGCTGGCAAGCGCTCTGTTGAGAGGTTGGTGCGCACTTTTATTCGCAATGCGAACAATCAAGTGCAATACCTCAATTGGCAGGAGCCAGATATACCTTTCGAAGAGGTTGGTACCGCCACCTGGGATGGATTGCCACTAGGTTCTTATTTATCGCTCCTAGATATGCTCAATCCCATGCATCGCTTATGGAGCGATGGACGCTGGAATAAGCTTACGGTTGCACATGGATGTTATTGGAAGAAATGTAGCTTCTGTGACGTATCGCTTGACTATATCTCTCGTTATGAAACTGCATCAGCGAGTTTGTTGGTGGATCGCATTGAGCAAATTATTGCCGAGACTGGGCAAACGGGCTTTCATTTTGTTGACGAAGCAGCGCCGCCAAAAATATTAAAGGCTTTGGCGGAGGAGCTTATTCGTCGACAAGTTGTGATTTCTTGGTGGGGTAATATTCGCTTTGAAAAAACCTTCACACCAGCATTGGCTGAACTTCTAGCTCAGAGTGGTTGTATTGCTATGTCAGGTGGTCTTGAGGTGGCTTCTGACCGTTTACTGAATCTGATGAAAAAAGGCGTATCAGTTGAGCAGGTGGCTCAAGTGACCAAGGGCTTTTCAGATGTAGGTATCTTGGTGCATGCATATCTGATGTATGGTTTCCCAACTCAAACTGTGCAAGAAACAGTGGATGCTTTGGAGTATGTAAGGCAGTTATTTGAGAGCGGCTGCATCCAAAGCGGCTTCTTTCACCGATTTATCTGCACAGTTCATTCTCCGGTAGGACTAAATCCACAAGAGTATGGAATCGAATTGGTACCCTTGCCTGAAATCACTTTTGCCAAGAATGATGTCTCCTTTATCGACCCGACTGGGGTGGATCACGACCTGTTGGGGCAGGGCTTGAGGAAAGCGCTTTATAACTATATGCATGGTGTGGGTTTTGATATCAAAGCACATTCTTGGTTTGATGGTTTGGGAATCGCTATTCCAAAGACAACGGTCCCCAAGAATTTCATAGAGAATGCCTTGTACCAATAGCTTGATCGCAGGATTCAGACTTAAAATAATTTCGTGAAGTAATCAGATTAATGCGGGAGCAGAAAATGAATTTATCGCGTCGTACTTTTATTGCATCAGCTGCCTTAGCCCCAGTCGCTTGCGGCGTACCTTTGGCCTACCAGAGAGGTACCCCTGTTGCTCAACCAAGACCTACTCCAAGTGTGAGAGCCCCTCAGGTTGGGCAGGAGTGGACATATGTCAAGCGCGATGTTTTCGATGGCAAGATCCGCGGAGTGATTACAGAAAGAGTCGCTAGTGTTGGCTCAACCATTGTGATAGAGCGCAGAGATGAGGATGGCAGTCAATTACCAAGTGAGATACAAGGGCCTTGGGGTGTAGTGCAATTAGATACATCATGGCCGCGCCTTATGAGCTTCAAGCCACCGATTCCCCTGTGGCCCGAAGAGTTGACATCAAGCTGGAGCAAGCAATTGAATACCAAATATAGCTTAGGCGGATACTCTGAAAACGCCTATGGGTGGCAAGAATATATGAGTGCACATGGTTGGGAGCAAATTACTGTTCCTGCCGGCACTTTTTTAACTTTACGTTATCAAAACCTGATTAACTTCGAGAGCAATGATGACAATAAAGTCAATTGCATTCGTAAGCAAACCATTTGGTTTGCCCCAAGCATTGGTCGCTGGGTAGCCAAAGAGTCATCCGGTTCGTACATGATTCAGGGGCAGTTAGGAATGCCCAATTTAGAGGATAGCTATCAATGGCAACTGACTTCATACAAGTAAATACTTTCCGCCGATTACTCTTTCTGGCTCTACCAGCTTTGCTATTGGGCTGCATTACTTCTCAGCCTGTTCCTAGAGGTCGAATTGAGGCGCAACCTGTGCCACCTCCTGCAGTAAGAGCGCCAAAGATTGGTCAAGAATGGGTCTATCAAGTTCGCAATGTTTTTAATCAAGAGATTGTGGATACCGTCACAGAAAGGGTGATATCGGTAGGTGATCAGATTCGAATTAGTCGCTCTGGAGTTAAGGCGGGACCACTGCCAGATGAAATTCAGTCGCCTTGGGGATATGTCATTCAAGATCCGCATTGGCAGCCTCCTCAAAAATTTACTAAAGCCATTCCCTTGTGGCCCGAGCAATTGCAGGTTGGCTGGAATAAGTTCTTTACCACCCAATATGAGGTCGTTGCTTATCCTGGGTCTACTTACTACTGGGGTCTTAGCATGACTGCAACCCAGTGGGAGCGCATTAAATCTCCTGCCGGTGAGTTTTTAGTATTACGAGTTCAAAACGAAATGCCGAATTTTGTCAGCAATGACCTCTTTAGGGTTGGCAATATTCGGAGTGAGGAGTTATGGTTCTCGCCAGAGATTGGTCGGTGGGTGGTTCGCAGGAGCTCCGGACGCTACATTACCTCTGGCGTATATTGGGCAAACGCCTACTGGGAGGATTTCCTGGAGTGGGAGTTAATCTCCTGGAAGTAAGCAAAGCGCTTAAAATAGGTGCATTGCTATGTATACCGTAAAAGAACTATTTCCCACCCTTCAAGGCGAAGGTGCCCATGCTGGTAGGGCGGCAGTATTTTGCCGCTTTGCTGGATGCAATCTATGGAGCGGTCGCGAAGAAGATCGCGCTACTGCCATTTGCCAATTCTGCGATACCGATTTTGTCGGCAGTGATGGTTTTGGTGGCGGCAAGTTTGATGCCGCTATTTCACTTGCGGATGCCATCGAGACTGCATGGCGCAGTACTTCTGCTGGACCTCAGCAACGTTATGTAGTTTTTACTGGTGGCGAACCACTTCTCCAGTTAGATGACGAATTAATCGCAGCGCTTCACCAAAAAGGTTTTGCAATTGCTATTGAAACCAATGGCACGATGAAAGTTCCCAAGGGAGTTGATTGGGTTTGTGTAAGCCCCAAAGCTGGTTCTGACTTAATTGTTCTGCAAGCAGACGAGCTAAAGCTAGTGATTCCACAACAAGATCATGCGGATTTAGAAAAGATCATGGCTCGTTTTGAGAAGATGGACTATCGCAATCGCTTCTTGCAGCCCATGGATGGATCGGACCTGAAAAGTAATACAGAATTGGCCGTCAGCTTATGTCAAAAACGTCCTTTATGGAGATTGAGTCTGCAGTCTCATAAACTGATCGGGATTCGGTAATCAAGCTAAGCGACAATATATTAAAAGAGCACTTAATGACAACTAAACAACCAGCCATCTCCATTACCCGCCGACTCGAGTTCGACTCTGGTCACCGTATTCCGAATCATGATGGACAGTGTCGCCATCTTCATGGGCATCGCTATGCAATAGAGGTGACGCTGACTGGTGAGGTGGCGGATCATCCTGGTAAAGCAGATGATGGAATGGTTTTGGATTTTGGCGATATCAAACGTTTAACCAATCAATACGTTGTTGAGTTGTGGGACCATGCATTTTTAGTGGCAAAAGAGGATGAGGGATTGGTTGCTTTCTTGGCGACATTACCTAACCATAAGACCGTCATCATGGAGCATGTGCCTACTGTAGAAAATCTTGCTAATGCAGCGTTTGCCATTTTGCAGCCTGTATTTAGTAAAGCTTTTGGTGGTCGCTTAGAGCTTTCATCCATTCGTCTTTACGAGACGCCCAATTGTTGGGCTGATATTCATTCTGCCTAAATGACCCAAGCTGAGCTTGACCAGCAATATATGCGCATGGCAATTGAGCAAGCTCAGTTGGCGGCGCAATCAGGTGAAGTTCCTGTAGGCGCTGTACTGGTCAAAGATGGCCAAGTTATTTCCAAAGCTTTTAATAAGCCAATTGCAAACCATGATCCTAGTGCACATGCTGAAATGCTGGCTCTAAGAGAGGCCGCTTTAGCCGAAGAAAATTACCGTATTCCAGACAGCACTCTCTATGTCACTCTTGAGCCATGTGCAATGTGTTCTGGAGCCATGCTTCATGCTAGGATTGGTCGTGTGGTCTATGGGGCGCCAGATCCTAAGACAGGCGCAGCAGGCAGTGTTTTAGATATTTTTGCCTCTAAGCAAATTAACCATCAGACTAGCGTGGAAGGTGGCATCATGAGTGAAGAGTGTGGTCAGTTGTTGCGCGATTTTTTTAAGGGACGACGTTGAAATCCATTCACCTGATTGCTCCGTCTGGAGCAAGCTTAGATAGCAAAAGTCCTCTAGCCGGCATCAATTGGTTAGAGGGTCAAGGCATTGCTGTAGAAAACACGGATTGTGTGAGTCGAGTTTATGAGCGCTTTGCAGGTAGTGACGAGGTGCGTCTTACGGAGATCAATCACTTATCCCAGTTAGATCCGCGTACCTTAGTGATGGCCATGCGAGGTGGTTATGGCCTCCATCGTTTGCTTTCGGGCATTGAATGGAATGCGATTGCAAAAGCGATTCAAAATGGTTTGCAAGTATGCGGTCATAGTGACTTCACGGTATTTCAGCTGGGTTTATTGGCGAAAACGGGTGCATTGACATTGGCTGGACCAATGCTCAATTATGACTTTGGGCGACTTGGCGATGATGGCGCTCCAGTAGTGCCGGATACATTCATGTGGCAGCATTTTCAAAATGCCACTGAAGGCCGCAAGTTGGAATGTGCAGTATCAGCTCCGCAAGCTTTCTTGGGTAAAGCCAAGACTAGCTCCCTCACAGGTCTGCTATGGGGTGGAAACTTAACTGTTGTAGCGGGTTTAGTTGGTACGCCTTACCTTCCCAGCAATAAGCAAACGCAAGGCGGCATCTTGTTCCTTGAAGATGTAAATGAGCATCCTTATCGGATTGAAAGAATGATGATGCAGCTTCTGGATGCGGGAGTACTCGCAAACCAGGGTGCCATTCTGTTGGGTGGATTCTCCGCTTACCGTCTATACGATAACGATAAAGGTTATTCGCTCGAGCGGGCTATAGAGGCGATTCGTAAACGTTTGCCAGAAGAGGTTCCAATTTTGACTGGTCTTCCGTTTGGGCATCAGGCAAATAAATTAACTTTGCCTGTAGGTGCTTCAGCAAATTTAAGCTTCAACTCAAATAGATTTCAGTTGAAATCCCAGTGGTAGCTATCAGAAATCTTTTGAGTCACCCTTTTTTAAAGGGTGCTTTCATTCTCATTGCATTTATATTTACAGGAGCAGTCATGGCAACCGAAGAGCCAAAATACACTGTTCTTGAAAAAGAATCTCCTTTTGAAATACGATCTTATGCACCAATGATTGTGGCCGAAGTTCAGGTTGAAGGGGATTTAGATGGGGCATCCAGCCAAGGCTTCCGTTTAATTGCTGCCTATATATTTGGCCAGAACCACGTGAGTGAAAAAATAGCGATGACCGCACCGGTGACGGTAGTTGATCAAACTATCAAGAGCTCAAAAATTGCTATGACCGCTCCCGTAGGGATTGAGTCAAATGCTGGTAAATGGGTTCTGTCGTTTGTGATGCCGGCTGAGTACACCATGGAAACGATACCTAAGCCACTGAATTCTCAGGTGCAATTGCGTCAAATTCCGGCAGTAAAAAAAGCTGTTATCAGCTTTAGCGGTTTTTATAACGACCAAAAAGTTGCCGAGAAAACTCTCGAGCTAGAGCAGTGGATGAATTCCAAGAATCTACAAAGCGTTGGTACTCCGAATTTTGCGCGTTACAACCCGCCTTGGACTTTGCCGTTTATGCGCCGTAACGAGGTCATGATTAACCTGCGTGACTAATTCTTCGCTTCAAAGCTTTTCAATAAAAACTGACCGCCACCATTAATGCCTAAAGCTTTCGTTAGGGTAGGTAAGGCTTGAGCCAAATGTTTTTCTAGGGTCCAGGGTGGATTAATAATAAACATGCCGCTGGACTGAAGACGACGTTCACCAGGTGCATTTTCAACGCGTAACTCTGTATGGAGCCAAGAGCGTTTATGAGTTGCCGCAATTTTTTTCAAGCGATCAGGCAGGGCGATAGATTCTCTTCTGGAAATAACGGGATACCAGATTGCATAGCAGCCTGTGGCAAAGCGTTGCAATGCCTCTTCCATAGCGGTCTCAAGATAGCGATAGTCTTGTTTGTCTTCATAAGAGGGGTCAATCAAAACCAAGCCTCGTCGGCTGGGAGGGGGGAGCAATCCTTTAAGTCTGGAAAAGCTATCTTCGGCATAAACATCAATCTGTTTTGATTGTTTCAGCTCACCAATATTATGGCGAAGAATATCAATCTCTTTGGGGTGCAGCTCAAATAACTTAAGACGATCTTGTGGGCGCAATAGGCGAGCCAGAATGAAGGGGGAGCCGGGGTAAGTTGTCAGTTGCCCATCAGCATTCTCTGCATTGATGAATTTCAAATACTCCAAAATACTTTCTGGAATTGGCGTATTCGCATGCTTGCAGGTTTCTACATATTGAGTGAGGCGAACAATTCCGCCATCCGCTTCTTTACTGACGGTAGAGAAACCATCTTGCAGGCTATAAATACCTGCCCCAGCATGGGTATCCACCAAGGTGAGAGCCCCAGGCTTCTCTTGTAGGTACTCGGCTAAATGAATGAGGGTGAGATGCTTGAGGATATCCGCATGACTGCCGGCATGAAACGCATGTCTGTAGCTAAACATATTAGGTTGCGCTCATTTTGGACGTGCTTGCGTAAATTGTGCTTTGCCATAAAGTACAAGCGTAATCACGATAATGGCGATCGAAGCGTATTGGAGTGGTTGATTTAATTCAAGATCCATTTTTTGGGTGAAGTGCGAGTAGGTTGCTACAACACCACCAAGCGCAATGAGATGAGCCCATATTTTTTTGGGTCCCAACTGACTCTCCGGAAAGTGATTAGCTAACCAAGCCCCAATCATGCCGCACCAAATACCAAAACCTGCTCCCCCTAAAACATCGGTTAGCCAATGTGCTCCAACAGCATTACGCGAGAGCCCTACTAATACAGCTACAACAAATAAAAGCAGGAGTGGCGCCCTTTTTTCTTTGGATGCTGAGAAATAGAAAGCGCTAGCAATAGCAAATGCTGTGAGGGTGTGACCAGAAGGAAAGGCTCTGTGAAGCAGTGCTTCGCCGATGCGATAAAAGCTTCCCTCAGTCAAAACCCCTGCGGGTCTTGGTAGATTAAATATACCTTTCAATACCGAGCTTGTTACAGCCGCTATAGCGCCAGCAAATAAACCTGCAGTGAGGATTCTTGGTGCTAACAATAAAAGCGGGAAAGCTAATGCAAAAACACCCCAGCCATTACCTAAGAAGGTAAGCCAAGCCCAAAGTGTGTCTGGTAGCTGCTGGGTAAATTGATTGATCAATAGAAAGCTACTGCTCTGAAGATCGCCAAAGTAGATGATGGCTGCAAGTGCGAGCGGGGCTAGCGGGATAAACCAAGCAAACCCAGGTATCGCATTTTTACTCATGCAGCTTAACGAGCCTTTGCCTGATCTGCATCTTGTAATTGCTTAATCACTTTATCTAGTACTTGTGGAACGGTGATGGCTTGCATGCAGACATTGTCATGACAAGGTGTTTTACGGTGATTAGCGGCGCTCACGCAAGGAGAGCAGGCCAAGTTAGCGGTGATGGCGATGGAATTGCCAACAGAACCATATAGGGCTGGAGTTTCAGGGCCAAAGAGAACAACAGTTCTTAATGGGGTTACCGCTGAAAAATGGCCAGGACCAGAATCGTTGGTCACCATCACATCGGATAGTGTGTAAAGGGGTGGTAATTCAGCAAAGCTGACCTGTCCTGCGAAGTTCAGAGCATTTTTAATATTTGCTACGGCACGAACTTTTTCTACGTAGACGAATTCAGCAGGTGATCCAGTAACGAGTATGAGGTCTTCTGGATATTTCTGATGAATGGCTTGAATCAACTCAGAAAAGCGCTGCTGTGCCCAACGACGCTGTGGCAGCAGATCGCTTGCGTTTGGGTTAATCAGAATGAGACGATTTTTGCCGGGCGCATAATGAATATTGGCTTCTTTGGCTAGCTTCTCAATGCGTTCACGAACTTTTTCTAAAGCGCTTGGATTAATGATGGCTTGCTCTAAGCGAACCTCTGAATCTGGAATTTCAATCTTGCTAAAAGGAACTTCAATCTTCTGTGCAAAGGCCGCATGAATCAGCGAAATAAAGTTCTTAGTAATGTGAATATGTGGGTTGTAATGAACCTTACGGGTCAACATGAAACCACGCCACAAGCCTTCGCCATGAAAGATGTGATAACCAACGCGACGGCGTGCGCCACACATGCCAGTTAGTAAAGCTGTGAAGCGTGAAAACAGCTCCAAATCAATGACGGTATCAATGCGATGTTTGCGGGCAAGCATCAGAAAGAGCAGAGTGTCTTTGATTAAGCCGCCCAAGCTTGATGAATCAATCGTAAAGATATTTTCTGGTTTAACAGTATTGAGCAAAGTGAGGCTGGCACGATTGCTTTTAAAGATGAGGAAAAATATCTCTGCTCCACGAGCCTGCGCATTGCGCATTGCTGGGTCTACCAAAATCGCGCTACCCATTTCTGAGAGTTCAATAAAGAGTAATTTTTTTGGAGTCTCTGGCCCGCGATTAAATACATTCTTAATACCATCAATCAAAGCAATAACAGGACTCACGATTGCACAAAGAGGTACGCCGACCCAATGATCAATGGCGCGCATAGTGTTGACGCTAATAGTCATAGTTTTGCTCTAAAAAATTATTTTCGTTTTAATAAAAAGTAGGCGCCAGGTAGAACTGACAGAACGGTAATTGCCCCATAGCTGATGGAGGCCAGAACTGTTAACGATGGATTCACACCCCACAGAGCTAAGACTGAAGAAAGGGTAGCTTCACGCAATCCCCAGCCAGAGATGCTGATCGGCAGCATGAGTAGAAGACTGAGAGCCGGTAGGCCAATCATGAGACCTTCAATAGGTGCATCTACTCCATAAGCCTTTAGACAACATAGCAAGGCCAATATGGTCAGGAAGTGGATGCCAATTGCTAAGCCAGCTTGCGCAATATTTTTGGGCCATGAAAATGCTAGCTGAATCCCAGGCATCGCATTATTCATATTGAAGCGATCCAGAAATTTTTGTAATAGCTGCTTGCTTGGCCCCCAAGCCAAGATAAGTGCAATGGCTATGCCTGCTAACAGCATTACCGCCATGACTGCATAGCCTAAGTCTTGTCCCCATGCTGCAAGAGTGGCTCCACCCAATATCAAGCCAATGGCGCCGAGTAAGTTATTGCCTGCTAAACCTAAAAGGCGATCGACTAAAACCATTGCAAAGCTTAGGCGTAATTTCGGTGTAGCGTGCTCAAGGTCTACTGAATGATGAAGCTCTTCATCTAACACTTTGGTTTCGGAGAGGTTGCCAGTGTTAGTGAGGTGGGTTGCAGTAATCGCACGATAGCTATCGCCACCTAATGTGCTGGGTAGACCTTGGTTAATGAGACCGCCAGCAAAGTAGAGGCCGATATAGGAGCGGATACGGCGCGGGAATCCTACTGCTTGCATGAATAATCCCCAGCGATAGCCACCACAAATAAAGGCGCACATCATGCTCGCTAGTGCGGCCAGAAACCACAGGGGTTGCATCTGAATATGGGTGTCAAACAGTGAGCGCCAGTCAATTCCGCTGGTAGCCTTCCATAGCAAAGCGATGGACAGAAGAACCCGAATGGTGGGCCAAGCTCGCTTGAGAATGGATTTCCACCCCGACTGGGTTTTGGGGGTGGGCTTAGCTTGTGAACTCATAAGCGTAAGGATAATGCCTTGGGCGCCTAAGGTCTTGAATTTGGGGGAATTACTCTGAAGTACCTGGCCCCCGCCAGTTGCTACAAAGGCTAAAGTCAAATTTGGACAAAATTCGACCAAATCGCTCAATTTCAAGGCTATCAAGGGGCTGACATGCCTCAAAGGCCGACTTATTGCCTACCGGCAGAGGGTAAGTCATGCCAGACCAGCTAATAAGAAGGATATTTGCGCCAACTGGGATCTCGCCGAACCAGAGGTCAAATTGATCTTGTCTCTGATCTAAGACAAATACCGGGGTAGGTGACGCATACCAAGCAGCGCGACTACCTAAGGTCCAGTTTTGAACAGCGATGCCATTTGCTTTGGTGGCTTTAGTAAGCTCCGCTGCTTTCTGACCGGCAATTTTCCATCCATATAAATCTGCAATTGGATTGGATTTAATCGAGGCTGTATTGATGCCTCCGGATAGGACATAAGCAAAGCCAATACAACACATTGCAATTTGGATGAAAAACAAAATACGAATCCAATGGCGATGTTGCATTGCCCATGCTTTTGCTAAACCCATTCCGGCAAAAGGAGCGAGACAGAACCATGCAGGTGAGGTCCAGTGAGGAAGGCCGCCTCCACCTGCCAAGCTGGTAAAAATTACAAAAGGAATAAAAAAGAATCCTAAAAGCGCAACTAGAGAAAGCTTTGCCCCGTGCATGCAGTCTTTTAAAAAAACAAAAGTGCCCAAAACAAAGAGGGGGCCAAAGACGAGAATTTGAATGCCAATGTACGCAGCCAGTCGGCGCCAAAGCCATTCGCCGCCGCCGCCATGGGCAAGCTGGTATTTAAATGAAATCCAGTCATTAACCCAATTCCAATAAAGCACGGGTGAGATGAGCAATAGGGCTGTCAATGCTGCCAGCCAGAAACCTACTTTAGTGAACCAAGATTTTCTGGGTGAACTGAGGAATACAAACAACAAAGCAAACGCTGTAAATGCGGCGGTGTATTTGCTAAGGCCTGCGAGACCCAGCAAGATGCCAGTCACAATCCAATCACCAATACTGAATCGATCTTTCCTTAGCCAACGAAGTGCCATTAGCATCAGTCCAAGGCTTAACGGTGCCAGCAGGGTGTCGGGCAATAAACCAATTGCTAGTACATGTAGCATCGGTGCGGCAGTAATGATTAAGACTGCCAACAGACCGCATAAATTTGCTGATGGTAGTGCGCTGGTGAGGTAGCCAGCATTACGTCCTTGAATTAGACGATGAAGCTCAATCGTGACTTGATAAACCAAATAACAAGAAACAATCCATAACAATTCTGGGATAAGGCGAATGACACCTTCAGAAGATGTCAGGGCAACCAAAGGCCACTGAATCCAGCCCACTAAAGGCGGGTGATCGAAATAGCTCCAAGCCAAGTGTTGGGCATACAAAGCATAGTGAGCCTCATCCACCGAGAACTCAATAGAAAAACCCAGGGCCAAATGCACCACCGCGGCAATAAAGACGCAGATTACGGCCCAGCTTGAGGGTGATTGATGGCGCATGAGATGATTTTAGACTCACATCGAGCAATCTTTGGGACAATTGAGGTATGTGGAAGCGAGCCCCTTTATTTTTAATTCTCAGTACGATCCTTTTTTTGGTCGGTTGCGCGGGTTTAAGTAGCGATTCGGTACAAAACGAAGCCGGTCAACCATTTAATGCGGATCAGCTGCCAGCTCAAGAGGAGTTGCCTAAATTCTCTGCTGAGACAGCCCGTAGCGGTATGCCAAATGGGTGGAATTTTTATCGCATCGCACCCTTTAAAAAGAATACGGTGTATCGCCTTGAGAGTTACCAAGGAAAAACTGTGCTGAGTGCAAATTCGAAAACCTCTGCATCTGGATTGGCGGTGAAGTTGCGTCCTCGTCAGGCATCAAACCTACTGCTGCAATGGGAATGGAAGGCGCTAAACCCAATCGTCAATGCTGACAATGCCGATGGATATGCTGACGATGCGCCGCTGCGTATTTTGGTTGCGTTTGATGGTAATAAATCCAAGCTACCCTTAAAAGAAAAAATGACTTTTGAGATGGCTAATCTGATTAGTGGTCAAGAGATGCCGTATGCCACGCTGATGTATATCTGGTCAGGAAAATCGCCTATCGATACCATCATTACAAATGCACATACTTCCCGTATCAAAATGATTGTGGTGGATTCTGGTTGGGACAATTTAGGGCAGTGGCATAAACACCAGCGTGATATAGCTGCTGACTATAAGCGTGCCTATGGCGAAGCGCCTGGTGAAGTCATTGGTATTGCCTTGCTGACAGATACGGACAACACGAAGTCAGAGACGCGAGCGTTTTATGGCGATATTGAATTGATACGCAAGAATGCAAAATAAGTAAGACGTACTAAAAAGATGTTTTTAGTGGTGAGTAGGGCGCCAGCGCTTGAGTAAAAGCGCATTGCTCAGAACGCAAAAGCTAGACAGCGCCATAGCGCTTCCGGCCAGCATCGGCGAGAGATAGCCCAGAGCAGCTAAGGGGATGCCAGTGGCGTTAAAGATAAAAGCCCAGAATAAATTTTGCTGAATTTTTTGCCAGGTTCGCTTGGAGATATCAATTGCATTTGCAACTAATGTGGGGTCACCTCGCATTAAGGTGATGCCAGCGGCCTGCATTGCAACATCAGTACCGGTAGACATGGCCATACCAACATCTGCGGTAGCTAAGGCAGGTGCATCGTTCACACCATCACCTACCATCGCAACAAATTGGCGACGTCCCTCTTTAGATTGAAGTTTGCGAATAATCTCTGCTTTATCGCTTGGCATAATTTGCGCGAACACTTCTTCAATACCAATATTTTTTGCGACACGATTCGCTGCGGCAACGTTATCACCGGAAAGCATTACTGCTCGAATATTGAGATGGTGTAATGAGGTAATTGCCTCTCGAACATTCTCTTTCAGCTCATCCCCAAATGAGAATATGGCAATTGGTGAAGTGGGTACTTCATTGCTCATCAAGATCGAAACAGTTTGACCAGCCTCAAAACAAGCCTTAGCCTTGCCCAGTATTTCGGCATGATGGTGGTTGCCCTCTAGGGATGCAATGCTCTGTAGGGTAAGGCTCTGTCCAGCAAGGACGCCAGCGCTAGGTTTTCCGCTAATACCAATGCCCGGCAATGCTTTGCTGTCGGTCGGCGTTATCGGGGTCAAACCATTTTGTTTAGCGGCGTCTAGGAGTGCTTTTGCAAGAGGGTGCTCACTACCAAGTTGAAGGCCTGAAGCTGTTGCCAGAATGTCATTCTCTGAAAATGCACTATCAAAAGAAATCACCTTCAGCAGTCTTGGCTTGCCAACGGTGAGTGTTCCTGTTTTATCAAACGCAACCACATTCAAGCGATGCGCCAACTCTAAAACTTGTGGGTCTTTAATTAAAATTCCAAAGCGGGCTGCTACCCCTGTGCCTGCCATGATGGCTGCTGGCGTTGCAAGTCCGAGGGCGCATGGACAGGCGATCACAAGTACTGAGACCGCTCTTAATATGGCAATAGATGCTGAGTCTAAATAAAACCAGTTTGCCAATCCGGTAATGATTGCAATCACGATCACGCTAGGAACAAAAATAGCACTCACCTGATCTACCATTTTTTGTATTGGCGCCTTTTGGGTTTGTGCGTCTTCAACCAGGGAGATAATTTTAGAAAGTACGCTCTCAATGCCAACCGCTTGAGCCTCAATGACTAATACGCCTTCGCCGTTGAGTGAGCCGCCGATCACTTTTTCTCCGATGCGTTTTTTGACTGACTCACTTTCTCCCGTGAGGAGCGATTCATCAATGTGGCTATTGCCAAGTAGGATGATGCCGTCTACTGGTATGCGCTCGCCGGGCAGAACCAAGACGCGGTCTTTCGGAAACACTTGGTCTAAAGGCAGATCATGATATTGATCTAAGGCAGAGCTCTCGGTGATGACAATATCTCGTTCAATGACTTTGGCATGTTCTGGCCACAACTTTTGTAATGCACGAATTGCTTCGCTAGTTTGTTGCTTAGCTCTGGCCTCTAACCATTTGCCTAGTAAAACCATGCAGATAATGACTGCTGATCCTTCAAAGTAAAGCTCGTGACTCTCATCAGGTGATGCAATCATTTGGTAAATACTGAGACCGTATGCTGCGCTTGTGCCGAGTGCCACCAACAAATCCATATTGCCCACACCGGACATGAGAGATTTGAAGCCCGCTTTATAAAAGCGCCATCCCAAGAAAAATTGCACAGGGGTTGCAAGTAGAAGTTGCCACTTCGGCGAAAGCGCCCAATGTATGCCAAAAGGCATGAGGAACATCGGGAGAAAAAGTGGGGCGGAGAGGGCGAACCCGAGTAATACGCGCCCTAAACCATCTGCTCCCCAAAACAGCTTAGAGGGCGCTCTTTCAGAAATGTGATGGGGGCTGTTGATTTTTGCTTCATAGCCTGTTTTTTGGACTGTGGCGATAAGGTCGTCCGCATTGAGTCCGAAATCTGCTTTTAAGCGTACTTTGGCCTGTTCCGTTGCCAAATTCACGCTAGCAGCCTCTACTCCGGGTATTTTGTTCAAAGCCTTCTCAACCCTGCCTACACAGGAGGCGCAGGTCATCCCGCCGATATCCAGAGTAAATAGCTCTGATTTAGTGTCTATTTGGGGGTTCATATAGAAGATAATCTACTGCATGCAAGCCGTATTTACATCAAAAAGGCCTATATGTTGACTTTAAAAGTATCTGGGATGGCTTGTGGGGGCTGTATTAATGCGGTCACGAGAGCAATTCAGGCTCAGGACCCTCAAGCCAAAGTTCAGGCTGACTTGGCAAGCCAGACTGTCAACCTAGAAACGACATTATCTGAAGCGCAGGCCAGTCAGCTTATAACAGATGCTGGCTTTCCAGTTGCTAAATAGCAATTGTTTAGAATGTCATTAAACCTAACAAAACCCGTAGTTTTTGTTCCTAAAGGATCGTGATTTATGTTCTTCAGTAAGTTAATGCCTCACGATGGTAATTTCTTCGAGCTTTTCAATGAGCACGCTAGCAATATCGTTTCTGCCTCCGAATCTTTCTTAAAGTTCGTCGAGCACTACAACGATGAAGCTTTGCGTGCCAAATACACACAAGACGTTGATAAAGCAGAGCATGCTTGCGACGACGTAGTAAAAGAAGTGCATCGTCGCTTGCACAAAACGTTCATTACTCCGATCGACCGCGATCAAATTTTCTCACTCATCAATACGATGGATGACGTTGCTGATTTATTGCAAAACGGCACTGAGGCCATGCATTTGTATGATGTAAAGAAAATGACCCCAGAAATGGTGCAAATGGCAGAGCTGTGTAATCAGTGCTGCATCAGCATGAAGAACGCAGTTGCTACGTTAAAAGATATCTCTGATCCAGAGGTTGCCAAGGCTGCTTTGAAGACTTGCGACGAGATAGATCACTTAGAGTCAGGGGCTGACCGCCTTTTATCCACTGCGATTACCCGTTTATTCCGCGAGGATATCGAAGTGCGCGAACTCATTAAATGCCAGCGTATTTATGAGCTGCTTGAGGAAGTTACCGACAAATGTGAAGACGTTGCCAATTTAGTTGAAGGCATCGTTCTTGAAAACTCTTAAGGCGAATTAAGTTGCCAGCGATAGAAGTAGCTTTTTGGGTTGTAGCGCTTTTGGTAGCGTTAGCGCTTGCATTCGATTTCATGAATGGTTTTCATGATGCTGCTAACTCTATTGCGACGGTAGTTTCCACCGGAGTTTTGAAGCCGCAGCAAGCGGTAGTATTTGCAGCCTTCTTTAACTTTCTAGCGATCTTCATTTTTCATTTAAGTGTTGCCGCCACAGTTGGTAAGGGCATTGTGCATCCTGCTGCCGTTGACTTGCACGTCATCTTTGGCGCCTTAGTCGGCGCAATTGTGTGGAATGTGATTACTTGGTATTACGGTATTCCATCAAGCTCTTCTCATGCTTTGATTGGTGGCCTAGTTGGCGCTGCGTTGCCAAAGGCGGGCACAGATGGCTTAGTTTGGTCAGGAATTATTAAAACAGTTTCGTTCATCTTCATCTCGCCATTTGTTGGTTTCTTGCTTGGCTCTTTAATGATGTTGATCGTTGCGTGGATTTGCCGAAATGCAAACTTAGCCAAAACAGATCGCTGGTTCCGTCGTCTGCAATTACTTTCTGCAAGTGCCTATAGCTTGGGTCACGGTGGTAATGATGCTCAAAAGACTATCGGCATTATTTGGCTTTTGCTCATCATCACTGGCTACGCTGAAGCTAGTGCAAAGATGCCGCCTACATGGACAATTATTTCTTGTTATATCGCTATTGCTGCGGGCACGATGTTTGGTGGCTGGCGTATTGTTAAAACCATGGGGCAGAAGCTCACCAAGCTTAAGCCAGTGGGTGGTTTCTGTGCTGAAACTGGTGGCGCAATCACATTATTTGCAGCAACTGCAATTGGTATCCCCGTTTCCACTACCCATACGATTACTGGGGCTATTGTGGGCGTTGGCTCAACTCAAAGGGCTAGTGCGGTTCGTTGGGGGGTTGCTGGAAACATCGTTTGGGCGTGGATCTTCACCATTCCAGCAACTGCGCTCATGTCTATGGCGGTCTATTATCTGAGTCTGCTCATTTTCTAAAACGCTTTATTGCAGGTGGCTGAGGATTCTTTCAGCAAATATTTGCGGCTACGAGTAAGCTAGCGCTAATTAAGAAAAATACTAAAACCTAGAATCCCATTCTAGGTTTATTCATATTAGGAGAAGGTTGTGTCGGTTACACCAGAGTTGGTCCAGGCAGCACTCAAAGGCTTAGTTGATCCTAATACTAAGATCGATTTCGTTACTGCAAAAAACGTTAAGAATCTCCGCGTAGAAGATGGCGACATTTTTTTGGATATCGTATTGGGCTATCCAGCCAAGAGTCAGTTTGATTCGATTCGTAAATCGGTAATCAATGCTTTGCGCGAATTGTCTGGCGTTAAAAATGTCAGCGTCAATATTTCCAGTCAAATTGTTGCGCATGCAGTGCAACGTGGCGTGAAGCTATTGCCTGGCGTCAAAAATATTATTGCGGTTGCCAGTGGTAAGGGCGGCGTTGGTAAATCGACAACAGCAGTGAACTTGGCTTTAGCCCTAGCGGCCGAAGGTGCGCAGGTTGGCATTTTGGATGCAGACATTTACGGCCCAAGTCAGCCAATGATGTTGGGTATTACTGGTAGACCAGATTCTCTTGAAGAGAATACGATTGAGCCAATGGAGGCTTATGGCTTGCAGGCAAGTTCAATTGGCTTTTTGATTGATGATGACGCTCCAATGGTCTGGCGTGGTCCGATGGTGACCTCCGCTCTTGAGCAATTGCTCCGCCAAACCCGTTGGCGTGACTTGGATTATTTAATTGTGGATATGCCACCAGGTACTGGTGATATTCAATTAACCCTGGCGCAAAAAGTTCCCGTTACTGGCTCAGTGATTGTTACTACACCCCAAGACATTGCGTTGTTAGATGCTCGCAAAGGTCTGAAGATGTTTGAGAAGGTAGGCGTGCCTATCATCGGCATTATTGAAAACATGAGCACCTACGTTTGTACAAAATGCGGACATGAAGAGCATGTATTCGGTACGGGCGGTGGGCAGAAGATGTGCAAAGAATATGGAGTAGATTTCTTAGGCGATCTACCCCTGAATCTATCTATACGAGAGCAGGCAGATGCTGGTCGTCCTACAGTGGTCGCAGACCCTGATGGTGCAATCAGTGCAATTTATAAAGGCATTGCTAGACAGGTTGCTATTCGTGTTGCTACTCTATCCAAAGATATGAGCAGTAAATTTCCAAACATTGTTGTTCAAAATACCTAAGGCCCAGAACATTTATGCGCTTTGCTGTATTGATGCGTAAACAAAATATTGATAACCCATGGGTTTCTTACCGCTGGGCGCCTCAAGAAGTATTGCCTGATTTAGGGCAATTTAATAGCAAACAAAGCAATGCGATTTCAGGTCAATTTCTTGGGCGTGATCCCGAGGGAGAGTCTTGGTTATTTACT
Organism: Polynucleobacter sp. AP-Capit-er-40B-B4; assembly: GCF_018882245.1. GTDB lineage: Bacteria > Pseudomonadota > Gammaproteobacteria > Burkholderiales > Burkholderiaceae > Polynucleobacter. Next base: position 343,049 of record NZ_JACVOV010000001.1, on the reverse strand, counting down.
GGCTACGAACTTGATCTATTTCCGGATGAGGCTGAGGGTTACTACCTGAATGTTTCCGCCACAACCCCAAGCTGGTTTGTGATGTGGCGCTTAGAGGAGGATGTTGATCGTTACATTGATGAGCAATCTTTAGCTTTAGCCAAAGCGGAATCGACGTTCGCAGTACCACATCGTATTTGCGTTAGTTATAACGAAGCGGCCCGCTTGCTTGATGGCGGCGAGTCGGTCGACACAGTTCCCATGAGTGAGCAGCATGCATCTTGGTTGCAAGAGTATGTCAACGACAACTATCGACCTGAACCTAAAAAACGTCACAAGCCTGCATCATTTAAGGGTGCCGAGCGTCCTGCGGAGGAATGATGGCGGAGGGATTTCTTGGGCGTTGGTCTAAACGCAAGGCAGGTATTGAGCCTGATTCTGTAGAGAAGAAGGTTGAAGCGCCTAAGGAGTTATCTTCAACTCCGGCTGTTGAGAAGATTGAAGATGAAGCTCCACCATTGCCTACGTTGGATGATGTAGCGAAGATCGATCGCTTTGATCCTGATTTTTCTGCCTTTATGAAGCCGGATGTTGATCCTGCCGTTCAGCAGGCTGCTTTAAAGAAAATGTTCACAGACCCCCATTTCAACATCATGGATGGGTTAGACATCTATATTGACGATTACAGTAAACCAGACCCTCTGCCGCCAGGAATGCTTGAAAGAATGGTGCAGAGTGATATGTTGAAGCTCTTTAGTAAGCCTGCTGAAGATGCTGCTAATGAGCTAGCCCCAGATTCCCAGCAAACTGAAGTTCAGGCCGCCCATCCTGAATCGGGGGCGAAGGCTTTGGATGTGCAAAAGCAAAGTGATTTAACATCCACACAACCGAAACTCTCCGCCCAGTTGGACGAGGTCCCCAAGGATGTGTCGACTGAGCCTGAACAGAAAAAAACCTAAGAAGATAGCGCATGAGTCAAAAATTAGTCTGTAACTGCAATGGCACCATGCCATTGGATGGAAAAGCGCTCGGTGTGCCGATGCACACTTCTTTGTGTAGACAAGAGGTCGGCTCTTTTTTGAAGGCCTTGGACGGTTCTGACTCCGTAGTGGTGGCGTGCACTCAAGAGGGCGCACTTTTTGGTGAGTTAGCGGATCAGGCTGAAAAGCCTTTGGTTGCTCCACTCCGTTTTGTAAATATTCGTGAAGTTGCAGGCTGGACACAAGAGGCAAAAATATCTGGACCTAAGATTGCTGCATTGCTAGCATTAGCCGATATGCCAGAGGCGGATCCAGTCCCGGTGGTGAATTATGAAAGCCAGGGCAGGTTGCTGATTGTTGGTGCTGGTTCCCAAGCTATTCCTTGGGCTGAAAAATTAAGCCCGTCTTTAGATGTCTCTGTTCTGTGTACTGAGCCTGGTGATTTGCCGCTCAATAGAAGTTATCCAATTTATACCGGTGTCGTTACTAAGTTGGATGGGTATCTCGGTAACTTTTCAGTGGATTGGGATTTGCAAAATCCAATTGATCCCGAGATGTGTACCCGCTGCGGTGCTTGCGTAGAGGTTTGTCCTGAAGGCGCTATTGATCTCTCCTTCCAGATTGATTTGAACAAATGTAAATCTCATCGAGCTTGCGTTACTGCCTGTGCTGGTATTGGCGCTATCTCATTTGATCGAAAAGAGCGTGGACGTAATTCTGAATTCGATTTGATCTTGGATTTACGCGTCGATCCTAAAATGCGCATGAGTCAAACCCCACAAGGCTACTTTGCCCCTGGCGTTGATCCCTTGGATCAAGCGTTGGCGGTAAATCAATTGTCAGAGATGGTGGGCGAGTTTGAGAAGCCTAAATACTTCACCTACAACGAAAAAATTTGTGCGCATGGTCGCAATGGCAAAGTAGGTTGCAGTGCTTGCATTGATGTTTGCTCAACCGGTGCTATTGGCTCCATCTTTAAAAATGGTCAGGGCTCTGTAGAAGTAAACCCAAATCTATGTATGGGCTGTGGCGCTTGTGCCACCTCCTGTCCATCTGGCGCGATGAGCTACAACTATCCGAGCGTTGCTCACCAGGGTAAAGAGTTAAAAACAGTAGCGAATGTATTTACAGCTGAAGCTAAAAAGATCAACCAAGCAATGGCACCTAGTTTGCTATTGCACACCTTAAAAGCTGGCACGCAAATGATTGATGGCTTGGGTAGATCCTCGCACATCATGCCAAAGCAGTTTGAAGGCCTTCCAGCATTTGTAATTCCTTATGGTATTGAACATATCGCCTCGACTGGTTTGGATTTGTGGCTAGGCGCTTTGACCTATGGATTTGCTGAAGTCATCTTGTTGCTTAGCGGGGATGAAGATCCTGGATACCGCGCCGCTCTTGAAGAGCAGGCAGATTTAGCGAATAGCATTCTGAAAGCATATGGCTTCGATGAACGCATTCATTTGATATTGGCTAACTCGATAGATGATTTATCAACGGTATCGAAGGCAATGGGGGCATTACGTCGACGTGGCTCCTTAAGTTCAATTTGCACTCCCGCAAGCATTGGTTTATCCAATCAGAAGCGTGAAACATTAGAGGCTGTTTTAGAGCACTTACAAAAGCAAGCTAAAACACCTTTGCCTGAGGCGGGCGTCGTACTTCCTAAGTCATCCTTATTGGGTGGGCTGACAATTAATAAAGAGGCTTGCACCTTATGCATGTCTTGTGTGAGCAGCTGTCCTGAAGGTGCGCTTTTAGATAATCCCGACGAGCCCATACTGTCCTTTATTGAAAAGCAGTGTGTTCAATGTGGCCTCTGTGTGCAAACTTGCCCAGAAAAGGCCTTAACTCTTGCGCCTCGTTTGCAGACTGTAGAGCAGCGTAAACAGAGATCCACTTTGAATGAAACCCAGGCTTTCCATTGCATTAGTTGTGGAAAACCTTTTGGAACATTGAAGATGGTTGACTTGATGCTGACTAAGTTGGGCGCTCATGGCGCATTTGCTGGGGCAGCAATGGATCGATTGAAGATGTGTAGCGATTGTCGCGTAGTAGATATGGTGAAAAAAGAAACATGAGCGAAATAGCAAAAGACTCAATTAATGAAAATGCATCTACCGAAGTGGGAGATGTTGGTTTGCCAGAGGATTTGGCAAGGGCAGATTTATATGGCTTGATTGCGCGCTTTTTTCAGATGCCACCCGATCAAGAATTATTAGATCAAATCGCCGCTACAGCAGATCAGCAAGATGCCGCTAACGAAGCGCCACTAGCCAAGGTGTGGATGGATGTAGTTGAGGTTGCCAAAAATAACCCTGCCAAGGCTTGGCATGATGAGTTTGACTTGAATTTCATTAGCGTTGGTAAGCCTAATGTTGTTCTGAACGGCTCTTTTTATATGGCGGGCCATCTCAATGAGAAGCCTTTGGTCAATATTCGTAAAGCTCTAGAGGGATTTGGGCTTGAGGCAGCCGAAGAGATTACTGAAACCGAAGACCATATTTCCGCGCTTTGCGAAGTGATGCGATACCTAATTGCCGGGGATGATGTTGAAGTCTCAAACCTTACAAATCAGAGGGTTTTTTTCAATGAGCATATCCGCCCCTGGTATGACGAATTGTGCGATGCAATAGAAGGCATTCCAGAGATGCACTTGTACCACCCGGTTGCCGCCCTCACTAGAGAATTCCTGGCTATCGAGGGTCAAGGTTTTGACATGATTTAATGTTGCAGCGCAATAGAGGGTAAGCCTTATATGCATTTTGTTATGGCGATATGCGAAAAATGCAATTACCAATTACACTTGACCCAAATCAAGAATAACTAGATAGGAGCATGCCATGAGCACTAAATCCAAAGTTGCTTTAAGTGACCAAGCGAAGCCATCGCGCCGCAATTTCTTTATTGGTGCAAGCGCTGCAGTAGGCGCTGTTGCAGTAGCCAGCCAAACTCCGGTCGGTAAAGCAGTCATTCAAGAAATTAGTAGCACCAAAACAGTGAAAGATGCAGGTCAAACAATGACTGCTCACATGCGCAAGTATTACGAAACCACTTTGATTTAATTAGTTTCATCAGTTATTGCTTTAACAGTTAATTAATAAATACAAAAACTTTCTCAGGGACACCATATGAGTCTGACTCGTAAATCCAATACCCCACAAAGCAGTCGTTCAACATCACGCCTGATTGGCAGTTTGTCACGAGGCTTAAAAGCCGCTGTGCCAACAATGGATCGCCGCACATTCCTTAAGCGCTCTGGCGTAGGTGTTGGTGCAGGTATCGCTGCTAGTCAATTGAGCTTTGTACAAAAAGCATCTGCAGAGCAAAGCAAAGCAATGCTCGACGGTAAGGGCAAGATTGAGGTTAAACGCTCCATCTGTACTCACTGTTCAGTAGGCTGTGCGGTTGATGCAACTGTTGAGAATGGTGTTTGGGTGCGTCAAGACGCCGTGTTCGATTCGCCTATTAACTTAGGCGCTCATTGTGCAAAAGGCGCAGCATTGCGTGAGCACGGTCATGGTGACTATCGTCTGCGTTATCCAATGAAATTGGTTGACGGAAAGTATCAGCGCATCTCATGGGATCAAGCGCTTACAGAAATTACTGCACAGATGAAGAGCATTCGTGAGAAGTATTCTCCAGACGCAATGTTCTTTATCGGTTCATCAAAGCACAACAATGAACAGGCCTACTTACTCCGTAAGTGGGTCTCTTTCTTTGGCACAAACAATACAGACCATCAGGCTCGTATTTGTCACTCCACAACAGTTGCCGGTGTTGCAAACACCTGGGGCTATGGTGCGATGACCAACAGCTATAACGATATGATGAACTCCAAGGCTGCTTTGTACATTGGTTCAAATGCTGCTGAGGCTCACCCAGTTTCTATGTTGAGTCTGTTACACGCTAAAGAAAATGGCTGCAAAGTGATCGTGGTTGATCCACGCTACACCCGTACAGCAGCGAAGTCAGATCAATACATCCGCATTCGTTCCGGTACAGATATTCCTTTCTTGTTTGGACTTCTGTATCACATCTTCAAAAACGGTTGGGAAGACAAGAAGTACATCAATGACCGCGTTTACGGCATGGAAGAGATTCGTAAAGAGGTTATGGAGAAGTGGACTCCTGCTGCCGTGGAAGAAGCTTGCGGCGTACCAGAAGCGCAAATGTACAAAGCTGCAGAAACCATGGCCAAGAATCGTCCAAGTACGGTTGTTTGGTGTATGGGTCAAACACAGCACACCATTGGTAACTCCATGGTTCGCGCATCTTGCATCTTGCAGTTGGCATTAGGTAACGTTGGTAAATCTGGTGGCGGTACAAATATTTTCCGTGGTCACGATAACGTTCAAGGTGCAACTGACGTAGGTCCTAACCCAGACTCATTGCCTGGCTACTATGGCTTGGCTGCTGGTTCATGGAAGCACTTCTCAACAGTTTGGGGTGTTGACTACGAGTGGATTAAAGGTCGTTACGCGCCAGACATGATGGAGAAGTCTGGAACTACTGTTTCTCGTTGGGTTGATGCCGTTCTTGAGAAGAACGACATGATCGATCAACAGACTAACGTTAAAGGCTTATTCTTCTGGGGCCATGCTCCTAACTCACAAACTCGCGGCTTAGATATGAAGCGCGCGATGAATAAGTTGGATCTATTGGTAGTTGTTGATCCATACCCAAGTGCAACGGCAGCGATGGCAGCAATGCCTGCGGCAGAGGGTGATGTAGTCAACAAGAACCGTAATGTTTACTTGTTGCCAGCAGCAACCCAGTTTGAAACATGCGGAAGCGCGACAGCATCTAATCGTTCTTTACAGTGGCGCGAGAAAGTAATCGACCCATTGTTTGAATCTGTGCCTGACCATGTGATCATGCAGGCTTTTGCTGATCGCCTTGGCTTCGGTGAAGAGTTGTCCAAGAACTACAAGATGTTGAACTCTAAATTTGCTGGTAAGCAATGGAAAGAGCCGCAAATCGAAGACATCTTGCGTGAAATCAATCGCTCCGTTTGGACTATTGGCTACACAGGCCAAACTCCTGAGCGCCTTAAAGCTCACATGAGAATGGTTGCAACGTTTGATCCGAAGACACTCAAATCCCGTGGTGGTGTAGATCCAGTCACCGGTTACGACACTACAGGTGATTACTACGGTTTGCCTTGGCCTTGCTACGGTACTGCCGCAATCAAACACCCAGGTTCACCAAATCTCTATGACACCAGTAAGAGCGTCATGGAAGGTGGCGGTAACTTCCGCGCAAACTTCGGTGTTGAGCGCGAGGGTGTGAGTTTGTTGGCTGGTGACGGTTCCTGCTCTAAGGGTTCTGCCATTACTACTGGCTACCCAGAGTTTGATCACGTGTTCGTGAAGAAGCTTGGTTGGTGGGATCAGTTAACTGAAGATGAGAAGAAGCTTGCTGAAGGCAAGAACTGGAAGACTGACTTGTCTGGCGGTATCCAGCGAGTTGTGATGAAAAACGGTTGCCATCCATTCGGTAACGCTAAAGCGCGTGCCATCGTTTGGAACTTCCCGGACGCTATTCCTATTCACCGTGAAGCGCTTTACAGCACCAACGAGAAGATGATGCGTAAGTATCCAACTTCTGCGGACAAGAAGAATTTCTGGCGCTTGCCAACTCTCTATAAGACTGTTCAAGATCAAAACTTGAATCAGAAGTTATATGAGAAGTTCCCAATCATTCTGACCTCTGGTCGTTTGGTTGAGTACGAGGGTGGTGGTGATGAGACTCGTTCAAATCCATGGTTGGCTGAACTTCAACAAGAAAACTTTGTTGAGATTAATCCTAAGGCAGCAGCAGATCGCGGTATTAAGAACTGGGATTATGTTTGGGTGAAATCACCTACAGGCGCAAGAATTAAAGTTCGTGCATTGGTCACTGAGCGTGTCGATCAAGGAACCGCTTGGGTGCCATTCCACTTTGCCGGTTGGTGGCAGGGTAATGACTTGCGTAAGTACTACCCAGAAGGCGCGGCTCCAGTGGTTCTTGGTGAGGCGGTCAATACTGCAACAACCTATGGTTACGACCAGGTGACGATGATGCAAGAGACCAAAACCACTATGTGCCAAATCGAAAAATTTGCCTAAGTCAAAAAATAAAGTCAGGAGAACACAATGGCAAGAATGAAATTTATTTGCGACACAGAGCGATGCATTGAATGCAACGGTTGTGTCACAGCCTGTAAAAACGATAACGAAGTGCCTTGGGGTGTTAACCGTCGCCGCGTTGTAACGGTGAATGACGGCATCATTGGCCAAGAAAAATCAGTCTCAGTTGCATGTATGCACTGTAGCGATGCACCTTGCATGGCAGTATGCCCAGTAGATTGCTTCTACCGCACCGATGAGGGTGTTGTGTTGCACGATAAAGATATCTGTATCGGTTGCGGCTACTGCTCTTTTGCATGCCCATTTGGCGCACCACAATTCTTGAGTAAGGGTGCCTTCGGTACTCGTAGCAAGATGGATAAGTGCACATTCTGTAGCGGTGGTCCGGAAGAGAACGGCAGCGTTGCTGAGTTCGAAAAGTATGGACGTAATCGCTTAGCAGAAGGCAAGTTGCCACTTTGCGCTGAGATGTGTTCTACCAAGGCATTGATTGGTGGTGACAGCGACATTATTTCTGGCATCTTCAATAATCGTGTTGCGACGCGTGAGAAGAACGGCAAGTATCCAGGATCCAAAGCATTTGGTTGGACTACTGCTTACGGTGGCCCGGATACGCCAGCGCCAACACCAACACCTGCTGCAAAAATTCCAGGAGCCAAATAATGAAAGTTAATTTCAAAACTCTCGGTTTGTGTTTTGCAGCAGCAGCGTTGTTAGCTGCTTGCTCTGAGCCTCCAGAAATTGCTGCTAAGGCTGCTAAACGTCCGGACGTTGCTCCTTACATGGGTGCCAACAATGGCTTTATGACTAAGAATTGGACGCCGGGTAATCAGGCTAGTTGGACTGAGTCTACTGATAAGCGCACTCAAGGTCAAAACGAATACAGTCGCGTTAAGTGATCAACTAAATAACTATAAATAAAACGAAAACGTTTAAGGACATGTGTATGAAACGATCATTTTCAAAAGTTCTACGCGCTTTAGTGGTGACCGCAGGTTTGTCGCTAACTTTGGCAAGCGGGATCAGTTTCGCTGAGCGTGCACCGATGGCGCCGCTGCCATCCGCTAGCGGAGTAGATATTCCGCCATTGTCTGTGCCGGCCAATCCAAATGCTTTGGCTAATGGAACGCAGGCTCAGTCTCAGCCAGCGAACCCATCGATTTTTACTACTGCCAATAGCGATCCATATAACTATGTCAGCATTCCAGACAAAGAGGCTAGCGTATTGATTCAGCGCTCTGGTCAACAGTGGCGCTTGATTCGCAACGGCGTAATCACAGTCTATGGCGGTTGGTTATTAGCAATCGCTTTCTTTGGCATTATTGCTATGTACACCATCAAAGGTTCAATCAAGCTGCATGAACCAATGTCAGGCGTGAAGATCAAACGCTTCAGTGCATTTGATCGCTTGGTGCACTGGTTGATGGCATTTAGCTTTTTAGCCTTGGCATTTACTGGTTTGCTCATTCTCTATGGAAAATACTTTGCAATGCCATTGATGGGTGGAGCTGCTTATGGCTCTTTCCTAGACGTTTGCAAAAACATTCATAACTTTACCGGACCGTTGTTTACGATTTGTGTCGTGATCTTCTTCTTGCTTTTTGCACATAAGAATTTACCTGGCAAAGGTGACTTGCAATGGTATTTAACCTTTGGTGGAATTTTCAGTGGCAAGCATGTGCCAGCTGGTTTCTTCAATGGCGGTGAAAAGATCTGGTTCTGGTTTGGTATGACATTCTTGGGTCTGGTAATTTCAGCCTCAGGATTTGTGCTCGACATGATCGTGCCATTTATGACTATTGAATACACTCGTGGCACGATGCAGATTGCTAACATCATTCATAGCAGTGCTGCAATCTTGATGTCTGCAATGGCAATGGGACACATCTATATCGGTACCATTGGTATGCAAGGCTCAATTGATGGCATGAAGACTGGCTATGTTGATGCTACTTGGGCTAAAGAGCATCATGAGCTCTGGTATGACGAACTCAATAAAAAGGGATAAGCCATGAAAAAAATCATTGCTTTCACATTCTGTGCTTTTGCTGGAACTGCAGCTTTTGCTGCATTACCTCCATTGACACCTGAGCAAGCAGAAGCTGCAGCTTTAACTAAAGCTAAGTCAGCTTATGGGGATAGAGTAGGGGCCTATCAGCTTTGTCAAGCCCAGAACCGTGTTGCAGATCGCTACAGAGTTTCTGGAACTGCAGCTCCAGCAGCTTGTGTAGCGCCTCCACCATTTACTCCGCCGGTAGCTGCGGCAGCAGCTGCACCAGCAGCTCCAGCGGCACCTGCTGCTAAGTAATTAATCGGATAACAACTCTTGATGTAAGTAGCGCTTCGCTGCTTTTGTTTGGGGATTATCAAAGAAGGGGCCTACGGGTCCCTTTTCTTTTATCTCGCCTTGGTCAATGAAGATGATGTGCTGAGCGAGTCTTTGGACTTGAGCAAGTTGGTGAGATGAAAAAATCACATCCGCACCATGTTGATCAAATTTCCGAATGAGGTCTTCAACCTGCTCAGTGGTGTTTGGATCAAGATTCGCGGTAGGCTCATCCAATAAAACTAAGTTTGGCTTTAAAAGAATAGCTCTTGCAAGACATAGTTTTTGTCTTTCGCCAGCAGATAATTTATGTGCTGGACTATTAGCTAAGTTGCTAAGACCAACTTCATCCATAACCTTTTGTACATCTAATTTGGTGATGCTTGAATCGACATCTTGAACAATCCCAATGTTAGCGGCTGCAGAAGCTTTAATCATGGGGGTGTGATGCAGAACTAAAGAAGTCTTAGTTTTGAAAGAGTAGGTGACAGTGCCGCTATCCGGTTTGATAAGACCATCAAGCACCTTGAGAAAAGTCGTTTTTCCAGCACCATTCGGACCAATGCAAGCAGTAATTCTGTCGGCTGGAATAATCGCATGCGGAATATTGAGAATTATTCTGCCATTGCTCTTGACGATGATGTCTTTGAGTTCAATAAACTTCTCAAAATTTTCAACGGCATTAACCATAGCGGTGCTCCGCGACTTGGCGCACTGCAAACGTAAATAAATTAGCCAGCAGGACAATCATCAGTAGGACTATTCCAAGGGCGAGAGCTAAAGGCAGATCTCCTTTGCTTGTCTCTAGTGCAATAGCTGTGGTCATAGTTCTGGTGGAGCGATCGATATTGCCGCCCACAATCATGACTGCTCCCACCTCAGAGATCGCCCTGGCTAGACCAGCAAGGACGGCAATCGTCAGGGAAAAGCGGCAATCCCATAAAAGCCACTTAAAACGTGAGAGTGGGGGTAGTTTTAGGCTTAGAAAAGAATCTCTATGAACCCTCCAAGAATCCTCGAGGATTTGTCGGCTCAGGGCAGCAATTAGCGGGGTCGTGAGCAGGGTCTGAGCCACAACCATACCCTTGATCGTAAATAACCAGCCCCAAGCTCCCAGGGGGCCTGTACGCGATAGCATGAGATAAACCAGGACCCCAACTATCACTGTAGGCACGCCCATCAGGGTATTGAGGGTCACAATAATCGTCTTTTTGCCGGTAAATTGCTCGGTTGCCAGAAGGGCGCCAATAGGCAGGCCTAAAAGTGTGCCAATCAAAAGGGCGCTCAGGCTGACTTGTAGTGATACCAGAACGATGCCCAAAACTGCACCATCAAGATGGGCAAGCAAAGTAAGGGCGTCCTGAAAAGCTTTCAACATGCGCTAGATTCTATCAAGGCAATGGCAAAATGGCTGTAATGAGATTGATTTCCCTATTTTCGACTTATGGCTGAAGTGGTTTGCCTCTGCAATGAGGTCCTCGATGTGGATTTGCGTGAGTATTTGGATACTCATCCGATCGACTCTATTGATGAGTTGCGTGAGCAGGCTTCTATTTGCAATAAATGTATGCAGTGCCAGGATTTGGTTGAAGGTGAAATCTACTTGGCACGCGTTCGTCGTCAGCGCGCAGCAGGGCAGTTTTAATGAACCTAGTTAACTCTTCCCGCTTTACGGTTTTAAGCATGAATGTTCATAAGGGTTTATCGCCCTTGCATCGGCATGCAACGATTTATCAATTGCGCCAGAAAATGCGCAGTCATTATCCAGACCTACTCTTTTTGCAAGAATTGCAGCAGGAACATCGAGGAAGGTTAAGGCGCTTTGAGCAATGGCCGCTGACAGAGTTAACTCACTTTCTCTCCGAGGATTTTTGGCAGCATTGGCATTATGGAAAGAATGTGGAATATCGTGATGGGCACCATGGCAATGCGATTCTTTCTAAACATCCTCAGCAAAAAGGAAATAACTACGATATCTCCGCATATCGCTTTGAGAGTCGTGGGCTGCTGCACAGCATTACTAGGCTAGAAGGTATCGATAGGCCTATTCATTGTTTTTGCGTGCATCTGGCGCTCTTTGAGCGCGGTAGAGAGCGGCAGCTGGAGGCTATTATTCGGCACATTCAGGATTTGACACAAGATGGACCCACGATCGTTGCAGGAGACTTTAACGATTGGCGTAATCGCGTGAGCGCGCCTATGAAAGCCGCTGGTTTTGATGAGGTATTTGAGGTACTCACTGGTTCGCCGGCGAAAACTTTTCCGAGTGTGAAGCCATTACTTCCTATGGATCGGATTTATGTGCGTGGATTAAAAATTCATTCTGCAAAAATTTTGCATGAATGGCTAAAGCTATCAGATCATCTAGGTATTACTGCTGAATTGGAACTTGTATGAATATTTTGTCGTTTATTTTTGGATCCGTTTTTGGATTCTCTCTAATATGGGTTCCAATCGTACACATCCTCATTGTGCTTTTGTTTGGCCTTCACTTGATTTCAGCCAGAAGGCCAGTGGGTGTAGCATTCGCATGGTTTCTGATCGTGATATTAGTACCCCTTTTGGGAATTGCCTTGTACGTTCTGATAGGCGAAAGACCCGTAGGCCGAAAGCTTACCCGCAAGATTGTTCGCATGAATCACGAGTACGAAAAAATTACCGAGACAATGCGCCAGGAGTTTGCAGGCGATAGACAGGAGTTACCAGTCGAGGGTAGGGCCCTTAGTCTGTTGGCTGAATCTAAAAATGGCTCACCAGTGGTAGCTGGGAACAAAATTGAATTGCATACCAACTCACTCAAAATCTTACAAAATTTTATCGATGAGATTAACAACGCCAAAAAAAGCTTGCATCTTGAGTTTTATATTTGGGCTTTGGGCGGCGATGCCGATAGAGTTTGCGAAGCTTTGATTGCGGCATCTCAGCGCGGTGTGGCTTGTCGTGTATTGCTGGATTCTCTGGGTAGTAAAGATTGGTTTAAGTCTCCTTGGCCAGCACGTTTTCGCAAGGCTGGGATCGAGGTAACAGAGGCATTGCCGATTCAGATTGGTCGCTTTCAGTTCCGTCGTGCTGATTTGCGCCTTCATCGCAAGATATTCGTTATAGATGGTGCTGTAGTGTGGACCGGTAGTATGAATTTAGTTGATCCGCGCACATTTAAGCAGGACTCCGGTGTGGGTGAGTGGGTGGATGCGATGGTGCGTATCGAAGGCCCAGTCGCTGCACAGTTTGAGTTGACCTTTGCATTCGATTGGAGTGTTGATAACCCAAGTATTACTAACTTTAAAGATCGAGAGCCGCCAGCATCGCCTCATGTAGGAGGCGCTATAGCTCAAGAGTTCTCTTCTGGTCCAGTTTACCGTGACGATATTCTTTATCAGGTCTTGCTATCGGCCATCATGGATGCTCGTGAAGAGTTGACCATTACTACGCCTTATTTTGGACCGGACGATGGTTTAATCCAGGCGCTGATGGCTGCTGCAGCCAGGGGCGTCAAGGTCACTCTGATTGTTCCGAAATTGAATGATTCCACCTTGGTAGCTTGGAGTAGTAAAAGTTTCTATGAGGACTTGATGAACTCGGGCGTAACCATTGCCGAGTTTCATGGGGGCTTGCTGCATACCAAGAGTCTATTGATTGACAAGCGGATTTCCATCTTCGGTTCAGTGAACTTTGATCAACGCAGTTTGCGCCTGAATTTTGAAATCAGCCTCATTGTTTACAACGTTGATTTTTGCGCTAAGTTAGAGGAGTTAATAGAGTCTTACTTAGTGCAATCAGATTATGTTGATCCAAAAGCCTGGGCTAAAAGACCAACATGGCGTCGCTATCTTGAGAACGCCGCACATCTGACCTCGCCGCTACTTTAAATCGCTCCGCTCGCTCGCATATCTGCAATATCGGAATCTGATATTCCAAGTTCTTTGAGGATGGCGTCAGTGTGCTGTCCTACGGCAGGTATGGGATCCATGCGGTAGTCGTAGCTGTCATTGAGGCCCGGAGGTAAAAGGGCGGCTATGGAGCCATTCGGGGTATCAACTTCAGTCCAACGTTTACGCGCTTGCAATTGCTCATGCTTCCAAAGTCCCGCCATGTCATTGAGATGGGCATTTGCAATTTGTGCTTTTTCTAATCGAGCAATTAATTGCTCGGAACTGAGTTTGTTAAAACAAGCATCAATGATCTCTAAGAGTTCGGCACGTTTTTCGTTGCGTTTGAAGTTGCGATCAAAGCGTTCATCTTGAGCTAGTGCGGGATTCTCTAAAACTGTCTCGCAAAACTGCACCCATTCACGTTCATTTTGAAGACCCAGCATGACAGTCTTGCCGTCGCCTGCCTTGAATGGTCCATATGGGTAGATGGTTGCATGGGATGCACCATTTCTTGGTGGGGGCTCCGCGCCTTTATAGGCGTAATACATTGGGAAACTCATCCACTCACTTAATGCCTCAAGCATGGAGATATCAATCACCGAGCCTTTCCCGGTTTTGCCTCTTTGTAGCAATGCTGCCAAGATATTCGTATACGCGTACATTCCTGCCGCAATGTCGGCGATTGAGTTACCAGCTTTGCTTGGCGTCTCCGGCGTCCCGGTAATTGAAAGAAATCCCGCTTCACTTTGGATAAGGAGGTCATAGGCCTTTTTATCGCGATAGGGTCCATCATTGCCGTAACCCGAGATAGCGCAGGTAATTAATCCTGGATTGTCCTTCTGCAAAACCTCTGGGCTCAGGCCCATGCGAGAGGCTGCGCCAGGCGCAAGGTTTTGAATAAAGACATCTGCGGTTTTCAATAAATTTTTTAAGATTGCCATTGCGGAGTCTTGCTTGAGGTCAAGCGTCAAACTCTCTTTAGATCGATTGACCCAAACGAAGTGAGAGGAGAGCCCCTCAACCTGAGTGTCATAACCTCTCGCAAAGTCTCCACCGCCAGGGCGTTCAATTTTAATAATGCGCGCACCTAAATCAGCCAATTGCCGAGTGCAGAATGGTGCTGCAATGACATGCTCTAGTGCAACAACCGTAATGCCATCTAGTGGACGAACGCTCATATGGGTGATTTCTTAGAAAGATCTTGGTAGTCCAAGAACGTGTTCGGCAATATAGGAATAAATCAAATTGGTTGAAATTGGCGCTACTTGATAAAGGCGAGTTTCTCTAAACTTACGTTCAACATCATATTCATTGGCAAAACCAAAACCACCATGGGTTTGTAAGCACACGTTAGCAGCCTCCCAAGATGCTTTGGCTGCAAGGTACTTAGCCATATTGGCTTCTGGGCCGCAAGGTTGGTGATTATCAAATAGCTCACAGGCTTTAAAGCGCATGAGATTGGCTGCCTCAGTTTCAATATAGCTATCTGCGATCGGAAATTGAATGCCTTGGTTTTTGCCAATAGGTCGATCAAATACAACTCGGTCATTGGCATAACGACGTGCGCGATCAATAAACCAGTAAGCATCACCTATACATTCAGCCGCAATTAAGACGCGCTCTGCATTTAAGCCATCCAAAATATATTTAAAGCCCTGACCCTCGGTACCAATGAGGTTCTCAGCGGGAATTTCAAGATTATCAAAGAACACTTCATTGGTTTCATGATTGACCATATTAGCAATTGGTCGAACTTCCATACCTTTGCCAATAGCATCAGCAAGATTCACGATAAAGATCGACATACCTTCTGATTTACGCTGCACTTCACTGATAGGGGTAGTGCGAGCCAGCAGGATCATCAGATCGGAGTGCTGAATGCGGGAGATCCAAACCTTTTGGCCATTTACCACATACTTGTCACCCTTTTTAACTGCAGTGGTTTTTAATTTAGTGGTATCGGTCCCTGTTGTCGGCTCAGTCACAGCCATGCTTTGCAAGCGCAACACGCCTGATGCAATTTTAGGAAGATACATTTTTTTCTGGGCCTCTGAGCCGTGACGCAATAAGGTGCCCATGTTGTACATCTGCCCATGGCATGAGCCTGAATTGCCGCCGGAAAAATTAATCTCTTCCATGATGACGGAGGCTTCGGCAAGACCTAAGCCTGATCCACCGTATTCTTCTGGAATTAGGGCAGCCAACCATCCAGCTTTGGTCATCGCATCCACAAAAGCTTCTGGATAGCCTCTTTCGTGATCAATTTTTTGCCAGTAAGCGGAATCAAAAGAGCCGCAGAGGTCGCGTAATGCTTCGCGCATTTCTTGATATTGGTCTGGCTTTGGAATGGGGTAACTCATGGATGTCTCAATTTATAAGTTTTATGGTCTAACTACTCTTACAGACGTTAGTTTAAGCAAGATTTAGAAATCTTGGATCCTGACCAAAACAAGGCAAAATAGGCCATATGAGACCAAATGAAGGCACCATAATTGCCAACAAGCTTAGCCAGTGGATTGAGTCTGCTTGCTTGCGCACCTATGCCTTGGAGACTTGGTCTTAATGGAGCATATGTTCGAGCATTTCTTTGCCTGGTTTGGGATGCCATCTGTAGGGTTGCCAGCGGTATTTATTAGCGCATTTATTTCCGCCACATTAATACCGGCGGGCTCCGAGCCTATCTTGTTTGGCTATATCACTCTAAATCCCCACTTATTCTGGCTTGCGATTATGGTTGCCACAGTTGGCAATACATTGGGTGGAATGGTCGACTGGTGGCTTGGAGTGGTGGCTCGCAATAGCTTTAAAGCAATGGATGAGCCAAGTAATAGTCGTCTTAAGCGTTGGCTAGAAAGTTGGGGCCCTAAGCTGTTATTGCTTTCTTGGCTTCCTGGTCTTGGCGACCCTTTATGTTTAGCGGCGGGATGGTTAAAGCTTCCCTGGCAGCCATGCTTGATTTATATGTTTATAGGCAAGCTACTGCGTTTCATTATGTTTACTTGGCTCCTGACTTTGGTGCCAGATAGTTTTTGGCACCAATTAGGTCGCTGGTTGCACCTGATTTAAACCGCGCAATACTTTTGCTGAATCTCATCGTTGTTTAAGAGATTCTGAGCGGTATCGTGGAACACAATCTCACCTTGATCCAGAATATAAGCACGATCAGAAATTTTTAGAGCTTGCTGGACGTTTTGCTCTACTAAAAGAATCGTCAGTCCCTGCTGCTTCAGCTTGGCAAATAACTCAAACATTTCATCGACTAAAACCGGCATGATGCCCTCTGAAGGCTCATCAAGCAAAATCACTTTAGGCTTACCAATCATGGCTCTAGCGATTGCTAGCATCTGCTGCTCACCACCAGACATTGATGTGCCATCCTGATGTAGACGCTCTTTAAGTCTGGGGAAGGTTTCAGCGATTTCGTCAACGAGGGCGGCCATGTCGCCAGAATTCTTTTTGGCGATTACGCCAAGCTCTAAATTCTCTTTTACGGTAAGGCCTGGAACAATACGGCGATCCTCTGGAACATAAGCTAAACCAAGGTGAAAGCGTTCATGTGCCGGTAAATCTAAAAATGAGGTGCCATCAATTTCAGCTTTACCTTGACGCTTGGAGAGCAAGCCCATTAATGAACGCAGGGTGGTGGTTTTGCCTGCACCATTACGACCCATCAGGGTGACGATTTCACCTTTATTTACTTGAAGTGATACACCTTGCAAGACGTGACTGCGGTCATACCAGGCATTTAAATTCTCTACACGCAACATAATTTGCTCTCTATTTAACCTTGACCTAGATACACGCGTCGTACCTCGGCATTATTTTGAATTTCTTCTGGCGTACCTTCTGCCAAGAATTCACCATGGTGCAAAACGATGATGCGTTTGCATAAACCCATAATGAGTTTCATTTTGTGCTCAACCAAGATGACCGTGCGCTCACTAGCGAGTGTGCGAATTAATTCCATCATGACTAAGGTCTCTTCTGGCGACATGCCTGCTGTAGGCTCATCCAGCAATAGCAGGCTAGGGTTGCAGGCCAAAGCCATCGCAATCTCTAGCGCGCGTTGTTGACCATGAGCTAAATCACCAGTTTTCTTATTGCGCAAATGCTCAAGATTGACGCGGCGAAGTAGTTCATCGGCGATCTCAATGGGCTTTGGATAACTCTGCGCATTACTTAAAAAGTTATAGCGTGATGTCTCCATTTGAGCTGCTACGCGGACATTTTCATGGACGCTTAATTGCTTGAAGACATTG
The DNA here is from genome assembly GCF_018882245.1 of Polynucleobacter sp. AP-Capit-er-40B-B4. GTDB lineage: Bacteria > Pseudomonadota > Gammaproteobacteria > Burkholderiales > Burkholderiaceae > Polynucleobacter. The sequence continues at coordinate 325,502 of NZ_JACVOV010000001.1, read as the reverse complement.
GTAATCTGAAAGCTCTTAGAAATTCCAATACGAGCAAACTCATGTTGCTGCATGCCGGTAATGTCTTTGCCATTAAATAAGATTTGACCACTCGAAGGAGGGAAGGCACCGCTCAGAACATTAAAGAATGTACTTTTGCCAGCGCCATTGGGTCCGATGATTGCAGTTAGCGTTCCAGGCATAAAGCTGGTTGATACATTTTGTAAAGCCTTGAACTTGCCAAAGCTCTTGCTAACGTCACGCGCTTCAAGAATAGGGGTTGTAGTTGCGCTATTCATTATTTCGAATCCTGATTAATTTGTAGCTTGCTCAGAATGGTTCCCCAGATTCCCTTGGGGAAGAACAGCACAAAGAACATGAAAATCAAGCCAATGACGGCCATCCAATGTTTGGTGAAGGTGGTGACAACATCTTCTAGGTAAAGCATGACTGCTGCACCAACAAATGGGCCAAAGAATGTGCCCATTCCACCCAAGATACTCATCATCACCGCTTGACCAGATTGCAGATAATGTAAGGAATCAATTGGCACAATAGATAAGTGGAGGGCGCGCAATGAACCTGCTAAACCACAGATTGCTGCCGATAAGACGAACACCAATAATTTGGTACGAGCAACATCAAAACCACAAGCCGCAGCGCGTTTCTCATTCTCGCGAATTGCTTCCATCACGGCACCCAACGGCGAGCTCAGAATGCGAGAAATTAACCAGATAGCGATTACTACAAAGAATAGGATGATGTAGTACTTTGTCAGCGGGTTTAAGAAATCAACTGGGATCCCAAAAATATTGAATTGATCGACTCGAACGCCACGCAAACCATTTTCACCACCGGTAAGACTCTCTGCCTTATAGAAAATGTAATAAATGATTTGACCCAGAGCCAAAGTCACCATGGAGAAGTAAATGCCGCGAGTACGGATGGCCAGGTAACCCATGATGAGTCCACCAATCGCCGCACCAATAATGCCAACCAAGATTGCGGCACCCCAAGGCATGCCATAGTGAACAATGCCAATGCCGGTGAGGTAGCTACCAATTCCTAAGAAGGCTGCATGACCAAATGAGAGAAGCCCCATGTAACCAAATAGCAAGTTAAAGCCCATAGCGAATAATCCAAAGATCAAGATATTGATCGCCAAAGCCTCATACGGCATGATGAATGGGAAGATTGCCAAAAATAACGTACTTGCTAGTACGCGATGACGTGCAATGAGTTGGAAGAATGAATTCATAAATATACGGAGCCTTAGCCCATCGCTCCTGCTTTGCCAAATAAACCTTGCGGGCGAATTAATAGCACTACAGCCATCAATACAAAAATAGATAGCTCTGCTAAGTCTGGGAAGAAAAGGGATGTCATGCTGTAGACCACACCCACTAATAGGCCGGCAACTACTGCGCCTACTGGTGAGCCCATGCCACCGACTACAGTCACCACAAATGACTCTGCCAGAATAGGGATGCCCATCTCAGGATTTACAGAGCGTGTTGGCGAGGCCAAGATCCCTGATAAGCCTGCAATTGCACAACCCAATCCAAAGACTAAAAACCATACTTTGGCAATATCAACGCCCAATACTTTGACGATCTCTTGATCGGCTGCGCCGGCTTTAATAATGAGGCCATACCGAGTTTTTTGGATGAGAAACCACACTCCCAAAATAATGACTGCGGTGGCAGCAATTAAGAAGAGGCGGTATTTAGGGAAGTAACCAATTCCTACATTCATTGTTCCGGTGAGCCCTTCAGGAGTTACTGAGGGTAGGCCTTCAATGCCGAAGGTCACACGCATAACTTCGATCAAGACATAAGAGAGGCCAAAGGTCAGTAGCAGAGGGTAATCCAGTCCGCGACCATATAGCGGTCTTACCAAGAAGCGCTCAGTGATCAAACCAATAGCGCCTGTAAGTAATGGAGTTAGCACCAAGCTAAACCAAAAGCTTCCAGTGACACCCAAGAAGTACACGCCCAAAAATGCGCCGACCATAAAGAAGGCGCCATGAGCAAAGTTCACCACATTGAGCATGCCAAAAATAAGACATAAGCCCAGGGCTAGAAGTGCATAGATACTGCCCAAGGCGATGCCTGTAAGCAGCTGCATGCAAAGAAGTTCAAATGTAAGGCCGGTCATAAATGTACTCAGAAAAAACTCCCCTCTACCAAATGGTGTTGGGGAGTGGATCAGGGTGAACGATTAATCCACCCTGAAATTTTTGGATTAGGCTTTGTGGCCTAGCTCTGCGCAGGAGCGCATGTTTTTCTCAGTAGTAGGCTCAATCGTCAAAATATTGAAGACGTCATGCTTGTCTTTCATATTCTTAGATTTTGACTCTACGATGATGACTGTTTGAACAGCTTGATGGTCGCATTTGCGGTAGTACTCTGGACCCTTGTAGAAGTCATACTTCAAGTTTTCCAGTGCAGTGACAACCTTCATTGTGTCGGTAGATTTTGCATTCTTAACAGCAGCAAGAACAGTTTTTACACCGGCATAGCCTAATGCACCGTAATCGGATGGCACTGAACCGTTATACATCTTGCGGAATGCATCATTGAATGCCTTGGCTGTTGGGATGCGATCCTCCAGACCCCAGTAATAAGATGTGCCGCCAATAATGCCTTCGAAAGCCTCTGGGCCACCAGCTAGTCGCGCTGTGTACAAAAGAACTGGCGTAACAATTTTCATGCTGGATTTAAGACCAAAGTCAGTACATTGTTTTGCTGCATTGACAAGGTCACGACCAAAGTTACAGAGGACCAGGATATCTGGATTCAACGCTTTAATGCGTGGCAAGAAAGCGGAGTAGTCAGAGGCGCCCAATGGATGGCGAATATCAGCCAATGTTGTGGCACCCATTTCTTTTCCGGCACGTTCAAAAGCACGCACCATTTCATGGCCGTAAGCATAGTCTGCTGTAAGGAAAACAATTTTCTTGCCGAAGCGAGGAATAGAGTAACGCGCTACGGCGCCTGCAGTCATGGTTGGGTTAAGCGCTTCATGGAATGTATACACACTCCAGTCTTTTGCTTCGTTAATCGCATCAGATTGGCTGATGGAGTTAAAGAGCACCTTACGTTCTTTGCAGACTGCATTGATTGAGAGTTGTGTTGCTGCAGAGAGTGAACCAACAACATAATTCACTTTATCTTTTTCAATCAACTCCAGAGTGCGGGTCGCAGCTTCACCTGGGTTAAGTTTGTCATCTCGAACCAAGAGTTCTGCTTTACGACCATTAAAACCGCCAGCATCGTTGAACTCTTTAATAGCTAATTCAGCAGCCCTGACTTGGTCTTGTGCTTCAGCAGAGAATGGGCCGGTCAATGGAGTTGGGAAGCCAATCTTAATTGTTTCAGATTGAGCGTTCGCAACGTTTAGCCAAAGCGGGGTGCTTGCAGCAGCAGCTCCACCAATCAGCATCTGTCGTCTTGTTTGATTCGTTACTTTTTGTTTCATGGTTGTCTCCTCCATATAAAACTTTGTTAAATAAGAATACTTTTGTTTTTTTAAATCTTAACTGAATGCGCTTTTTAATGTGCAGATTCAGGTACTGCTTTCCCTTGAGCTAATAGTTCGCTGATATCGATAGCAGTTTCTGCCATTACAGTATCCGCATTTCTTTTGAGCTTCTCGTTATCCCTATTACCTTTGCTGCCCTGGGCTTGCATATAGCGCCCTAAATATTGCGCCCTAGCTACTACCTGTTGTCCTAGCTTGAGTCGCTCATCGCTATATGCGTTCAGTGCTGCTGGAGTTGCTCCAAGTGCTGCAATATGTTTTGCAATTACTATGGCCTCATCTCCTGCTTTAGTGACTCCCATTCCCACATGAGGTCTGCCTACAAAAGCAGCGTCTCCCATTAATGCAATTCTGCCAAAGACAATTTGCTCCGAGCGCACGTCATAGATTGCTTGCAAAAAGGGTGCTGCTGTTTTTTCAAGAATCTCAGCATATTGGGGGGCTAGAATCTCTTGCGCCACTTTGCGCATATGAGCAATATGTTTCCAGGAGACCTTCAGCGGTGGAATGCCGGTAGGGTAATGATGTCCATCATCATCTGTCAGTAGTCTTACTAGCTCTTCATGCTCCGAGGCAGGGCGATACCAAACAAAGTTATAGCGACGCTTTCCTGGGCGAGTGTCGTTACCTGAGCCAGCTACGGGATAGCCTAGCATTTGCTCACCATTGGGCAGGCAAAAGCCAAAACAATTAAATAGTGTATCGAGGGTGTACTTCGACAAACAAGCCTCATCACAGACGCCACGCCAAGCGATATAGCCTGCGTATTCAGGCTGAATCTGTGGGGCAACTTGAGCTCTTACTGCAGAGCGGATGCCATCGGATGCAATGAGTAGTTCAGCATCATGGTTGCTGCCATCATCACATAGAACGTGCACAGCATTCTCATCTTGCGTAACCGTCTTAACAGTTTTTCCTTGCAGGTAGCGTTCGCTCGGAAAGCTTTCTTTAAGCATGTGATACAGGCGGCTCCAAGAGGTAAGCACCTGGGGCAACTCCATTTCCCCGAGACTTTGACCATCGGCACCCAATGTAACTCGCTTAGAAACGGATACACCTAGAGTTTCATCCACAGTCACGCCTGCAGCGCGGAGTGCTTCAGCTAGGGCGTCATGGGTCACAATCCCGGCGCCTCTCCCATCTAGGGATCCAACCGTTTTCTCTAGGAGGGTCACATCGTGACCTTGGCGCAGCAGAATATTGGCAACAAATAAGCCGCCAAGAGATCCACCTGCTACCAAAATTTTTGCCATCAATAGCTCCTATGCTGCTTTCGCATCCAAGGCGGTTTTTTCTGCTGCTGGATAGTTCAACTCAATAACAATCCCATTGGGATCATCCAAAAATATTTGATGGAGTCCTATTACCGGCACGGTTCTCTCGCGATAGGCAATATTTAATTTTTTGAGGAGCGCAATTTTTTCTTCCAGGCCATTTGCAAAAAAAGCAATGTGATCAACTGCGCCAGATCCATGCAAGGAGCTAGGGTCGCGCTCACCTAAATATTTTTTTAGTCCGTTCGGATCATTTTTATCAATCGCAATAAGGTGCAGGACTGCATTAGCCCAGCTACTTTCGTCGCCGTTATAAAGCCAAACACCTGGAAACGGGAACTCTGGTCTGGGGCCGACCGTTAGGCCAAGTAACTTGCTGTAAAACTCAGTAGTTTTTTCGATCTCTAGACTGCGAATTGAGAAGTGGTTAAGGCTTAAGTTAGACATGATGACCTTTGTAATTAAGCGAATAGTGATTTGGCGGAATGAAGGTAAGCCTGAACGCGATCTCGAATAATTTCTTGCTCGGTATCAGGGCTCTCGGCGGCATAGATGGCTTGCCCGTAGATCCAGCGGCGCATACCAATATAGAAGACGCCGCCATGCAGACCCATTAGGAATTCAAGCTCGCGTTGAGTCGGTTTTGAGGTATTGGGTCTACCGCAATACTTGCGGGTTTCTCGAATGAGTCGCGGTAATAGGCGTGAGCGCAAAAGCTCAAAGAATTTGTCGCTAATGGAATGATCGCTTAAGCCAGAGAATATCAAGATGCGTACGAAGTCGTAAGTGAGTACGGTGTTCGAATAATCGAGATAAAAAGCATTCAGTTTTTCCTCTGGAGTGAGCGAGTCATCGTCCAGTAATTCTTCCCACTCAGGCTTCCAGCGGGATTCAAAAACTTCTTTATAAACCTCTTGAATCAGCGCATCTTTGGTGGGGAAGTAGTGATAGAGCAGAGTGTGTGTAACACCCAATTCTTTTGTTAAATTTCTTAATTGACCATCAATGCCATGCTTGGCAAAGAATTGAATGGCGCTATCTAATATCTGGCGTTTGCGTTCAGCTGTGCCCATCCGCTTTCTGGTTGGCGTTGCTACTCCCGCTGAAATTTCAGCATTATTTGGGCTGGAAACGCTATCTTCAGTGAAACGCATGGGTTCTCAGGGTTTATCCGAATTTGGACTTATTGACCAAAAGTTAAATAATGGTACATTGTTGAACAATTGGTAGATAAGACTCTATTCGTACAAACCCCAAGGAGATCAAATGGAATTAAATGGCGAGCAACTGATATCGGCTCCAATCCCTGATGTGTGGAAGGGTTTGAACGATATTGACGTTCTGGCCAAGTCCATTCCTGGTTGCGAGGAGATCAGCCGAATCTCCCCAGAAGAGATTCATGCCAAGGTAATGTTCAAAATTGGGCCTGTTAGAGCCCGATTTGCTGGGAAATTGCTCCTGAGTGACATTGTTCCTGACCAGTCTTGCTCTATGGCTTTTGAGGGGTCAGGTGGGGCAGCGGGATTTGCTAAAGGAAAGTCACGCGTAGAACTGAAGCAGGCCGAAGGAGGGACTTTGGTCTCTTACACAACGGAAGCTTCGATTGGCGGCAAGTTGGGTCAAATTGGCGGTCGCTTGATTAGCGCATCGGCAAAAAAGATTGCAGACGACTTTTTTCAGAAGTTCGCAAAAGAATTAGGCGGGGAGACAGTGGCGTTGGAGTCAGACGCTGGCAGTAAATAAAAGAGCAAACATAAAGCTCTATAAAACTATAAAAAGCAGTTGCAGTAAAAACTGAAGAAGTAAAAAACTAAAGCAGTACAAAAATAAAAAGCTAAAAAGCGAATTACATTGGTGGTGGAGGAGACGTAATGAAAGCTGCAGCATTTGACTATGTGAAGCCTAAGGCCTTACATGAAGCCCTATCTTTGCTTGAGGAAGCTGGCGAAGATGCTCGTTTAATTGCGGGCGGACAAACTTTGTTAGCAACGCTCAATATGCGCTTGTCTGAGCCAAGCGTATTGATTGACATTACTGATATCGCTGAGCTCAAAGGCATTTCTGTTGTGGGTAATAGTTTGCGCATCGGCGCGCTTGTTACTCATACCGAAATTGAAGATTCTGAGTTGGTTGCAAAGCATGCGCCGCTTTTGAAGGCTGCTGCACCGCATATTGCACATCGAGCTATTCGCAATCTGGGTACTTGGGGCGGCTCTTTGGCTTACGGTGATCCTGCAGCCGAGTGGCCTGCTTGTAGCTTGACTCTGCGTGCCACGATGATTATTCACGGCCCAGCGGGTGAGCGTCGTATTTCTGCAAAAGATTTCTTCATTGATTTGTATACAACCTCTTTAGAGCCTGATGAGATTTTAGTTGCAACAGAAATTCCTCTTGCAAGCAAGCAAGAGGTTTTCTATTTTCATGAGCTTGCTAAACGTCATGGTGACTATGCAGTTGCTGGTCTTGCAGCGGTGGCACAAAAGCAAGGTGATGTATTAACCAATTGCGCTTTTACTTTCTTCTCGGTTGGCGCTACACCGGTGATGGCGACGGCTGCGCAAGATTTGGTTGACGGCAAAAAGCTCAATGATGAATTGATTGCTCAAGCGGTTGCTGCAGCTCGCAATGAAATTGAAGCAATTGCTGACATCACTAATAGTGCAGAAGCCAAACAACATTTAATTGGTGTTTTGCTTGAGCGTGGTCTCAAGCACATGGCCGCATAAGCCAAAAGAACGAACATCAGTAGAAGAATTTGGAGATCAAAATGACTTTGAAGAAAAAAATTTCAATGACCGTAAACGGTCAACTTGTAAATGCAGAGGTAGAGCCGCGTAAACATCTAGTAGATTTTTTACGTGAAGATCTTTACCTCAAGGGACCTCATTTAGGTTGCGAGCAGGGCGCTTGTGGTGCCTGTACCGTCAAGGTCGATGGACAAATCATTCGTGGCTGCCTATTTTTGGCGGTTCAAGCTGATGGTAGCGTGGTTGAGACTGTTGAGGGGCTGACTAAAAACGGCGTTTTGACTGACCTTCAAGAGTCTTTCATGCGGCACAACGCAATGCAGTGCGGCTTTTGCTCTTCAGGCATGTTGCTAGCTGCTGCGGAGTTAATTGAGAAGCAACCAAAGGCAACGCGCGAACAAGTGCGTGAATGGATCTCTGGTAATTACTGTCGTTGCACTGGCTACCACTCCATTGTGGATGCCATTGTTGACGTATTGGATGCTCGCGCTAAGGGCCAAAAAATTAAACCTGTCCTTGCTAACGCTTAAGGTATTGAGGGAAACGCATTATGAATAAGCCAAGTGATTTGAAGGGAATGGTTCTGGATCCCGTAACCAACGATCAGCGTTACATCGGTCATAGCGAACCAAGACACGGCGCTCGACGCCTACTAGAAGGTCAAGGAACTTATATTGACGATATTCAGCTGCCACGTATGGGGCACGTTGTGTATTGGCGATCTCCAGTAGCGCATATGAAGATTGGAAAAATTCATACTGAACAGGCGAGCAAGATGCCTGGCGTTCTAGCCGTTGTAGATGGTGTGCAAATGGCAAAACTCTGTAAGCCATGGGTTGCAACCTTGGGCCACTTGGCTGGTATGAAGTCTGCTCCTCAACATGCGCTAGCTATTGATCGTGCGTGCTGGCAAGGTGAGCCAGTAGTTGCGGTCGTTGCAGAAACTAGAGCACAAGCAGAGGATGCTTTACAGCATATTGATGTCGAGTGGGAAGAGTTACCTGCGGTAGTTTCTATGGAAACTGCTCTTGATGCAGATACCCCTTTGATTCATCCAGAGCTTGGCGACAATTTATGTTTTACCCGTAGCCTAGATGTCGGCAATGTGGATGAGGTGTTCGCAACAGCTGATGTGGTTGCTGAAGCCACTTTTGGATTTGGTCGTCATACTGGAGTTACGCTTGAGCCGCGCTGTCAGATTGCAGATTACAACCCAGGCGATCGTCGCTTGACCGTGTATCACTCGCAACAAGCGCCTCATATGATGCAAGATTTATATTGCCGTCAGTTTGGGCTTTCCGAGTCTGATGTTCATGTGATCTGTAAAGATGTTGGTGGCTCATTTGGTATCAAAGTACATGCTTATCCGGACGACTTTGCTACTGTCGGTCTTTCTATGATGCTTCAGCGTCCTGTGAAGTTTGTTGCTGATCGTCTGGAATCATTTACCAGCGACATTCATGCGCGTGAGCATCGTATTAAAGGCCGTATCGCTGCCAACAAGGTAGGGGATATCTTGGCTTTTGAGATTGATGACTTAACGGCAATTGGTCCTTACTCTATGTTCCCAAGAACGAGTGCTATTGAGGGTAACCAGGTTGTCAATTTAGTGGGCGGACCATACAAGCATCAAAACTATCGCGCTCGTTTAAATGTAGTCTTCCAGAATAAGACTCCAACTTGCCAATATCGCGGCGTCGGTCATCCGATTGCTTGTGCAGTGACTGAGGGTTTGGTTGACTTGGCTGCGCAAAAATTACAAATGGATCCACTGGAGTTTCGTAAGCGCAATGTGATTCCGGACGACGCATATCCATGCTCTGGAATCTCTGGAATCAAGCTAGAAGTCCTCTCGCATGAGCAGTGCTTGCGTGCAATTGAAAAAATGATGGATTACCCAGCCTTACGCAAGGAGCAGGCAGAACTCCGCAAGCAGGGTATCTATCGCGGCATTGGATTTGCAACCTTAATTGAGTTAACAAATCCGAGCCCTGCTTTCTATGGAGTAGGCGGAGCTAGAATTGCCTCTCAGGATGGTGCCACTGTCCGTATGGATCCAAGTGGTGTGGTTTCTGTATTGATCGGTGTTGGTGAGCAAGGTCAAGGAACCGAAGGTATCTACACTCAAATTGCTGCTGATGCGGTGGGCGTATCAATTGATCAAGTACGGGTCATCACTGGCGACACTGATGTCACTCCATATGGAGGAGGCACCTGGGCATCTCGCGGTGCAGGCGTTGGCGGCGAGGCAGTTCTGTTGGCTGCCCAAGCCTTGCAAGAAAACATTCTGAAACTGGCTGGTGCGATTTTGAATCGACCTGTTGCAGAGTTGATTGCTCGTCGTGGCTATATTTTGGACAAGGCAACTGGCGAACAGTTGCTGCCATTTAGTGAGGTTGGTAGGGTTGGCTATTTCCGTACCGATACTTTGCCTGCAGGTTTTTCTGCTGATCTCATGGTGACGCGTCATTACACCCAAAAAGAGTATCCATTTATCTTTACTAATGGCGTTCAGGCCTCCTATGTTGAGGTAGACCCAGAGACTGGATTTGTGAAGTTATTAAAACACTGGGCCGTGGAAGATTGTGGACGCGTGATTAATCCGATGTTGGTGAATGAGCAAGTGCGCGGTGCAATTGTTCAGGGTATTGGTGGCGTTCTCTTTGAAGAGTGTCTCTATGATGAAAGTGGTTTGTTGCGCAACGGTAGCATGGCTGACTACTTAGTGCCAATGGCTAATGAGATGCCTGATATTGAAGTTGCTCACGTTGAGACTCCTACACAATCCTCGAAATTGGGGGCCAAAGGAGCGGGCGAGGCGGGTACTGCTGGCGCACCAGGTGCGGTACAAAATGCAATCAATGATGCTTTAGCGCCATTTAATGCAAACGTCTTTGATCAGCCCATCACTTCAGAAAAGATCTTGCGAGCCCTCAAAAAGATCTGATTTTTAATGGGTTCTGGCCGCCCTGGTGCATTGTCTGCTGGGGTGGTTCAGCTCATCCTGTAACATCAAGTTTTTGGGCAAATTGAACGGCCCTTTAGTTAACTTGATACGGTAAAACAAATGTCCACATTAAAAGGTAAAACTGCCCTAGTTACTGGCTCTACCAGCGGTATTGGCTTAGGGATGGCTATTGCATTAGCAAAGCAAGGCGTCAACATTATGGTTAATGGTTTTGGCGAGAAAGATGAAGCCATCGCCAAAATCAAAGCTTGTGGAGTAGAGGTTGATTATCACGGTGCTGATATGAGCAAGCCAGCTGAAATTGAAGACCTCATCAAGCAGACAGAAAAGCGTTTTGGCTCACTGGATATTTTGGTTAATAACGCTGGTATTCAATACACTGCAAATATTGAAGAGTTTCCGACTGATAAGTGGGATGCCATCATCGCCATTAATTTGAGCTCCGCATTTCATACCACTCACCATGCATTGCCTGGAATGAAGAAGCGTAATTGGGGTCGCATTATCAATATCGCATCCGTACATGGTTTAGTGGCCTCTACTCAGAAGGCTGCTTACGTAGCTGCAAAGCACGGCATTATTGGTCTTACTAAGGTTACCGCTCTAGAAAATGCCCGCACTGGTATTACCTGTAACGCAATTTGTCCAGGTTGGGTTTTGACCCCGCTAGTACAGAAACAAGTGGATGCTCGTGCAGAGCGTGAAGGCATTTCTAACGAAGCTGCAAAAACAGCTTTGGTATCTGAAAAACAGCCATCCGGCGAGTTTGTTACCCCAGAGCAATTAGCAGCTTTGGCAGTATTTCTATGTGGGCCGGATGCTTCCGAGGTGCGTGGAGTGGCTTGGAATATGGACGGCGGTTGGACAGCGCAATAAGCTGATCAATTCCCCGTTGTACCGAGTGCCGGCAATCAATTGCCGGCATTTTCTTTTAATCTCCGCAGGGCAGAGCTCCCGCCAGATATGGGTCTAAGTCTCTAATTTCAGTGAGAATTCTGGATTTTGGATCGTACAAACAAAATTGGCAGAATCGTTTATAGTTAGACCCATTATTACTCATAGGAGATCCTTAAATGGCATCAATCTTGACCTCTTTAGGACGCACCGTTTTTGCGGGCTTCGTTCTTCTCGCTTTAATTATTCTCGCGTTAGGCGGCAACTTTAGTTCTGCTGAACTCCCATTTGTATTCCGTTGGTTGCACGTGATGTTTGGCGTAATGTGGATTGGTTTGCTCTGGTATTTCAACTTTGTGCAAATTCCTTCTATGCCAAAGATTCCTGATGAGCAAAAACCAGCCATTGGTAAAGTAATCGCTCCAACTGCATTGTTCTGGTTCCGTTACGCAGCTTTGTTTACTGTAGTAACAGGTTTGATCGTTGCTGGCTTAAGTGGCTACTTGCACCAAGCTTTCACATTGCAAGCACCGTTCCGTGCAATCGGTTTAGGCATGTGGATTGCTCTGGTAATGGCTTTCAACGTTTGGTTCATCATCTGGCCAAATCAAAAGCGCGCTCTTGGTATCGTTGCTGTTGAGGCTGATGTAAAAGCAAAATCTGCTCGCGTTGCAATGTTGACATCACGTTTAAACACATTGTTATCTGTACCAATGTTGTTCTTGATGGTGGCTCAATCACATAACACTACTTGGTTCGTGATTGTTTCTTAATCACTGCTAGCTGCATAAAGAAAAGGCCCGCAATGCGGGCCTTTTTGTTTCTGTATCGGTATTACTTAGGCCAGTATGGCTGGCAGTTCTTTGGTGAGGGCGCCACGTTGTGCTGTGGCCGCACCCATTAATGCAAAGCCCAATAACTTACCATCAGCAGATTCAAAGCGGGCTTCTAGACCGCCTTCTACTGGGGTGGCAGTCCACTTGCCTTCAGCGCCCTTTGCAGGTGGAGAAACTATGGTGGGTAAAGCAGGGGTCTTTACCATCACCGGCATTGCAGGGTAGGTGAGTGCTGTGGCTTGACCCAATAAGGTTGGCGCCAATGCTCTTGCTGCTTGCATGATGGGCATCACGTATGGCAAGACCAAGCCATCCACCTCTGCACAATCTCCGATTGCAAAGATATTTTTGATATTAGTTTCTAGTTCACGATTGACCTGAATGCCAGCCCCAACGTTGATGCCGGTTGCTTTGGCTAATTCAACTCTCGGTTTTAAACCTACGGCAGATAAAAATACATCGCAATTTATCGTACTGCCATTTTCTAAGGTAACCTGTAGACTATCTCCATTACGGTCAATCGCATTTACAGTTGTAGCAAGATGCCAGCGTACTCCGGCTGCGCTTAACTTTCCTTGTAACTCAAGCGCCGCTGCTTCCGGCAATAGGCGACCTAAGGCCTGGGGAGCTAAATCAATAACGTCTACCTCATATCCACCCAGCACAAGATCATTCGCAAATTCACAGCCAATTAGGCCCGCACCCAGAATGGCAACTTTCTTTTTGCCTTCGATAGCAGTGCGAAAACGGGCGTAGTCCTCAAGATCATTAACAGTGAAGACTTCGTTGGCAGCGCTACCTTGTAATGGCAAGCGAATTTGATCGGCCCCTAATGCCATAACCAGTTTTCCATAAGAAAGATCGCCCTTGCTAGTTTTAATTGTTTGAGTGCTAGCGTCAATCCCGCTGACATCACATTCACCTAAGATCGTCATTCCTAATTGTGTTGCCATACCATCGGCCGCAGTAGAGACGAGTTGCATCGCTTCTTTCTTGCTGGCAAGTGCAGTAGAGAGCATTGGCTTTGAATAAAAATAACCAGGCTCTCTTGTTACTAAAGTGATGGGCGCTACTTTGTCCAGTTTACGAATTTCTCGTACAACAGTGTAGCCAGCCAATCCACTGCCAATGATGACAATTGGGGATTGGGATTGAGGGGTAGTTTGATCCAAAGCTGGGCTCTCCAAAAAAGACGAGTGGTAAAAAAGAATTAAAGGTTCTGCGCTGAAATTAGCTTACTTGAACCATTTCAAAGTCAGCTTTTGCAACGCCGCAGTCAGGGCATTCCCAGTCTTCGGGTACATCGGCCCAGAGCGTTCCAGCTGGAATACCATCTTCAGGAATTCCTTTTGACTCATCATAAATATAGCCGCATACGATACATTGGTAAGTTTTCATACTGTTTCCTTAAATAATTCATTCATTTTAAATTTAATTGCTATTTATTTCTGAGTCGCTCTTATTGAGCAGCAAAAACCTTTGCTCTTTCTAAAGCCTGCTTGTAATGGTTTGCATGGCGTTCTTCAACATTAGCTAATGCTGCGAAGCGTTTTGCTGCTTTAGCCAATACCGCCTGAAACTGCTCTGCATGCTCTTTTGATTCAGCGATTTGCTCATCAATCTCTTGAATTACAGCTGCATTACCTTCTTCTACGGCAGTTTTTCGGAATGAAGGATACATTTCTGTGTATTCATAAGTTTCACCTTCGATTGCAATCTCTAAGGCGCGTGCTGGTGTGATTGTATTGGCAGGGTAGAGTAAGTCTAGGTGACCAAATGCATGCATTACCTCTTGCTCGGCAGTTGCTTCAAATATTTTGGCTGTCTCTTCATCGCCCGCAGCGCGAGCTAACTTAGCAAAGTAGCGATATTTAATGTGGGCCATAGATTCGCCAGCAAAGGCAGACTCTAAGTTGTGGATGGTTTTGATTTCTGGACGTGCCATTTTGACTCCTTTTCATTGAGTTCGATTTGTTGAGTCTTATTTGCTACTTTCTCAACCATGAATGTAGTGTGCGCTTAATTTATTTATCAGTCCAGTAAATCATTATGATAGTATTTATCTAATAAATCGATAACAAGGGGTATATATGGCTTATTTACCGTCTTTAAGGCAATTGGGTTATTTCGTTGCATTGGCTAAGGAGCTCAACTTCACCAGAGCCGCGCAAGCTTGCTTTGTCGGGCAGTCGACATTAAGTGCTGGATTGAAGGAATTGGAAGATGCTCTAGGGATTCATTTAGTAGAACGTGACCGTCAGAACGTTTCGATTACCCCAATTGGCTTGGAGGTGCTTGAGCGCGCAAAACTCATTTTGGCTGCCTCTGAAGATTTGGTGGAATATGCTGGCGCAACAGGCAAGCCGATGACTGCCACAATTCGTTTGGGGGTTATACCAACTATCGCCCCATTTTTATTGCCGGCAGTTTTGCCAGAAGTCCGCACGCGATTTCCAGATCTCAAAATTACTCTTAGAGAAGACCTAACAGCAAATTTACTTTCAAGACTGGCTGAGCATAAGTTGGATTTTGCTTTGATTGCACTGCCATATGATGTCAGCGGACTTCTAGTGCAAGAATTGTTTGATGACCACTTTTGGTTGGTTGCGAAAGAGGGTGATCCAGCCTTAAAAGGGAAAGAGGTAACTTTGCCAGCTAAGATGGCTGAGCGACTCTTATTGTTAGAGGAGGGGCATTGCTTGCGAGAGCATAGTTTGCAAGCTTGCAGGCGAACCGATATCCGCAAAGCTGAAGGCTTGGAGGCAACGAGTTTGCTAACCCTATTGCAAATGGTCGAGTCAGGCCTTGGGATCGCCTTGCTTCCTGGCATGGCGGTCAAGAGCAGCTTATTGAATAACTCTCAATTAGTGGCAAAAGAGCTGGCATCGCCTGCACCTAAGAGAGTGATTGCTTTGGTTGCGCGATCATCCACGGCACATACCCAAGAATTTAATGCACTAGCAGATTGTATTCGTGAGCAATTTGGACATGCCTAATTAAGCCGGTTCCTTGCTCAGCAAAAATTACCAATCCTTGTTACAGTCCATCATCTAATTTATTACTACAAAAAGGCAGCAAATGTCAGGCAAAGAAATCATGTTCACACCGGTTAGTCTCGGTTCAATTCAATTAAAAAACCGTCTAGTTATGGCGCCACTCACTAGAATGCGTGCGGTTGCTGGTGATGTGCCAAACCCATTAGCAAAAACGTACTACGCTCAGCGTGCTAGCGCTGGATTGATTATTACTGAAGCAACTCAAATTTCCCCATTGGGCAAAGGCTATCCTGCTACACCCGGAATTTATTCCGCAGAGCAGACTGCTGCATGGAAAGAGGTCGTTGAGGCGGTTCACGCGAAGGGCGGATCAATTGTTGCGCAGTTATGGCATGTAGGCCGTATCTCTCATTCTTCTTTGCACCCAGAGCAGGG
Source organism: Polynucleobacter sp. AP-Capit-er-40B-B4 (assembly GCF_018882245.1). Classification (GTDB taxonomy): domain Bacteria; phylum Pseudomonadota; class Gammaproteobacteria; order Burkholderiales; family Burkholderiaceae; genus Polynucleobacter. The sequence continues at coordinate 309,830 of NZ_JACVOV010000001.1, read as the reverse complement.
CGCACCTGAGGCGCCTTCAGCTATTGCTGCATCAGGTCAAACATATGGCGCTGATTGGAAGCTGCATGACTATGAAGTGCCAAACGCAATGAGTGTGGAAGATATCGCTCGTTTACTCAAAGAGTTTGAGGCAGCAGCTCAAAATGCAAAGGCTGCAGGCTTTGATGGTATTGAAATTCATTCTGCTAATGGCTACTTGCTAGATCAATTCTTACAAGATAAAACCAATCAACGTACCGATGAATATGGCGGCTCTATTGAGAACCGCCTGCGTTTATTGGGTCAAGTCATCGAGGCAGTCTGTAAGGTATTCCCAAGCGATAAGGTCGGTGTACGCCTTTCGCCTTACGGCACTTTTAATGATATGGGGGATAGCGATCCCGTTGCCTTATTTACTGCTGCGATTGCAAAGCTCAATACTTATAACCTGTCCTATGTGCATATGATTGAGCCGCGCTCAACTAGCGCAGGAGGTGGTGATCAAGTGAATGAAGATGCGCCTATTACTTCTGAAATGTTCCGTGCCGCTTATAAAGGAAAATTTATCACTGCCGGTGGATATGACCAAGCAATGGGCGAAAAGGTTCTAGAGGATGGCTTGGCGGATGCAGTAGCTTACGGCCGTATATATATTGCTAATCCGGATTTGGCAGAAAGATTCCAGAAGAGTGCAACTTTGAATCCTTATAACCGAGCGACTTTTTATGGTGGCGGTGAAGCTGGCTATACCGATTACCCAACTCTCTAATGTAAATCCCCAGACTGGGGATGCATGTCAATAATCCCGTCTATATAGGCGGGATTATTTTTTGTCTTCAGGATCTTTTAGAAGATCGTAGTGATTAGCTACAAGCAGTAAGGCAATGGACGCGCAGCCCATTGCAAAGAATTGCCACTGGTGCAACATGGCGGTGCCAATAACGGTCATTAAGATTGTCCAGCCTACAGCCATCTTGGCTTTTTTAGAAAGTGGCTTCATTTGATTATTGCCCCAGCTTTAGTTTATGCATTCACTTTATTTAACATACGACGAAGTGTATCGTCTTTGATAACGTAATGTTGCCATAGTCCAGCAATCGCGTGTATGCCAATCAAAATATAGAGTGAATTTCCTAAAAATTCATGAATCCCTTCGACTACTTTTTTCATTTCAGGATTTGGGGTAACAAATTGAGGCCAAACCAAGCCAAAGAAGTGGATTTCTTTACCGCCATACTGAAAATACAGGATGCCGAAGATAGGCGATATCAAGAGGAGGGCATAGAGCAGCCAGTGCATTGCCTTAGCCAGTGAAACAATTGCGGGTTTTGGATTTGTAGGTTGAGGTACGCCATAAATGAGGCGGATCATCAAGCGAGCAGCCATGGCTAAAAAAATGAGCTGTCCAATAACTCCATGGACTGATTTACATAGATCACGATACTCGCTCCCTTTGGGAAACTGACCTTTAAGTTCAATAACGATAAAGGCGGCAACAACTAGGAAGAAAACAAACCAATGAAAGAATATGGAGGCTGGGTGATATTTGGATCGAGTCATGAGGCTGGCGTTATTAGTTAGATTCATCATAAATGATAATGAATCTCATTAACATTGGCAATACCAGGGGTAATTTACCCCCAAAAGCATCCAAAACTTAGTTGTTGAGCCGTACTTTAGCGCTGAGTTCGTTGGCTGTACCGCGTTTGTCTACTTGAGAGAGTCTAAGGGCCTCTACTTCAAAGTCCAGCTGTCCGGGGTGAAAGTCCTCGTCATTCTGAAGATGAATTACGTAGGTCCAGACCAACTCGCGGCCACGGTTTTTAAATACATCCACTACACGTTTCATCTGGACCGCCTTTATGGTGAAGCTTACTTAATGCCGACTGATGGCTGGGCTTTTTCCATCTGCTGCGTTAGATTATTTTTAAGTGCCACTAAATTTCTGGCTTCAATTCGAATTACGCCACCTCTTGGACTGTCAATATCGGCAATCAAAAAGAATGACACCGAAACAACAAAAGGAAAAATCATGAAGAGAGCCGTATTCTTCTGAAAATTACGTGCACCAAATCCCACCAATAGATTTGCACAAACCGCTATGGCAGCCATTAGTGCCCAGGCGGTATAGGGTATACGATTCCACCAAGCAGCCTGAACATAACCTTGAGAATTTAAGACATCATTCATCCCGGAGGCGACTAGCGTGATGGCGGGGGTATCTTTTGCGCGAACAACGGGAAGAATTTCATTCCAAAGCGCCATTTGCAGCTGATCTGTGTTGTTGCAAATTTCCTGAATCTTTTCTGGGCTTTGTTTGGAATAAAACAGAATGCGTTGATCTATATATTGGAGTAACAGTTCTTTAGTTGCAGCTGATGCCTTAGGGGGAAGAAGATCTGCGCGCAAGTACTCGGTTCCAATGGCGTTTGCTTCACCTTCTTCAAAAATTTCCCGCTGGTCGTGGCGATCGATAGCCATGGAGAAAGTAAACCCAATAATGAGGGCCAGCAAAGTTAATGTGGCTGTCTGAATGATACCCAGATCTTCAGAAGTCTCAGTGTCTTTGGTGCGGTAGCGACTAAGTACCGCATGCCCAAACCATACGGCAAAAGCGAATACTACAAGCGATACGCCAAAGACAGCAAGAGGGTAGTTGAGAAGGTGAAAAATTTAAAAAGTTCCTGGATACAAAATATCTTTAGTTACATTTTGAATATCGCGATGACCTGTAAATGCCATGGTGATGTCGAGTTCATTGTGAATCAGTTCTAGACACTTAGTTACACCTGCCTCACCCATCGCACCCAAGCCATACAAGAATGGGCGGCCGATCATCGTGCCACGTGCACCCAAGGCCCAAGCTTTAAGTACGTCTTGGCCGGAGCGAATACCGCCATCCATCCATACTTCAATATCTTTACCCACGGCATCAACAATTCCAGGTAGGGCTTGAATGCTGGAGATCGCACCATCGAGTTGACGACCACCATGATTGGAAACAATCAATGCATCTGCCCCGGAGTTTGCAGCTAAGCGTGCATCGCCTTCATCGAGGATGCCTTTGATGATGAGCTTTCCGCCCCAGAGTTTTTTAATCCATTCAACATCACCCCAGTTAAGTCCTGGGTCGAACTGTTCTGCAGTCCAAGAGGAGAGTGAGGACATGTTGCCAACACCAGTGGCATGACCAACAATGTTGCGGAATGTTCTACGTGGCGTCATTGCCATTCCCATACACCAGCGTGGCTTAGTCGCCATATTGATCATATTGGCAATGGTGAGCTTGGGTGGAGCAGAGAGACCATTCTTTAAATCTTTATGGCGTTGACCTAAGATTTGTAAATCTAGCGTGAGGACAAGTGCTGAGCATTTTGCCGCCTTAGCGCGCTCAATGAGACGCTCAATAAAGCCGCGGTCTTTCATGACATAGAGCTGAAACCAAAATGGCTTGGTAGTGCGTTCAGCTACATCTTCAATTGAGCAGATACTCATCGTGGACAGGCAAAATGGCACTCCGAACTTTTCAGCAGCCTTAGCCGCCAAAATTTCACCATCAGCATGCTGCATCCCAGTGAGGCCGGTAGGCGCTAGCGCAACCGGCATAGCAACTTCTTGACCAACCATGGTTGTCTTGGTCGTGCGGTTGGTCATATTGACTGCTACACGCTGGCGCAATTTAATTTTTTGGAAATCAGATTCATTGGCGCGATATGTGGACTCTGTCCATGATCCAGAGTCTGCATAGTCGTAGAACATCTTGGGGGTGCGTTTTTTATGGAGGACCCGCAAGTCTTCTATATTGGTAATGATTGCCACAATAAATCCTTCTATTTGATGCTATTTTGTTAGAGCAAAAGCTTAATTTAAGCTCTATCTTAGCAATACCGGGGGATTTGTTTCTACAATGCTAGGGTATCCCTTGTTTGGGGACGCTAAATAACCGTTCCCCCTCATAAATCTCCTATGCCCCAGCTTAATTTCGCAACTATTACCTACTTATTATTGGCTACCGCTTTATGGGCAGGTAATGCTATTGCTGGCCGTGTATTGGTCGGGAGCATTTCTCCAATTACTTTAAGTGCAGTTCGCTGGGGGCTTGCTGCATTGCTTCTTCTTCCTTTGGGTTGGCGTGTCTTCATGCCTGGAAGCGCTTTATGGCAAAACAAAAAACGCTTTTTACTCTTGGGTTTATTTGGGGTGGGGAGCTATAACGTTCTCCTATATCTTGCACTGCAAACTTCGACTGCCATTAATGTCACCTTAATTGGCGCCAGTATGCCGATCTGGATGCTATTTATTGGTGCGGTGTTTTATCAAGTAAAGCCGAGTGTGCTGCAAATGATTGGCGCGGTTGTGAGCTTGCTTGGCGTCGGTATCGTATTGACGCGCGGTGATTTAGCGGCGCTGTTGTCAATGGAAATGGTAATCGGCGATCTTTTAATTATGCTGGCCACCATCTTGTGGGCTTTTTACAGTTGGATGTTAAGTCGTCCTGGATCGAGTACAGAGCGCCAATGGCCATGGGCTGAGTTTCTAATGGCGCAAGTGACCGTTGGTCTTTTGTGGACAGGATTTTTTGATGGTTTTGAAATTGTTACCGGTCATGCGTACATTGACTTGAATTGGTGGACCGCATCTTTAATTTTGTTTGTCGCTATTGGCCCATCTCTCATTGCCTATCGTTGTTGGGGTTTGGGTGTTAATGGAGCTGGTCCCACAGTCGCCGCTTTTTTTGCGAATTTCATTCCCTTGTTTACGGCGCTTTTGTCGGCCGCCATGCTGGGTGAGCCCCCACAACTATTTCATGGATTGGCATTTGCATTAATCGTGGCCGGGATCGCTATTTCCTCTAAAACTGGAAAGTAATCTGGCAAAACAGCCAAAAAAGCCCTTTTAAAGTGGTTTTTGGAGTGATCTGCCCAAAAAAGACTTAAATCAGTATCATTTAGGGCTAATCACTGAAATCCCTAGGAAATTACTATGCCAGGCTTACTTCCCAACGTTGATCCAGACGGTTTATTGGAATTCTCGGTTGTTTATACCGACCGCTCTCTCAATCACATGTCTGAAGAATTTAAGCGCGTGATGGTCGATATTTCAAGTGTCCTGAAAGATGCTTATAACGCTAGTTCAGCAGTGATCGTTCCTGGCAGCGGCACTTTTGGTATGGAGGCGGTTGCTCGCCAGTTTGCCAATAATGAAAAGTGTTTAGTTTTGCGCAATGGTTGGTTTAGCTACCGTTGGACACAAATCTTTGATTTGGCGAATATCACCAAGGATGTCACCGTGATTAAAGGTCGCCAGTTAGAAGATTCCACACAAGGCGTTTTTGCTCCAGCTCCGATTGAGGAAGTGGTGGCATTTATCAAGAAAGAAAAGCCAGCGGTAGTGTTTGCACCGCACGTAGAAACTTCAGCCGGCATCATTCTTCCAGATGATTACCTCAAAGCAGTAGGCGAGGCAGTGCGCTCAGTAAACGGTCTATTTGTATTGGATTGCATTGCCTCTGGTGCAATGTGGGTTGATATGAAAGCTTGCAATGTGGATGTGCTGATTACTGCACCTCAAAAAGGTTGGAGTAGCTCACCATGTTGCGCACTGATCGCCTTAGGTGATCGTGCACGCGAGCGTATTGATGCTACACAAAGCAGTAGCTTTTCGATGGATTTGAAAAAGTGGCTGCAGATCATGGAAGCCTATGAAAAGGGTGGTCACGTTTATCACACCACCATGGCTACAGACGCTTTAAAGGTTTTGCGTAATGTGATGAAAGAAACCCAAGCACTTGGCTTTGCAGCCTTAAAAGATAAGCAAGTGGAGTTGGGCACTAAAGTGCGTAACTTATTGGTTTCTAAAGGTTATGACTCTGTAGCAGCTAAAGGCTTCCAAGCCCCTGGCGTAGTGGTTAGCTATACCAAGGATCCGGATATTCAGTCTGGTAAGAAATTTATTGCGCTTGGCTTACAGACTGCAGCAGGTGTTCCATTGCAGTGTGATGAGCGTCCAGACTTCCGCACTTTCCGTATCGGTTTGTTTGGTTTAGAAAAACTGGCTCATGTTGATCGCACTGTTGGCCATCTCGAAAAGGCATTAGAAAAAATTACCGAGACTGAAGCGCAGCCTGCGTAAAGACTTCGGTAGCTGAGCAACATCAATAAAGGCCATCACATGATGGCCTTTATTACATCTACCAACATTAAATTTAGCTTCATCTAACAAATCATCTGGCCAGAGGATTGGGCGTTGCCTCTCTAATCTTGTGCAGCGTATTGTTATCCACGTGATGGAATAACTCCGCCTGATCTTTAATTTTCATGACTGTGTCTTGCTCATAAGACCAAGTGCCATCATCATGAATCGAAACCTGAATGCGAAACTCCACCGTTCTAAATGCGTAATCTAAGAAGGGGTTCGAGGAAATGCCGGCACATCGATCATCTTCCTTGGCGAATAACTCAAATTGCTTGGCATCAGATGCGGCTTTGCCGCTTGCCATTGTGATCATGCCTCGTGGTATCGAGAGGGTATGAATAATGCTGCCAGTCGCTGGTTCCCATAGCCAATACCCTACCTGATCATGATAGGTTTTTACTTGGTCGGGCTTAGTAATGTGGGTGTGATATCTCAAGCCATAAAACAATTGAGGTCCATTGGTTTGGGGATCAATAGGTTGTAGTTCCATGCGCTCCACATAAGCTTGTTTCTTTGGCCCCTCAGCTTTGGGCTTCACATCTAAGCCACGAATGCCTTCCCAGATGCCTGCCATACCGGTCAAAGGTCCCAGCTGTTCAAGGGTATTTACTGAATAGCCTTGAGGTTCAGTAAAGATGTCACTCGGAAAATTACTCATGTCCAGCCTTCTAAAAATGAAGCATTAATCTCAATTTTTTGAGTATTATTAAATTATCCACAAACTTTCTCGGAGAATTACATGATTTCTCGTATCGCGCGCTTGAGCCTAGCCAGTCTTATTTCTGCTGCTATCGGTATTGCCCCGACTTCTGTGATGGCTGCTGACCCAGCACCAGCGTCTGCCCCAGCTGCCGCACCTGTTGCTGCACCAGCTCCTGCACCGACTGCTGCCCCAAGCGAGAAATCTGCCGAGAAGAAAGCTAAGAAAAAAGCTAAGAAAGAAAAGAAAGCTGAGAAAAAGTCTAAAAAGAAATCCAAGAAGAAATCTAAAGCGCCTGCCGACGCAGCAGCTCAGTAAATTCATTACCCCTAATTAAGGGGTTCTGTACTGTCTAAGTCATCAGATTTTTTTGGATCTGGTGACTTTTTTGTTGGTGCATCATTGCGCACTAACAGCCACATAGCTGCAATCACTAAAGTCATTCCGCTAATTTGCGTCCATGTGATTGGCTCAGCCAGAATTAAATATCCCATAAAAATAGTAGATACAGGGCCGAGTATTCCTGCTTGCGCCACCAATGGTGATCCGATGCGATTGATGGCAATCATGATGAGTAGCATTGGAATGACTGTGCAGAGGCTCGCATTCAGTAGGCTATACCAATATATCTGTGGGAGTTGCTCGAAAATAGCGGTTGGATTATGAATGGTTGATTGCAATATGCTCAAGATGGCTGAGGCTGAGCTGGCATAGACAACAAGGCGAACGCTTCCAATACGCTTGACCATCTCTCCTGCGCCAATCATGTAGACCGCGTAAGAGCAGGCACTACCAAAAACTAAAAACATTCCAAGCCAGGCGCTAAGTCCTGAAGAGCTGGCATCTTGAATGAATACGATAAATACCCCAATGTAGCCAACGATCAGTGAATACCACTGCAGTTTAGAGATTGGTTTTTTTAATACAAAGTAAGAGATGAGTAGAACAATAGTTGGCGTGAGATAAAGGACGATGCGCTCCAAACCAACAGAGATATATTGCAGGCCCAAGAAATCAATGTAGCTAGATAGGAAATAGCCTAAGAATCCCAAGAAGAATAGCTTGCCACGATCAAGCCAGGTAATTGTGCTCATTGCCTTGCGACGAGATTCCCACCAGAAGATCGCCCAAAACAAGGGAAGGGCCATGAGCATGCGTAAAGCTAAGAGTGTTTCTGCGTTTGCACCATAACCAAAAGCGAGTTTTACCAAAATCGCCTTGCCTGAGAAAAGCATCGAGCCAACTCCGGCCATCAGGATGCCATAGAGGTAACGTCGGTGATGATGTGCTGCGCTTACTGAATGCATAAAGATTTATAACAGTTTATTAAGTAGGGTCCGCATTTCTAAAATGGTCTCGGAGGGAGTAAGGCCAATGGGGCCAAACCCTTTGGTTACCAAGCTATCTGCTGCGCTAGCATGAAGTTCAACTGCAATCCCGGTTGCCTGCCATAAATTGATTTGATGGCGCACGCCTTGGCCAGCGATGGCAGCAATACTTCCTGTTAGAACATCGCCCATACCTCCGGTTCCCATGCCGGGATTACCAGCCAGGCATTGCGCTGGAGGATGTTCTGGAGACGCAATCAGGGTATGTTGCCCTTTGAGAACTACGATCGATTGCGTTAATTCAACAAGTTGTTGAATGGTGCTCACGCGATCTGACTGCACTTTGTCGGTCGTGGACTGTAAGAGTTTTGCCGCCTCCCCAGGATGTGGTGTGAGAACGGTAGAGCCGGGAAATTGTTGGTTGCGAATCTGAAGTTGCTTAAGTAATCCAGGAGATTCGCTGATGAGATTGAGGGCATCAGCATCAATTACCAGTGGAATACTTGGATAGGACAGTACTGCGTGCAAACAGCAAGATGCCAACTCTGATTTACCGAGACCTGGGCCAATAGCAATCACATCAGGTCTGGCAGCGGTAAGGCTTGCTTGAATACCCAATGTAGCAAGACGAATCATGAGCTCGGGTTGGCTGGCATCAGCACGTGCCGATGCTGGGTCTAGCATTTCTAGAATAGTCCAGCCTGCACCTAGATGTAAGCAGGCATTACCAGCCAAAATTAGTGCTCCGGCCATACCGGGTGCGCCGCCAATTAAAACAACTTTACCGGCATTGCCTTTATGTTCTGCAGGCTCACGCTTGAGAAGCTTAATTAGCTTCAATGTATCGAGTGTGGCTGGAAGAGGGTTCATTTGATTAGTATCGCTCTGATTGCAAAGCTCTTGAGCTAATTATAGGAAAGAGTATGCTGATCATATGAAGATTCAATTTCTTGGTGCGGCGGGCGAGGTAACAGGCTCACGCCATTCGGTTGAAGTGATGCTCTCTGGAAAGCCTAGGCGTTTTATGGTTGACTACGGCATGTTCCAGGGTGGTCGCGAGGCAACCAATAAGAACCTCGAGCCCTTGCCGTTTGCACCTAAAGACCTCGACTTTGTAGTGCTCACACATGCACATATTGACCATAGTGGTCTACTCCCTCGTTTATGCGCACAAGGTTTTTCTGGGCCAATCTACTGCACTAAGGCCACCTTTGAGTTGTTAAAAATTCTTTTGTTGGATAGCGCGCATTTGCAGCGTGCCGATGTGGAACGGGCAGAGAGAAAGAAAAAAGCAGGTAAGTGGCATGGAGAAATGCCGGTTGCGCTTTATTCCCGGGAAGAAGTTGAGATGACGCTGACCCAGTTTGAGCCTTTGGAGTATGGGGAGTCAGTGGAAATAGCCCCGAGTGTACGACTGGAGTTTCGTAATGCTGGACATATTTTGGGTTCGGCTATTGCGGTCATAGATATCACTGAAGATGGGCTCGAGAAAAAACGCTGCGTGTTTTCAGGGGATATTGGCATGAAGGGTAAGGTCCTCATGCCCGATCCTGATTTAATTCAGAAGGCTGATGTTGTTGTAGTTGAGTCAACTTATGGTGATCGACTCCATCGTAGCCTGCAAGATACCGAAGATGAGTTGGTGGAGGTTATTACTTCCACAATGACTGCGCATGGCAATGTGGTGATGCCAGCATTTGCTGTCGGTCGAACTCAAGAAATACTCTTTTTATTGATTGACTTGGTGAGAAGGGGGCGCCTACCCCATTTAAGTATCTGGGTGGACTCACCGATGGCTACGGCAGCAACTCATCTCACCCAGCACTTTTTTGCACAGTTAGATGGTCAGTCGCAAGCAACCTTTGAGTGGTACAAAAATAATCCAGATGCGGTGGATCTTCGTTTTATTGCAGACGTAGAAGAATCCAAGGCGTTGAATAAGCTTAAGGGTGGCGCCATCATTATTTCTGCTAGCGGCATGTGTGATGCTGGCCGCATTGTTCATCACTTGGTCAGTAATTTGCCGCGCTCGCAAAATGCAATTGTGATTACCGGGTTTCAGGCATACGGCAGCCTTGGTAGGCGCTTGGTTGATAAGGTGCAGAAAGTGCGCTTATTTGGCGAGGAGGTGCCTGTTAAAGCCTCAATACATACCATTGGCGGCTTATCAGCTCATGCTGATCAGGCTGGTTTGCTAGATTGGTTGAAGGGATTTGAAAAAGCGCCGAGCACCGTCTTCGTAGTGCATGGAGAACCAGAGTCTTCATCGGTGCTGGCCGAATGCATCAGAGATGAATTGCATTGGAGTAATGTCATCATCCCTGAGCGTTTGCACACCTATGAGTGCTAGATAATAAATTTAGTCAGCTACTTTTGCGCCTTGAATGTTGTGGCGATTCATGGCATCAGCAATGAAGTCAGATTGTTTTAGCTCTTTGATGACATTACTTAAGTAGGCGGTAGTGTCCTCATAGTGAGTGCGAGCCTTCGGAATGCCAATTGCCTGATTGATCACCATAAAGCGTCCGGGTAACATGCGCAAACCCTCGTAGCGTTTTGCATCACTCTCAAGCTGCTGTTTTACCCCTGCAGCTATATTTCCCTGGCCTGACATAAAGTCGTCCACGACAGCTTGTGAGCTGGCGGCGCGGAGCAGGGTAGCATTCTTGATCTCACGGGACAGGTAGAGGTCATAGGCACTGCCTTTACCAACCACGATTTCATTACCAACAGCATCTACCTCTTCATTGTTATTGATGGTTGAATCGGCTTTGACCATATAAGCCCCTTCAATCTGAATGTAGGCTGGGGTATAGCTAATATCGGCGCCACGCACTGGATCAATTGCTACAAATACCAAATCGATTTCCTCGGCCTTAACTGCGTCTACTGTGGCACCAGCTGTTTTAAAGGGAATGAGTTCTACCGGCAGAGAGATTCTCTTTCCAATCTCATTTGCAATATCAATCGTTACGCCATAAAGACGTTTTGTATTGGGCTCCTCATTTGCAAGAATTGGGTTGCCTAAATTGATGCCGACACGCAAGGTTCCAGTTGGAGCAAAGGAAGTGAGGGTAGAAGAGTCGATGGTTTTCATATCTACAAAAAGTGGGGATAAAAAAACCGCGGCGGACCGCGGTTTTATATGCAGAAGAAAGAATTACTTCTTAGCGTCAGCTGCAGGAGCTGCTGGGGCTGCTGCAGGAGCGGCAGGCGCATCTTTCTTTGCATCTTCCATGTGCGCAGCTTCAGCACCATGCTTTTCACCGCCCATATCAATGTCGCCGTCGCCTTTGATTAGTAAATAGGCGGTGGCACCAATTAAGACTAGTACCATAATGATAATTGCACGGTTGCTCATTGCTTTTCCTTCGATTGGATTGAAATTACATCAATATTAACTCGGGATGGGCTCTGGGTAAATCCCGATAATCCCTAGAAGCCCGTATCCTTGGTTGAACTAGGTATTAACACTTATTTTGGACGCGAGTTAAGATGGTCCAAATTACCCCAAAAGGTTGCCATATGAGTCCAAAGCTGCCCATTCATAACTCGCAAACGATCACCGAGTTTTTAAATCTACATCAAGGTCAAATCTCAGAGCAAGACTCTGATGACTCTTATAAGTTTGCTTTTGATGATGAAGCCTTTTTGGCTCGTAGAGAAACTATGGGCATTCGATTTGAGTTGGAGTTGCTTAAACCTGAAGTGCTACTCAAAGAACATGGTATCGAGCACACGATTACAGTATTTGGTTCAACGCGTTTTGTGAGTGAGGCAGAAGCATTAGTCCTCAAAGAAAAGGCCAAGACTACAGACGAGATAGCAGCTGCTAATAAAGCGTTATTGCATAGTCAATATTACGAATCCGCTCGTCAGTTTGGTGCTCTAGTTGCTTCCTACAATGCAACACAGAAAAAAGACTCTAACAAGTTGCATATTTGTACGGGCGGCGGCCCTGGCATTATGGAGGCTGCTAACCGTGGTGCATTTGAATCGGGCGACAAAACCATTGGTTTTAATATCAGCCTTCCTAGAGAGCAGCACCCAAATCAGTACATCAGCCCTGGTTTAAGTTTTCGTTTTCATTACTTTGCTCTGCGTAAGATGCACTTCATGTTAAGGGCAAGAGCAATCGTGGCCTATCCAGGAGGTTTTGGTTCTTTTGATGAGTTATTTGAGGTCTTAACGCTTATACAGACCAAAAAGGTTGTGCCTATACCAGTGATATTGGTAGGAAATAGCTATTGGAATGAGATGGTGAACTTTAAGGGTATGGTGGAATTTGGTGTAATTGACAAAGAAGATATGCAGAGTATTCACTTTTCTGAAACGGCCGAAGAGGCTTGGCAGGTGATTCGAGATTGGTATCAGCTAGGCTAAGAAGGCGCCTGTAAAATCACCACTATGAATCCCTCGCAAGCCAATCTCGCCACATCTCTTGATCTTCCTGGTTATCTTCTGGGTGGGGCTATGCTCTTATTTGTTATGGTGTTTCATGGCGTAATGCTGCTCCAGATTGCTAAGCGCTATGAGGTTAAAACATTTTTGTATTTGGCTGAGAAAAAGTACTCTGCTGTAGCGCTCTGTTTTTATATCAGCGTATTTCTATTATTTCTAACGCACATTGCTGAAATACTCATCTGGGGTATTGCGTTATATGCATTCAAATTGCTGCTAGCATTAGGTCAAAGCATTTTATTTAGCGGTAGTACTTATACCGCGATGGGCTTTATGGAAGATATTCTTCCGGATGGCTGGAAAATGTTGGCAGTTATCATCGCTTTTTCTGGAATGTTTTCTTTTGCATGGACTGCATCGGTCATGATCTCGATGACTAAAAACTTCCGTCAGGCCTATACCAAGCTTCATATGAGAAAGCTAAAGATCTCATCCGACATCATCGATCGTTTTGAGTAATACATGAGTAAAACTTGGGATGCCATCGTTATCGGTGGTGGTGCAGCGGGCCTATTTTGTGCAGGCGTTGCCGGTCAATTGGGAAAGAGGGTGCTGGTACTGGATCACGCAGAAGTATTGGGTGAAAAAATACGTATTAGCGGGGGTGGCCGTTGCAACTTTACAAACCTGCACAGCAGTCCAGCCAATTTCTTATCCCTCAACCAGCATTTTGTTAAAAGTGCGCTTGCCAGGTATCCATCCTCGGAATTTATCAAGCTAGTTACTGCTTATAAGATTGGTTATCACGAGAAGCATCAAGGTCAATTGTTTTGTGATGACTCTGCCAAAGAAATTATTGAGATGCTGTTTGCTGAGTGTGCCAAGGGCAAAGTCACTATTCGTCATCCTGTCACGATTCAGTCTATCGCTCAAGATGGCGATGAGTGGACCGTGCATACCAATATGGGTATTGAAAAGTCGAAGTCAGTGGTAATGGCTACGGGTGGTTTGCCTGTTCCTGCTATTGGAGCCACTGCCTATTCTTTAGATATTGCAAAACAGTTTGGACTCAAGGTGGTCGACCCAAGGCCTGCTCTAGTGCCACTTTCATTTACTGCGGATAATTTTGGGAATCTCAATGAATTAGCCGGTCTGAGCGTTCCCGTCAGAATTGCTTCAGGCTCCAAGGGGCATCGTTATGGTGCCTGTAGATTCAATGAAGACCTGCTTCTCACTCACAAAGGCTTATCGGGTCCTGCAGTTCTCCAGGCAAGTAGCTATTGGGAGGAGGGTGAGCCGATTCATATTGATTGGTTGGGGGCAATTGAACGTCCCGGTGGATTTAATTGTGATGAACTCTTTAACAATGAAGAGAATCGCTTAAAACTTACTGAAACTATTCTGGCCTCTGTTTTGCCACAGCGCTTAGCTAAAGCATTTGCTGATCAAAAAGGCTTAACGGGTCGTAAGTGGGCGGAAGTTTCTAAAAAAGATCGACAAGCTCTCAAGGAGCTCATCACAAACTGGTCAGTCAAGCCTGCAGGTACCTTGGGGTGGAAAAAAGCTGAGGTAATGTTAGGTGGCGTAGATACCAAAGAGCTCGATGGGCAGACCATGATGTCGCGCAAACATCCAGGACTCTTTTTTATTGGTGAATGCGTTGATGTTACTGGTCACTTAGGTGGTCATAACTTCCAGTGGGCTTGGGCAAGCGGATTTGCTTGCGCACAAGCCCTATAAGTAGTGATGTAACCGAAGATTACTTTAACCTTTTCTTTTTTTCACGTGAGCGGATATTTAAAAGCTCCACGGATAGTGAAAATGCCATGGCAACGTAAACATACCCCTTGGGAATATGAACCCCCATGCCCTCTGCGATTAGGACTACGCCAACAACCGTTAGAAAAGATAGCGCCAGAACCTTTATGGATGGATGGCGATGAACAAAGTCCCCAATTGGCTTTGCTGCAACCAGCATGATGACTACAGAAGTTAATACCGCCGCAATCATCACGCTAATTTGATCAACCATGCCTACCGCAGTAATGACGCTATCTAGAGAAAAGATAATGTCCAGCAAGCCAATTTGCAAAACTGATCCGATAAACAAGGAGAGTAGTGTTTTGGCTTTCTTTTTTTCGCCAGATTCGCTATGCTCATCGCTATGATCGCCTGCCTCAACCTCAACATAAATTTCTTTTGAAGCTTTCCAGATTAAAAAGAAGCCCCCTAGCAAGAGGATGAGATCTCTGCCACTAATGGATTTGCCAGCAATATCAAACAGTGGTTCTGTGAGACCCATTACCCAGGAAAGGCTTAGTAACAATAGGATGCGGGTCACTAGCGCAAAGATCAGGCCAAACTGACGAACCTTTTCTCGAATCTCAATTGGGAGTCTGTTGGCGATGACGCTAATAAATATGATGTTATCAATGCCAAGAATGATCTCAAGAGCAGAGAGTGTTAAAAAAGCGATCCATGCGTTAGGGTCGCTAATAAGTTGTATGAAACTTTCAATCATTTTTTTCTTTTCTGAGATGGCCTTCAGGTAAAGTGTATCTAAATTTATTCAATGCAGTCTTTTATGCCAAACTCCATGCGGATCTATAGGGAATTGTTATTAGGCTTGATGCTATTTTTGGCAATTAATCCTGCTAAAGCCGTCTATCCCGATAAACCCATCAAGATCATCATTGGCTTTCCAGCGGGCGGCCCGTTAGATGCGCATATCCGTCTTTTCGTTGATAAATTGCAAACATCCTTAGGTCAAACGGTGATCGTGGATTACAAGGCTGGGGCAGGTGGTACGGTAGGCGCACAGTTTGTTATGCAATCTCCTGCCGATGGGTATACCGTTCTACTGGCCAATACGGGAACAATGGTGATTAACCCTGCGATTTATACCAAGTCACCTTATGACACCTTAAAAGATTTTCAACCTGTCGCAAGAACTGCGCAGCAACCGCTTGCATTGATTGTGAACAAGGATGTACAGGCCAATACGCTCAAAGAGCTGGTTGCTTATGCAAAAGCAAATCCTGGTAAGTTGAACTATGGATCGGCTGGCAATGGCGGTATCTCTCATTTGGTGCCAGAGATGCTTAAGAGTGAGACTGGAATATTCATGGTGCATATTCCCTTTAAAGGCAGCGCCCCTGCCTTTACTGATTTGATTGCAGGGCACGTTCAATTTATGGCAGAGTCTGTACCGCAGGCGGCCAATTACGCCCAGCAGGGGAAAGTTAAAGCCTTGGCTGTTACTAGTGCCAAACGGAATTCCGCCCTACCAAATACTCCGACTGTTATTGAAACCGGTGTAGCTAACTTGGATGTCGTAGGTTTTTATGGAATTTTGGCGCCAAAAGGTACGCCGCCTGAAGCGATCAATAAATTGAGCCAAGCTTTTAAGGAGGCTTTGGAATCGCCTGATGTTCAGAAAAAAATGATCGATCAAGGCGCTGACCCTGCTTACTTAAATGCCGAGCAGTTCGCTAAGTTTCTTGCAAACGAAATGCCGCGCTGGGCAAAAGCAGTGAAGCAAGCAGGCGCCAAGATTGACTAATTAGTTTGGTTGATTTCTCATCCAGTCTGCGGTGTTGAAAAATGATTCTTCAAGTTGTTTCGCAACGCTGCCTTCAATGCCGCATTCTTCCATGGCTTTATACATACACGCCAACCACTGATTGCGCTCTTTCAGGCCGATCTTAAATGGAAGATGGCGGGCTCTAAGCATGGGGTGTCCGTATTTGGGTGAGTAGATATCGGGGCCACCCATCCAGCCGGTTAGGAAAAACTTTAGCTTTTCTCGTGAGTTCGAAAGATCTTGGGGGTGCATCGTACGTAAATCACTAAAAACTGGCTCTAAAGCCATTAAATCGTAAAAACGATCCACTAATTCATCGATTTTGTCGATTCCACCAATACTGTCATATACGGATTTTCTTTCGGTCATCCTCTTATTTTAATGCCTGGAATCAGGGGAATTGGCAGCTCATCTAATTCGGTATAGAGTTAAGTATCAAAGTCTTATTAACCCTTGTTCATAGGAGCGAAAAATGGATGCAAAAGATCTACAAAAGTGGCAACAAGAAAAAGCCAAGGAATTGTTTGATTACTCGCACAAGCTGTTGGATGCAGCTAAACAATTAAGTGAGCATCACATTGCTGAAATGGAGTGGGGTATGAAAAATGCCCTCGATAGCGCTAAGTCAGCTGCAAAAAATGATTTGGCTAAGCTAAAAGACCTGCAAGAAGAAGCCACAAAAGAAGCCGCTAAGCGAGCTACGGTTTATCAAAAGAAGGTGAAATCAGTTCTCAAAGATATTGGTGAGAGTGCTGCCGATGAAACTGAGAAGCATCTTGAGAAAGTTCGCAGTTCATTAGTCAATTGGTTGGAAGACGCTGAAAATAAAATTCCAAGTCATGCTGACAAGCTATCTAAAGTTGTCAATGAAATGTCTACAACTGGGCAGAAGATGTTTAAAGAGGGTCGTCGTATTGTGAATCAAGTAGCTGACGCTGCTGAAAAGAATATCGATGACTTGGTTAAAAAATCCGGAGGCAAAAAGTAGTCTGATTAACAATCATCTCTACTAGCGCACTACAAAAACCGCCTCATTCCCGAGGCGGTTTTTTATTGCCAGCCCTGCAACCATAATTCGCTATTGGTGAGATCACGCCAAGCAATGAGCGTCGTTTTCTTAGAATAGACTGCCTCAATTTCAACAAATTCAATCTTGTCGCTGGGTGGTTCAGGAAGAATCACTTTGCTGACTAAAAAATGCTTCTGTTTGGCAATCGGCTTTACGGCCGTCCACTTGGTAAGTAATAATTTCTTGGGGCTGAGGCGATTCATAGATTAATTAGGCGCTGTTCTCTTTACAACGCTGCACATTGCAAGTCTTGATCTTGATTTATCAATAATCCAGTGGAGGGTGTAAATGTAATGCTGGATTGATTGGTTTGGACTGGGCATTTTTGATCAAAGTAACTCTGATTTCCAAGGCTGCCGCAATAGTCAAATATATTCCCCTGTAGTTCCATTTGAGCTTTTCGAAGCACCATAGGAATCTTGGTTTCCGTTTGAGAATTGCAACTCCAGCTTGTATAGGTTTCGCGTTCGCAGGCGCAAAGACTAAACAGAATAGATATGCAGGCAAGAGAGCGGACGGGGAATGGGCGGGTAAAAGGGCGCATTGCTCAAGAATAGTGATTTTTTCAATATTCTGCCCAAGATCAGAGTTTGGTATTAATATTTACTGCAGATCGTTTAAAGAACGTATCAGTATTAATAAAAACACTAATAAAAGATTAAAGGAGAAGCCGTGGATACAAATCGGAGAGATGCGCTTAAATTGGGTGCGTCCGCTGCCATGAGTGGTATGTTTATTTCGAATGCAATTGCTGCGCCTGATGGCCGTCAGCCTATTGTGGTTGAGCCAATGACAGGTAAAGCAGGATTTCGTATTGCTAACTACTTGCCAAAAATGGGTGCCACTTCAAGATTGGGTTTAGTAACCAATGATGGCATGGTCATAGATATTCCTGCTGAGGCAGTGCGCCAAAAAGTACAGCTTTCATTCGATCCAACGTCAACAATTTCATTGGCGGCCTCAGGCAATAGGGGGCTCTCTGAATTAGCGGCTTTGTTTAAGGGTCGCGGATCTAATTTGCAGAATGTAAATCAAGTGGTTTTGTTATCCCCAATTCCCAAGCCACAAAGTAATATTTATTGCGTTGGCTGGAATTACTTGGACCACTTCGACGAAGGCAAGGATAGACGTGCTGATCAGGGTGTTAAGGAATATCCAAAGGTGCCAGTACTCTTTACCAAAGGTGTGCAAACCATGAATGGACCTTTTGACTCCATTCCTTATGATGGTAGCTATTCCACTGCAATCGACTGGGAGGCTGAGCTAGCCGTAGTGATTGGCAAAAAAGGGAAGAATATTCCTGAAGAAAATGCAATGGACTATGTTTTTGGCTATGCTGCCTATAACGATACAACTGCTCGCGATGTGCAACAAAAGCGTCACTCAGGTCAGTGGTTCAAAGGTAAGAGCTTGGATGGTCACGGCCCGATGGGTCCATGGATTGTGACTGCCGGAGGTGTTAACCTAGACGACACGCGCATTATCTGTCGCGTGAATGGCGTTGAAAAGCAAAATGCCAGTTACAAGCAAATGTATTTCAAGATTCCAGTGGTAATTGCAGAGCTGTCACGCAGCTTGACATTGATGCCCGGTGACATCATTGCTACGGGTACGCCTGCTGGTGTTGGTTACAGTAGAAAGCCGCCAGAATTTTTGAAACCAGGTGACACTATGGAAACAGAAATTACCGGTGTTGGCATTATTCGTAACAAGATCGCCTAATTGCAGCAACTGAGCTGCAATTAGGTAAGCGGCAAGGGCGACTTAAGGCTTTATAGAACCCAGAAGTGATGGGTTCCGTCCTTGCTTAGCTGCTCCACTAGTCCAAACTCCCAGTCTAAATAGGCTTGCATAGCTGCCGGGTCAACGTTGGTGCCTTCATAAGGGCGCTTATAGCGATCAAGAGGTGGCGAGGCCAAATGACTTGCCCCCTTCTCAAGCTCTAACCCAGCCTTTACCCAAGCTGAATTTCCTCCTGCTAAAACAAGCACCTCCGCATCGGTGAGGGCTTGCAATTCTTGGGCAGCAAAAAGACTTAATTCGCTTGGCGAACTGGTGACGATATAGCGATCCGCCTGAGGGATTTTTTTCATCGCCTCGGCAAGTTCAGAGCGCAGGGCATACCAACTTCCTGGGATATGCCCTTTAACGTAATTAGCGTGCGTACTGAAATCGATTGCAATGGTGTTGCTGTCATTCTTGAGCCAATCAGAAACTGTGGCCGCATCTACGCTTTTTATTGTTGGAAGGTCTGGCAAAGGTGCTTGCCATGATCCTTTCTCTGTGAGATCGGAGGTGTGGACTCCATCGAGCACATACACATCCCAGGCCATTTGCGCCAACCAAGAGGCTGGCATATTGGCGCGTACTCCGCCACCACTAGGATCTGCTAGGACCACGCGGGCGCCACGAACTGGGGCAACCATCTCAGTCTCTTGAACAAGTTGTCCGCCTGGTACGGAGCGGAATCCAGGTAGATGGCCTGCCTCATATTCTTCTGGTGTACGTGTATCGAACAAATAAGTAGTGCGATCAGCTTGTGTTTTCCAGGTTTGGACATCTGCAAGACTGGCGCGTTTGACGCCAGCCCTATCGGCAACGCTGCGAGCACGTATCGCTGCTTCATTTTTTGTGTCGTCGCTTACCTCATGAAATTTTCTACTCTGGCCTTTGTCTAACTCTTGTCCGGCTAGTGTCCAGCCAATCGTGCCATTGCGTAGGGCATTCACTTCATTAGGGATGCCGGCGTTAATAAGTGATTGGGTGCCGATGATGCTGCGGGTTCTGCCGGCGCAGTTCACAATCACTTTAGTTTTAGGGTTAGGGGCCAATTCAGGCAGACGGAGAACAAGCTCAGCACCAGGCACACTAATTCCAGTCGGAATGCTCATAGTGTTGTACTCATCAAAGCGACGAACGTCTACAACTACAACATCCTCTTTGCTATCAATCAATTGTTTTACCTCTTGAGCTGATAAAGAGGGCGTATGACGCTTTGATTCTACAAATTCACCAAAAGACTTGCTAGGAACATTCACGTCCTTAAATACTTCGCCACCTGCTGCCTTCCAGCTCTTAACGCCACCTTCAAATACGGAAACATCCGTAAAGCCTAAATTGATTAAGCGCTGTGCCGCAAGTTGGGCAA
The DNA here is from genome assembly GCF_018882245.1 of Polynucleobacter sp. AP-Capit-er-40B-B4. Classification (GTDB taxonomy): domain Bacteria; phylum Pseudomonadota; class Gammaproteobacteria; order Burkholderiales; family Burkholderiaceae; genus Polynucleobacter. The sequence continues at coordinate 289,427 of NZ_JACVOV010000001.1, read as the reverse complement.
ATCCTTCGCCATCATCGAGAGTGACAATAGGCACACTCTTCTTTGGTAGCTTGGCGTATGCATCAATCTCAATTCTGGAAAGAGGTAGGTTGGCAGCAAAAAGAGGGTGCTCTTGTGCGTGCGGATCTTCTTCGCGCACATCTAAAAATGCAACCTCTTCCTTATTGAGGAGTTTGTTGCGAATAAAGGAATGGTTTTTAGTTTGAATGGTCATGCTGTCTCTTGATAAATTTATTCTTTTAGTCTAATTTAGCGCCGGACTTTTTAACTACTTCACCCCAACGATTAATTTCCTGGTTGATATAGGCTGCGAGCTCAGGTCGAGTCATTTTAGGAACGCTTGCACCCATTGATGCCCAGCGCTCTTTAATATCAGGGGAAGCAAGTGCTATCTGTACTTCGGCGCTCATCTTTTCAACTATTTCTTTAGGCGTACCTTTGATGGCCCACATTGCATACCAACTAGACACGATGAAATTCGATATTCCTAGTTCTTGAGCTGTTGGAACATTTGGAAACGCATCAACTCGTTTAGAGGTTGCTACTGCGACGGCAATCAGTTGCCCATTCTTGATGAAGGGTGCGGCACCCGCTAGCGTGTCAAACATCATGTCAACTTGGCCTGCAACGAGGTCTTGAAGCGCTGGCCCTGTACCACGGTAAGGAATATGCGTAATGAACAGCTTGTTCTGCATCTTAAATAGCTCACCTGTTAAATGCTGAGAGGTGCCATTTCCTGTAGATGCGTAGTTGTATTTACCTGGATGCTTGCGAATCTCTTCCATGATGGATTTCAGATCATTCTTTGGGAACTTAGTAGGGTTCACAACAATGACATGGGGAACGCTGCCGATAATCGCGATTGGCTCAAAATCCTTGGTGATGTCATAAGAGAGGCTGGTGTACATACTTGGCGCAATCGAATGATGCACTGCACCAAGAAGCCAGGTATAGCCATCCGGCGCCATTTTTGCTGCGGCTGCAGCACCGAGTGTGCCGCCAGCTCCACCACGGTTATCTACCACGATGGAGTCATTTAGTTGAGTCGATAGTTGCTTAGCAAGCGGGCGACCAAACGCGTCTACAGCCCCGCCTGGAGGGAAGGGGTTGATAAACGTGATCGGCTTGCTGGGATTGGGCCAGGAGGTGGTTTGTGCATTGGCTGAGAGCCCTATGAGGGCGCCAACAACCAATAGAAAGATATTTCTGATCATTTTGTCTGTCTCCGAGTTATTTTTATTAATCGACCTATTTTGGCTGAAGCCACCAATATAAGAGTTATCCCTGATTTAGGGGGTGATTTCCTGTGGTTTTTATAGGGATATACTGATTTCGCTGTCAGTATAAATATTCATTTGTTAATAGGAGACGAGATGTCACAACACGATACATTGTTGGCTGCTTTCGAAACATACAAAGCTGAAAACGAAAAGTTTATTGAAAAAGGCATTAAGGCATCTGCTGCGCGCGCACGCAAAGCCTTGCAAGAAATCGCCGGTGCTTGTAAAGAGCGTCGTAAAGAAATCACTGCTGCTAAAGAGGCAATGGAAGCGAAGAAGTAATTCTCACCTCATATTGATTGATCAGCCTAGCTTACGAGCTAGGCTTTTTTATTTCTGGAGCCTGATTTAAAAAGTAGTTCTTAAAAAATAGTTCTACTCGGCTTATATTGCAATACTTAATAAGGTCAATTTCATCGCTTTGTTGCGAATGGGTACAAGTGCTTGGTACTCAGGGCTATTAGCCCAAGTCTTGGCATCTTTTGTGCTGGGAAATTCCAGTTCTACGAATGCGCTGAATGGCGCACAGCCCAGTTCATTCCAAAACATGTCGACAACGGAGCCCCGATTTTTGATAGAGCCCTTATATAGCTCTACGGTCTGACCCACTTGGGAGCGGTATTGCTCAAAAGCGCCTTCATCCCTCAATTCAATCAACCCAATTACTTTTATCATCATGCCCTCGTGAAAATTGCCTCATGCTAGGTGAGTATATCCACGCTATAGTTAAGGCATGAATTCAGAGCAATTTTTGCAGTTACTTCGACAGGATGGATTTCCTGAGCCGGTGGAGGTTCAGCAAGTCCCCAATGGTCAGCTTGGGATTCATGAACATCCATTTGAGGTGAAGGCTCTTGTTGTCGAAGGCGATATCACCATCGTGATTGATGGCTTAAGTAAGATTTACAAAGCTGGAGAAATTTTTCACCTGGAATTTAAGCAGCCTCATGCAGAATCATATGGACCTGAGGGTGTGAAATACTTAGCCTCAAGAAAGCAATAAAACTAGGAGCATTATGAAAATCGGATTTATTGGACTTGGCAATATGGGCTTACCAATGGCCCTGAACTTATTAAAAGCAGGCCATCAGGTATTGGGCTTTGATTTGGCAAAGAGTCAGCTAGATGCATTTTCTACTGCAGGAGGCATTGTTGCAGCTAACGCCAACGACACGGCAAAAGATGCTGATGTATTAATCAGCATGCTGCCTGCCTCACGTCATGTTGAAGGTTTGTATCTTGGTGATGCCGGCTTATTAGCAAACGCCAATCCAAAAACTTTGCTGATTGATTGCTCAACCATTTCACCTAAGGTGGCGCAAGCAGTTGCTGCTGCAGCTAAGGCAAAAGGTTTTGTCATGATTGATGCGCCTGTCTCTGGCGGTACCGCTGGTGCGCAAGCTGGCACCTTAACGTTTATGGTTGGCGGTGAAGTTGGAGCTGTTGATTGCGCTCGCCCAATATTGGAGAAGATGGGTAAGAACATTTTTCATGCTGGCGCGAATGGGGCGGGACAGACTGTTAAGGTTTGCAACAATATGCTGTTGGGTATCCAGATGGTGGGCACGAGTGAAGCACTGCGTTTGGGTATTGCAAATGGCCTTGATCCCAAAGTCCTATCTGACATCATGACCAAGAGTTCGGGACGCAATTGGGCGCTGGAACTTTACAACCCTTGTCCGGGCGTTATGGAAAATGTGCCATCCTCTAAGGGATACGCCGGTGGTTTTGGGGTAGATCTAATGCTCAAGGATTTAGGCTTGGCAGTTGAGAATGCCGAGAACTTGGATGCTAGTGTTCCGCTTGGAAAGTTAGCGCAGCAACTTTATGAAACTCATAGCAAAGCAGGCAACGGTCAGCTTGATTTCTCAAGCGTATTTAATCTCAAGAAATAACCAAGGGCTTGCCTTGGCGCTTGCTCATTTGACCAATGACGCGGGCGCCCAAAAAATGATGTTGATTAAAAATATCCAGCACCTCTTTGACGCTATCGGGACTGCAAGACACAAGTAGTCCGCCGCTCGTTTGTGGATCCGTTAATAAAGCACGTTGAGCTGGCGTGAAGTCTGCTGGGATACCGACTTCATTGCCGTAGCTAAGCCAGTTTCTATCTGAGGCGCCAGTAATCACACCGTCATCGGCCAATGTCTGTACATTAGAGAGCAGGGGTACCTGGCTCCAGTCAATATGTGCTGTGCAGTTTGACCCGCGTGCTAACTCTAGAGTGTGACCGGCTAAGCCAAATCCCGTCACATCGGTTAAAGCATGCACGCCAGCTAGCTTAGCCAGATCCGGGCCAGCAGCATTGAGCTTAGTGGTGTTGGAGATCATCTCTCGATATCCGTCTGGTCCCAATAGATCTTTTTTCAAGGCGGCCGATAAGATTCCTACGCCTAGAGGTTTTCCGAGGATGAGTGCATCACCTGGTTTGGCACTAGCGTTACTCTTTACGCGCTTAGGATCAACAATGCCAATTGCCACCAATCCATAAATAGGTTCAACAGAGTCAATGGTATGTCCGCCAGCAATCGGGATGCCTGCGCTACGACAAGCTTCAGCGCCGCCCTCTAAGATGCGAGCAATGGTTTTGTTAGATAAGACCTTAATGGGCATGCCAACTAAGGCAAGCGCAAACAATGGAGTGCCACCCATCGCATAGATATCGCTAATCGCATTGGTAGCAGCAATTTTTCCGAAATCAAATGGATCGTCCACGATCGGCATGAAAAAATCGGTAGTCGCAACGATCGCCTGGGAATCATTGATTTGATAAACAGCAGCATCGTCAGATGTTTCAATACCAATAAGCAACTCTTTTGGAAAGGGTAGCTGCGGAACATTCTTCAGAATCTCAGAAAGAACTCCAGGGGCAATCTTGCAACCACAGCCCCCGCCATGTGAGAGTGAGGTGAGGCGTGGTTCGTTCGGTAAGGTTTCTGCGTCTTGGCTCATGCTAAATATTCTAAACGTAGGCGTAATTAACGATTAAAGCTTCTTTTAGGTGGGCTGCTGCGCTTGGCTGGAGTCTTTTTAGCCGGGGCGCCACCAGAGCCAGCAGGCCTTGGTTTTCTGGATTGCTGATGCTGTTGACTGCGCAGCTGAATGGGTTGAGCCACCGCATTCGGATCTGGTTCAAAACCTGCAATCACTTCCTGCGGTAGTTTTTGCTTAATCAGTTTTTCAATATCCCTCAGCATCTGATGTTCATCAACGCATACTAAAGATACCGCTACGCCATTTGATCCTGCGCGGCCTGTACGTCCAATGCGGTGCACATAATCTTCAGAGACATTCGGTAGATCGTAGTTAACAACATGAGGTAATTGGTCAATATCAATTCCGCGCGCTGCAATATCGGTAGCAACTAAGGCGGTTAACTTACCTGCCTTGAAGTCGGCCAATGCTTTTGTACGGGCGGATTGGCTCTTATTGCCATGAATAGCCATGCTAGTGATGCCATCTTTTTCTAGCTGCGTCACTAATTTGTTAGCGCCATGCTTGGTGCGAGTAAAGACTAGCACTTGCTGCCAGTTGTTGCTCTTAATGAGATGAGCCAATAATGGATGCTTCTTGGTTCTATCTACTGGATGTATGAGTTGGGCGATTGCCTCGTTAGTGCTATTGCTACGGGCTACCTCAATTAACTCTGGTGCATTCAGTAATCCATCAGCCAGCGCTTTGATCTCGGTGGAGAAGGTTGCTGAGAAGAGCAGATTCTGACGTTGCTTTGGTAGCGCGGCTAAGATTTTCTTAATGTCGCGCAAGAAGCCCATGTCGAGCATGCGATCGGCTTCATCGAGAACTAAAATTTCAATATCTTTAAGAGACACGCAATTTTGTGACATTAAATCTAATAAGCGTCCTGGTGTTGCAACCAAAATATCGAGACCACCAGCAATCGCTTTAATTTGGGGATTGGCACCAACTCCGCCAAAAATTACTGTGGACTTTAAGCCAGTGTATTTGCCATAGGTCACGACAGACTCTTGGACTTGGGCGGCTAATTCGCGAGTAGGCGTCAGAATCAAAACGCGTAACAAGTGCTTGCCTGAGCTTGCCTTGCTTGAAGTTAAGCGCTGCAGAATTGGAAGAGTAAAGCCAGCAGTCTTACCTGTGCCAGTTTGTGCTGCGGCTAATAGATCACCACCTTTTAAAACAGCGGGAATCGATTTAGCTTGAATCGGTGTGGGGCTGGTATAGCCCTCTTCAGCAATAGCGCGAAGAATGGGTTCTGATAAACCAAGATCTGTAAATAACATAGGGACCAATAAAGTATTGACCCGTATTCAACGTACTTAAAAATCGACTATCCCGGTCAATGGGGTGAGCTGCCACGCTAGTGCGTTTGCAGTAAGAGACTCTATTTTAAGTCATCGACCCCAAAGCTCGAGAATTACCTGATTAAGCTGTATTCCAGAGGTTTGGTACGACGGAATTGGCGTAGCCAGAGACAAACGATTTTTCTGCTCCGGTGACAGGATCAAATACGGAGCGATGAATGCGTCCAATATTGCCGCCATAGACATGAATGCTGATAGAAGTCTGGTCACTCATATTGTTTTCCACTACATGAATATCATGGGTAGCCGGTGAGACAGTATCCACATGTCCTGGCGGACTAACGCAGGATTCGCCAGGTTTAAATTCACCATTTGCTTGTCGATAGTAAGGCGTGCCTTTTTCTTGGCCGCGTAATTGACCAACCATTCCCCAGACGGTGTGATTATGAACGGGTGTTTTTTGTCCCGGACCCCATACAAAGCTCACTACTGAGAAGCGATCTAGAGGATCCGCATATAAAAGATATTGCTGGTAATACTGGGGGTGGGGCTTAGTAAATTCTTCGGGAAGCCAATCATCTATGGCAATGAGATTCTCTAGTAATTTTTTTCCATCAGTAAAAATCACGGCCTCACTTGGCTTTTGCTCAAGCAGTAGGCTAAGTTCCTTTACGAAGGTCAGCAGCTTTCCGTCAGACATGGTTTGCTCCATTAGATGCATTACTCATCTTGAAATACGCAATCAGGCCATGCCTTGGGCTTGAGGGTATTGGTATCAACGCAGACGATATGCAATACAGCACTTGCGATCACTTGAAACTCCTCGCTATCAGGAAGTTTTCTTTGTGCCGTTTGTTTAACAGTCACTTGTGTGCGGCCACGGTGCTCAATCACTTGGTCTATGTAAAGCAAATCATCCAGACGTCCTGGCTTATAGAAGTTCATGGTGAGTTCACGTAAGGGCATAACCATAGCGAATTCATTTGCAAGCTTAGTAGGGCTTAAGCCTCGTTGGGAAAGCCACTCTGCACGACTACGCTCAAAAATCTCCAAATAGCGACCGTGATAAACAAAACCAGCAGCATCAGTATCGGAATAGCAAACTCGATGAACGTAAGTAAAAGTTGAAGGGGCTGAAGTAGTGTTAGTAGTCATTGCTTGTTAATTTGAATTTGCTAATGTGAGCATCATATTACGATGTGGAATGCCGGCCTCATCATAGGCGTCCCCTTGGGCTTGAAAGCCCAGCTTTTCATAAAAAGGGATCGCGCTGACTTGGGAGTGCAGAATGATCTCCCGCATTCCCTGCGAGGCGGCTAGATCTACTAGCTTTCGCAGGATTTGCTTCCCTACGCCTTTTCCTCTGAATTTGGCTAAGACGGCCATGCGTCCAATTTGAGCCTGCTTAGCGCTTAATTTCACCAGTCTTCCTGTGCCAATACAGTGCGTGTCTTGATAGGCTAGGACATGCGCTGATAAGGAATCAAACTCATCCAATTCAAGCTCGACTGGAACACCTTGCTCGAGGATAAAAACTTCCTGGCGCACCAAAAAGGCATCTACTTCAGCTTCTTTCCACGATTTCAGCAGTATTTCCAAGATCTTTGACGCCTTTGTATTGATTTTCCGTTCAATTTACCAAAGAAGTAGGGGTAGCAGATAGTTCGCTGCTGTACTAAAAACAGCCCATTCCATGGTTACAATGAATTGTGGCTCTGTATTGAGCCCCTCTGAAACCTTTTACTCATTAGGAGTTATCTTGAAGAAATCTTTATTGGCTGGTTTATTTGCAGCAGCAGGCGTTACCCTTGCAAGCTCTGTGTTTGCGCAACTCCCTGCAAAAATGATGCCTTTGGCAGCTGACGTTGTAGTTTTGAGTGCTACTGTTGATTCAGTAGATGCTAAGAAGCGCATCGTTGTATTGAAAGATGCTAACGGTAATTTGGCTCAGATGAATGTTTCTAAATCTATCAATGATTTAGATAAAGTTAAAAAAGGCGACGTATTCTTGGTTGAACATGCTCAAGCGGTTGCTGTTGGCTTGACAGCTGTTGGTAAAGATCAAAAACCTGGCGTATCTGGTGTACGTTCAGTAGTAGTGGCAGGCAAAGGTTCTGCTAAGCCTTTTGAAGAGACTACAGAAACTGTATATGCAACTGTAAAGATTTCAACAATTGATCAAAAGACACGTATCGTGACTTTCACATTGCCAAGTGGCGAGAAGCAAAAGGTAAAAGTGGATCAAGCTGTTCTCGGTCTTGAGAAATTTAAAGCTGGTGATGACGTGATGGTTGAGTTCATTGACGACACAGCTATCGGCTTTGTAACACCAAAGAAATAAAGATGTCGCAGTATTGAATTAGCTGGGCGGTACGCCAGTAAGAAAAAGCCCGCTAACGCGGGCTTTTTTATTTCTTGGCATTAGGGAAGAACAACTGCTCGCCATCAATCTTGTAGCTAGCAATCACGTCTTGACCGTTCTTGGAAATGAGCCAATCAATAAACTCCTGACCTTGTGCTTTTTTCACATGAGGAAACTTAGCTGGGTTTACTAGCATCACACCGTATTGGTTAAATAGCTTTGGATCGCCTTGAACCAAAATTGCGAGATCGCCACGATTCTTAAAGCTGAGCCAAGTACCACGGTCAGCCAAGATGTAGCCATTCATTGCGGATGCAGTGTTCAGGGCAGGTCCCATGCCTGAGCCGGTTTCTTTATACCAAGATGGGCCAGGGGAGACTGAAACGCCAGCGCCTTTCCAGTAACGCAATTCAGCTGCATGAGTGCCGCTCTTATCTGCGCGCGATACAAATGGTGCTTGTGCAGCAGCAATTTTTTGCAGTGCTACTTGAATATCTTTGCCGCCAGCAATTTTCGCTGGATCTGACTTGGGTCCAATGAGTATGAAGTCGTTGTACATCACCTCATATCGTTTTGTTGAGAAACCTTCCTCAACAAATTTTTCTTCAGCTACTTTATCGTGAACAAACACGACATCTGCATCGCCACGTCGACCAATGTCTAGCGCCTGACCAGTTCCTACAGCTACTACTTTGACTTCGATGCCAGTTTTCATCTTAAAGATGGGCAGCATGTAATTAAATAGGCCTGATTGCTCAGTCGAGGTGGTGGATGAAACCACAATGCTTTTCTCCTGCGCATAAACCTGTGCTGTAGGAATGGATAGGGCTACGAGGGTAGCAAGGAATAGTCTCCGGAACATTTTTTTCATATTTGCACTCGAAAGGGTTGATTAAAGGGATATGATCGCATACATTAATACTTAATGAATATGCAAAAAATTACATATGAAAATTAAAGTCCGCCCCACATTGATTGTTAATACCAAGGTCGATGGAAGGGCTTCTGTCGATCTGATTTGGCTCGCCCAGCTGCTCAAAGACATCGGTCAGGGAAGCTCCCTGGTGGTTGCTAGTAAAAAATCAGGCACTTCCTATAGAGGAGCGTGGGGCAAGCTCAATCAAGTCGAAGCTGAATTAGGTATGCCGCTGATTATTCGGACCAAGGGCCATGGTTCCGAGTTGACTGAATTCGGAACTTTTTTAATTCAGTTTATTGAAGATATGCAGGCCGAGCACTTAAAGCATGATGCCCAGTATCACGATAGATTGTTAAAAGAAATTAAGAAAATACAAAAGTCAGAAAGCGTGCGCTGGAAATTTTTCTCCAGCAGTGATTCAGTCATTCAAAAGGCGGCTGGAGAAATTCAGGGACTTGAGCTCAAAATTGCGGGTTCAGGTGAATCTTTAGAGAGACTTCTCAATAACGAAGCGCATATTGCGGGCTATCACGTCTCTGATCAAGATAACTCAAAAGCAATTTATCAGCGCTTATCAAAAAATAATATTGAAATCTATCCTGTGATGAAGCGAATTCAAGGGTTGATAGTGAAAAAGGGAAATCCACTTCATATTCGTTCGGTTGAGGATTTAATTGGCAAAAAAGTACGCTTTATCAATCGCCAAATCGGCTCCGGCACTCGTTTGCTGTTGGATAACTTATTGATGGAGGAGGGAATCGACCCCTCAGACATTAATGGCTATCTCCATGAAGAATTTACACATTCAGCCGTAGCCAATGCGATCCTTGCAGGTAAGGCCGATGTGGGCTTAGGGGTGAAGAATATAGCCCTAGAAAATGGTCTTGGATTTGTACCCCTCAAGGATGAGATTTTCTTTGTAGCTATGCACAAGGAGATGGCTGCTCAGTCAGCATCAACTAAGTTGATACGCAAGATACGAAGCGCTTCTGGTGAAACGCCGGGATATAAAGCGGTCAGTCTCAATAGACAAATTCAGGATTGGCTATAGTTTTCTAAAGACCAATGAATCCACTAGAATGGATTCGACATGACCAAGCGGATCTTTATCTTCCTCGCAGTATTTTTTGCCCTTACCGGTAGCGTATTCGCACAGGTTGCCACTATTGCTGTTGCGGCCAATATGAAAGATGCCTTTGCGGAGATTGCCGCTGAATTTAAATCTACTGGTAAGCCTGAGATGAGAGTGGTTTACGGCTCATCCGGTAATTTCGCTGCGCAAATTGTGAATGGAGCACCTTTCAGCTTATTTATTGCGGCTGATGAGCAGTTTCCGCTTGAGCTCTTTAAAAATGGCAAGACAGTGGATGATGGCTCGGTATACGCCATTGGTAAGTTAGTCATCATTACCAAAACATCTTCTGGTATTTATTTGTTAGATAGTAGGTCAGACATTGCTAAGGCAATCGGTAGGGCCAATAAGGTAGCGATTGCTAAGCCTGAACTTGCACCCTACGGCAGAGCAGCTGTTCAGTATTTAAAAGCGGAAGGTCTATGGGATCTTGCAAAAGACAAGCTTGTTTATGCCGACAATATTGGGGCAGCTACTACTTATGTAGCTAGTGGCGCTGCTGATATTGGCTTCACTGCATTTTCATTAGCAAAGTCGCCGGAACTTTTAAAGCAAACAAGTTATGTGGTTGCTGATATAAAAATGTATGAGCCTATAAAGCAACGTATGGTGCTGATAAAAGGTGCACCTCAAGAGGCGCAAGATCTATACCGTTTTATGCAAGGACCCAAAGCAAAAGCGATCTTGCAAAGATATGGTTACAGCACGCCTTAGCCACTACAGGGCGCATTAATCCCCCACAATTTGTTCTGGATCAAGCCTTAGATCCCTCGAAACGGGCATTATTGCCAGATAGTCAGCCCGTTAAACGAATGATATTCATTCTCATTTGTCGCTATAATGGGCCTTAAACAAGCTAAAAAGCATATTTAATGAATTTAGACCAAGTCGACTTAGGCAGTCTTTATCGCGTTACCGAGGTGGACGTGCCCAAAGGTGCGCCCCAAATTAAAGGGCAATTAGAAGATATTGGCTTTTTACCTGGCGAGCAAGTCACGGTATTGCGTAAAGGTTTGCTTGGTAAGGGTCCATATATGGTTCGCGTAGGTGCCTCAACTTTTGCTTTGAGGCAATCGGAGGCGCGCATGATTTTGGTTGAATCTTTGCGGCATGTCTGAATCCAAAGTCCACTTTTTTCCTAGTGAGCCACTCGTAGCGCTTTTGGGTAATCCCAATTGCGGCAAAACAGCATTATTTAATTTATTGACTGGTAGTCGCCAAAAGGTGGCTAATTATTCTGGCGTCACTGTTGAGCGTAAAGAAGGGCGTCTGACGCTAGACTCAGAAAAGAATATTCGTGTTCTCGATTTGCCCGGTGCATATAGCTTGTACCCAAGATCACTTGATGAGCGGGTAACTTGTAATGTATTGCTTGGTAGAGCGGAAGGTGAGAAGCGCCCTGATTTAGTGATCTGCGTATTAAGCGCAATTAATTTACGTCGTAACTTACGCTTGGTATTGGCCGCCAAACGCCTTGGCTTGCCATGTGTCGTGGTCCTCAATATGCTCGATATCGCCAAGCGTCAAGGCTTGCAAATAGACACTGCTGCGCTTTCAAATGAATTGGGTTTGCCGGTACTCACCAGTATTGGTATTCAATCCAATGGTGCTGATGAGATTAAACAGTTTCTGTCCAATCTAGATTGGCGAAACTTAAATAGTCTTCGCACTGGAACAAGTGATGCCACCCTGGAGAATGTTGCTTCTCATATTGCGCATACTGAATCAGACAATGTTCAAGTGCAAAAAATTCTGCAAAACCTGAAGTTAGATCGCATCATTCCCGATCAGTTAAGTGATCGCTTGGATGCGGTATTGCTTCATCCAGTTCTTGGCCCCATTATTTTGGTGGTCTTACTCTTTTGTATTTTTCAGGCGGTTTTTAGTTGGGCGACCGTGCCAATGGATCTTATTAAGGATGCAGTCGAATATCTTGGCGGTCATATTGCTGAATTACTTCCCAATGGTTGGTTGCGTAGTTTATTGATCAACGGAATTTTGGCTGGCTTAGGTGGCGTGGTGATCTTCTTGCCGCAGATTCTGATTTTGTTCTTCTTCATCCTGTTGCTTGAAGAGTCTGGCTATCTTCCAAGAGCCGCGTATCTCTTAGATAGGGTGATGGGGTCGGTTGGTCTTTCCGGTAGATCTTTTATTCCGCTGCTCTCTAGCTTTGCTTGTGCAATCCCCGGAATCATGGCCACCAGAAGTATCTCGAATTCGCGTGATCGTATGGTGACCATTCTGATTGCGCCGATGATGACGTGTTCTGCGCGCTTACCGGTTTATGCCTTACTCATCTCAGCGTTTATTCCTGAGCAAAAGCTCTGGGCTGGGATTGATCTCCAGGGCTTGGTATTGTTCTTGCTCTACCTTGCTGGAATCTTAGGTGCGATGGCGGTTGCTTGGATTCTGAAACGCTTTACGAGTGAGCAATTTAAGATGAATGCGCTAATGATGGAGTTGCCTAGCTATCACATGCCACGCTTAAGTAATTTGGCGATCAGCTTATGGCAACGTGCAGAAATATTCTTGCGTCGCGTGGGTGGCATTATTTTGGTAATGACAATTGGCTTATGGGTGTTGTCTAGTTTCCCATTGCCTCCGGAGGGTGCAACAGGGTCGCCTATTCAATATAGCTTTGCTGGGATGTTGGGCCAAGCCTTGGCTTATGTATTCTCGCCCATTGGGTTTAATTGGCAAATCAGTATTGCTCTCGTTCCTGGCATGGCAGCGCGTGAGGTTGTAGTGAGCTCCTTGGCAACGGTATATGCATTGTCCAGCTCAAGTGCGGATGCAGCAGACGCATTGATTCCTTTGATTTCTAGCGGCTGGTCTCTAGCGACTGCACTTTCTTTATTGGCTTGGTTTGTATTTGCCCCTCAGTGCCTTTCTACCATTGCAGCAGTTAAGCGGGAGACTGGGGGCTGGAAGATCCCCGTCATTATGCTGAGCTATCTTTTTGGATTAGCCTATATTGCTGCATTTATCACCTATCAGATTGCTAGCGCCCTCGGCTTAGCCTGATTGTTTTATTGGGTGCAGGCAGATCTCTGCAATTTGAGATACATTCTTAGTCATCCATTTACTAAGAGGGTGCCCCGATGCGCTTAAAATCCTATTTCTATATCTTGCCTTGTTTATTCGGCGCTACGTTTTCACAAATTGCTAACGCGCAATCCGGCGAGAGTACTTATAAACAAGTCTGCGCTAATTGTCATGGTACGGGTGTTTTGAATGCACCTAAGTTTGGCGATAAGGCTAAGTGGGCGCCTTTAATTGCCGAGGGGCAAGTAGAGCTCACTGCGCATGCCTACTATGGTGTTCGATCCATGCCCCCAAAAGGTGGCAATCCCAATCTCAGCATTCAAGGGTTTGCGGATGCTTTGGTCTATATGGTGAATAACTCAGGTGGTAATTGGAAATCACCCGATGCTAAAACAGTCGCCGCTATCAATAAAGAAGTTGAAGCGCGTAAAGCAGGTACAAAAAAGCATTAATTAATCACCAACACTCTATGCAGAGTGTTGGTAGATTCGAACGGTATTAGTCCGCTTTAATATTGGCATCCTTTACTACTTTTGCCCACATTGCTAATTCTCTGTGAATACGTTTCGCAGAGTCGGCGGGTGATAAGTAGTTCACATACACACCTGCCGCCAACATGCGCTCCTGAACCTCAGGTCGTTGCAGGATTACCTTAACATCTTCACTAAGCTTATCAATAATCGGTTTAGGAGTTCCTGCTGGCGCCAAAATTCCAAACATACTGACTACATCGAAGTTGGGTAAGCCGGTAGCTTCAGTGATCGTTGGTACATCTGGAAGTTGGCTAATTCTTTTAGAGGTTGTTACCGCTAAGGCTCTTAGTTGGCCGGACTGAATAAATTGCAAGGCTGCCGGTACGGTCTCAGACATTGTCAGCACTTGTCCGCCAACTAGGTCGGTCATCGCAGGGCCGCTACCCTTGTAAGGTACATGCAATAAATCTAAACCAAGCTGATTGCGAAACATTTCCATTGCAAGGCGTTGTGGGGCGCCAGCACCAGATGAAGCGAAGGTGAGTTTGCCTGGATTCGCTTTTGCGTAGGCAATGAACTCTTTCATATTCTTTACTGGTAGGGAAGGGTTTACTACAAATACGAGAGGCACCACACCCACCACATCCACTGGTGTGAAATCCTTTTCTAGGTTGTATTTGATTTTGTCTTTATCCAAATTGGCATTAATGGAGTGCGATGTGAGGGCGCCCATCAGCAGGGTGTAGCCATCCGCCGGTGACTTGGCAACCATGTCGGCTCCAATATTGCCGCTATCGCCCGCGCGATTATCTGGAATCACTTGCTGGTTAAGTGACTTGGACAATTCTTGCGCCATGATGCGACCAATGACGTCAGTTGCCCCGCCTGGTGGATAGGGGATCACCAACTTAATAGGCTTTTCAGGATAGTTTTTGATTGCCGTACTATTGCTTTGAGCAAGGAGTGGGCTGCTGATGAGGCTACTGCACAGGAGTAGGCCTAGGCCCTTAATAATTTGTTGTCTCATTTTGTATTTTTAATGTTGGGTTGAGTTACGATTTTCTATTATGAACACAAATCAAATTCATGCGCTGCGTCAATGATTTGAAAATTTCCCTAATTACAATGGCTAAATGACCCTAGAGCCCCATCAAATTGAGATTATTGGTTATTGCGCCGCATTCTTAACCACAATTGCCTTTCTGCCTCAGGCGATTCGATCTTGGCGTACCAAGGATCTATCGGGTATTTCACTAGGGATGTATTCCTTGTTTACCGCTGGCGTGGGCTTGTGGCTTATCTATGGCCTCATTATTGAGAAGTGGCCCCTGATCATGGCAAATGCATTGACCTTTGCTCTGGCTCTCAGTATCTTGTTATTGAAATTGCGCCATACTTCTATGCATCAGAAATAAAACACTCATTTAGCAAATTCATGGAAAGGTTTTTATGTGCTCAGCATTTGTGATTGATCCCCCAGCAGTAGTTTCGTTGCCGGTAACGGGAGATACCCGTCGTTTTGCAGTCAATCGCATTTATTGCGTTGGCCGTAACTATGCTGATCACGCACGTGAAATGGGGCATGATCCAGATCGTGAGCCACCTTTCTTTTTTATGAAGCCCGCCAATTCGATTGTGACTGATGGTAAAGATATGGCTTATCCCAAGCTCTCTAATGATGTACATCACGAAATCGAAATGGTCGTAGCGATTGGCAAGGGTGGTGCAAATATTGCTGCAGATAAAGCGCTTGAGCATGTCTATGGTTATGGAGTGGGTTTGGATATGACCAGACGCGATCTGCAAGGTGAGGCAAAGAAGATGGGTCGCCCATGGGATACCGGTAAAGCATTCGATCAATCTGCGCCATGTGGAGAAATTACTCCGGCTAGTCAGTGCGGCCATCCATCCAAGGGCTCAGTGAAGCTGTTGGTGAATGGTGAAGTTCGTCAAGAGGGCGATCTCAATCAATTGATTTGGAACGTACCCGATACGATTGCTTATCTTTCCACCCTGTTTACATTAGAGCCAGGAGACCTCATTTTCTCGGGCACTCCAGCGGGTGTTGGGCCTGTGAAAAAAGGCGATGTACTAGAAGGTAGCGTTGCAGGCTTACCTAATTTAAAGACAAAAATTATCTAAATGCAGAAGAGGTTTTCTTGATGATTAGTTTGCTCAAGAGGGTAGGTTTCATATTGTCGGCAGGGGTGCTGCCCTTACTCGTTATCTCCTGCGCTCATCATGAGCAAGCTAGCAAGCCCACCCCTCCAGCCAGTCTCTATGCAGATGCAGCCCCATTAGATTTGCGCTTAAGTAAGTGGCCATATCCCTACCCCTTAAAAGAATTTAAGACCTCCTTACAAGGACAGCCAGCTAGCATGATGTATATGGATGTTGCTGGTTTAGGCAAGCAAAAGGGTGTGGTGGTTTTATTTCATGGCAAGAACTTTTCTAGCGACTATTGGGCGCCAACGATTGCAGGTCTATCTAAAGCAGGTTACCGGGTCATTGCGCCAGATCAGGTTGGCTTTGGCAAGTCCTCTAAGCCGGATGTGGCCTACCACTTTGATGATTTAGCTGCCAATACTCAGGCTTTATTAAAGTCTCTCAATATCCAACGAGTTTCAGTCATCGCTAACTCAATGGGTGGAATGGTTGGCGTTCGTTTTGCACGCCTATATCCTCAAACAGTACAAAAGCTGGTCCTAGAGAATCCGCTGGGTCTTGAGGATTACAGCAAAGATATTCCCCCGCAGAAGAATGAAGATCTTCTTAAGTTAGAAATGGCACAAACAGAAACCAGCTACCGTCGTTTTCTGCAAACCTATTTTCCAAGTTGGCAGCCTAGCTATGAAAAATTTGTAGAGGTCTATGTACGAGTACAAAAAGGCCCAGACTATCCAGCTTATGCAAAGACTTCTGTGCTGACCTATCAAATGATTGCTGAAAAGCCGGTAGTGAATGACTTGCCACAATTGAAGATGCCAGTGTTATTAGTTATTGGTCAAAAGGATCGTACTGTATTTGGGCGTCGCTTTGCGCCACCGGAGGCTGTTAAGTCTTTAGGTAACTTTCCAGAGTTAGGAAAAAAAGCGCAGGCAGCTATTCCAAATGCAAAACTAGTGCCAATCGAAAATGTCGGTCACGTACCTCATGTTGAGGTGCCGGATCAATTTGTAAAAATCGTGGTGGAGTTTTTAAACTCCAAAAGCTAGGACATAGCCCAGTACCTTATTTACCAATCCACTGGGGTGGACGGCCATCTAAGAAGGCGTTCACTCCCTCTCTGAAGTCTTTACTGTTATAGGTTTCACGCATGAGGTCTGTGCAATCAGGCAGATTGCTCTGCAGTAGGCGCGCCAATGCCAGTTTGCTTGCCTTTTGCGTGACTGGTGCTAGTGAAGATAGTTTTTGTGCCAGCACATTCGTTGCCATATCTATTTCTGATGCATCTATTGTTTGATACAGAAATCCTGACTCCAATAATTCCGGTGCTTTGATAAGTTCTGCAGTGAGTAACATTTTCTTCACGGTAGGCACTCCAAGGTGAGTCGCAAGCCAGGATAGATTGCTTGGCGATAAGCAGTTCCCTAGAGTCTTGGCTACTGGTATGCCAAAACGCGCTTCGGGTGTAGAGATTCGAAAGTCACAAGCGGTTGCCATTAATAGTCCGCTACCCACTGCCAAGCCTTCAATCATAGCAATCGTTGGCATAGGTAGTTGTTGCAAGGAGGCAAAGATGTGATCAACAGCCACTTCATAAGCCTCATTTTCTTTGAGATCAACAAACTGTTGAATATCGCTTCCCGATACAAATGCTTTGTCTCCCGCTCCCCGAAAAATAACTACTCGAATATCGGCGTTTTTTGCTAGTGAGTCGCAAATCTGTTTTAGCTCTTCATACATTGGCCAAGTTAAGGCATTGCGGGCCGCAGGATTATTAAAGATAACTCGCGCAATTTTTCCGTCGATTTGTAAATCCAAGCAGGGTGGGGAGGAGTTGACAGTCATGCTCTTATTCTAAACAAAGGCTTATGCCTTAAATTGATAAAAGACCATTTCTCAAGCCCTGTAATAGAGTTTTTATCCATACGCAGACTCTCCTGCGCTAGAATTCCTCTATGTATATGTTTCTGCCTTTTCTGACAGCTTTTATCGGACTTGTATTGGTCTGGTTTGAGAAACGCCTTGCAGGCTTAATACTTTTGGCAATTACCATTGGAATCCTGTTGGTTTGGTTCCGTTTTCATGCAAATAGCCATCTCAACATTAGTCTGTAACCCATTATGAGCAGACATTCATTTCCTTCATTAGCGGCATTAGGCAATCAGCTTGCGCTGCTAGCAGTTGTTGGTATGCTGGCCTATGCATTTGTAGATCAAATCTATTTTGGTGAGTTGCCTTGCCCTTTGTGCCTAATGCAACGTATTGGATTTGTAATTATTGGTTTTGCATTGGTTTTAAATATTCGTTGTGGTGCACACTCTTCTCATTATGGTTGGGGCATCATTGGCGGCCTAGTAGGCATGATGGTTTCATTGCGTCAGGTGTTCTTACATATTTTGCCGGGCGATAAAGGTTTTGGTAAAACCTTTTTGGAATTGCATTTTTATACTTGGGCTTATGTTGGCTATACCGGTTTGTTGTTGGGTTTAGCGGTGTTGTTAATGTTGCCTAATCGTGATGTGCGCTCCCGCTCCTGGTTCGCCAATACTTTAGTCATTCTTTTTATTCTGTTGGTATTCGGAAATCTTGTTTCCACTTTGCTGGAATGCGGTATTGGTCCTTGCGCTGATGACCCCGTGAAATACGAGGGCTGGCTGTGGCTGCGCTCTCGCTTTGGTTTTTAACTTAGACCCCTCGGTCTAGTTCTGGGTTCATCAAATATGCAATCCCCCAAGACTGTTAGGCGTCTTCTGCTTGTCTGTTTGGTATCACTAGTGACCTTCAGTGCTTATGGTCAAACCAAATCAGCGGTTAAGCCCACCTGGCCCAAGCAGCCAATTCGGATTATTGTCACCTTTACTCCAGGCGGTGCCCCCGATATCTTGGCCCGCGTGCTAGCTGAAAATTGGCAGCAAAATTTAGGGGTTCCAGTAGTAGTAGAGAATAAGCCAGGTTATGGTGGCAATATTGGCGCTGACCTGGTTGCGAAGAGTGAGCCCGATGGTTATACCTTGCTTATCGGCACCGTGGGTATTCATGCGATTAATGGTGCCCTTTATGAAAAACTTTCTTACGATCCCGTAAAAGATTTCACGCCCATTAGTTTTTTGGCTAGTACGCCCAATGTACTGATTGTGAATAAAAAATTAGGTGTCAATAATCTTCATGAGTTAATTGAGTTGGCAAAAGCAAAGCGAGATCAATTAACTTTTGGCTCATCAGGAGTAGGTACTTCGTTACATATGTCTGGTGAGTTATTTAAAGAAATGGCTGGCGTCCAAATACGTCACATTCCCTATAAGGGGCGCGCCCAATCATTGCCAGATTTATTGAGTGGCCGGATCTCCATGCTATTTGACAACTTGTCATCTTCATTGGCTTTGATTAAGGCTGGAGAGGTCCAGGCTCTAGGAGTAACCACACTCAAGCGTTCTCATGCAGCCCCAGAAATTCCGACTCTGGCTGAGCAGGGCTTGACTGGGTTTGAAGCAGTTTCCTGGTTTTCTTTGATGGCGCCAGCTAATTTATCTCCGCAAATTCAAAGGCAGCTCAATCAAATGGTGCGCCAAACCTTGAGTAGTCCTGAGGTTAAATCCCGTCTTTTGGCTGGTGGTCTAGATCCAGCCCCTGGGAGTCCCAAAGACCTTTCTAAGCTTATTGCTTCCGAGGCAGCTAAATGGGGCAGGGTAGTGCAGCAATCTGGCGCAAAATTAGAGTAATAAGCTCTTTTTGTGTCAGCCTTAGGCTGTTTATAAGCGTTAAAGAGACGACAGCTCAAGAAAGCTATGATTGTTCTTCTATTCTATTCACCAACCCATTAATTTGCTTAAATTTTCAGCATTAGACTTTTCTAAATTCGGTATCGTGCTGGCAGTCACATTCTTGGCGGGCTGCGCAACACAGACTCAGCAATTGAGGATGAATGAATCCAAGGAGCCGTTCAAGAACGGGGACTTGCAGAACACTGTAGCCGTGATTCAAAGTGCATTCAAAGATAAAAATACCCTTTACTACATGGAGATAGGCGAGGTGCAGCGTTTGCAAGGCCCCTCCCAGATTCCTAATAGCACGCAAAACCTATTGGCCGCTGACCAGTTAGTCAGTCGCTGGGAATTAACGACTAGCGACAAATTGAGACGCTCTTTTTCGGGGGCTAGCTCCTACGTTTTGTCTGAGGGTTTTAGTAGTGAGTACGACCCCAAGCCCTATGAGGTGACTTTGTTAAGCCAGACCTTAGCTTTAAATCATCTCTCGCAAGGCAGATGGGATGACGCCATGGTGGAGGCGAAAAAGATGGCACAGCGCGAGAAGGTGATTGAGGAGCTGATTCAAAGTAAAGTTGCCGCGGTATCTAAAGTGGAGCGCGAGCAGCAGGCGAACCCAAATACCCAGGCCGCTACCAGCCGCATTGAAAATATCAGCGGTTACCCAATCAATTTATTGGATGATGAAGAAACACGTAGCCTCAAGAACTCTTATCAAAATCCAGCAGCGTATTACTTATCGGGCTTTGTTCATGAGTCACAGGGTGAGGCTAGTTTGGCTGCACCAGGATATCGGCTTGCAATCGAGTTGCGCCCACAAGTTAATTTCTTTAAAACCAGTATTGCGAAGCTAGATTCCAATATTGCTAATCGCAGTAAAAAATCTTTTGCCGATACCTTGATCGTGATTGATACAGGGTATATGCCCAAAATTATTCCTTATCAAATTAGCCAAACATTTAATATCGGTGGCAATTCAAAACTCATCACCTTAACTTTTCCTGTGATTGAAAAATCTACTGAGCGTTTTAGGCCTTCATTGATTCAACTGGGTGATAGGGTGGCCAATCCTGAATTGGTTGCAAATATTGATGCAATGGCTCGCAAGAATTTGCGTGATGACATGCCGGCTTATGTCTTAAGGGCCTCTTCAAGGGCGCTCGTCTCTCTCGCTGCTCAATTTGCGGCTGATCGCGCAGCCCAGCAAGCTGCCAATCAGCGGAATCAGAATAATCAAAACAATGGTACTGCCGCCCTCATTGGTGCTATTGCTGGAATGATCACGGGATATAGTCTCCAGGCCATCAATGTGACCGATGTGCGCCATTGGTCAACATTGCCGGCACAAACGTATATGGCCAGAATGGGATTACCAATTGGCCCCACGGTTCTTAAATACACTTTGCCATCTGGGGTAACAGCTTCACAAACAGTGAATTTGGTGGGTGGGTATAACGTAGTCTACATTCGGATGTTTAGAAGTAGGGCGACCATACTCGCCTCAAATGATCCTGCAGCTCTTCCGCCTAAAGTAGTTACGCCTACACCAATTGCTGGCAGTCCAACTGCGGCTCCAGTTGAGGTCTCTACAGCCGCATCTTCATCTATTGCGCAGCCAGCTCAGCCATCAGGGAGTGCTATGGATGGCCTCAAGAAGCTATGGGGAAGTTTTCAGGATTCAAAGCCTGAGGAGTCAGCACCAGAGTTGCCAGCGCCTACCGCAACTAAGACAGCTGTTTCTACGCCTGCTGTAGCTCAGCCGTCGACGCCCACTCCAGCCCCAGCATCAAACCCCAATACCATCTCCGCTCCCGCTTCTTCTGATGCCCCCGCAAGCGTTAATATTGAAGGGGTAAAGCCGTATGAGCCACCCAATCTGCTAAACAGCTTTCAGCAGCTTTTTAATTAGGAAAGACCTCGATGAATAAGTACCTTGCCATTCTTCTGACCGCACTTGCACTAGCAGCGTGTAGCTCAACTCCGTCGATGAAGGACATGACAATACGCATGGGGGATACGGATAGCATTCAAATTACTGATATGCGAAGTTTGGTGCGCAATGGCGTATTAACTGCACAAGTGACTATTCTGAATGAGAGTAAATCCAATCTCGTTTCTTATCGCTTCAAATGGATTGGTAAAAACGGTATGGCAGTGACAGACGAAGAGGCATGGAAGCCTGTGACCGTTGGCAAAGGTCAGACGACCGTTATTATGGGTATAGCACCAACCCCAGATGCTACAGACTTTCGTTTTGAGTTAAACCAATACAAATAAAACAACTTATTGAAGATATTAGGACTGATTAAAAATGACTATGAATACCAAAACTATCCATTTATCCGCCATTGTTTTATCTGTAGCAGCTCTAGCTGCTTGCTCAGGACCGCAAGTACGTTACGGCGATGCGAAGGCTGTTGAGACGGTCAATGCGAATTATGGTTCTACTGATCTACAGATGATTGCCGAGGCAATGACTAGATCTTTATTGCAATCTAAGGCGATCTCCGGAAGCAAGGATGCTCCAATCGTGACCTTGGCAGATGTGAAGAATAAGACTTCTGAATACATTGATACACGAGTGATTACCGATAAGATCCGCACACAATTGATGAAGAGTGGTCAAGTGCGTTTTGCCGTTAGCGTTTCTGAGATGCAAAATCAAACAGATGAGCTAAAGCGCCAAAATCAGTCAGGTCTCTATAAGAACAGCACAATCGCCAAGACTGGCAATATGCAAGGCGCTCAATATCGCATTGAAGGATCGATTGCTTCTATTGTGAAGAACACGAAGGATGTAAAAGATGTTTATTACGTCTTTAACTTAAATCTTATTAATAACGAATCTGGTCTGCTTGAGTGGGCTGATGAAAAAGAGATTCGTAAGACTGCAACGCGCTAATACGCCAAACACTTCAGTAGAGGATTGAATGCAATTAAGTAAAAAAACTTTATTAGCTTGTGCGGGTGTGGGCATAGCCTTTTTGGCTGGCTGCGTCACTAAACCGCCTGCTCCAAATGCAGGATCGGCGATTGTTGGTCAAGTACCGGCTGATCCATCTAAGAACCCAGTCATTAATGCCGAGTCTCTCAAGGCTGCATCCAAGTCTATTGCTGTGACTGATATCTACTTCAAAAAAGAGGGTAAGAACCTAACCTTTATCGAAGAGACCAGGGTAACTACAGGCAATACCATCTCCTCAACTATTACTCCTAAGACGATTGAGGTGGATGCTGATAAAGCAAATGCTTCTGCTATTACCGGCGGCGCAAATTCATCTGCGTTCCCAGTGAAATTCACAGACTTGTCTGATCCAAAGGCAACGAGCCCTGGCGCAGGTGTGCCTCCAGCCCCAGTGGTTGATGCTGCGACACCAAGCTCAAGCTCATCGAGTGCAAACACCCAAAGCATGAAGAAGTCTGGTTATCAAAGCAATAGTGAATATGGCGAATTGCGTTACTTGGCCAACCCTATTCGCGGTCTCTTAATCAAGTCTGGCTATAAAGTAGTGCAAGCTAAGGCTGCGGTAGCTGCGCCTAACCAAGGCGATGAGTTCTTTGACATCGTCAAACGTATCAAAGCAGGTGATTTTGGTGATGCTGATTATGTGCTGTATGGTGTTTTGGCTGAAGTATCAAGCACAGATAATGTGGCAGATATCCCAGGTACAAAATCTACTTCGCAACAGGTAACACTGGAAGTGACGGTGGACTTTAATATCGTTGATAGCAAAACATCTCAAATCGTTGCCTCATTTGTAGCTTCGGGAGAGGGTAAGGATGTTCAAATCGATGGAAGAGATACCGGCTACAAACCAAGTAACGCAAAGTTAATGAAATTGGCTTCTTTAGATTTGGCAGAGGATGTCCGCAAGCATTTGGCTGATCAAAACTTTATTACCAATAACCCTGGATCTGCAGGGCAGCAGCGCAATCTGAAGAGGCGTTTAGATGATGATGCTTCTACTTTGAAGGTTTATAAGTAACAGAGCAGAAACGTAAAAGGCGTAAAGCCCTTTATTAAAGCTCAACCGGCGGATGCGTTTTTTCATAGCGCTCCGCCGTTCTTCTAAACAGGTAGAGTAAAAAGCATGCAGCCAAAGCTAAGCTTAGGCTATTTCCGGCCCAGAACCCATTGGCCCCCTGTAAGAACTCAGGCGTATTGCCTAAGACATTAAAACCCATGAGATAGCCTCCGCCAAGGCCAACACCCCAAAGCGAACCAGCGTAGATAACCATAGGCCAAAAAGCAATTCGGTAGGCTCGCAAAATAAATGCCGCAGTAATTTGTAGCGCATCAAACACTTGATAAAACGCTATAAACAAAAAGAGGGGGATGGAGAATGCTTTCACTTCCGCTGGGGGATCATATAAATCAAGTAGTTGAACCCTCAAGATCCAAACAGTAATGCCAATGCTGATGCATAGTGCGGTTGTGAAAAAGACCGAAGACCAACCAATCTCTTCAGCGCGCTCAGGTTTATTAGCGCCAATCGATTGGGATACTAGCGTCATCGTCGCAATTGAGAGGGAGAGTGGCACCATATAAATAACGGTCCCCATATTCGCCACAATTTGATGGCCTGCTAATGCCGTGGTTCCAAGGCGGGCGATAAATAGAGACATAAAGGTGAATGACGTCACTTCAATTAAGTAGCTAAAGCCAATGGGCGCGCCGAGTTTAAGTAGGGTCCAAATGCGGTGCCAGTTAGGCATGCTAAAGCGCACAAAAATCTTAAAGGGTTTATAAAAGCGATCAAACAAGACAAACCCTAAAGTCATTAAGAGCCATGACCAATTAATAATTACTGTGGCAACTGCGCAACCCGGTCCACCCATACCCTCAATACCTAAGCCGCCATATATAAAGAGTAGATTAAGGGGTAATTTCAGAGCTAGACCAATGATTTGAACTACTGTAATTACGGTGGGGCGCGACACTGCATTGTGAAGCGCCATGAGGACGCGCATACCCATACTGGCAGGCAAGCCGATTGCCAGGATATTGAGATATAGCTTTGCCTTGCCTTCAATCGCAGCATTCATTTGCGAGATGGCAAGCAAATGATCTGCGTTGAGCAAAATAAAGCAACCTAAAACACTCAGTCCTAAAGCGAGCCATGTTGCTTGCCGAACTTCCTCGCCAATTTCTGAAAAGCGTTTCGCTCCAAATAGTTGACCAGCAATTGGTGCAAGGGCGGAAATAACCCCGGTTAAACCGACGTAAATACTAATAAAGATGGCTGAAGCCATAGCGAGTGCTGCTAAGTCGTCAGCGGAGTAACGTGCCGTCATTGCCGTGTCTAGAACGCCAAATGCAATAACGGCTAGTTGCCCAATGAGCAACGGTCCGGCCAGTTTTAGTAAGGAGGGGATATCCTCGCGCAGGCGCGATAACTTAAAGTGCAGCACGATTTATTCTGGGATGACTTCGTAAAGACGCAGGCGTTCGTCACGGTCAGCTGCGCGACGATCCTCCCACAGCAGGTGAAGTTTTTTGTTATTGAGCTTGGCGTATGCTTTTGCTTCAGATTGGCTGTGAGTCAGCATCCAAGGACAATTGTGATCATCCCTAAAATTGAGTTTAGTGAAGTATTCAAAAGAGGCGAGCTGTGCAAAGCCTAGATTGCTTGTATTGATGCAGCCACCACCTGTGGGTATTACTTGAACTAAGCGCGCAGAAACATGGCGATAGGTCTTGGCATAGTTAATCGTGGGTAACCAAAGGGTCATTAACAGGACCCACATGAGTGTTGTACCTGAGGCCGAGATGATGAGGCAACGCCAAATTTCTTTAGGGGCGCGTGAAGTTCTCCAGCGAACTACAGCTAGCCATACGCCAGTAATCGCTAGTGCCACAACAAATGCCAGTACATTGAACTGACTCTCAAAGCCAGGTAGCAGGCGTGCAATATTGGCTGCCGTAGTTTCTGGATAACCGGTGACTTTTGCTAACCAAATAATCCAAATGGCTAGAGCGATGAGAGTAAAGCTAAACATCGCAAACCAATCAATAAAGCTAATCACGCTGCGCTTAAGGACGGGTAGGCTAAACGCTGCAATGATACAAAGACTGGGAATCAAAATCATTAAATCGTGTTCATTCGCCTCAAGGCGGAACAAGACGTAAATTAAGCTGCCAATAAATAAGCTTAGCGGTATACAAAGATGTGGTGCGCGCCATGAGCCCGCTTCTTTAATGCGGCCCCAATGGGCGAGTGAAACAATCGCCAAGGGCCAAACTGGCCACGCGTAAGCCCAAAAGTTCACACTCAGGAATCCCAGTGACTCAATTGATGGTGTGGCACTCATTTCTGGCATATTGCGCCATCCCTCTTCGGCAATGTGACGCCAACCTGGAGAAAGATCAGTTAAATACCAAATTAAAGGCCAAATCGCAAAGCCAATTAATCCCAAGACGGTGCTAGTGAGCGTCCAACGAAAGCGCAGTTTTGCATTGCTGGCAATCACCGCAATAATAGTTGAGGTGACAACAATTAAGCTGAGGGTGAGGTTGCTTGATAGTGCGACGATGGCAATACCAAGACCAGTCCATAAGCCACCTTGCCATGGCTTATCCAAACCACGCACAGTTCCGTAAAGCACAATACTGATGCCCATCAGTTGCGCCATCATTGGCGTAGTTTCATGAGCGCGTTGAGCAAGACCAACGCAAGCCAAGAAGATGAGTAAAGCGCCATCGGCCAAGGTCATGCCGTAACTCTTCAAATCCGGTTGACCGCCAACGGCCAGCGCCATTGGCTGCACTTCACGACGACGACCTAATAAATAGGTTGCATACCAAATGGCCAGTGCGGCAGCAAAGAAGCAAATTGCCGAATACAAACGAGCGGCATTAGCAGCGCCAATGAGCGGACCAAACCATTTAATGAGAGTAGCGCCAATCCAATAGGGTAGCGGTGTACCAAGGGAGATATCGCGACCAGCTAGATGCGGAACAATCCAATCGATAGAGTCGCCGCGAAAGAGCGTCCACATGCCACCAAAGCCAATGGCATCTTCGTTTTTCCAGGGATCCCGAAAGAAGAGGCCAGCAAAACCATAAACCAAAGTCAGCGCAAAAATAATAATGCGCGGAATCGATTTAGTAGCAGCGGCGGTAAGTTTGACCATGTGTGCAGTTCAAAATAAAAAAGGCAGCAAACGCTGCCTTGATTATCTCGCAGAGCAGGTATTTCACATACCCTGCGAATAGAAGTGTATTAAGCCTTCTTCTTGGCTGGCTTTTCAGCAGCTTTAGCTTCTGCAGCAGCAGCTTTTTTCTCAGCTGTTTTAGCAGCGCCATCACCGGAGGCCTTAGCAACAGCCTTGGTACCGAATTTCTGACGGAATTTCTCAACACGACCAGCGGTATCCATAATTTTCTGGGTACCAGTGTAGAAAGGGTGTGATTCAGACGAAGTCTCGATCTTGGCTAATGGATATTCATTGCCATCTTCCCACTTAATGGTTTCTTTAGTAGCCATTGTGGAGCGAGTCTTGAAGCTGAAGTTGTTGGAAACGTCTACAAAGACGATTTCACGATATTCGGGGTGAATGCCAGGTTTCATTATGAGTCCTATGAGCGGGTAGCCGTTTGAGCCAAATTGACTTAAATACTTTCCCAGGTTTTAAAAGCAGTAAAGGCGAAATTATGCCATGAAATCAACAACAAAGCGCGCTTTTGGGGTCCAAAAAGGGCTGAAACAGCCCCCTGGACCTCTAAATTAGCCTCCGCGACGCATTAGGTCGAAGAATTCGCCATTATTTTTGGTGGATTTGAGCTTATCTACGATGAAGTTCATCGCCTCAATATCGTCCATATCAGCCAGCAATTTACGCAATACCCAGATCTTCTGGAGGTTTTCAGCTTTAACCAGCAACTCTTCACGGCGGGTGCCAGACTTATTGAGGTTAATAGATGGGTAAACGCGACGCTCAGCCAAGCGACGCTCAAGGTGAACTTCCATATTGCCGGTACCTTTGAACTCTTCATAGATGAGGTCATCCATGCGGCTACCAGTTTCAATCAGAGCGGTAGCGATGATGGTCAATGAACCACCTTCTTCAATATTACGTGCGGCACCGAAGAAACGCTTAGGGCGTTGCAATGCATTTGCGTCCACACCACCAGAAAGTACTTTGCCTGATGAAGGAACAACCGTGTTGTATGCGCGAGCGAGACGAGTAATCGAGTCAAGCAAGATGATTACATCTTTGCCCATTTCCACTAAACGTTTTGCTTTTTCAATCACCATCTCGGCAACTTGAACGTGACGCACGGCTGGCTCATCAAAAGTAGAGGCAACGACTTCACCGCGAACGGAACGTTGCATTTCAGTAACTTCTTCAGGGCGCTCATCAACGAGCAATACGATCAAAATCGCTTCAGGATTGTTGGCTGCAATTGCATGTGCAATGTGCTGCATCATCACGGTCTTACCGGATTTCGGTGACGCTACGATCAAGCCACGTTGGCCGTAACCAATAGGGGAGATCATGTCGATAATGCGGCCAGTCAGATTCTCTTCTGCCTTGATATCACGCTCTAGGCTGATCACGCGATTTGGGTGCAAAGGCGTTAAGTTCTCGAACATGATGCGGTTCTTGAGGGCTTCTGGAGCCAAACCATTGATCTTGTCAACCTTTACCAATGCAAAGTAACGCTCACCATCTTTAGGCGTACGCACTTCACCTTCAACGCTGTCACCGGTGTGCAAGTTAAAGCGGCGGATCTGCGCGGGAGAAATGTAGATGTCATCTGGAGAAGCCATGTAAGAGGCTTCAGGTGAGCGCAAGAAACCAAAGCCATCAGGCAATACTTCCAAAGTGCCGTCGCCGAATACTGTTTCACCAGCCTTCGCACGCTTTTTCAGAATGGCAAACATCAATTCTTGTTTGCGCATCCGTTGTGTGTTTTCAATCTCCAAGCTAGCTGCCATTTCGAGCAGAGCGGATACGTGGAGGACTTTGAGTTCAGTTAATTGCATGTGGTTCTCGGGTGTAAATAAAAGGGGAAATCAGAATGGGATGAATTTGTTTTGAGGTATCGCTGCGCTGATCAAGATCACGCAGATGTGGAAAAACAGAATTTTTGGATATTTGCTAAAAGAAGGGGGAGGTAAATTGCTGGGAATTGGCGCTGTCTTTGATGAAGTCCTAGGAGCGCTGAACTACTGTTAAATGCAATACTACACTAAAAAACGAGCCTGACAAGTACGGTAAATCGGTAAAAACCACAGGCTCAGCGGGTGAACCTGTGGTCTGAGACTATTTACAGATGACTATCAATAAATGCAGTCAACTGAGATTTGGCCAAGGCGCCTACTTTTTGAGCAGCCACGGTGCCATTTTTGAAGAGGATCAGGGTAGGAATGCCGCGAATATTGAATTGGGCAGGTACGCCTTGGTTCTCATCAACGTTCATTTTTGCGATCTGTAGCTTGTCGCCGTATTCACCAGCGAGCTCTTCCAGGATCGGACCAATCATTTTGCAAGGACCACACCACTCAGCCCAGAAGTCGAGCAGAACAGGTTTATCGGACTTGAGGACGTCTTGTTCGAAAGAGGCGTCAGTTACATATTTAATGCCGGCACTCATGAAAATTCCTTATTTAGGCTTATTTAGTTATTGCGTTACAACGCTTATATTAGCAATAAGCGAAACATTCTGCTCAAAATAGATAAATACACACTTAATGCCTCAGTCTTTCCCAACCATTTCAGACCAAAAGCAGCCACATGCTTGGGCAATCACGCCTAATAGCCAAGCGCTTGCCCAATTGGCTAAAGGTATTTGGGATTGTGCAGTGCAAACGAATCAGCGCCCCTTGGTGGTGCTTAGTACCGCTGGACCTCTGGTTGGGGTCAGGGCGGCATTGGAGCAAAACCGACCTAAAGACTTGCCAAGCAGCATTGCTTTCTTACCGCAAGTCATCAGTTTTACGGATTGGCTAGAAGCAGCACCAGGCGCATGGAAGTTCCCAAAGAAGCAAAGCGATCTTGAGAGATGGTTATCGGTCTTTGTTAATTTGCGCAAACACAAAACATTGCAAGCATGGTTTAAGGCAGAAAGCGAAGCTGGTGCATGGGGATTGGCGCAAGCAGTGATTGACGCATGTGATTCATTGTCCGAAGTCGTTGTGCCGCAATTGCAGGGTGAGTTAAATAACTTGCTACAAACACGCGCCTTAGATACCGAAGCTTGGCTTAAAAAAGTAGAGCTTATTTTGGATCAGGCGATTGCCAAGGCTTATGTGGGGCTCTCGCGGAATGTTGTAGATGAAGAGTCTGCAGTACTACTCACTTTCTGGCGTTATCTAACCAGCATTGGTGATCCAGTCATACGCAAACATTTAGCAATGTCTGCACATTTGCAGTTGGCAAAGACCAATGCAGAAAATAAGTGTGACTCAGTGCGCCCATTTATCTGGGTCCAGACCGCAGATCCAAAGCCGGTAGATCAAGAATTAATCGATGCCTACTTAAAAGATTACGCCCACTTCGCACCAGTAGTGCGGGTAGATTTGGAGTGGAGCTCAGTAGCGCTATGGTCTGAAGCGCTTTGTGGGCTTGATGCGGAGGGTCATATTGCACCTGCAACCCTTGTAGAAGATTCTCAAGTGAGTGGCAATATTCAAGCCAATAGAAATGATGCTTGGCGCTTACTGGCAGCAAGACGCTTTGAGGAGTTGGCATGGGCTGCAACGAAATCGATTGAGTCTCATCTGATTGCCGGCAAGAAAAATATTGCTCTGGTTGCACAAGATCGTTTAGCAGCTCGAAGAGCACGAGCGCTGTTAAGTCGCTTGGGCGATGCTTTACGTATTCGAGATGAAACTGGTTGGAAGTTATCAACCACCAGAGCTGCAGCTGCATTTGATAGTTGGCTTGAAGTAGTGCGCGCTCCCAAAGAAGGGCCTAGTGCAAGCGCATTGTTAGAGTTTTTGCAAAACCCCTATTTTGATCTGGCGCATAGCCTCAATAAATCTCCCGAGGTATGCATTGGGCTGCTTGCTCAACTTGAAGAAATTTTGATTGCGAGTCAGGCTAAGTCTGGGTGGGAAACTTTTCTTATGTCGATTGAGCGAGCCAATAACCATGCGGCATCTCATGGTGGCTCACCCAACGAGCATTTAATCGACCTCATCAAGTTTGTAAGGCGCCTTCATGTCGCTTGGCAGTACTTATCTGTGGATTGTTCTAGCGCATACGAGCTGATGCAGAAAAACCTTATCGAGACAGGGATGGCAGGGCGCCTAGAGAGTGATGCTGCCGGCAAGCAACTGTTAGAAGTTCTTGATAGTTTTAATCTTAGCAGTGGTGTCTATAGCAATCTGAAGATGCGTCTACCGGAATGGCTAAGCTTGCTAAAAACTGTTATAGAAGAAGCAACTTATGAGGAAACTGGTAAAGAGGCGCAAGCAACTCTGAGTATCTTGCCTCTGAGTTCAACACGCTTACGTCAATTTGATGCGGTAGTGTTGGTCGGGTGCGATGAGCGGCAGCTACCAGCATTTTCTGAGCCCCCATTATTTTTCTCAGACACGCTTAATCGCTATCTCAAGTCTTCTACGGTTGCTGCTCAGTACGTACAGCAGGCTAGAGATCTCTCTCAGTTGCTAGTCTCTTGTAAGCAAGTAGACCTTCTATGGCAAAGTAAAAGTAAAAGTGGTGAACCGCTACGTCCATCGGCATGGATTCAGCGTTTACAGGCCCAATTAAAAGACTGGAAAGCGATAGAGGTAAAGCCAGAGACGTATGAAGGCAAATCTCAACCACTGCAAATGTCGGTGAGCGTGCCTGATAGAGATTTAGCGATCCCGGTAACAGTTTCGCCAAGTGCCTATAAGGCTTTGCGGGATTGTCCTTATCGCTATTACGTTAGCAGCTTATTGGGATTACGTAAGGCAAAAGAATTCGAAGAAGGCTTTGATGCCTCTCTTGCTGGCCAAACTTTGCATGCTTTGCTCAAAACCTTTTTTCAAGCGCTGAAAACTGAGGATGAAAAATCTCACTCATCCATTCATGATGGTCCAGATGGGCGCCGTCAGTGGATGATCGAGCGTTTAATGAAATGCTCGGAGAAAGAATTTGAACGTCTGATTGCTGGCGATGCAAGAGTGTTGGGTACGCTAAGAGATTGGCAAAAGCAAATCCCAAGTTTTGTGGATTGGCAAATTCAGAGAGAGGGCGAGGGCTGGCGTTATCACGATGCTGAGCTGACGGTTGGCTTTACATTGAGTTTGACTGATCCAGATGGCGTACAAAGAGATATTCGTATTGCAGGACGCGCTGATCGATTTGATATTCATCAATCCGATAGCGCTGTAGCAGCCGTTATTGACTATAAAAATCAAAAGATGAAAAAGATTGTGGATCGTGCCGACAATCTCTTGGATGATCCGCAGCTCTTAATTTATGCTCGAGCCGCCAGTGAAAACGCCGTTGCAGCCCATATTCCGGGGCGAATCGTAGGGCAAGCGGAGTGGGTAAGTCTCAAGGCGGATCTGGATAAAGGCGATGATAAAAACGTCCGGACCCATACAGTAGAAAATATGCCTGAACTAATGACTCAGTTTTCTGAGCAGATCACTCATGATTTAAATACCTTGTGGGCACGTAAGCCTATGCACGCATTTGCACCAGATAGCGTATGTCAATACTGTGAAGCTAGGGGTATTTGCAGGAAGGGGATGTGGTGAGCGAAGAGTTTAATTATTCCCTAGCCTGCAATCCAGAAAGATCTGTAATCGTTTCAGCTTGTGCTGGAAGTGGTAAGACTTGGTTATTGGTAGCTCGTATGATCAGGTTGTTGTTGGCAGGTGCAAAGCCGCAAGAGATCTTGGCGTTGACCTTTACGCGTAAAGCCGCACAAGAAATGCGTGATCGCCTCTATGGTTTATTGGAAGAGTTTTCCACTGCGGATGACGTAACGCTTGCACATGAATTGCAAATGAGAGGGCTAACTAAAGAAGAGGCTATTCAACTGTTGCCTCAGGCTAGAACTCTATATATCAAGGTGCTGTCTAGTCCGCAGGCTATTGTGATTGACACCTTTCATGGCTGGTTTGGGCGTCTGCTTGGCGCAGCCCCCATATCTGCAGAGGTGCAGCCTGGTTTTAATCTGCGAGAAGATGCTAAGCGCCTACAAGAAGAGTGCATGGGTGATTGGTGGGGCAATCTGCCAGAGGATTTAAAAAAACACTATGACGTATTGCTGGCAGAGTTTGGTGCGAGTGAAACTCAAAAGTTCCTAATGGGAAATTACAGCCTCTTTAAACAAAGAGGTGCTTGGACATTCTTTCAAGATGCTTGTATTGCTCAAAATATTCAGCCAGCAGATTGTTTGGAAAAGATCTTGCCCTACCTTGCCAAGAAAAATCCGCTTGAAGCATTTTGGCAGCGCCCTGGTACCAAGAGTGATCTAGAAGTGCTCTACAAGTGCTTCAGTAATGGAACGCCAACACAGATTGGTAAAGCAGAGTATCTAAAAAAAGTCATTGAGCATCATGATGCCAATGGCTCAGTAATGGATATTGCCAACGAGTTTCAAGCTTACTTTCTGACTCAGGCTCGCACTCCCTTAGCGGATATTGCAAAAACTTCAGCTCCTATGCTTAAGTATTTGGAAAAAATGGGTGGTGATCCTAGAGAGATTACGAAGATTCGCAATAGCTGGGTAGAGGCTTATGAGGCTTTATTTGCCTGGCAAAGTGAGCATCTGATTCATGATCTTAATGTCGCATGGTTTGCCATGAGTGCGGCGATGCTTGCCCATATGGAAAAATCCAAAGAGGCTATGCGCGTCCGTGACTTCGATGATTTGGAGATTGGTGTGAGCCAATTAATGGCTAGCTCAGCCAACGCTTCCTATCTGCAGGCTCGCTTGGATGCAAAGTACAAACATATTCTGATCGACGAGTTTCAGGATACCAATCCATTGCAGTGGCAAATCTTGCGCTCATGGTTAGATGGTTATAGCGACGATGGTTCAATGCCAAGTGTCTTTATTGTTGGCGATCCTAAGCAATCAATTTATCGTTTCCGTCGCGCTGATCCAAGACTATTTGATAGCGCTAGAGATTTTCTAGTGAGCAAACTCAATGCAGTCGCTTTATCGCAAAATACCACCCGCAGAAATGCTCCGGCTATTAATGATGCAGTGAATCAGGTGTTCTTGGCGGGTACTTTGCCGGAGAGTTATCAATATGCTAAACAATCTACAGCCTGGAAGCCTTTACAGCAGGGCATGCCTGCAGAAGTCTATGCGGTAGATGGAGAGACAAAATTATTACCCCTCATTGAGCGAGTGGAGAATGAGCAGCCAGAACGATATGGCTCAGCTTTTGATGTTGCGATTCGAGATTCTAGTCAAACCAGTGATGTGCAGCAGCGTTATGAAGAGGGTAGGCAAGTTAGTCGATTAATTCATCATGTGATAGCAACACGCCAAGTGATGGATAAAAAAGACGGCAAAGATTATTGGCGCCCTGCAAGAGCAAGTGACTTTATCTTGCTGGTGAAGCGTCGTAAATATTTGCCGCAGTTTGAAAGAGCTCTTCGTGAGGCGGGTTTGGCTTATGACAGTACTCGCCTAGGTGGCCTTCTCAATACATTAGAAATTGATGACCTCATTGCATTGCTGACAGTGTTGGTTTCTCCTCGCCATGATTTGCCATTGGCTCAGGTTCTGCGCAGTCCAATCTTTGGCTTTACCGAGAAGCAGATGCAAGAACTCAGTATGAGCATTAGCAGTAATGGCCAAGGCTATCGCTCCTGGTGGGATGCTTTGCAGGCTAGCCAAAATCCACAAACTCAGAAGGCGGCGCGGTATTTGGAGCATTGGCGTGGGCTAGGCGAGGTGTTACCAGTTCATGATTTGCTGGATTTGATTTATCACGAGAGTAATTTGCGAGTGAATTATGCTGTTGCCGCTCAAAATCTAGCGAGGGCGCAAGTCTTGGCAAATTTAGATGCTTTTCTGGAGCTCGCCTTAAATCAGGATGGCGGTCGCTATCCAAGCTTAAGTCGCTTCATTGATGAGATGAACGCAATGCGTCGTGGCGATGATGATGAAACGCCAGATGAGGGCGATGTTGAAGCTGAAGCAAATGAAGATATTGGTGAAGTGGATGAGCAAAGCGAGATGTCGGAGGAGGATCGTCATCAGCGCGTACGCTTAATGACAATACATGGATCTAAAGGCTTGGAGTCCCCCTTTGTCATCATGCTCGATGCAAATAATACGGAGTGGCGTGCACCGCATCGAGGCGTTCTTCTGGATTGGTCACCAGAGCATAAGAGTCCGACACATCTCTCTCTGTATACCTCCAAGACGCTCACCGGCGAGCGTAGCCTCATCTTCAAAAAAGAGAATGAAGTTAGTCAGAATGAAAATTGGAATCTCCTCTATGTTGCTATGACTAGAGCTAAGCAGGGCTTATGGCTTAGCGGCGCAGCTAGCAGTAGTAAGACCGGACTGAATGAGCGCTCTTGGTACGGTAGAGCTCTAACTGCAGGTGTTCCTCTGTTGGATATCAATGCTCCTGACCTTAAAGAAATACCTATGGAACGGCGCGATATGCAGTTAGAGCTTGGAAGTGCTCCATTTAAGATTGATCACTTTCAGATTGCATGGGATCAAGCTAAGAGCAATTATCAAGACTCGATTGCAAAGATTGAGAGTGGAGCTCGAGCGCAGGAGCTTGCAGAAAAAGTCTTGGACCAAGCAAAAGCAGAGCCTGACCCAGAAATCCTAGAGGAGGGTACAAACTTTCATAAGTTGCTTGAGTTCCTCACACCCGATTCTAGTAATGAAACAAAGCCACCTATGCCGACTGAGCAAGAGTTGATGAATTGGCTGGGTGTGGATGAGGATCATGCAAAAACACTACTGACTCATACCAAAACAGTCTTGGGCACTCCAGAACTCCAGCGCTATCTGACATCGGGTGAATGGGTTCAAGCGTGGAACGAGCTAGATATTGCCGGCGAAGACGGCAAGAGCTATCGCATGGATCGCCTGGTGGAGTTGGATGATCATTTAGCCATCATTGATTACAAGCTCACTATTCCAGATGTGGGTAGCGAGAAGTATGAAAAGTATCGCAAGCAGTTGCAGGGCTATCAGGCTGAACTAGCCAGAATTAGAAAAGACAAGGCAAATAAGGCCTACTTAATTTCATCCAAGGGCGAGATAGTTGAGTTGAAGTAAGTCATAAAGCACTATCATTTGGGCATGGAACGCTTCCCCATCATTATTGAACTTTTAGAGACTGCTCAGCCTTGGTTTTATCGGGCCAGTATTTATCTATCCAATGCCTTTGTGGATGACCCGGCGATATTGGCTTTTGCTTTTTGCTAAGAGCAAAACAGCTTTGAACGGCCACCTACGGGTGGTTTTTTATTGCCTAAATTTTGAGCAAATAGCCCCAAAACAACAAAAATAGCCCTGTTTTTGCAGTTTTTACATATACTGTATAAACATACAGTATATTAATGGCTATGACGCAAGTAATGAACCCCGCAAAAGTAACCTTAAGCCAGGCACCACAAGCCTTGGCGGGGCATTTTGCTGCCTATGAGCTTAAGCTCCTAAGTCACCGGATTTCAGCTGGATTCCCTAGTCCAGCAGCAGATTACGCTGAGGATGGCCTGGATTTGAATCATTACCTCGTTCAGAACAAGCCAGCCACCTTTATGTTCACCGTGAAGGGGGATTCCATGCTGGGCGCAGGCATTTGTGATGGCGACAAGGTTGTTGTTGATAAGGCGCTCAAGCCAAAACACAAAGACATCGTTGTAGCAGTCGTTAACGGCGAGTACACCATCAAGCGCCTTTATCAGCTGCGCGGCCGTGTTGAGCTGCAACCAGAAAACCCCAATTACCAACCCATCACCTTTAACGAGGGTAGTGAGTTGCAGATCTGGGGTGTAGTTGTTGGAGTGGTGCGCAAGTACAGCAATGCCAGTACTAGATACAGCAAAGAGGGCAAGTGAGATGAATCCCTATTCACAAACTACATCAAGCTCATCAAATTCGCTCTTCGCACTCGTAGATGTAAATAATTTCTATGTTTCTTGCGAGCGCGTATTCCAGCCTAAGCTAGAAGATGTGCCGATGGTGGTGCTCTCGAATAACGATGGCTGTGCTGTAGCGCGTAGTGCTGAAGTTAAAGCCCTTGGCGTGAAGATGGGCACACCTTGGTTTCAGATGAAGGATCTTGCCAAGAAGCATGGCATCCTGGCTCAATCATCTAACTACACGCTCTATGGTGATATGAGTAGCCGGGTAGTTCAGGTACTCAGAACATTTACACCAAATTTAGAGGTCTACAGTATCGATGAGAGCTTCTTGC
The DNA here is from genome assembly GCF_018882245.1 of Polynucleobacter sp. AP-Capit-er-40B-B4. Lineage (GTDB taxonomy): Bacteria > Pseudomonadota > Gammaproteobacteria > Burkholderiales > Burkholderiaceae > Polynucleobacter. The sequence goes on along the minus strand of NZ_JACVOV010000001.1, from coordinate 252,646 downwards.
AAATCGAAACTGTCCTCAAGCAATACCAAGACACCATTGAGTTAGGTCAGAAGATCAAAGGACAGGTTAAAGACACTACCGGCTTACCGGTTTGTGTAGGTATTGGTGCCAGCAAGACTTTAGCTAAGCTAGCCAATCACTTGGCCAAAAAGCACAAGCAGTTCGCTGGTGTATGCGATGTCAATGCGATGGCCAAAGAAGAGCTCTATCAGTGGATGAGTGAAACTGAAGTGGGTGAGGTTTGGGGTGTTGGTAAGCAGATTGCCAAAAAACTCAAAGCTCAGAATATTCAAAGCGTATTTGATCTCTTGCAAGCCTCACCGCAAGCCATGCGTCAGCAGTTTGGTGTGGTGATGGAGCGTCTTTGCTATGAACTACGTGGCACATCTTGTCTGCAGTTAGAAGAAGTGGCGCCAGCCAAACAACAAATCATTGCCTCACGTAGCTTTGGTAAACCTGTAACTAGCCAGGCTGAGATTACGCAGTCGGTTGCTACCCATGTAGCCCGTGCAGCTGAAAAGCTCAGAGTACAAAACAGCACTACGGGCGCGCTCACCGTGTTTATTCAGACTAATCCATTTAAACAAAATGAGCCACAGCATCACCAAAGCATCACGATTCCACTAGCAGACCCAACAGATAACACGTTGACATTAACAAACGCAGCGTTAGCGGGCCTCAAGCAAATCTATCAAGGAAATTTTCGCTACAAAAAGGCGGGCGTCATCCTCAATCTGATTAGTGACAAGCCCACAGCCCAGCAATCTTTGTTTGACGACATCGAAACTAAAGGTAAATCTGCTCACCTCATGAAAGCAGTAGATGAGATCAATACGCGCTTTGGTAATGCGGCCATTAGATCTGCGGCCTCAGGAACTAATAGCGCTAAAGAAGAGTGGCAGATGAGGTCAAGCAATAGATCGCCGAACTACACCACACGCTGGGATGAGCTCCCAGTAGCTAGATAAAGAATTCAGTAACAAATCAATTCATCAGTAAATAACACATAACAACGCATAAAGGAGAAGCAAATGAACACAATCAGCAATTTAATGAATAACTTTAACGGCATCTCATTGGCAGCGATCATGATTCTGTCATATTGCGCAGTGTTGAAAAACACAAAGCGTCATGATGTTGAAACAAAGCAGATCTTTAATCGTAAGTATCAGTAAAGAATATTGCGGTAGCAGTAGGTAGAGAAAAAGCAGCAGGCAGAGGGGGAATAAGGAAATCACGGATTCCTTATTCCCTATTGCATCTCAGGGGTGGGTCGATAATTCCCCTAAGGTTGTTAAGTCTTTTATACCCCTAAAAAGTGGTTAAGATTTACACATGAACCAAAACAAAGAAACTTTCTTAGATAAAAAATTACGTCCATTGCCACGCTGGATATTTATGTCTCGCTGGCTACAGGCGCCACTCTATCTAGGTTTAATTGTTGCCCAGGGCGTGTATGTTTGGCAGTTCTGGATAGAGTTAGTTCATCTCATTACCATGATGGCCGATAAGTCGATGACTGAAACTGCCTTAATGTTGGTGGTTTTAGGATTGATCGACGTCGTCATGATCTCTAATTTGTTGGTCATGGTTATTGTTGGCGGCTGGGAAACATTTGTCTCGCGCCTAGAGCTGGAGAATCACCCTGATCAACCTGAATGGCTCTCTCATGTAAATGCAGGAGTGCTCAAGGTAAAGCTCGCAACTGCCATTATTGGTATTTCATCAATTCATTTGCTCAAGACGTTTATCAATGCGGCATCCTATGATGAAAAAACCTTGATGTGGCAAACCTTGATCCACATTACCTTTGTTCTATCGGCTGTGGCGATTGCCTATACCGAAAAAATAGTGACGGCAGCTCATAAGCCACACTAATAGCGATAAGGATGCGCGCTATTTAGCTTCTAAGGCTTTGCGCAGATATTCCGAGACATTATCTTGACGCAACATCCATTGCTTATAGTCAGTAGGCATTTGGCTAATCAACTCACCTTTGTGTTTGCCATAGGGCATTACCTTCGGAATGCGAGCTTTCTCAGACATTTCCCAAAAAGCATCCAAAGAGACGGGATGAAGCTTATTAATGATTTGCCCAACAATCTTTGAGCAAATCCACACATCAGCTAATGCGCTATGGGCATTGCGTAACTGATCTCTAGCCGAACTCCGCTCAAAGTGATAGAGGAGGGCGCTCTGAGTATGGCTATCGAGTTCAGGCCAAAGACTACGCGCGAGTGCCAAGGTGCAGATACGCTTCACTTCTGGTTTGCCAATGGCAACCCAATCAAAATCAATATTGTGACCAATTAAATATTTGGTACCAGCTGGCAATCGGAAGGAGCTGCTTGCAGGGCAATTGACTAAATCTTCATCCATGATGTGGTGTGTAGCAAGAGCGCCCAAGCTAATCGGTTTACCTGGGTTGTAGCGCTGAACCCAGGGGTTACCCACTTCAAATGGATTTAAGGAAGTGACATCTAATGAAGCAGCTTCAATAATGACAGCATCATTCTTATCGGTTGCTTCTACGTCGAAAATAATGGCTTGGGGCATAAGGGCTTTGGTGAGTTGTATAGATCTATTGTGCCTTGAATTATCTGAGAGCATTCCCGGCATGACTTAGTAGACTCAAAATTTATTACTGCTTGTAGACCAAGAAATTGGCTCGCATACTAATCTATAGCTAAAGGCCATATCTGATGAAGGAGCCAACATTGTGAGCTATTCCTGTGGTGATTGAGCTCCTTTTTACCAAAACAGCACAAAGAGCTCGTCTGAAAATACAAGATTTATTCTAAAATCCATAAATGAAATGGATATTAATCTCAATACTAAGTTTTGTATGTCTGCAAGCCTTTGCGCAAGACAGCAATAACCCATTTAATATTCAAATCAATATCAAACCAGCAAACGGTCGTTTTCACATCAATGCGAATTACTCTGTTCCGATTGCACCATGCAATGCATATGCTTTTTTGACAGACTATGAAGCCTCTAAAAATATTGCCGGCGTAGTCGACTTAAAAATTCTTTCTAGGTCTGCTAACAAGGTTCGTGTGAGTAGGGTTTTAGAGGAAGATATCCTCTTTTTTCATATTGAGCTTAAAACGGTAGTTGAATACACGGAAGTGCCTTATCGCCTTTTAAACTTTGAACAGGTAAGTGGCGATGCCAAGTACTATAAGGGTTCCTGGAGGGTAATGCCCGATAAGGATAAGGCAATTATTAAATACGATGCAGTGGTGGAGCTCGATTCTGTGGTGCCAATGGTGGTGATTGAGTACTTCATGAAAAACAATTTGTATGAGCGACTTGAGTCTATGGCTCAAAAGGCAGCCCAATACAAGCCTTCAGTAGTTCTCGCCTGTAAATAAAAAACAGTATTCACGAAATCAATGTCTTGGTGTATCGTTTATTCCATTAAGCCAAAGGAATTCCCATGAGATCATTATTAGCAATCATTCTGACATCGATCATTTCACTTGCGTATGGTCAGCAAAAAACTACCATCATTCAAACAGATCAGGTGCAGCAGGCGGTTGCTCGTGGCGCAATTATTTGGGATGTGCGTGATGAGAAGAGCTACCTAGAAGGCCATATACCAGGGGCAATCAATATTGGCGAGATCGGCAGTACTCTGCGCGACCCCAATAAAGAAGATTACATTCCCACGGAGCAAATTCAGAAGCTTTTCAACAATGCTGGCTTAGACGTCAATAAAGATATTGTGGTCTATGGAGCACGTGGCAATCCTTACACCTATTTTGGCTTGTACACCGTTAACTATTTTGGCGGGAAGAATGCGCAGGTCTACCACGATGGTATTGATGGTTGGAAGCAGGCGGGGTTGCCAATTCAAAAAGAACGCCAAACTTTGCCTCCGGTATCAGTAGCACTCATCGCACAACCTCAATTGGTGGTGACAAATGAAGAGATGCTCAAGATTGCCCAATCTAAATCAGTTCAGATTATTGACGCTAGAACTCCTGATGAATATTCCGGTAAGGATGTGCGTACGATTCGGGGCGGGCATATACCAAATGCCATTAACATTCCCTATGAAGACAATTGGCAGGATCCAGCAACTGCTATCAAGTTAAGTAAGAAGCAGGTTGCCGATAACTCAGGTATGACGCTGAAGAATCAAACAGATCTTAAGCAGTTGTATGCCAAGCTTGATCCTGATAAAGAAACTGTTGTCTATTGTCAAAGCGGTGTTAGGGCAGCTGAAACTGCTACCGTACTGAAGACCTTAGGCTTTAAGAAAGTCAAAGTGTATGACTCCTCATGGTTAGGTTGGGGCAATAATCTCAAAGCGCCAGTAGCGGATGAAACCTTCTTAAATGTTGGCGCTCTGAATGCGAAGATGGCTGCGATGCAAAATAAAATCAATCAGCTTGAAGAAGCGCTCAAGAATAAAAATAACTAATTTAGTTGTTCCAGCGATGGCTGATATATAGTTACCAATGATTCTTGAGTCTGATTTGAGTGTTTGGCGCTCATTCAGATTCAATTAATCATAAGCAAAAAATTTGGCTAGTTGCATGCTTTCTTACGATCATTTCACCCCTAATTCCTACCTATTGCTCCCTAAAGTCTCTACGCTGAATCCATCTATATAGAGGAGGATTCAGTTTGCAAGTATCTGTTGAATGCACTCATAAGACATTACGTCTCTTTAAGATCCAGTTAGACGCAAGAACTGTCCTAGTTTTGCTCATTATTTGGATGATTTGGGGAATTTTCAGGATTCTGAAAATCTTCTAGGTGATTGGATTGTTTTGCATGGTTATTCAGCTAGAATTTCCTGAGATAACAGTCTACATAAAGGGATTTACATGAAACATTCATGGACTAGGCAAATTCTTGCTGCTTCAGTTTCTGCCACGTTAGCGTTTACACCATTAATCAGCAATGCTTGTACTAGCTTCATGCTAAAGGGTAGCGATGGTGGTTCTGTATATGGTCGAACCCTTGAATTTGGGATGCCACTAAAGTCCGAGCTTATTACGATTCCAAAGAACTACGCATTAAAGGGAATTGGTACTGATGGTCAATATGGTTCTGGTCGTAGCTGGACTACTAAATATGCTGTCGCTGGAATGAATCCATTGGGTCTGCCAGAGTTAGTTGATGGCATGAATGAAAAAGGTTTGATGGGTGGCGTACTCAATCTTCCGAATAGCGCTCAATACCAAGCAGTTTCTCCTGCTGAATCTGCCAATAGCATTAACTCAGTTCAAGTGCTTACTTATGCACTATCTAATTTTGCAACTGTGGATGAGATTAAGGTGGGCTTACAGCAGATTAAAGTTAATGGCGCCAAGCTTGCAATCTATGGAAATGCCACCCCACTAGTGCATTACACCTTCCATGATGCCAATGGCAAAAGCATCGTAGTGGAGTACGTTAAAGGCCAATTGACGATTTTTGATAATCCAACAACCGTCATGACTAATGATCCACCGTTTGAGTACCACCTGCGTGATATTGGTAACTATGTCAATCTTTCTAATGTTGAGAAGCCACAAATGAAAATTCGTGGTGCGACTTTCGATGCGCCTAGCTCAGGTACTGGCTTACATGGAATGCCCGGTGATTTCTTGAGCACCAGTCGTTTTATTCGTGCATTGTTTTTATCTAACTCAGTACCAACCGGTTTTACAACTGCGCAAATGGGTGATGCTGCTTGGCATATCCTAGGAAGCTTTGATATTCCACCGGGATCAGTAACATTGCCTGCAAGCAATCCTTACGGTGGTGGTCTTGGTGGTTACGAAGTAACCGAATGGAGCGTCGTGGCCAATAATAAGAATATGACCTATAGCGTCAAGATGTATGAAAACACCAATATCTATGTATTTGACTTTAAGAAGTTAGACGTCAACGCCAAAGAGATTAAGTCAGTGAAGCTAAATCAACCGAAATTAACGTTTCCGGTTAACTGAAATAGGGTGGATGAGCCAAACCCCCGGCACTGGCAGAAATTGGGTTTGGCTGCTTCGTTCCCGACCTGACCAGGTTATCCAACCCACCATGCGGGGAGGCCCATCCAATTCCATTTTAGCTTGTTAGAATGTAAGACATGACAGCATTGGCATTGGCCCGTTCGTGGCGCCCCAAAACCTTCTCTGAATTAGTTGGCCAAGACCATGTGGTTAAGGCGCTAACCCATGCTCTAGACCAAGGTCGTCTGCATCACGCTTGGCTATTTACGGGTACCCGTGGAGTAGGCAAGACCACCATTGCCCGAATTATGGCGAAAGCCCTCAATTGCACGGGATCCGATGGATCCGGCAAGATGACTTCAGAGCCATGCGGAAAGTGTCCAGCTTGCATGGAAATCGATGCCGGTCGCTTTGTTGACTATATCGAGATGGATGCTGCAAGTAATCGTGGTGTTGATGATATTGCTGCCCTGCTAGAAAAGGCAGCTTACGCACCAAGCAATGGTCGTTATAAGGTTTACATGATTGACGAGGTGCACATGCTCACCAATCATGCTTTTAATGCCATGCTTAAAACTTTGGAAGAACCTCCAGAGCACGTCAAATTTATTTTGGCTACAACCGATCCACAAAAGATCCCAGTAACCATTTTGTCTCGTTGTTTGCAGTTCAATCTCAAGCAAATGCCAGTACCGCTGATCGTTGAGCATTTGGAGAAAGTACTCGCCTCAGAAAAAGTCGAATACGAAGTCAACGCCTTACGTGTCTTAGCTAAGGCGGCCCAAGGCTCTATGCGTGATGCCTTATCGCTCACAGACCAAGCGATTGCTTACGCCGCCGGCAAAGTGACTGAAGAATCTGTGCGCGGCATGCTCGGCACATTGGATGATGCTTATCTCATTCGTATTCTCGATTGCTTAATTGCTAAAGATGGCGCAAGCCTGCTCGCAGTCGCGAATGAAATGGGTGAGCGCAGCATGTCTTTCTCATTAGCATTGCAAGATCTCTCAAGCTTGTTGCAAAAGATTGCAGCAGCGCAAGTTGTCCCTGAATCTGTATTGGATGATTGGCCAGAAGCAGGCGAGATTCGACGCTTGGCAGGTCAGTTAACAAAAGAAGAAGCACAACTCTTCTACCAAATTACGATTACTAGTCGCCCAGATTTATCACTTGCGCCAGATGAGCAAACCGGCTTTGCCATGACGCTCTTGCGCATGTTGGCGTTTCGTCCGGGCAATGGTGGAAGCGGTAGTTCATCTCCAGCACCCTCGGCCCCACCAGCAAATACTGCTCGCCCAGCACCTGCTGTACCAGCGGCCAGAACAGCTGCTCCTGCTCCGGCGGCAAAAGCTGCCTCTACAGCTCCAGCACCAGCTCCAGCACCGTCAACTGCTACTTCAGCCCCCGTTGCTGCTGCAGGCAACTCAGCCGAGCGCCCTGATTGGCATGCATTGATGCGTCAGCTGCCAGTAAAAGGCTTAGTGCAGCAGTTAGCATTTCAGACGGAGTTACAAGATTGGAATGACTCAGCGGCTGGAGTGCGTGCAACGATTGTGACGCCAATGCCTCAGCTTGCTTCAGAAGCATCTGTTGGTCGTTTATGTGATGCACTGACTGCACACTTTGGTAAGCCAGTGAAGATCGTGATTGAGAAGGGTGAGGTAGAAGGCAAGACTGTTGCTAAGGTTGATGCCCAGATTCATCAAGAGAAAAGAATGAACGCTGAGCAAATGATTGCAGCCGATCCTTTTATTCAGCAATTAGAAAAAGAGTTTGGTGCCAAGGTAGTTGGCGGCTCTGTTAAACCACTCTGAATAAAAAACCAAATTTAATTTTCACTCTATAAATGAGTCATTAAGGAAAAGAAGCGATGATGAAAGGTGGACTTGCTGGCCTCATGAAACAGGCTCAGCAGATGCAAGAGAAGATGAAGACTGCGCAAGCCGAACTGGCTGCTTTAGAAGTGACTGGCCAAGCGGCTGGTGGCTTAGTTAAGGTAACCATCTCTGGCAAATACGAACTGAAGCGTGTACAGATTGATCCGGGTGCAATGGACGATCGTGAGATGTTGGAAGACCTCATCGTGACTGCCTATACAGAAGCATTTAAGCAAGTAGAGGCCGCTAGTGCGCAGATGATGTCTGGCGCCACTGCTGGTATGCCAATGCCTCCTGGCTTCAAGTTGCCTTTCTAACTTAATTAATAGTTGAATTCTTAATGGCACGCATAGAGGCACCTCAAGACGCACTCGGTCGGTTGATCGAGGCTTTGCGCGTGCTTCCTGGAGTAGGTCCAAAGTCTGCTCAGCGCATGGCGTTCTACCTACTGCAGCATGATCGCAATGGCGCAGCTGTACTAGCTCAGTCATTAGGCGAAGCGGTTGAAACGGTAGGGCACTGTGCTCGTTGCAATACATTTTCAGAAACACAGATTTGCAGCACTTGCTCTGATGAGCGTCGTGACCCATCACTTCTTTGCATTGTGGAAACGCCAGCTGATCAAGTGATGGTGGAGCAGACCCTCAGTTTCAAAGGCAATTACTTTGTATTGATGGGACGCCTCTCACCACTCGATGGCATGGGTCCAAATGAAATCGGCTTTGATCGCCTACTCAATCGTATTGAGACTCCTGATACCGGTGTACCCATTCGTGAGGTGGTCTTGGCCACCAACTTCACCAGTGAGGGCGAAGCAACTGCCCATTACATTGGTGAGGTTCTCAAATCTAAAGGCATCAAGGTGACTCGCATTGCGCGCGGCATTCCGGTGGGTGGTGAGCTCGAGTATGTTGACGCTGGCACGCTAGCTCGTGCCTTAATGGACCGACGATAGTCATTTACCGCCTATTGTCCAAAGTCCTAAAAGGTTGCAATTTGCAACCTTTCGTGTTAAATTGACACTCATTCGATGGAGGATCAATTATGTCTATAGCCATTAAGTTATCCGATCTTTTGGTGGAAGATGCTAAGCCTTATGCACAGGCGATGCATAGATCTATTCCGAAGCAAATAGAATATTGGGCTCGCTTAGGTAAGGTTGCGGAGGAGAATCCCGATCTCCCGATCCATATGCTCCAGGATATGTTGGTCAGCATTGAGGAGGTAAAAGCCGGCAATCTCAACCCGTATAAATTCGGATGATCGTATCCACAACCCCTAGATTCGATAGGGCAATTAAGAAAATATCACCTGCTGAAAAAAAGACCCTTGATGGAGCAGTGAAGAGAATCATGGCTGAGCCATTTAAAGGCGAGGCAAAAAAAGGTGATCTATCGGGTATTCAGGTAATTAAATTTAGACATCTGAAGCAACAGATGCTGTTGGCATATTCAGTAAGCCTCGATGGTGCTCAGCTAGTATTGATGGGTTATGGAGTTCATGAAAATTTCTATCGTGATTTAAAGCGCTAGGCATTAAATCTTGCATTATTAGTAGTGATGTGTGGCCCATTTTTCACATTGCCGTCATAAAGACTAGGTAAATTGCCTCTTTTTGGGGATAATTTGGACTGCACCACCCTTGGGCTTCAATTCCAAGCTGTGTTTGCCTCGTTTTTCCCATCGGCATGTTGCTAATGCATAGCACTGGCATCCCAACTAGAAATTGTGAATGACCCGCAAGATTTATCTACTCCTCCTGTTGAGCATGATCTGCACGTTTTTCGGAGCAACTGCATTTGCGCAGAAGGCAGGATCTGGCTCGGATCAAATTGCAAGTTTTGCATCACCTATTGATGGTTTGCCTACCGAAGGAACGCTTTTTGGTTTGCCCGTAAATGTTCATGGCCAAACAACTTATATCAATCAGCGTTACAACAACTTCACTTCTAGCTACTCTGGGGCAAATAGTCTGTCCTCATTGAAGTCGATGAGCTATACCTGGTCAGGAACTTTGTTCTTAGGTGCGCGCTTAGCCCCAAATACGGATGTGTACTTCAATCCAGAGGTGGTATCTGGCGTGCCATTTTCAGATCTCTCTGGTTTGGGTGGATTTACAAACGGTGAGGCTACTAAAGCAAATGGTGCACAGGCCAAGTTTTATTCAGTACGTGCATTCCTGCGTCAAACGATTAATCAAGAGGGTGAGAAAGTTGTGCTTGAAAATGAAGCCAATCAAATCACGCAAACTGTTAGCAGTAATCGTGTAGTGGTCACTGCTGGACAGTTTTCTACTTTAGATATTTTTGATGATAGTCGTTATGCAAAAGACCCCCGTATTCAGTTCATGAACTGGGGCAACATGACCTATCTAGCCTATGACTACGCGGCAGACGCGCGCGGCTATAGTACTGGCTTGGCGGGTGAATGGTATCTCAGTAATTGGGTCATGAGAGCCTCTCGCATGCTTGCTCCAAAGAACCCTAATGGCCGTGATTTAAATTGGCAAATATTTAATACTTATGGTGATCAAATTGAAGTGGAGCGCCAACATCACATTGCTGACTTACCAGGTAAGGTGAGTGTGCTTGCTTATCGCAACAAAATGATCTTAGCGCGCTTTCAGGATGCAACAAATTATGTTGTTGCTAATAACGCGCAAGGTACACAGGCAATTAATAATGTGCGCGCCAATTACCAATACAAAACCGGTGTTGGTATTAATGGCGAACAAGCATTAACAAAAGACTTGGGTATCTATGGCCGCGCTTTTACTTCTGATGGCCACACTGAAACGATGTCGTTTACTGAAGCAGATAACTCGCTATCAGTAGGTATGGGTTTAAATGGTACAAGTTGGAGTCGCCCTAAAGATACGGTTGGTATATCGATGATGCAAAACGGTTTATCTAGCTATCGCAAGAGCTATTTGCAAGCTGGTGGCGTGTCTTACTTTATTGGTGACTATGCCGGCCCTGGTCAGACGATTTCTTATCGTCCGGAGCGAATCGGGGAGGTGTATTACAACGCCACTGTTATCAAGAATGTCTTGGCGGGTTTGAACTTCCAGCACATTAATAACCCAGCCTATAACGCTGCTCGTGGGCCAGTGAATATCCTGTCTTTTAGGATTCATGCCGAGTTTTAAGGGGTTTGCTGACTTTAGTGATAATTTTTATCTTTAAAATCAATGGGATAGAGAACCCAAATAATTCGACTTTTGACTTTTGTCCCCTATAATCCTTAAAACCCCCTTAAATGGGCTTGGATTAGATCTAAATCTCCATCTGGGGCTATAAAAACAGCATAAATTGATTTAGAGGCAGTGGCATTTGTTGATTCTTGGCAACCATACAACTAGCGCAGTTAAACCGCTCAAAAGCAAGAATGCATTTGCGGTATTTGCATGTGCTCTTTGCGCTTCCCTCTCTCCGTTTTCAGTCTTGGCTCAGTCATCCCAGAGTAATGCCCCAGCAAGCGTTACCGTTCAGTCTGGCGATACATCTTTAGCTGCGCCGCCATCAATAGGTGCACAACTAGCAGTGCAGGATCCGCCACTGGGCTCAAGCTCAAAGGCAGCAGAATTATTTGCTCCGGTAACTAAGGCGAATACTCCAAAGATTTACACCAAGCCAATTTCATCTGGCCCGACGGAGATGGATTTACGTCAGCTATGGAATGAGCTCAAGTTGAATAATCCACAGCTATCTTCATTGCGTGAATCATATTTGTCTGCCAAAGCCACTGTTCCGCAGATTAATGCTCCGGCTAACCCGCAAGTGGGGTTGGTCTGGTCCGGCATGCCAGCGAACTCGCCATTTGCATTAGGTGGAGCAAATGCACCATCACAGCAATACCCCGGCGGCATTAGTAGTAATAACTCTATTTCAGTAGCTCAACCTTTTCAGTTTCCCGGCAAGAAGAGTCTTGCTGCTGATATTGCTGATACCAACGCTGAAGCCTTGCTAGCAAACTCAGAGTCTACCTACCTGCAATTGGGCGCTCAGCTTTCAACCTTGTACTACAGTGCCTTGTCTTCACAAAAGCAATTGGTAGTTCTCAAGGAATCTGTTATTCGCTTAGAGATGATTAAGAATGTAGCGAAGGCGCGATATGCCAATAACGCAGCAGCGTATGTTGAATATCTGAATGCCCAAGTGGCGCAGAGTGCTGCTCAAGCAGACCAATTCAATGTAGAGCGTCAGCTCAACGTGGCATTGAATAGCATCAACACTTTGGTTGGCCGTCACTCTCGTGAAAAATTAGTACTGCGTGGAGATGTGCGTCGCGCTATGAGTGGTGTACCAACCTTAATTGAGTTAGAGGATTACGCAGAAAGTAGTCATCCATCTTTAAAGAGCTCAGCATTGCAATTGGATGCTGCTCGTAAAGGTGTGGATTTGGCAAAAAAAGCTTATTTGCCAGACTTTCAGGTAATTGGCTCATCCTATACGCCGCGTGGACCATTCTCCGCAAATAATGGCGCGTTGTTTTATCAGTTTGAATTGGATTTGATTATTCCACTGTACTTCTTCACTAAAGAGAAATACGGAGTAGAGCAAGCGCAGCGTAATCAAGCTGCAGCTGAGGCGGGTAATATTTCCAATCGCCAACAAATCGTCTTAGCTGTTAATACGGCCTACGCTGCTTACGAGCAAGCCAAGAATCAAACCCAGTTTTTGAAAGAACGCCAAGTGCCGCAAGCTGATGCTGCTTACAAGGTAGGTCTGACTCAGTATTCAAATAATGGCCAAGGCTTTAATGATTTATTGACTGCGCAAACCCAATTGCGTAACTTGGAGATTGCATTGGCTCAAGCCGAGAGCAATCTACTGCAAACGCAGGCGGTATTGATGGTTTCAGCGGGCAAAGAACCCTTTTAAGGAGCAGTTTTGAAAGACAAAATTCTTTCGTTTCTAAAACAATTAGCTGATAAGGCCAAGCCTATTCTGCATAAGGGTGCACATCACGGCACGCACCATGCAAAAGTTGCTGCTGCCGGCTTAGCGGGTTTGTATTGGAATCTATCGCCGCAGAATCGTTACCGCGTTCGTCTGGCTGCTTTTGCTTTTGCCATTCTTTCTGTAGGCATCGTAGTTGGGCGCTTAACTAATGTAAATCGTGCAGTGAAGTACGAGTCAAGTGGCAAGGAGTTAAAGGTTCAAAAAAGTGGTGTACTTGAATTAACTCTCCCGGGGATTCAGTTAAACCCAGAAATTTATATTTTTCAATCTGCTGAAAAAGTTCAAGTTCCCGTTGATATCAAAGTGCCAGGACGCTTGGCATTTAATGCAGAAAAATCTAAGGTACTTTCAGCTCGTGCGCCAGGCCGAGTAGAGCGAATCTATGCTTTCGATGGCGCTCAAGTCGATATTGGTTCACCAATTGTGGAGATGTATAGCCCAGAATTTTTATCTGCCCAGCAAGAGTATCTGCTGTCGTCAAAAACTGCCAAGGTTCTCGAGGCAAACAAATCAATGAGCGACTTATTGGGTGATGCACGTATTACCCAACAAGCAGCCGCTAACCGCATGAGAAATCTAGGTGCTGGTGAGGGCGATATTAAGAGTATTGAAACTACGGGTAAGACAACTAATAACTTAATCATGCGCTCCCCTTTAAAAGGGGTTGTGGTCAAGAGGAATGTCGAGCCAGGTTCTGCTGTGAGCTCGGGTGATGTCATTGCTACTCTTGCAGATCCTAAACAACTTTGGTTCTTGGGTAATGTATTCGAACAAGACTTCCATATGATTAAGCAAGGCCAGAAAATGATCTTGACGCTTGAGGCATATCCCGAAAAACAATTCGTAGCTTATGCTAATTACATTGCTCCAGCTGTTGATCCTCAGACACGTGCATTACTGATTCGTGCCGATGTAGAAAATACCGATGATCTTTTGCGTCCTGATATGTACGCCTCTGCATTATTAACCACAGGTATGGCTGATGCGGTTGTGGTGCCTCAGACTGCGATAGTTCGGGTTCGCGAAACTCGTTATGCAATCATAAAAGTTGGTCCTGAAAAATATCGTCGTGTGCCTGTTAAGGGATATGACCTCAATAGTAAGAGCTTTGCAATTACGGAAGGTATAGAGCAGGGCTGGCAGATATTGGCCCAAGGCGCGGTTTTGTTAAACGATCGTTTTGCAAAGCAGGAGGACTAAGTGAGCGTTTTCACCTCCTTCATTCGAGGGGTCGTTGAGAAGCGCGTACTCGTCATATTTGCCTCGATCATTTTGCTTGGTTTGGGTGCATTTAGTTTGAGTAAGTTACCAATCCAGCCTTATCCTGGCGTTGCGCCATTAACAATTCAAGCAATTTCTCAGTGGCCTGGAAGAAGTACTACCGAGGTAGAGCAGCAGGTCACTATTCCGGTTGAGAATGCATTAGCTGGTATCCCGGGTTTGCAAGCTTTCCGCTCGGTATCTTTATTTGGCCTTTCAGTTGTTACACTTAAATTCACAGAGACAACAGACCCATTTAAGGCTCGTCAGGTATTTATTACCAACCTAAGTAGCGTCAATTTTCCGCCTGGTGTCACATCAAGCGTTAGCCCTGATTCTGATGCGATTGGTGAAATAATGCGTTACGAAGTTAGGTCAGACTACGCATCCCCAACCAGATTAAAAACATTACAGAATTACGAAATATATAAGGAGCTCAAACAAACTCCAGGTGTGGCGGATATTTCATCTTTTGGTGGCAAGGTACGTCAGTACCAAGTAATTGTTAGCCCAGAAAGTTTGCAGGCTAAAGGTGTATCTGTAAATCAGCTGATAGATGCGTTAACAAACGCAAATTCTAATGCTGGTGGAGGCTTGCTTCCAACTGGCGAGCAGCAGTTTGTGGTGCGCGGTGTTGGATTACTAAAAACTATCGATGACATTAAGCAAGTTGTTATTGCAAATAATAAAGGCGTACCCATTCGTATTGGTGATGTAGCTCGAGTTGAAATTAGTAATGCGCCACGCTTAGGTTTATTTCAATTTAATGAAAACCCAGACTCTGTAGAGGGAATAATATATTTACGTCGCGGCGAAAATGCCACTGAGGTTTTGGCTCGTGTTCGCTCTACGATTGAAAATATTAATAAGCATGTATTGCCTCCTGGCATCGAGGTAAAACCATTCTATGATCGTCAGGCATTGTTGGATATTACGATTGGCACGGTTAAGCACACCCTTATTATTGGGATGCTTTTAGTTACGGTTGTCTTGTATTTATTTCTAGGTAATCTTAGGGCTGCTGCAGTGGTGGCTGCAATCATTCCGCTTTCCCTTTGCGTTTCGTTTATACAGATGCATTTATGGAGTGTGCCAGCGAATTTAATTTCCTTAGGCGCAATTGACTTTGGCGTGATTGTGGATGCAGCAGTTATATTGTGTGAAAACGTAATGCGCCATCTGGAAGAGGGTGGCAAACGCCTTAATCAAAGCATTATTCTCGCGACAAGCGAGGTGCAGCGCGCGATGATTTATTCGACCGGCATCATCATTGTTGCTTACTCACCATTATTTTTCATGGGTGGAGTAGAAGGAATTATCTTCAGGCCAATGGCATTTACGATGGGTTTTGCTTTACTTGCGGCCATGATATTGAGCTTAACTTTTTTACCCGCAATGATTTCTTTAGTTTTTGGTGAAAGTATTCAACATAAACCTCCAAAATTCATTACAAACCTTATTGCTAGCTATAAGCCGTTGTTGCGCAGGTTGATGGATCGCCCCTTGACGGTCTTCTCTGTAACGGTGTTTGTGCTTGCTCTTACATTATTAAGTATGACGCGTCTAGGAACCGCTTTTTTACCAACGTTAGAGGAAAACAACATCTGGTTACGGGTTACTCTACCTAATACAGTAGATTTAGATTACTCAATTAAAATTGCAAATCAATTGCGCGAAAAATTTATGGCTCGTCCAGAGATTGATAAGGTTGCCGCTCAAATTGGACGTCCTGATGACGGCACCGATTCAACTGGAGTATTCAACCAAGAGTATGGGCTTTACTTAAAGAGCCCAGATAGAATGCCCGATGGTAGCTCTAAGAAGCAACTCATTGCCCAGTTAGAGAGGGAGCTTAATACCATACCCGGCATAACTTATAGCTTCTCTCAGTATATTGAGGATAACGTGAATGAGGCCCTATCGGGTGTAAAAGGAGAAAACTCGGTAAAAATTTATGGTGCTGACTTAGAAGTTTTAGATCAGAAGGCACATGAGGTAATTGATCAGCTTAAAAAGGTCCGAGGCGTTGCTGATGAGGGTATTCTGAAAGAGTTAGGTCAGCCGACTCTCAATATTCAGATTGATCGCGAGCGTGCATCACGTTACGGCATAAATGTAAGTGATATACAAACAATCGTTGCTAACTCTATTGGTGGAGCTGCAGTCACTAATCTACTTGAAGATGAAAAAACTTTTGGTATTGCCGTCCGACTAAACGAAGGCAGTCGTAACGACGTTGCTGACATTGGCCGCTTGCTTGTAGACTCGCCAGACGGTTCAAAGATTCCTTTGTCAATGGTTGCTTCAGTTCGCTTAACGGATGGGCCGTTCTTCATCTATCGGGAAGCAGGTAAGCGCTATATTGCGATCAAGTTTAGTGTTCGTAATCGTGATTTGGGTAGCGCTGTCGAGGATGCGCAATTTCTGGTGGAGAAAAACATTACATTGCCACCAAATTACTCAATCAGCTGGGATGGTCAATTCAATCAAATGAAGCAAGCTCACAAAAAGTTAATGGTAATTGTCCCATTGGCTTTGACGGGAATATTTTTACTCCTCGTCAGTGCCTTTGGAAATTTCCGTGATGCATTTATTGTGATGATCAACGTGCCATTTGCTGCTATTGGTGGTGTGATAGCTTTGCATTTAGCAGGTGAGACCTTGAGTATCTCGGCATTCTTCGGATTTTTATCTCTCTTTGGCATTGCGATCCAGGATGGTGTAATTTTAATCTCCTTTATCAATAAAACCACTGCTACTGAGCATGGCGAGATGAAGGACGTAATGGTCGATGGTGCTGCACTACGCGTACGACCAGTATTGATGACGGCCATTCTTGCGGGCTTAGGTTTATTACCCGCAGCTTTATCTCATTCGATTGGATCTGAAGCTCAACGACCTTTGGCGTTGGTAATTGTTGGCGGCATGGTTTCTACAATCATCCTGACATTATTGGTTTTGCCAGTTATTTATAGCTGGTTTAGAGGTCGCGCCTTAACTGCAACCCAAAATATATAAAACATAAAGACTATTTTCATGAGCAATCATCAACCTCACATCTTGGTTTCCAATGATGATGGCTATTTAGCTCCTGGTTTATTGGCTTTAGTAAATGCGGTACGTCCTTTGGGTCGTATTACAGTGATCGCTCCCGAGCAAAATCATAGCGGCGCATCGAATTCATTAACACTCTCAAGGCCACTCTCGATTCATCGGGTTGCCGGTGGTGAGCGTGACGGATTTTTCTTTATCAATGGTACGCCGACAGATTGTGTTCACGTTGCGATGACTGGCTTTCTTGATGAGAAACCAGATTTGGTGATTTCTGGCATTAACCAGGGTGAGAATATGGGTGAAGACACTCTGTACTCTGGTACGGTAGCCGCTGCTGTTGAGGGTGTGATGTTTGGAGTGCCTGGTATTGCTTTCTCACAAATTGATCGTGGTTGGAATCGCATTGAGGATGCCGCTAAAGCGGCGCACGATCTAGTGGCGCAAATGCTGGTTTCTGCGTTAAGCAAAAATCATGCTGATGGCGTAGCAACACTACTCAATGTCAACATTCCAAATCGTCCTTACGCTGATCTTTATCGCTGGCGTGTAACTCGCCTGGGCAATCGCCATCATTCACAGCCTGTAGTGGTGCAAGATAGCCCTCGTGGTGAAAAGATTTACTGGATCGGCGCCGCGGGCGATGTCAAAGAGGGCTCCGAGGGCACTGACTTTCATGCGATTGCTGAAGGATGTATTTCGATTACGCCGATGCAGTTAGACTTAACGCATCATGCTCGTCTAGCGGCAATGCGCGCTAACGGATGGGACCGCGGTTGAAGGCTCCAACAGAACGCTTTGCTGCCTATCGGCAAGCGCTAGCTGCAAAAGTGCATGCGGGCGGCGTAAAGCACGGTAAAACTCTAGAGGCAATTGCTACCGTCCCAAGGCATGCCTTTATGGATGCCGGTTTGCATGCGCAGGCTTATGAAGACACTGCCTTACCTATTGGTCATGAGCAAACCATATCTAAGCCATCCGTAGTGGCAAGGATGATTGAACTGCTTCATAAGCCAAAGCACAAGCTTGGCAAAGTGCTAGAGATTGGTACTGGTTGCGGTTATCAAGCGGCGGTTCTCAGTTTGCTAGCGGATGAGGTTTACTCTATTGAGCGGATACGCCCATTACATGACATGGCCAGGGCAAAGTTACGCCCGTTTCGGATTAATAATCTGCGCTTAATTTATGGCGATGGTATCTTGGGTTTGCCTCAGGCAGCACCATTTGACGGGATCATTTTGGCGGCAGCAGGTTTGGGCATTCCAGATGCCTTACTTGACCAGTTGTCGATTGGCGGTCGCCTGGTAGCCCCAGTTGCCAAAAATGACAAAGAGCAGCAGCTTGTGATGGTGGAGCGAATGAGTTCCCAGCGCTACCAAAGGACTGTGCTGGACGAGGTCTTTTTTGTCCCCTTACAATCAGGGGTAGTGTGAGTTTTATGATGAATTCAATAATTCAGAACCCAATTTAATGCTAAGCACCTTATTTAAACCTTTTCTCGTTGCGCTGATATCTGCATCATTGATGTTGATGGTGGGCTGTTCCGTGCCACGCACAAAGCCTGCTAGCGTGACTGATCGCAGTGGCGGATCGAGTGAGCCAACACCGCCTGGTTACTATCGAGTTAAAAAAGGCGATACCTTGGCGCGCATTGCTTTAGATAACGGTCAAGCACCACGTGATGTTGTGCAATGGAATAAAGCGGCCAATCCCAACTTCAATCCCAATGTGATTGAGGTTGGGGATTTGATTTTGATTAAAGCGCCTGCAGGATCAAAGCCTGCACGTGTTGCGGATAAGAAGCCTGTAGCAGATAAGTCAGATTCACCGGCGACCTCTCCTGAGCCAGCAAAAGTTGAAGCCGTGGCTGAACCTGGCATCCGTTTATCTTGGCCCGCAAAAGGTAAAGTTATTGCTGAGTTTAGTGAGACCAATAAAGGTATTGATATAGCCGGCAAAGTCGGTGAGCCCGTTCTTGCTGCATCAGATGGCAAGGTGGTATACGCTGGCAATAGCTTGCGTGGTTACGGCAATCTAGTCATTGTGAAGCATGACAATACCTATCTCACTGCTTACGCCCACAATAGCAAGCTCTTAGTAAAAGAGGGTGACACTGTTCGTAAGGGTCAGAGGATTGCTGAGATGGGCGATACAGATGCTAATGCAATCAAATTGCATTTTGAATTACGCGTTAACGGAAAACCAGTTAATCCAACGCCGTATCTGCAGTAACGTTGCCTTAAGTAAGTATGGCGACCGTTCTCGTATTCGATATTGAAACCATTCCTGATGTAGCGGGATTGCGTCGTCTGGAAGATTTTCCGAAATCCATGAGTGACGCCGAAGTGGCTAGCAAAGCAATGGCTGATCGCGCCGCTAAAACCGGCAGCGAATTTCTTCCCCTGTTTCTGCAAAAGATTGTGGCGATATCTTGCGTGATTCGTAGAACTACCAAAGAAGGATTGCCACAAATTAAAGTGGGAACCTTAGGGACTCCACAAGATGACGAAAAGGTTTTAGTTCAAGCCTTCTTTGATCTCATTGAAAAATATACGCCGCAATTGGTTTCTTGGAATGGCAGTGGCTTTGACTTACCGGTATTGCACTATCGAGCTCTAGCTAATCATATTCAAGCGCCACGTTATTGGGAGATGGGCGAGAGCCAAGATTCTGATAGCCGAGAATTTAAATGGAACAACTACATTAGCCGTTACCACATGCGTCATCTTGACATGATGGATCTCTTGGCAAAATTTAATGGTCGCGCCAATGCACCTCTTGATGGCTTGGCTAAGTTATGTGGCTTTCCAGGCAAGATGGGCATGGATGGCAGTCAAGTATGGCCCGCTTATCAAGATGGCAAGATTAATGACATTCGCCGTTACTGTGAGACGGATGTAGTCAATACTTATCTCATGTACTGCCGTTTTCAGTTGCTGCGCGGTGGCTTCTCTCTCGAGGAGTACCAAGAAGAGATTGAATTTGTAAAAGCCTACTTAGAAAAAGAAGCGAAAGAGCCAAATGGCGCTCAATGGCAAGAATATCTCCGGGGTTTTTCAGCTGATGCGTAGAGGGGATAAGCCAGTCAACATCGAGGTGACTGAGCCAATCAAAGTTGAAGCCTTAGATCTCGATGCTCAAGGAATTGCGCGCTTGGTGCCGAACGAGGAAGAGCTGGCCCAGGGCCAAAGTGGCAAAGTCATCTTTATTAAAGGGGCATTACCAACTGAGCTGGTGACATACACGATAACCAGTGAAAAAGCCCGCTTTAGTAAAGCTAAAGTACGCGATATTCTCAAGCCCGCGGTATTTCGGGCTGAGCCCAAATGTAAAGCCTTTGGTATTTGCGGCGGCTGCACCATGCAGCATTTAGATATTCGTGCGCAAGTGGCTATGAAGCAGCGTGTGCTCGAAGATGATCTGCAACATATTGCCAAAGTAAAGCCAGGAGAAATCCTGCGCCCGATGGGTGGGCCCACTTGGGAATACCGTCATCGTGCACGTCTTAGTGCGGTTAATCGCTCTATTAAAAAGGGCACAGTACTCATTGGTTTTCATGAAGGCAAAAGTGGCTATGTTGCTGATATGCTGGCCTGTGAGATTCTGCCTAAGCATGTATCTGACTTATTGCCAGAGATGCGCAAATTGGTGATGGGTTTGTCTATCGTCGATCGTATGCCGCAGATTGAAATTGCAGTGGGTGAGCCAGAGGATTCCCAATCAGAGGATCCTAAAAAATCCAAGCCGGTTACTGCATTGGTGTTTCGAAATCTCAAGCCCCTGACAACTGATGACGAGCAACTGCTACGAGAGTTTGCCGATCAACATCAGGTCTGGATATGGCTCCAGCCCAAAGGCATTGAGACGGTAGCGCCGTTTTATCCCGAGACCGGCAAGCTTTGTTACCGACTACCTGAATTTGAAATTGAAATGCCATTTAAACCTGCGGACTTTACACAGGTTAATCATATGATGAATCGCGCCTTGGTGAGTAGGGCGATTCGCTTGCTGGAAGTAAAGCCTACCGATCGTGTGCTCGATTTATTCTGTGGCATTGGTAATTTCACATTACCGCTGGCCAGAAAAGCAAAACAAGTTTTAGGTATCGAAGGTTTGGCAAGCTTAACCACTAGAGCAAATGCAAATGCAGAACATAACGGCTTGGTTGAGAAGGCAAGCTTCATGCAAAGTGATTTGTTTGAAGTGACACCAGAAACGATTGCATCCTGGGGAAAAGCAGAGCGCTGGCTAATGGATCCTCCCCGCGAAGGTGCAATGGAAATTTGCAAGGCACTAGCTGAATTACACCTTCAGCAAAGCGACTTACTCCCTCAGCGCATTGTGTATGTCTCCTGCAACCCAAAAACTTTGGCCAGAGATGTTGAGATTCTGTGTCATCAAGCGGGCTACTCTTTGAGTAGCGCAGGGATCATTAATATGTTTCCTCACACCTCCCATGTGGAGTCTATGGCGGTATTTGATCGGCTGTAATCGCCTAAATACTTGATTTAGAAGTATTTCCCCAATAGTCCGGTTAAGATTGCCCCAATTTAGTGCGTAAAGCCTAAATCCAGTGCGACTTGCAAATACCTGGCTCCAATCCAAGAGTAGATTGAACTTATGCAGAGATATTGCTGCCAAACCCGTAAATTACTTTTGGGAGTCTGTCATGAAAGCCTCAGATAGTTTTGCCCTCTTATTCATTTTGATGGCACTGTCTTATGTTGTGAGTATGTTTGTTGCTGTCTAGCATCCAGTCATAAACAATTCACGCGAAGCTTTTTTGTAGCAAATAAAAAGGCGCCCGCAGGCGCCTTTAGAGAACATCACACTTCAGTTCTTAGTATTGCTTAATCTCTATTACCGCCAACAATACCCAAGAGGGCAAGTAAGTTGGTGAAGACGTTGTACACATCCAAGTAAATAGCCAAAGTAGCCATGATGTAGTTGGTCTCGCCGCCGTTAATCACACGCTGCACATCTACCAAAATGAATGCAGAGAAGATTGCGATGGCTAGCACCATCACTGTCAACATCAAAGCAGGCAGTTGCAGCCAGATGTTTGCCAAGGAGGCAACAATCAAGAGTAGTACGCCAACCATCAGCCATTTGCCCATACCGGAGAAGTCGCTTTTGCTTACAGTAGCGATCGTTGCCATAGTGGCAAAGATCGCAGCTGTGCCGCCGAAGGACAGCATGATGAGCGTTGCACCATTGCTATAGCTGTTGAGTGTGAAGCCAACCAAGCGGGACATCATGATGCCCATGAAGAAGGTAAAGCCCAGGAGCAGTAGAACGCCTACACCGGTATCTTTATTCTTTTCGATGGCCCAGAAGAAGCCAAAAGCAACTGCCATAAACACGATGAAGCCAATGAATGGGCTGCCTGAGAAGAGTTCCAATCCCATCGCAACGCCAAGCCAGGCGCCTATGACGGTAGGCACCATGGATAGCGCCAACAGCGCATAGGTATTGCGGAGTACGCGGTTGCGTATTTGGATGGTGCTAATCGAGCCGGTTTGGCCAAAGCCGTAAGAGTTCAGATCACTCATATTGACTCCTTCTTTTTTGATAGTTATTACAAGAGCCCATATAGGGCTGTTGACAGTAAGTATAGACAAAACACCTAAATTTCAAGCCCCCATATGAAAGACCTACAAATTAAAGGCTTATGCCCTGTAAATTCAAGGGCTTAGCCCTACAGACATAGGGGTAAATACGGTCAGGCAATGTATAATTCGGGGGTCGCTGGAGTGGGGTGGCTTATAGCCCCAACCTGGCAAAAACCTTTGAAATCACTATTGGAGTCTTGAATGGCAATTGAACGCACCCTTTCTATTATCAAACCTGATGCTGTCGCTAAAAACGTCATCGGCAAAATCTATGATCGTTTCGAATCCGCTGGTTTGAAGATTGTTGCTTCCAGAATGGCGCATTTGTCACAAAACGAAGCTGAGCAGTTCTATGGCGTTCACAAAGATCGTCCTTTCTTCAAGGACTTAGTCAGCTTTATGATTTCCGGTCCAGTCATGATTCAAGTTTTGCAAGGCGAAGGCGCTATTGCTAAGAACCGCGACTTGATGGGTGCTACTGATCCTAAGAAGGCAGAAAAAGGCACAATCCGTGCTGACTTTGCTGACAGCATTGATGCAAACGCTGTTCACGGTTCTGACGCTCCTGAAACAGCTGCTGTGGAAGTTGCTTTCTTCTTCCCTGGCATGAATGTTTTCAATCGTTAATCAACAACCTATTTATCTATAAGTAGGCGCATTGACCTCCCCGCGCGTAAATCTCTTAGATTTTGACGCTGACCAAATGGCAGCGTATGTCGCGGGGTTGAATGAAAAGCCCTTTAGGGCAAAGCAACTCATGCAGTGGATACATCAACGTGGTGTATCAGACATTAATGACATGAGTGATTTAGCAAAAAGCTTTAGAGCAACTTTGCTAGATAAAGCAGAAGTACTTTCTCTCCCCGTAATTAAAGACGAGCATGCGCTAGACGGCACCCGCAAATGGTTGCTGGACGTGGGCGCTGGCAATGCGGTGGAGTCCGTTTTTATTCCTGAGGATGACCGAGGCACTTTGTGCATCTCTTCTCAAGCGGGTTGCGCAGTGAACTGCCGCTTTTGCTCAACTGGGCATCAAGGCTTCTCACGCAATCTCACTTCTGGTGAAATCATCGGGCAACTCTGGTTTGCTGAGCATCTTTTGCGTAATGATCCGGAGGCTGTTCGTCGCATTGAAAAATTTCCTACTCCAGGTTGGGAGCATACGGGTCGTGTGATTTCTAATGTGGTGATGATGGGAATGGGTGAGCCATTACTCAATTACGACAATGTCGTTTCTGCATTGCGCCTCATGCTTGATGACAGGGCTTATGGTTTATCCCGTCGTCGTGTAACTGTTTCAACATCAGGCGTGGTGCCGATGATTGATCGCCTGGCGCAAGATTGCCCAGTAGCCTTAGCAGTTTCCTTGCATGCACCGAATGACGCATTGCGTGATCAATTGGTACCACTGAATCAAAAATATCCTCTACGTGAATTGCTTGATGCTTGTGAGCGTTACTTGCCATTCGCACCAAGAGACTTTTTAACTTTTGAATATTGCATGCTCGATGGCGTGAATGACTCCGATATCCAGGCAAAAGAATTGGTGCGCTTACTGAGAAACATTAAGTGCAAGATTAATCTGATTCCATTTAATCCTTTCCCAGAGTCTGGTCTCAAGCGTTCGTCAGCTCAGCGGGTAAATGCCTTTGCTGGCATTCTTTTGGACGCTGGCATGGTTGCTACTGTACGTAAGACTCGTGGTGATGATATTGCTGCAGCCTGCGGTCAGTTAGCGGGGGACGTGGTCGACCGAACTCGAGTTCGTGAGCGTGATGTCCACAGTGCCGAAATCGAAATTGCTGAAGTTGAATCAAATGAGCACCCAATTGAGTGGCTCAAAAAATTAAATTAAAGATTAGATCCTAGTCAATAGATCCAATGAGCTCTAATAATTCTTTGCCGCCACTACCACTAGGTCCAGCGCCTAAGCGCGCTACTCGTCAGGCTACCGTTGCCTGGAAAACGAACATCATTACTGTGGGTGGCGATGCTCCAGTTCGCGTACAGTCGATGACGAATACCGATACTGCAGATGCGGTTGGTACGGCAATTCAGGTAAAAGAATTGGCGCGCGCTGGTTCGGAGATGGTTCGTATTACCGTTAATACGCCAGAAGCTGCTGCTGCAGTTCCTTATATTCGTGAGCAGTTAGACAAGATGGATGTCTTGGTGCCACTCATTGGCGACTTTCATTACAACGGCCACACTTTATTGAATGATTTTCCGGATTGCGCCAAGGCGCTCTCTAAATACCGCATTAATCCTGGCAATGTGGGTAAGGGCGCTAAGCGTGACCCGCAATTTGCCCAAATGATCGAAGCTGCGTGCAAATATGACAAGCCGATTCGGATTGGTGTGAACTGGGGTAGCTTAGATCAAGACCTCTTGGCTTCCATCATGGATAGCAATGCGGCTTTAGCAGTCCCAAAAACTGCGCAAGAAGTGATGATTGAGGCGTTGATTCAATCTGCCTTGCAGTCTGCGGAAAAAGCAGTGGAGCTGGGCATGAACCCCGATCAAATTTTGCTGTCTTGCAAAGTGAGTAATGTGCAAGATTTAGTTGCCGTATATCGCGATCTTTCTCGTCGCTCTGACTATCCATTGCATTTAGGTTTAACTGAAGCAGGTATGGGTAGCAAAGGAATTGTTTCTTCTACGGCAGCAATGGGTATCTTGTTGCAGGAAGGTATTGGCGATACGATTCGTGTTTCATTAACACCTGACCCAGGCGCGCCTCGTGAAAACGAAGTGATTGTTGCGCAAGAAATATTGCAGACCATGGGCCTGCGTAATTTCACGCCGATGGTGATCGCTTGCCCAGGTTGCGGCAGAACAACCAGTACTACCTTCCAAGAATTGGCAGCCAATATTCAGTCCTACTTACGTCAACAAATGCCGGTTTGGAAGAAAACCCATCCTGGCGTTGAGAATATGAATGTGGCCGTCATGGGATGCATCGTCAATGGTCCAGGTGAGAGTAAGCATGCCAATATTGGTATTTCCTTGCCAGGTACAGGAGAAACCCCAGCCGCCCCAGTGTTTGTGGATGGGGTTAAGGTAAAAACACTGCGTGGTGAGAGAATTGCCGAAGAGTTCCAAGTGATTGTGGACGAATACGTCAAACAAAATTATGCGGCTAAGGTTTAAATAGGCTTAAGTAAAGTAATTACAAAACAATAATAAAAATGACTGATCAAAACGTAAAAGATAAAGTTCAAAAGACGCAGAAGATTAACGGCGTGCGCGGCATGAATGATTTACTGCCAGCCGATGCTGCTCAATGGGCGCATCTTGAACACGTTTTACGTGATCTCACTCGCGCTTATGGCTATGAGTTTTTGAGAACACCTATTGTGGAAGCAACGGCGGTATTTCAGCGCGGTATTGGTGAGGTGACCGATATCGTTGAAAAGGAAATGTATTCCTTTGAAGATCGCTTGAATGGCGAGCAACTGACTTTGCGCCCAGAGGGTACTGCTGCATTAGTGCGTTCCGTTATTGAGAACAATTTGCTGTATGAGGGACCTAAGCGTCTCTGGTATACAGGTCCGATGTTCCGTCATGAGCGTCCACAGCGTGGTCGCTATCGCCAGTTCCACCAGTTCGGTATTGAGGCCTTAGGCTTTGCTGGCCCTGATATCGATGCAGAAATCATCCTTATGGGTCAACGCCTATGGGATGAACTTGGTCTAAAGGGCGTTCGTTTAGAGATTAACTCTCTGGGTCAGGCGCCTGAGCGTGCAGAGCATCGTGCGGCCCTGGTAACGTACTTTGAGAAGAACAAAGCGCAGTTGGACGAGGACTCACAACGCCGTTTAATGACAAATCCTTTGCGCATTTTGGATTCTAAGAATCCAGAGATGCAGACCTTGATCGAAGGTGCGCCGAAGTTGTTGGATTTCTTGGGCGAAGAGTCGCTTAAACATTTCAATGCGGTGCAAGCATTGCTTAAAGCCAACAACATCCCTTGCAAAATTAATCCCCGTTTAGTTCGTGGCTTGGATTATTACAACCTCACTGTATTTGAGTGGGTGACAGATGAGTTGGGTGCTCAGGGCACTATCGCAGGTGGTGGCCGTTACGATCCATTGATCGAGCGTATGGGCGGCAAAGCTGCCCCCGCTTGTGGTTGGGCAATGGGTATGGAGCGTGTGCTTGAGCTCATGAAAGTTTCTGGTTCTTTGCCGGAAGTGCAAGCTCAGTGTGACATTTTTGTTTTGCATCAAGGTGGTGAGACTTTAACGGCTGCCATGATTATTGCCGAGCGTTTACGTAGCGCCGGAATCGATACCATTCTTTTCTGCCCTCCAGATGGTCAATCCGCTAGCTTTAAGTCCCAAATGAAGAAGGCAGATAGTAGTGGGGCTGCCTTTGCGGTCATTATTGGCCCCGATGAGTTGGCTAAGAACGAGGCCCAACTTAAGGATCTGCGTGGCACAGGCGAACAGAAGTCCGTTCCCTTGGATAACGTACTGGGGGCGGCAATTGATGCTCTGGTAGGCGCCTCCGAATAGAATTACCCTAATACTTATAAATTACTTATTAATTAGTTTGGATTGAAATGCCTTTAGATCTAGAAGAACAAGAACAATTAGACCAATTCAAAGCGTTTTGGCAAAAATATCGCAATCTCATTACGGGCGTGATCACTGCTGCTTTATTTGCCTATGCCGCCTATAGTGGTTATCAGTGGTGGCGCAATAGTCAGGCGCTTGAAGCCTCCAAGTTATATGAAACGATGGTTGGTGCAATTGCTAAAGGTGATAAAGATCAAACCTTGCGCGCTGCAGATGATTTACAAAAAGATTTTGGTCGTACGCCTTATGCAGCGATGTCGAGCTTAATTGCTGCGCGTATTGCATCAGACGCGGGTGATGGCAACAAAGCTTTGGACTATTTGCGTTGGGCTGCTAAGAATGCTTCAAATGATGGTTATTTGGCATTGGCAAAGTTACGTTTAGTGACGCAGTTAATTGAGCAAGGTGGTGAAAAGGATTTTGCAGAGGCAGATCAAATTCTGAATCAGAAACCTATCGCTGGTTTTGAGTCCCTCTGGCTTGAGCGTCGTGGCGATTGGTATTTGGCACAAAAGAAAAATGATCAAGCAAAACAAAGCTATCAAGAGGCTTGGAAGAAATTAGATCAAGCAAAAGAATTTCCAGAGGAGGCACGTCGACTCTTGAAGGTTAAATTGGATGCCGTTGGGGGAGTTGCTCAGTGATGACTAAAGAAATGAAGCGTTTGCCAGTGCGCCTAGGCGCCGCCTTGGTGTTGGGTTCCTTGGTAATGGCTTTAGTCGCTTGTTCCGGCAGCTCTCGTGTGAGAAAGCCTGCCGATTTGGCTGCAGTTACAAATCAATTTGATTTGCAGTCGGTATGGTCAACTAGCGTGGGTTCATCAGAAGGCTTTAACTTTCATCCCATTGTTGCTGGCGATGCTGTATATGCTGCTTCACATCGGGGTAACTTGGCCAAAATTGATTTGGCATCAGGCAATAAGGTATGGGAAGCATCTGTACCCGAGCGTTTATCAGTTGGCCCTGGTTCTGATGGTCGCACTACGGTTGCGGTTACTACAAAAGGTATGGTCTACGCGTATGACGAGACAGGTAAGCAGATTTGGAATATCAGTGTAGGTAGTGAAGTGTTGAGTGAGCCAGTAGTGGCGGGTGGCGTAGTCATTGTGCGAGCTCTTGATAATCGCTTTATCGGATTGGATGCTCTAACTGGAGCGCGTAAGTGGACCTATCAGCGCCAGCAGTCTGCATTGTCATTGCGTGTTGGTTACGGCATGTTGGCGATTGGTAACGAAGTCATTGTTACTGGCTTTGCAGGTGGACGTTTTGGCATGATTGTAATTGCCAATGGTGGTTTGGTGTGGGAGACCCCAGTATCTTTTCCAAAAGGGTTTTCAGAAATTGAGCGCTTGAATGACGTTACTGCTAAACCTAGCATGGAAGGTGAGATTCTCTGCGCTGTTTCTTATCAAGGCCGCATTGGTTGTGGTCAGGCGCGTACGGGCAATCTTTTATGGTTTAAGGATTACTCAAGCTATACCGGTACCTCCCAAAGTACGGATATGGTTTTCTCGGCAAATGATAAATCCTATGTCACTGCTTTTGCAACCAAGGATGGCACTCAGGTTTGGGAAAACACTCAGTTAACTTATCGCGATGTAGGCGAGTCACTTGCAGTGGGTAGAGTTTTGTTAATGGGTGATTCTCAAGGTTACATCCATGCATTTTCACAGGCGAATGGTGAGATGGTTGCACGTATTCGTCACGACAGTAGTCCAATCTCGGCTGCCCCTATTGCGGTAGGTGGCCTCATCTTGGTTCAATCTCAAGGTGGAAAAATAGCGGCGTACAGTCCAAAATGAATCCAGTCATCACTATCGTCGGCCGTCCCAATGTAGGGAAGTCGACTCTCTTTAATCGCTTAACGCGTTCACGTGATGCATTGGTGGCCGATTTTTCTGGCTTAACCAGAGATCGACACTACGGCAAAGGCCGCATTGGTGAGCGCGCATTTATTTGCGTAGACACAGGTGGTTTTGAGCCTGTTGCAAAGACTGGCATCGTAGCCGAAATGGCAAAGCAAACGAAGCAAGCTGTTGCCGAATCTGACATTGTGATTTTCTTGGTCGATGGTCGCTTAGGAATGGCACCACAAGATCGTGTCATCGCAGACTTCTTGCGTAAAACTGGTCGCCCAGTCATCTTGGCTGTTAATAAAACTGAAGGCATGCAAGCCGGCGTTGTCACGGCAGACTTTCATGAGTTGGGTTTGGGTGAGCCTTTCCCAATCTCTTCTGCTCATGGTGATGGTGTGCGTGGTTTGATTGATGATGCATTGGATTCTCTTGGCATCGCAGAACCAGATGAAGATGAATTAGCAAACGATCCAAATCGCCCAATGAAGATTGCGGTGGTGGGTCGTCCAAACGTGGGTAAATCTACATTGATCAATAAGTTGATTGGTGAAGAGCGTGTCATTGCATTTGATATGCCGGGTACAACGCGTGATGCAATTGAAGTTCCCTTTGAGCGCAACGGTAAGCCATACATCCTAGTTGATACCGCAGGTCTGCGTCGCCGTGGCAAGGTATTTGAAGCGATTGAAAAGTTTTCTGTTGTCAAAACATTGCAGGCTATTGCTGACTGTAATGTCGTGATCTTGATGTTAGATGCGCAGCAAGATATTTCTGAGCAAGATGCCCATATCGCAGGATTCATTGTTGAAGCTGGTCGTGCGCTCGTAGTTGCAGTCAACAAGTGGGATGGTATCGATGCATATGTAAAAGAACGTGCTCGTTTAGAGATTGCACAAAAACTACGCTTCTTAGATTTTGCAAACGTTCATCCGATTTCCGCTAAAAAGGGCACGGGCCTTAAGGAGCTCTTTAAGGATGTCGACGCTGCATATGCTGCAGCAATGGCGAAGTTGCCGACTCCACGTTTGACCCGCATTTTGCAAGAGGCAATTGAGCATCAACAGCCAAAACGCGTTGGTATGGGGCGTCCTAAATTGCGCTATGCCCATCAAGGGGGCATGAATCCCCCAATTGTGGTTATTCATGGCACATCCTTAAGCGGGGTAACGGATAGCTACAAGCGATACTTAGAAGGTCGCTTTAGGGATGTCTTTAAGTTACGCGGTACGCCTTTGCGGATTCAGATGAATACTGCCAAAAACCCCTATGTGGATGCTGATAAGGGTAAAAAAGGCAAAAAGCGTTAATTTGGGATAAGCTTAAATCCTCAGTTCCTTGTGGGCTTGATTTTTTCGAAAATCAGATCAATATAGAGGGCTGCAAAATGTAGTTGTTGTAAAGATTGATATTTAATTAAAAAAGCAAGACTCCGAAAAAAGTAGTTCAGAAAAGATAAATAAGGGGCAGTATGAATAACAAGCAAATCCAATTACTTCAGGATCCTTTCCTCAATGCTTTGCGCAAAGAGCATGTTCCTGTTTCGATCTATCTCGTAAATGGCATTAAGTTGCAGGGCAATATTGAATCTTTCGATCAGTATGTTGTCCTCTTGCGTAATACCGTGACGCAGATGGTTTACAAGCATGCAATCTCGACGATTGTTCCTGCTCGTGCGATTGATTTCCGTTTAGAAGAAGCTAGCCCTGTATAAAACTGGAGTAGATGCGGCACGCGCTGTTCTGGTTGGAGTGGATACAGGACGCGAAGATTTTGCTGACAGCATGGCCGAGCTCAGTCTTTTGGCTGATAGTGCCGGCTCTATACCTGCAGCCAGTGTTATCGCCCGCAAAGGCAGGACGGATCCAGCTTTATTCATAGGCTCAGGTAAGGCCAATGAACTCAAAAGGGTCATGGAAGAGCGGGGCGCAGAGCTCGCCATCTTCAATCATCCTTTATCTCCAACACAGCAACGAAATTTAGAACGTCACATTGGATTTCATGTGATGGATCGCACCGGTTTGATTTTGGACATCTTTAGTCAAAGAGCGCAAAGTCACATTGGTAAGACGCAGGTTGAACTTGCGCAAGTGCGATATCGCATGTCTCGATTGGTAAGAGCATGGAGTCACTTAGAACGTCAGCGTGGTGGTATTGGTGTGCGTGGTGGTCCTGGTGAAACCCAAATGGAGTTGGACCGCCGGATGTTGGCAACCAAGGCCAAGCGCCTTGAGAATGAATTAGAAAAACTACAGCGCCAACAAAGGACGCAAAGACGTGCTCGAAATCGCAAGGATGTGTTTTCAGTCTCTTTGGTGGGGTACACCAATGCGGGCAAATCCACTCTTTTTAATGCCCTAACCAAAGCAGGGACATACGCGGCTGATCAGCTATTTGCCACCCTCGATACCACCTCCAGAAGGGTCCATTTGGATGGAGTCGGGTCGATTGTGGTCTCCGATACGGTGGGATTTATCCGGGATTTGCCTCACCAGCTGGTAGAGGCTTTTAGGGCAACCCTGGATGAAACCATCCATGCTGACCTGATTTTGCATGTCATAGACGCCTGTAGCCCGGTAGCCAGGGAGCAAAAGGCCGAAGTTGAGGCTGTTTTGGAGGAAATTGGGGCTGATGACATCCCCAGGATCGAGGTTATGAACAAAATCGACTTAATGCCTCAAACCTTTACCCGGGGGGCGGTTTTAGAGCGCGATAACCTGGGTTTTCCTAGTCAGGTTTTCCTGTCGGCCCAGTCAGGCTTGGGCCTTGATTTACTTCGTTCAGCCCTCGCCGAATGCTCTCAAATGACTGATAGAATAAGGGTCGAGCACAACCGTGCCAAGAAACAATTGGCCCCGGATGAGTTTTTAGAGCCTTTACCTGAACGACCAGAAACTTCTGAATTTAATCCGATTTCCAACCCGAGCTATTTTTCTAATGACGCGTAAATTTCTAGGACTGTTTTCGGTCAATGACCCCGGATGGGGCAATAGCCACAATTCCGGTGGATCTAAAGATGCTAAGGATGGGCAGGGGGGCGATCAAGCTCCAAAAGTCGATCCAGAAACCAATCAGCCTGTAGAGACTCGACCAACCAGTCAACCAAATAAATCAGATGGCCCTCCAGACTTGGATGAGCTCTGGAGAGATTTCAACGACAGAATTGCTGGCATTTTTGGCGGCAAAAAATCTCCTGGCACAGCTAACAAGCCATCTAATAAACCAAGCAGCACTGATATTCCTCCGCCTTCACAACGAGGTGGTGCCGGTGGCAGTGGCGGCGGCAACGGCGGCATCAGTGCGCCTAATTTCAATTTCAGCAATCCATTCGGATCAAAGGCAAGCATCCTGATTGCAGGTGCAGTTGTCTTCTTTATGTGGGTATGCAGCGGCTTCTTCATTATTCAAGAAGGTCAAGCTGGCGTCATCCTTACTTTTGGTAAGTACGACTACACCGCGAAGCCTGGTATTAACTGGCGCATGCCGTGGCCAATCCAGTCTGAAGAGACGGTGAACTTATCGGGCGTTCGTTCTGTAGAAGTAGGGCGCCCAGTCTTAATTAAAGCGACGAATCAAAAAGATTCCTCCATGTTGACTGAGGATGAAAACATTATCGATGTGCGCTTTGCTGTGCAATATCGCTTGAAAGATCCTACTGATTATTTATTTAATAATCGTGATCCTGATGCTGCAGTAGTTCAAGCTGCTGAAACAGCCGTCCGCGAAATCGTTGCACGCAGCAAGATGGATACCGTGCTGTATGAAGGTCGCGAAAAGATTGGTGTTGATTTAGCGAATTCTATTCAGAAGATTTTGGATAGCTATAAGACCGGTATCTATGTGACGAGTGTGACCGTCCAAAACGTTCAGCCACCAGAGCAAGTTCAAGCGGCCTTTGATGATGCAGTGAAAGCTGGTCAAGACCAAGAGCGCTTGAAGAGTGAAGGTCAGGCATATGCAAATGACATTATTCCAAGAGCTAAAGGTACTGCTGAGCGCCTGATTCAGGAGGCTGAAGGTTATAAGGCCCGCGTAGTGGCTACTGCAGAAGGCGACGCAACACGCTTTAAGCAGGTATTGGTTGAATACTCTAAGGCACCTCAGGTAACGCGTGATCGTATGTATATCGATAGCATGCGCGAGATGTACAACAATGTCACTAAGATTTTGGTGGATACCACTAAGAGCAATAGTCTTTTATATCTCCCACTCGATAAGATCGTTGCGCAAGTGAGTGCGGAAAGCGCTCAAGCTGCCAATGCACAGGTTCAATCTGGTGCAAGTACCCCAACAGGAAGTGTGACAGTTGGCGGCGCTACTGGTGCAAGTGCACCCAGCCCGTCTTCTAGTGCTGTTCCATTAAATAATAATTCTGCAGATAAGCGTGATGGCCTCCGTAGTCGCGATAGGGAGTCTAGATAATGAATGCAAATCGTTTAATCGCGGCAGGCATTGGCTTTGTTGTACTCATCTACGTTTTGTCCTCTAGCATCTTTGTAGTTGATCAGCGTAAGTTTGCTGTGGTGTTTTCTTTTGGACAGATTGTTCGTGTGATCGAGAATCCTGGCATTCAAGTAAAGATGCCGGCACCATTCGAAAGTGTTCGCTTCTTTGATCGCCGTATTTTGACAATCGACAATCCAGAGGCAGAGCGCTTCATTACTGCTGAGAAGAAAAACTTATTGGTAGATTCTTATGTGAAATGGCGCATTGTCGATCCACGTAAGTTCTTCATTAGCTTTAAGGGTGACGAGCGCTTGGCACAGGACCGCTTAACTCAATTAGTTCGTTCAGCCTTAAATGAAGAGTTCACCAAGCGCACTGTTCGTGAGTTGATATCTGATCAGCGTGAAGAAGTGATGCAGGGAATTCGCAAGAAAGTTGCGGATGATGCATCTGATATCGGCGTTGAAATTGTGGACGTACGTCTGAAGCGTGTTGATCTCTTAGCTGAAATTAGTGATTCTGTTTATCGCCGTATGGAGGCAGAGCGCAAGCGTGTTGCCAATGAGTTGCGCTCTATGGGTGCTGCAGAATCAGACAAAATTCGTGCAAATGCAGAGCGTCAACGCGATACGATTTTGGCGGAAGCCTATCGTGATGCCCAAAAAATTAAGGGAGCGGGCGATGCTAAAGCAACGGCTCTCTATGCAGAGGCATTTGGCCGTGATCCTCAGTTTGCCCAGTTCTATCAGAGCCTAGAGGCCTATAGAAGTTCTTTCAAGGATAAGAAAGACGTGATGGTGGTTGAGCCGACTGGTGAGTTCTTCAAGTTCCTGCACAAAAAATAAGAAAGCAAATAGTTCACATCATGAATCGCTGGTTACTTCCTGAAGATATTGCAGATGTATTGCCTGCTGAGGCTCGCAAGGTTGAGTCTTTGCGTCGTGCCGTTTTGGATTTATATCAGTCTTATGGTTATGAATTGGTTGCCCCTCCAATCTTGGAGTTCTTGGATTCTTTATTAACCGGTACCGGTTCGGATCTCAATCTTCAGACCTTTAAGTTGGTGGATCAGTTGTCTGGTCGTACCTTAGGCCTGCGTGCAGACATGACACCGCAGGTAGCTCGCATTGATGCACACCTGTTAAATCGTGATGGGGTCACTCGTCTCTGTTATGCAGGCTCTGTAGCGCACGCTCGCACTCCAGTGGGCAGCTCTGCTCGCGAAGAATTACAACTGGGCGCTGAGATTTATGGATGCTCCACTTGGGAAGCGGATTTAGAGGCTATTACTCTATTACTCAAAACATTGTCTGTTGCCGGTTTAGAGAAGGTCTATATAGATCTGTCCCATGCTGGCATTTTGGATGGCATCTTAGACGGTCAGAACTTAAATAAAGAAACAATTGAAGCTTTGTACGGCCTTTTGCAAAGCAAGGATCGTCCACGTCTAACTCAATGGGCAACTTGCTTGCCAGCAAATATTGCAAAAGCGCTGATAACTCTGACCGAGTTGAACGGTCCTTGTGCAGAAGTGCTGGCAAAGGCGAAAAAAGACTTGCCTAAGCATGCTGCTATTGATCAGGCTTTAACAGATCTTGAGCGTTTAGTGTCAGCCGCAGCAAAGCTGTCAGGCAATTTGGAGCTCAGCATTGATTTGGCTGATTTGCGTGGCTACCAGTATCACAGTGGTGTGATGTTTGCCGCTTATGTTGATCAATTGCCGCAGCCGATTGCAAGAGGTGGTCGCTATGATCATGTTGGCCAAGCTTTTGGACGTCCACGTCCTGCTACTGGTTTTTCTTTGGATCTGCTAACGCTAGCAAGCTTGTCGCCTTTAAGTATTCGCAAGCTGGCAATCATTGCCCCATGGATCGAGGATGCAGAATTAAGCAAGGCGATTGCCACCCTTAGAGCTCAGGGTGAGGTAGTGATACAAGTTCCAGCGGGTACAACTCTTGAGGCTGCCGAATACGAATGTGACCGTGAGTTGGTGAAGCAGGGCAACTCTTGGGAAGTAAAAAAGAAGTAAGGCAGTAATTAAATTAAAGCAGTGAACAGTTAACTTATTTTGTAATTATCTTTTTGGATTTCATTATGTCTTCAAAGCAGCAAGCTAAAGGTCGTAACGTAGTTGTCATTGGCACCCAGTGGGGTGATGAAGGCAAAGGTAAGGTGGTAGATTGGTTAACTGATCATGCACAAGCAGTGGTTCGCTTCCAGGGTGGCCATAATGCTGGTCATACATTGATCATTGGCGATAAGAAAACTATTCTGCGCTTGATTCCATCTGGAATCATGCATAAGTCTGTTATTTGCTATATCGGCAATGGCGTAGTTCTCTCGCCTGAAGCGCTCTTCAAAGAGATTGGCGAATTAGAAGCTGCAGGCTTAGATGTTCAATCACGCCTCAAGATCTCCGAAGCAACTACATTGATCTTGCCGTACCACGTTGCAATCGACCATGCCCGCGAGAAGAAGCGCGGCGAAGCGAAGATTGGCACAACGGGACGTGGCATTGGACCGGCTTATGAAGATAAAGTGGCGCGTCGTGCATTGCGTGTACAGGATTTGTTTTACCCAGAAAAATTTGCTGAGCAGTTGCGTGAGAACTTGGAATATCACAATTTCATGCTCACCAATTACTACGGCGCAGAGCCCGTGAATTATGAGAAGACATTGGCTGAAGCTATGTCATACGCAGAGCGTCTTAAGCCAATGGTGGTGGATGTCTCTAGTGCTTTATATGCCGCTGAGCAATCTGGTCAGAATTTGTTGTTTGAAGGTGCTCAAGGCACATTGTTAGATATCGACCACGGTACTTATCCTTACGTTACTTCTAGTAACTGTGTAGCCGGCAATGCTGCTGCTGGCTCGGGCGTTGGCCCTGATTCACTGCAATATATTTTGGGCATTACTAAGGCTTATTGCACCCGTGTTGGTGCCGGCCCATTCCCAAGCGAACTTTATGATCATGACAATCCTGCTAAACAAGATCCAGTTGGAGTGCGTTTGGCTGAAGTGGGTAAAGAGTTTGGCTCCGTCACTGGACGTCCACGCCGTACTGGCTGGTTAGATGCTGCTGCATTGAAGCGATCTATTCAGATCAATGGCTTATCCGGACTTTGTATTACTAAGTTAGACGTTCTGGATGGTTTTGAAACCATTCGCTTGTGTGTTGGCTATAACCTCGATGGTAAGAAACTGGATGTATTGCCACGCGGCGCAGAATCCGTCGCTCGCTGTGAGCCAATCTATGAAGACTTTCCGGGTTGGAAAGGCACAACTTTCGGTATTCGCGAGTGGAGCAAATTGCCTATAGAGGCACAAAACTTCCTGCGTCGTATTGAGGAGGTAGCCGGAAAGCCAATCGCGATGGTGTCTACTGGCCCAGAGCGTGATGAAACCATCCTCCTCCAGCATCCTTTTCAGGATTAATGGAAAATACTCGATTCAATTTAATTTATTAACTTTTGCATAAGAAGATAACAACATGACTGCGCGCACTACCTGCAATAGCCTTCAAGTGGCAACCCCTTTATATCGATTTATCGAAGACAAAGTACTTCCCGGTACCGGTATCAAGAGTGCTGACTTTTGGAAGGGTTTTGATGAAATCGTTAAAGATCTCACCCCGAAAAATGATGCCTTGCTAGCTAAGCGTGATCGCATTCAGGCGGATTTGGATAAATGGCATCAAGCCAATCCAGGCCCAATTACTGATATGCCTGCTTACCGCAAGTTTTTAAAAGAGATTGATTACTTAGTTGATGTTCCAGGAAAAATTTCTGCAACAACTAAGAACGTAGATGATGAGTTGGCTCTTCAGGCTGGCCCTCAATTGGTGGTTCCAGTTCTCAATGCGCGCTATGCATTGAATGCTGCTAATGCCCGTTGGGGTTCTTTGTATGATGCTCTTTACGGCACTGACGTTCTCTCTGAAGAAGATGGTGCCACTAAGGCTGGTGCTTACAACCCAATTCGTGGTGCAAAAGTAGTTGCTTATGCACGTAACTTCTTGGATCAAGCTGCACCGTTGGCTAAAGGATCACACCGTGATTCAGTGGCTTACACAGTTGACGGCAATAAGTTGTCTGTTAAGTTAAAAGATGGCACATCAACTGGTTTGGCTGACGAGAAGCAATTCGTTGGTTACCAGGGTGATGCAGCTGCACCAAGCTCTGTTTTGTTGCGCAATAACGGCGTACACATTGATATCGAAATCAATAAGAGCAAAACGATTGGTGCTAGTGATCCTGCTGGTATCAATGATGTTGTATTGGAAGCTGCGCTTTCCACAATTTTGGATTTGGAAGACTCTATTGCTGCAGTGGATGGCGATGATAAGGTTCTTGCCTATGAAAACTGGCTAGGCATTCTCAAAGGTACATTGGTTGAAGAGGTGAAGAAGGGTGATAAGACAATCACTCGTGCCCTTAACCCAGATCGCAAGTACAAGGCCGGCATTGGCGCTGTTGATGCAAAAGATGGCATCGTGACATTGCATGGTCGTTCACTATTGTTCCTCCGTAACGTTGGTCATTTGATGACTAACCCAGCCATCATCACTGGTGAAGGCAAAGAGATTTACGAAGGCATCTTGGATGCAGTAGTGACTGTATTAATTGCTTTGTACGATATCAATCGCCCAGCAAGCCAAGCTATTGGTAATACGCGTAAGGGTTCTGTATATATCGTGAAGCCAAAAATGCATAGTCCAGAAGAAGTGGCTTTTGCTGGTGAATTATTTGGTCGCGTTGAAAAATTACTCGGCTTGCCAGCTGATACCGTGAAGCTTGGCATCATGGACGAAGAGCGTCGCATGAGTGCAAACATCAAGGCGGCGATTGCTGCTGCTGGAGCCCGCGTAGCCTTTATTAATACTGGCTTCTTGGATCGCACTGGCGATGAGATGCACACTGCAATGTATGCAGGTCCAATGATGCGCAAGGGCGATATGAAAACCAGCAAGTGGTTGTCAGCCTATGAGCGTCGTAACGTATTTGCAGGTTTGGATTGTGGCTTGCGTGGTCGCGCTCAAATCGGTAAAGGTATGTGGGCAATGCCAGATATGATGAAAGCCATGGTTGAGCAGAAGATTGTTCATCCAAAAGCGGGTGCAAATACTGCTTGGGTTCCATCTCCAACAGCCGCTACCTTGCATGCACTTCACTATCATCAAGTAAACGTAGCTGAGCTCCAGAAAGAAATGGAAAAGCTCGATACTCAAGCTGAAGCTGAAGCCTTACTCAATGATTTGTTGACTATTCCAGTTGTGGAAAAAGCTAACTGGTCCAAAGAAGAGATTCAGCAAGAGTTGGACAATAACTGCCAAGGTATATTGGGTTATGTTGTTCGCTGGATCGACCAAGGCGTTGGTTGCTCTAAGGTGCCTGATATTCATAACGTAGGTTTGATGGAAGACCGTGCAACTTTGCGTATCTCTAGTCAGCACATTGCTAACTGGTTACTCAATGGCATTGTGACTGCAGACCAAGTGAATGAAACTTTGCAGCGTATGGCTAAAGTGGTTGATGGCCAGAATGCTGGCGATCCTTTGTATAAGCCAATGATGCCAAATTACAAAGATTCTTATGCTTACAAAGCGGCTAGCGACTTGATTTTCAAAGGTCTTGAGCAGCCTAATGGTTACACCGAGCCTTTGTTGCACGCTTGGCGTTTAGAAGTGAAGAAGGCTAACGCTTAATACTTCTTTAGCGCTCTAGTTAAGAATGGATTTGCCCACAAAGCAAATCCATTTTTTATTAGCCCATATCTATGTTTGGATTTCTCAACCCCTTTTCTAAAACGCATGCCAAGTATTCATTTCAGTTAAATGATGGTGGTAGGGAGAAGGCTGGCTTTAAAGGTGGGGTAGGAGATTGCGTTGTTAGATCTATTGCGATTGCAGCGGATCTTCCCTATATGCAAGTGTATGAAGATCTCAGGCTAGCCAACGAAAGATATGCGCAAGTCAAAAACGATCGTCTTGCTAAGAGGTTAAGTATCAAAGGGGCCTCGCCCAGAAACGGCAATCACCGTAATGTCTTTCATGATTACATCTTGGCTCAGGGATTTGAGTGGGTGCCAACAATGAAGATAGGGGCGGGTTGCCAAGTTCATTTGCGACCTGATGAGTTGCCCGATGGAGTCCTGATAGCCAAGGTTTCCAAGCATCTCACCACCATCATTGATGGGGTGATTCATGACACACACGATCCATCACGAGATGGAAATCGCTGCGTCTATGGCTACTATATTAAGAAGCGCCAGGATCTTTTTGGTGGTGCTTGAGATTCCAGGCGGCTTTATATGAATTGGTCATGCCAATCATAGTAGAGGTAGTCCAAGCCACTGAAAATAATCCAGTGAAAGAAATAAAGAAGGCGAGACTCTTCCAGCCGGCAGGCAAAATATCGCCAACAAAGCCTACTGTGGTGTAGCAACTACCCACGAAAAGGAGGGTCTGTATACCATCACTCATGATGCCGAGCATCATCACATAAAGAGACCAAATAATAATTTCACTAATATGGATCAGGGCAATAAAGAAAAAGGATGCGTAAAAATGAAAAAATATGCGGTTATATTGCTTAAATTTCAGATTTCCATTGGTTAATCTCTCAAAGCGCAACATGATGTAATTAATTGCGCTGCCATGAAAGAGAAGAATAAGAAGTAGGCCAAGAACCCCATAAAAAGTATCTCTGAGTAATGGTAGAAGTGGGATTCCGCCTAGTGTTGATTGGGTAATGATTTCAGTGGAAATGGACATAAGTTAGGCGAATTTCATTTGGTTTAAGGCGGGCAAGTTTCCTTATCAGGGTTGATAATGTCATATTGATTAAGCCAAGTAAAGCATCCCTTGAATACCGCCCCTCATATGACTGAAACCAAGAAGCGAGAACGCTTCTTTTTGTTTTCTTTGGCGGGAATTCAGTTCACCCATATCTTGGATTTCATGATCATGATGCCATTGGGTCCTGAATTTATTCGAGAGCTCAATATCAATACGCATCAATTTGGTTTGTTGCTTTCTTCTTATACTTTTGCCGCAGCTGCTGCAGGTATTTTGGCAACTTATTATGTGGATCGATTTGAGCGTAGGAAACTTCTATTAAGCTTATATGCACTCTTTATCATCGCCACTTTTGCTTGTGGCTTAGCGCCTCACTATGAAGCGCTTTTTATTGCTCGTGCATTTGCTGGCGCCTTTGGTGGCATTCTTGGATCTCTAGTGCAAACTATTGTTGCAGACTCTATTCCATTTGAGCGAAGAGGTAAGGCGCTAGGTACGGTAATGGCTGCATTTTCGGTATCAACGGTTGCGGGAGTTCCGCTAGGATTGTTTCTTGCAAACCATATACCAAGTTTAGGTTGGCGCGCGCCATTCTTTTTTATTGCTCTAATTTCAAGTCTGATTCTTTATTTGGGTTATCGCAATATTCCCAAGATTGCAGGACATTTAGATCACGTTCATGAAGGCAGTCGACTGAGTCAGGTTTTGAAGATCTTGATTGCGCCCCAGCATGTCAAAGCCTTTGTCTTTATGGCGCTCATTATGATTACAGGGTTCTCGGTCATCCCCTATATCGCCCTATACCTCACATCCAATGTTGGAATTAGTAACTCCTATATTTCGTTGATTTACTTATGCGGCGGTGTGGCCACCCTCATGAGTTCTCGTTTTATAGGGCATATGTCTGATAAGTATGGAAAAGTTACTGTTTTCAGAGTCTTGGCCATTGTGAGTCTCGTGCCACTGTTGGTAACAACCAATTTACCGGTAACGCCGCTGTGGATTGTGCTGATTAATTCAACCGCATTTTTTATTCTGGTATCAGGGCGAATGATTCCTGCAATGGCAATGGTGAGCCAGGTGGTGGAAAACAAGATTCGCGGAACCTTTATGAGTTTGGTTGGCTCAGTACAAATGCTGTCCTCAGGCATTGCTTCGGTGTTGGCTGGCTGGATAGTCACTATTGGCCCTGATGGCATGATGCAGCACTACAACCTAGTAGGCTATGGTGCCGCAATTTGCGGGTTTCTCACTTTCTGGCTGGTAGGATATATTCATTCTGATACGAAAAAAGCATAAGGAGATACCCATGATTGAATTTAAAAGACCTGATGGCGCAGTAGTTAATGGCTACCTTGCAGAGCCAAGCGATAAATCAAATGCTCCAGGAGTTGTTGTGATTCAAGAATGGTGGGGTCTTGACGATGAGGTCAAGGCGGTAGCAGATCGTCTGGCAAAGGCTGGATATCGAGCGCTTGTTCCTGACCTTTATCGAGGTAAGTTGGCAATAGAGGCAAATGAAGCAGAGCATCTGATGGGCGATCTGAATTTTGGCGATGCTGCTGGACAAGATATCCGTGGCGCCGTTCAGTATTTAAAAGCTACTGGGAGTCCCAAAGTTGCGGTAACGGGCTTTTGTATGGGTGGCGCACTCACTATTTTGGCTGCCTGCAATGTACCTGAGCTTGACGGCTCTATAGTTTGGTATGGCAACCCACCCCTCGAGTATGTGGATGCAAAAGCAATTACTAAGCCGATGCTAGCGCATTGGGCTGTCCATGATGAATTCTTCCCAATCTCCGGCGTAGATCAACTGGAGGAAAAGTTAAAGCAGGCAGGCGTTCATTATGAGTTCCATCGTTATGACACCAAACATGCTTTCGCTAATCCAAAATCAGATACCCGGGGTTTATCTCCCCTGAAGTACAACGCTGAAGCAGCACAATTGGCCTGGGAACGAACACTGAATTTTTTAAATAAATATATTAATAACTAGGCTCTATGAATACTCGACGTGAAGATGCATTCTTCAATTGGATATACAAAAAAAGTAATGTCCAAATCTTATTAATACTGATTCTCTTTTTTGTGACCTTGCTGGATATATTGCCGCGTCTGCTGCAATGTATCCCTATATTTGCCCCAACCCAAGACAGCACCCGATTGGGCTTGGGTCTTTTCGGATCAATCATTACTTTAAGCGGTTTGTTAATTGGTTTTTTGCTCAATCAAGCGCAAACCAACTTTCGTGAGGTCCAGACCTTGGTTTCTCAAGAGGCGGGACGTATCAATAACTTAGATCGCTTGCTGACTCGCTTTGGTGATCCATCCATAGCGCCTGTACGCGCCGAGTTATTTGAGTATATGAATTCCATCGTCAATGACGAATGGGCCTTATTGCAAAAGGGTGAGGGAAGCTCCAAGACCCATATGCTGTGGCGGAGCATTTCCCGAAAACTGATGGCGATTGAGCCTCATACTAATCGGCAAACAGCCATGTATACCGACATCATTAAGAAGTCGGAAGAGGTGGCAGAAAGCAGGGAGGCCCGTATTGAGCGCTCAACTATCCGGTTGCCAGGTTTATTTTGGGTGGTCATTCTGATTTGTATGTTTGCACTAATGGGTATTAATACCTTATTCCTGCCTTCTGACTCGTTCTTCTTTGGTTTGAAGATTCTGCCGGTCACCATGGGGGCTTTAATTTCTCTATTGGTTATTACAGATCAGCCTTTTAAAGGGCAGAACTCTGTTAATCCCGATGCCTTCTATAAAATCATTGAATCTATTAAAACTCGTAAAGAGTAAGCCTCCTTTGAATCGCTATGCACTTATTTTCTGAAAATCTTGCTGTAGAAATTTCATCCTACTACCGTAATTTGGCCTTGGGTCATGGAGTTGTTCCGAAGGTCTTTACTTTGGTAAACGGCGAGGGCGATCAATATCTTTTCTTTATAGATGATCTCCCTTTTGATAAAGAGGAAGAAAAGAATCAGTATCTGGCATATATCGTCCAACAGCATGATGCCGTTTGCTATGCTCGTGGAACTCTGGTGATTGTTGAAAAAAATCAGCAGTACGTTGAGTTTGCGGTGATTGATAGAGATGATGCTGAAGCGATTGTCTGTTCTGCTCAGCTGACTAGGGATATGGATGATAAGCCAATTAGCTTGGGTGATTTTGAGAAGACTCTGGTCAAGAAGGGCTCCATTATTTTTGGAGGACTCTTTGAGCCAATTCAGTTATCCGAGGAAAAGACCGAAGACTTTGAAAGTCTCTGGTTGGAAATGAAAGCAAAAATCTTGCACCGCTCAATGGGCTTGTAATTTCTTTCTCAGAAATTTTCGAGAAGTTGCTTCCACTGCAAAAGATCCGATGAGTGCGGCAATGAGAGCGATTGCACTTCCTCGAGCGCTCTCAATCACGTTAATAAATAAAGTCATAAACAAGCTTAAGTTGATGATGATTGCTGCCCAGAGTGGCCAAAGCTTTGCGCCTGTTTGCTTCCGTACGCGAATATGTCCATAGGTGATTGCGGCGTAGACTAATAAAAAGGCGAGGCTTGCCATTTTCCCAACCACCTCTAGTGGGAATGCTAATACCAACGCAATAACTAAAACGGTAGATACAGTTAAAGAGCGTAATCCCGTTTTTAGAACGGACTCGCTAAGTGCTTTGGAGATCGAGTTTTTATTGGCCATGTCTGCAGCGATATTCGATGCGGCAAAGATCGTGGCATTCAGAGCTGCGGCGCAAGCTAAGAGGGCAGAGGCACCAATCACAACAAAGCCTGTCTTTCCGGCCACTATTTGGGCTGCATCAGCTAATACATGGCCGTTATAGGCAGCCATTTGAGCGGGTGAGAGCAATAGGATGGCTGCGGTACTTACTAGAACATAAGCAATGGTTACCAGCACAAGCGCTGAAAACATCGCAAGTGGCAGTTCCTTACGAGGCTCTTGCATGGCATTGGAAGAGTTGGTGACCACGCCAAAGCCTTGATAGTTGATGTACAAAATGCCGGTAGCAATAGCAATTCCATTGATAGACCAACTCGACATCTTATGTGCGCCAATATCAGCAACATAAATGCCATCTACCGAAAATAGTATTAGGGCTATTGTTACAAAGCCAATTGCTAGCGCCTCTACCTTGCCAACAAAATCGGTACCAAGCAATTTAATGCCGGCGCAAAAAACCACTATGCCAGCGCTAATAAGCTTTACTTCCAGTGGCGATAAATTGCCGCCAAGTAAGGTATTGGCATATTCAGCGAAACCAGCAGCGTAAAGCGCAGCAGCTATTAGGTAGGCGATGAATTGAAATATATTGAGACCACCAGAAATAACGCCTGGACCAAAACTCATGACGGTGAATGTGGCAGCTCCTCCGCTACTAGGAAAAGTAGCGCCTAATTTGGCATAGGAATAGACGGAGAAGGATGCAGCAATGGCGCCAAGCAAAAAGGCTAGTGGAATATGTGTTCCTGCATGAGCGCTTGCAGTACCCAACAGGGAAAAGAGTCCCGCACCCATCATCCCGCCAATTCC
This sequence comes from Polynucleobacter sp. AP-Capit-er-40B-B4, assembly GCF_018882245.1. Classification (GTDB taxonomy): domain Bacteria; phylum Pseudomonadota; class Gammaproteobacteria; order Burkholderiales; family Burkholderiaceae; genus Polynucleobacter. The sequence continues at coordinate 207,708 of NZ_JACVOV010000001.1, read as the reverse complement.
TAGGGCAGTCGCTGAAAAAAGGCTAATCCCTTTATTCTTCTTGCTCGAGGTTTTGAGTAGGGCGGGGTTCAATTTGGAGTCTATGGATAGTAATAAGTTGGGTTCAGTAGCGGAGCGACAGAACCCTGTATTCAGGCTCTTAAGGGTGACTTTAAGCTATTTGGTGCCCAGGAAGGGACTCGAACCCCCACAACCTTACGATCGCCAGCACCTGAAGCTGGTGCGTCTACCAATTTCGCCACCTGGGCATGCCTTTATTATAGAGGGATGGGCATTTCTAGGTCATTTCTGGCCCCATTTGGCTTTTTCCCATCGGACTTGGTGGTTTGATACAGTAGCCTTATTCATAACAAAAATAGATATCAGTAGATATATAGACAGGGCATGTATTGCCAAAGGAATTAAATGCGTAAAGCAAAAGACTTGGTGCCACGTGAGGCTGACCGTTTAGGAACAGTTCAAGGGCATCGAGATGGATTTGGATTTGTTATTCCCGATGACGGTGGCGAAGATATCTTTCTGTCTGAAAGAGAAATGTCTCGCGTCATGCACGGCGATAGAGTCAATGTTAGGGTTCTTGGTACAGACCGCCGCGGTCGTCCTGAAGGTCAAATCGTTGAAGTTGTTCTGCATGCCAATAAAGTAGTTATCGGCCGCCTCCTAAATGAAAATGGTGTTTTGATTGTTGCGCCAGAAGATAAGCGCATCGGTCATGATATTTTGATTCCACCAAAAGGTCAGGGCAATGCCAAATTAGGCCAAGTGGTGAGCGTCGAGATTATCGATTACCCAGATAGCTATCGCCAAGCAGTTGGACGAGTGGTAGAGGTCTTGGGCGAGATTGATGATCCTGGTATGGAAATCGAAATCGCTGTGCGTAAGTATGGTGTGCCCCATGAGTTTTCTGCTGCCGCCATGAAAGAGGCTGCAGCCTTACCGGATACAGTGCAACAGGCTGATCTAGACGGTCGCGTTGACCTGCGTGATGTGCCATTAGTCACCATTGACGGCGCTGACGCGCGAGATTTTGATGATGCAGTTTACTGTGAGCCGGTCATGTACGGCCAGACTAAGGCTTGGCGTTTAATCGTGGCGATTGCTGACGTATCTCATTACGTCAAACCAGGCCAGCCATTGGATGATGAAGGTTTGTTGCGCGCTACTTCAGTGTATTTCCCAAGACGCGTTATTCCGATGCTGCCAGAGAAGATCTCGAATGGTCTTTGCTCTCTTAATCCGGGTGTAGATCGTTTGTGTATGGTTTGCGATTCGGTTGTAGATAACAATGGCATAGTTTTGGCATATCAGTTCTATCCAGCCGTAATGCACTCAGCACAAAGATTCACCTACGACACTGTTTGGGAGATTCTTTCTAATAGCAAGGGTCCTGAAGCAACGCGTTTTGCACAGTTCCGTCCATTACTAACGAATCTCTACTCGCTGTATAAGATTTTGTTGTCTGCCCGCGAGAAGCGGGGCGCTATTGAGTTCGAAACAACTGAGACTCAAATCATTAGTAACGAGCTAGGCAAGATTCTGCGTATTGAGCCACGTCTCCGCAATGATGCGCACCGCTTAATTGAAGAGTGCATGTTGACTGCCAACGTATGCGCAGCAGACTTCATTGATAAAAATAAGCACCTCAGCTTGTATCGTGTACACGGTGAACCATCAGAAGAGAAGTTGGTTACCTTGCGCCAAGTTCTCAGAACCTCCGGCCTGTCATTGGGAGGTGGTGAGAAACCTAAGCCACGCGATTACGCTAAATTGATGCGTGAGATTAAAGAGCGGCCAGATGCCAATATGCTGCAATCCGTTGTTCTGCGCTCTATGCAGCAGGCTATGTACCAGCCAGATAACGAAGGCCACTTTGGCTTAGCTTATCCAGCATATTCTCATTTTACGAGCCCGATTCGTCGCTATCCTGACTTGCTAACGCATCGCGTGATCAAGTCGATCCTCCAGAAAAAGCCTTACGTACCAGTCTTGCCGCCGAAGGTGCCTCTCAATCTAACTCTGCCACGCAAAGGCAAGGGTCGTGAGAACGCAGTGAATGCCAAGAAATCCCAAAGCGATGCAAAAGCAGGGGTCAAGGGTGCAAAAACTCCTAAAGGCGCAAATGCCGCATTGCCAATCTGGGGACAGCTGGGTGTTCACTGCTCATCCAATGAGCGCCGTGCAGATGAAGCATCTCGTGATGTTGAAGCATGGCTCAAGTGTTACTACATGCGCGACCATTTAGGTCAAGAGTATGCGGGCACAGTAACTGGCGTAGCCAACTTTGGTTTATTCATTCAGTTGGAAAATCTGTTCGTCGAGGGTATGGTGCATGTCACTGAGCTCGGCGGTGATTATTTCCAGTATGACGAAGCGCGCCAAGAGTTACGTGGAGAGCGTACCGGTATTCGTTATCGCTTAGGTGATCGCATGCATGTATTGGTAAGTCGTGTTGATTTGGATGCGCGTAAAATTGAATTTAGCTTGGTCAAATCAGTTGGGGCAGAGCCCGGCGGATCATCCAATCGTCGTCAGCTTTTGCTGGCAAGCGATACCGGAAGACCAAATAAAAAGGCGGCAGCTAAAAAGAGTCGACCGGATAATAAGATTCCTCAAAAACCCAGTGGCATCAACGTGAATGCAGCTAAATCTGCGGGCACACTAGGCGCCAACCAGTCTAAGAGCAAAGCGACTCGTAAAAGTGGTAAGACCAGCAAGCCTGGAAGATCTATTGGTAAACCAGCCGGTAGCAAGCCGCCGGTTCGCAGTACTAAAGCGCGCCGTAAATAAAGACGCCCTGTATAGAAATTAAGTTAGAAAAGAAAATGAAACAAATATTAGTTGGATTTCATGCAGTACAAGCGCGTTTACGTGTAGATCCTGATAGCTTGAAGTCGGTGTACTTTGATTCTGGTCGTCGTGATAGACGCATGGGTGATTTCTTAAAGCAAGCTGAAGAGATTTTGGGCGAGCGTTTGCATGCAGCTGACGCAGAACGCCTGCATAAGTTAACTGGGCATGATCGTCACCAAGGCGTCGTCGCGTTGGCTGAAAAAATGACTGTTGCAAGAACCATTACTGAAGTGGTTGAAGATGCGGAGAGTGCGCAGAAGAAACCATTATTTTTGGTTTTAGATGGTGTTACTGATCCCCATAACTTTGGAGCATGTCTGCGCGTAGCGGATGGTGCTGGTGTAGATGCAGTTGTAATCCCCAAAGATCGCTCAGCATCGATTAATGCTACTGTAAGCAAGGTATCCAGTGGTGCAGCAGAAGTCATGCCGGTAATTACTGTTACCAATCTTGTTCGTAGTATGAAAGAAATGCAAGAAGCTGGGGTCTGGCTCATTGGCACAGATGATGAAGCGACTAAGTCAATTTATGACATCGACCTCACAGGTTCCATTGCTATTGTGATGGGGGCTGAAGGTGAGGGCATGCGTCGCCTGACAAAAGAAACCTGTGATGAGCTAGTTCGCATCCCAATGCAGGGTGTGGTCTCAAGTTTGAATGTGTCGGTTGCAAGTGGCGTATGCTTGTATGAGGCATTAAGACAGCGCCTAGCCAAAGTATCCGACAAAGCTGCCAAGTAAATCAAGGAGCTTGATATGAAATGCAATATGGGACACACAGATCGCGTTCTGCGAATGACTGTCGGTGTAACGCTGATGGGTTTAGCTGGATTTGGTATTACCGGCCCTTGGGCCTGGATTGGCGTTATCCCGTTATTAACGGGAATGATTGGTAATTGCCCTGCTTACTCAATACTCGGTATTAATACTGGCAAGAGGTAGGCTGTCACGCCTCTTACAAAGCTAATCATTGGGGCCTATATCCCTAGATAAATGCACAAGATAACTAAATTGTTCTAAGGTCTTTATGTTTAGAAAAAATAACGAATTCATTCTCTGGCTGCTAGTTGCTCTCACTGCCACTATGTCTATTATTGGTTCAATGCCATTTGCAGTCGGTATCGCTGGCAAATTGAGCATGATTGCAACTTCTGCGCGATTACTTTTTGCATTAATACACGGCTCCCAGCGTTTGGGTTGGCGCAGGCTGGGAATCATGTTTGTTATCGCATGTATTGTTAGTTGGTGTTATGAATCCTTAAGTATTGCAACTGGTTTCCCTTTTGGTCATTACGTTTACACGTCTGAATTGGGGTCAAAGATTGGTACTGTCCCTCTAATGATCATGCCATCCTATTTTGGTGTGTGCTATCTCGCTTGGGCTTTAGCTCACGTTCTTTTAGATAGATTCGATCTTAAAATTCAGAAGAGTTTGATGTTTGCAATTCCTGTCATTGCCAGTTTTATTATGGTGATGTGGGATATGAGCATCGATCCGGCATCATCTACAGTCAAGCATGAGTGGATTTGGCGGGATGGAGGAGGCTACTTCGGAGTTCCTTTTTCTAACTTCATGGGATGGTTCCTCTGCGTGTACACCATCTTCCAGTTTTGGGCGATTTATTTGATGCGTTCAAAAGAAATACAAAATTGTGCCGAGGATAAAAATAAGTCAAGCTGGTATCTTGTGATTGTTATCTATGGAAGCATTTTTTTAGGGCCTATCGCAGCTGCATTTACGAACAACGATGGCAGCATTACTGATGCCACTTCTCAGGTTTGGCCTTTGAAAGCGCTTTATGAAACTTTAGGACTTGTATCTATTTTTACGATGCTTTTTGTAATCTGCTTAGCTTTTTTCAAAGTGCAGAAGAATGATAATTTGCAGTAAGCGGTCAGAAGAATCGTAATTATTTTACGAGCAGCGCCTCTAGTTTTTCAGTGTCGATGCAGAAGTTCCGAATACCTTCGGCTAATTTCTCAGTCGCCATTGCATCATTATTGAGTTGCAGGCGGAAACTGGATTCATCGAGCTTAAGTGGTTTAATACCCTCAGCCTGCAATGCGGCTTGTGCATTGATGGGATTAAGTTTTTTCTCAATAGGCGCATTGCTACCCTGAAGTTCGGCCAATAGTTCAGGGCTAATGGTTAGTAAATCTACGCCTGACAACTCTAATATCTGACTGGTATTGCGAAAGCTTGCCCCCATGATTTCAGTTGGGATGCCAAAGTGCTTGTAGTAATGAAAAATTCTCTTCACTGAAGTCACGCCAGGATCATTTGCTCCACCATTGGCGACATCACTCCAGCTTGCTCCTAGCTTGGCTTTATTCCAATCGGTAATACGCCCCACAAATGGAGAGATTAATTGGGCATTAGCTGCGCCACAGGCTGCTGCCTGAACTAAAGAGAAGAGTAGGGTCATATTGCAATGAATGCCTTGAGCTTCCAATTCTTTGGCGGCAGCGATACCTTCCCATGTACCAGCTAATTTAATCAGAATGCGTTTGCGATCGATCCCATGAGATTCGTATAGGGTAATTAAATGCTTGGCTTTGGCAACAGTACCTTTGGTATCAAAAGAGAGTCTGGCATCCACTTCAGTAGAAACACGACCAGGGACAATCTTCAAAATCTCCAAGCCAAAGGCGACTAAGATGTAATCCACTAAGTCGGTTGGACTCATGCCTGGATGCGCTGCTCTTACAGACTTCACTAAGTCCTGGTAATTGCTTTGCTGAGCAGCTTTCAGAATGAGTGAGGGGTTGGTAGTCGCATCCTGCGGTTGGAAGGCCTGCATGCGCTCAAAATCGCCTGTATCGGCTACAACCGTGGTCAGTTTCTTGAGTTGTTCTAACTGGCTTAATGCTGAGGCGGTGCTATTCATAGGCTTGCTCAATGCTCAAAAGTGGTTTTCTTGTGAATATCATATGATAGATGGATTAATTACTCAGTTCCAGTAAAGGCATTTGATAGCACTATGAATCAAGATCAACTCAAGCAAATGGTAGGTGAGGCGGCCAGAGATGAGGTTCTCAAGTTACCCGCTGGACAAGTTTTGGGCGTAGGTACAGGCTCTACTGCCAATTGCTTCATTGATGCGCTAGCTCCGCATAAGGATCATTTTGCAGGCACGGTATCTAGCTCTAATGCGACTACTGAGCGCTTACTAAAACATGGTTTTAAAGTGCTGGATCCAAACGACGTGCAAGGCCTGCCGGCATATGTCGACGGTGCAGATGAAATCGATCCAGCCGGTCACATGATTAAAGGCGGCGGTGGGGCGCTTACTAGAGAAAAAATCATTGCCTCTATGGCAAAGCAATTCATTTGTATTTGTGACTCCTCCAAACAAGTGCCTATGCTAGGTAACTTTGCTCTACCAGTAGAAATCATTCCGCTTTCACGAGGTGTTGTGAGCCGTGAATTGGAAAAGTTTGGCGGTAAGGTGACCCTACGCTTAGCCAAAAATACTCGTGCTGATCTCAATCAAACACCTAGCGAGCCATTTGTGACTGATAACGGTGGGTGGATCTTGGATGTCGCAGGTCTGAAGATCGCCAATCCCGTTCAGATGGAAGCGCAAATTAATCAAATTGCCGGCGTAATCACGGTGGGCCTATTTGCCAAAGAAAAAGCAAATATTTTGCTGGTTAGCAATGCTGCTGGCGTTGAGCGCATCGTTCTCTAGGCATTAAAAAACCCGACGGGGTATCCCCATCGGGTTTGTTTGCCATGGTTTGCATGGCGCAGGCGCTCGGAAGATATTTGGTTCCTTAGCCTATAAGCACATAGATGCACTTATTAAGATTGGCTTTCGCCAATGTGGCAGGGCACTATAACTGCCTCACCACGACTTCATCCTACGCTTATCTTTGGCAGTGTCAACACCCCAAATCAATATTTAATTAAAAGGTAATGAATATTTATTCTGCTGGAGGTACGTAACCTTGCGCCATATCCGCACCACCCTCAAAGAAATACTTTTCTACCTGCTTTAAGAGGTATTGGCGTGCGCGTGGGTCTGCCATATTGAGGCGATTTTCATTAATCAACATGGTTTGCTGCTTTAGCCAGCCAGCCCAAGCTTCTTTTGAAACTTGATTCCAGATCTTTTTACCCAGCTCACCAGGGAGAGGGGCGAAATCCATGCCTTCGGCTTCTTTGTTGAGTTTGATACATTGAACCATGCGTGCCATCTGTAATGCCTTTCGTATATTGCTTATGTTGCTTATAGATCTTTAGTTAAAACCATGGACTTGCGGTCCCAGTTATAAATTTGTTTTCTTTCTTCAGGCAAGTCATCTACTGACGCCCGTTTAAAGCCACGCTTTAAGAACCAGTGCTCAGTTCTTGTTGTGAGAACAAATAATTTTTTGATGCCTTCTTGTTTGGCGCGCATCTCAACACGCTTTAGCAGACGCTCTCCGTCACCTGATCCTTGAACATCAGGATCAACAGCAAGGCATGCTAGCTCACCAACGCCATTTGGGAAAGGGAAGAGTGCGGCGCAACCGAAGAGAACGCGATCATGTTCAATCACGGAGAAGCGCTGAATATCCCGCTCAATCACATCTTGACCGCGTGCAGCCAGAATGCCTTCGTCTTCAAGTGGCATAGTTAATTGCAAAATACCGCCAACGTCATCTTGATTGGCTTCACGTAAGTTCTCAATATCGGATGAAGCTAGCATCATCCCAATACCATCATGGGTGAAAAGCTCTTCCAGGAGGGCGCCATCTTGATTGCATGGGAGGAAGTGGACGCGGCTAACGCCCGCCCGAATTGCTCTGCCAGCAGTATTCAACAAGCCCTTCATGCCGAGGTCCATGTCTTTGTTCTGTGCAACATATTCTTGTAGCTGTGGCATCGACAGTTCGGTAATGAAGTCACCTTCGGCATCTTTGAGGCCAGCGTATGGGCTTAAGAAAATCAGCTTATCCGCTTTGAGAGCTGCAGCAGTGGATGCTGCTACATCTTCATACGCCAAGTTGAATGCTTGACCTGTTGGTGAAAAACCTAAAGGTGAAAGCAAAACAATTTTGTTGCTATCCAGAGACTGTCTAATCGAACCAGAGTCCACTTTACGAACCAGCCCTGTATGAATGTAGTCAGTACCCTCGACAACACCTACCGGCATAGCAGTAATAAAGTTGCCAGAGATCACCGAAATGCGTGAACCAGCCATTGGTGTATTTGGAAGACCACGACTAAAAGCCGCTTCAATATCCAAGCGTAATTCACCAGCCGCTTCTTTGACGCACTCTAGTGCGGCGGCATCGGTGATCCGGTAGCTGTGCATAGCACTCTTGCCGAACTTGCTCTTAATGTTGCGGAGCATGAGCTGCTCTTCAATCTGTGGACGAATGCCATGAACTAAAACAATACGCATGCCCATGGCATGCAACATGGCGATATCTTCAATCAGGTTCTCAAGACCGATTTCTTGTACGAGTTCACCTGCAAAAGCAATCACAAAGGTCTTTTCGCGGAAGCTATGAATATAGGGCGCAACATCACGCAGCCACCCTACGAAAGGGAAGTTGGAGGTCGTTTCTTCGGCCAATGAGGCCTGGTTTGGTGCATTTGTCGGCATAGTGAGAAAATTATAGGGTGCAAGAGCCTATAAACCAACAAAAACCCAAAGCAATCCCCAAGCCTGTGCCTGCTTCCAACACCTTGCGGAAGCTAGATATTCGCTTTCCGGAGGAATTGCCGGTCTCTGGTCAGCGTCAGCTGATCAAGGATGCCCTGCAGAGCCACCAGGTGGTCATTGTCTGCGGAGAGACGGGCTCTGGTAAGACAACGCAGCTGCCAAAGATCTGTCTAGACTTGGGGCGAGGCGTTGTTAACGGTTGCAAGCTCATTGGCCACACTCAACCCCGCAGGATCGCAGCAACTGCCACGGCCAAGCGCATCGCTCAAGAGCTAGGTTCACCCATCGGTCAGGATGTTGGTTACCAAGTGCGTTTTGCCGATAAGACTAGCCACACAGCCTCTATCAAATTGATGACAGATGGCATCTTGTTAGCCGAGACGCAGCGCGATCCACAGCTACGTGCTTATGACACGCTCATCATCGATGAGGCGCATGAGCGCAGTCTCAATATTGATTTCTTATTGGGCTATTTGCGTCAGCTCCTACCAAAGCGACCAGATCTTAAGCTGATTATCACTTCAGCAACGATTGATGCACAACGATTTGCGGAGCACTTTGCCATGAATGGCAAGGTGGCGCCAGTGATTGAGGTGAGTGGTCGATTATTTCCGGTAGAGCAGCGCTATGCACCACTGGAACCAGATGCCAAGCCGGATGGCAAAAAAGAATCGAAGACTGCCAAAGAAATTCCGGATGCGGTTACCGAAGAGATTGCTAGCTTATGGCGTGAAGGCGCCGCTGGCGCTGGCGATGTATTGGTATTTTTGCCGGGTGAGCGGGAAATACGTGACTGCGCAGAAGCTTTGCGTAAAGATCATGTGCTGCAGCAGCGCTTTCATCCAGAAATTCTGAGTCTCTTTGCTCGTCAGTCCGTTGCCGAGCAAGAAAGAGTGTTTAGTCCGGGTAATGGGCGTCGCATCATTCTGACTACCAACGTTGCAGAGACTTCATTAACCGTTCCCAATATTCGCTATGTGATCGATAGCGGCCTGGCGAGAGTAAAGCGCTACTCATACCGCAACAAGGTCGAGCAGCTCCAAATAGAGCCGATCTCTCAAGCGGCCGCCAATCAAAGGGCGGGGCGTTGCGGTCGTGTATCGGATGGCATCTGCGTGCGTTTGTATAGCGAGCAAGATTATCAAGGCCGCCCCAAATTTACCGATCCGGAAATATTGCGAAGTTCATTAGCGGCAGTGTTATTACGCATGAGCTCCTTACGCTTGCCGAAGATTCAGCACTTTCCATTTATTGATAAGCCCTTAGGCAGAGCAATTGCAGATGGCGTACAACTATTAGATGAGTTAGGTGCAATAGAGTTTGATGAATCTGATTCAGTGGATGGCAAAGATATCAACAACAGCTTCAAACTCACTGCTATTGGTAAGCAGTTAGCGGACTTGCCGTTAGACCCTCGCATTGGACGTATGCTACTGGCTGCAAAAGAGCAGAATGCTTTAAAGGAAGTAACCATCATTGCTTCTGCCTTAGCTACGCAAGACCCAAGAGATCGGCCCATGGATCAGGCGGCCGCTGCCGATCAAGCGCATTTGCAATTTGCCGATGAGCGCTCTGAGTTCTTGAGTTTCGTAAAGCTTTGGAATTGGTATCAGGACGCTTTACAACACAAGCACAGCAATCGTCAGCTAGAGAACCTCTGCAAGAGTAAGTTTCTCTCTCCCCGTCGCTTACGGGAGTGGCGGGATGTCCACGGTCAACTCCATACGATGCTCGGCGAGAAGGGCTGGAAAGAAAATGGCCTGGCTGCAACATATGAACAAGTTCACCTATCTTTATTAACTGGCTTACTTGGGTATGTCGCTAAAAAAGAAGAGGATGAAAAATCTCAGGATCGCAATAGCAAGACTGGTGGTTACGTTGGTGCCCGTGGTATTCGTCCATTTATCTGGCCTGGTTCTACCATTGGTAAAAAGGCGGGTGCTTGGATTTTGGCCGGTGAACTACAAGAAACCAATCGCATGTATGCCAGAACCATTGCAAAGATTGAGCCGCAATGGGTAGAGCGGGTTGCTGCACATCGCCTAATTAAATCGTTGAGCGATCCATTCTGGGATAACCGTCAGGGCGAGGTCATGGCGTTTGAGCGTGGCACCTTGTACGGCCTGCCGATATACCATGGCCGCCGCGTGCGTTATGAACCTCATAACCCCGATGAAGCTAGAGAACTATTCATTCGCCAGGCTTTGGTCCAAGAAGAAATGTTTGGGCGCATGGATACGCCAGCGTTGCAACGCGAAACTGAAACTGATGCCAAGAAAAAGTACCCAAATCTGTTCGGATTCTTTTGGCATAACCGTCGCCTCATTAAAGAAATTGAAGCGCTAGAGCATCGCTCACGTCGGCCCGATGTTTTAGTAGATGATGAGTTGCTATTTGCTTTCTATGAGTCTCGCATTCCCAAAGGGGTATGTAGTCGAGAAAGCCTTAAATCGTGGTTAGCTAAAAAAAGTGGAGAAGATAAAAATCAGGGAAGTGAACTGGATGCTCAGCTTCGCCTAGAAAAAGCAGACCTGATGCGCCACGAGGCGGCCGGTATTACTGTGGATCGTTATCCCAAGACGATGTTGGTGGGCGGCGCGCAACTTAGCCTGACCTATCACTTTGAACCTGGAAGCCCCAAAGATGGTGTGACACTTGTTGTTCCGTTGACCCAGTTAAATCAAGTGGATGGACGTCGCTGTGAGTGGCTGGTACCCGGTATGTGTGAGGAGAAGGTGCTTCTCCTGCTCAAATCTCTGCCTCAGAAACTTCGCCGTCACTGTGTGCCACTACCGGATTACGCAAAATCTTTTCTGGAGCGGAAACTAGAAGAGAGGCAATTTGGTGTTGGCGACTTCTTGGATAGTTTGATAGGCGATATCCGCAAAGAGCGCGGCTTAGAAATTAAGCGCACGGATTTCAGGCCAGAAGCTTTGCCTTTGCACTCCTCTATGAATTTCCGCTTGATTGATGAGCATGGGCGACAGTTAGAAGTGGAGCGTAATTTAGCGCGTTTACGTTCTGAGTATGGTCAGACTGCCCGAAGCGCTTTCCAAGCAATTGCTCAGGAAACTGCTCAGGTAGAGTTAGGCGTAGAGCCACCAGTAGGCGAAAAAAATAAAGCCAACTCAAATAGCGGTACGGGTTCCGTTGATGCTACTCGAAAAGTAGAGCAGGGCGGTTACCGTACCTGGGAGTTTGGTGAGTTACCTGAAACATTAGAAATTCAAAAAGGCAATAAAACCTTATTTGGTTATCCGGCTTTGGTAGATCGTGGCGACTTTTGCGATCTTGAGGTATTTGATGATTTAGAGGAAGCTCGTAAACAACATGGTTTAGGGTTGCGACGTCTATTTGCTCTCAGCAACAAAGATACGCTTAAGGCTTTGCAAAAACAGTTGCCAGGGATTCGAGAATTAGGTCTGCTCTTTATTAATGTTGGCTCAGTCGATGGATTGATTGAGCAGATTTTGAATCTAGCTCTTGAGCGCGCTTATATGACTGAGCCATTGCCAGTCAATGCTGAGCAATTTGCGGAACGCTTGCAAGCAGGAAAACCAAGATTGGCGCTCATTGCCCAAGAGATTTCTCGTCACGCATTAAATGCATTGCAGGCTCATGCTGATTTGCAAAAAAAGATCGCCAGTGCAAAAGCTGCTTCACCGAGTGCTTATGCTGACATTCAGACGCAAATGCAAGGTTTGATATTTCCCAAGTTTGTTGCAGAGATGCCTTATGCCCAGCTGGTTCATGTGCCGCGCTACTTAAAGGCTATTGCCATGCGGATTGATAAGTTGCGCTCTAACCCAAGTCGCGATGCCCAGTGTCAAAAAGATTGGGAATCGGTTGCGCGTCCATGGCAAAAACTGATGCAGGGAAATAGGGGGAGCTCATCCTACGCAATGGCTGAAGACCAGACCTTGGTGGATTTCCGCTGGCAGCTGGAAGAACTAAGAGTGGCTTTATATGCCCAGGAGCTGAAAACACCAACCCCAATGTCCCTAAAGCGCCTTGAAAAGGTTTTGGCCAGCTTGCGCTAAGTCAAATCCATTGCAGTCTAGAGGTCATTTTGGGCCTCCCGATTGCTTACAATGGAGGTATGTATACATTTATCAAGATTAGAGGTTTTCGCACAATTGCGACCTCCGCTTTATTGGCTCTCCTTTTAGTCAATCAAAATGCATTTGCGCAAGCTAGCAATGCTGTGGCATCAGTAGCAGCAAATCAGCCTAAGTTGGCGGTGATTCTCAATTCTGGCGAAGCTTCAATCAGCTTGATTGATATGCCTACTCGTCAAGTCATCAAAACAATCCCAGTTGGTAAGGAGCCTCACCATCTGATGCTGACTCCGGATCAAAAGACTTTACTGATCGCAAATGCGGCAGGTAATGATGTAGCCTTAATGAATCCAACAACTGGTGAGTTGACTGGCAGAATTCCAAACATTATTGATCCATACCAAATTGGTTACTCTCCAAATCACAAATGGTTTGTAGCAAATGGCAATCGCTTAGATCGTGTCGATATTTACACTGCTGATGGCGCTAATCTGAAATTAGCAAAGACTGTAAAGTTAGCAAAGACTCCAAGTCATATTGCATTTACAGCTGACAGCAAAATTGCATTCATTACCCTGCAAGACTCAAACGAGCTCGCGGCAATTGATCTTGAAACACAAAATATCTTGTGGGTTATGCCGACAGGTAAGGTTCCTGCGGGCTTATGGATGACGCCTGGTGATCAGTACCTATTGGTTGGTATTACTGGTGAAGACAATGTCCAAGTAATCGACTGGAAAAATCGTAAGGAAGTAAAGCGCATCCCAACAGGGAAGGGCGCACACAATTTCCGCCCTCTAGGGGATAAGAAGCATGTATTTGTGAGTAACCGTATTGCCTCCACGATTAGTCTGATCAATATGCAAACCCTGGAAAAGGTTGGCGACATCACTGGTCTCCCGGCTGGACCAGATGATATGGAAATTACGCCTGACGGAAAAACGCTCTGGGTTACCTTGCGTTTCTCAAAAAAGGTTGGGGTGATCGATATCCCAACCATGAAGTTGGTTACTGTTATTCCAGTAGGTAAGTCGCCGCATGGAGTCTTCTTCACCCCAAGGGCTGGATGGGAGTAAGCATCATCATGAAGTGCATGAGTCATAAGGTATTCACACGTATTACAGCCGTGCTATTGCTCGGCTGTTTTTCATTGGGAGTCTCTGCTCAGCCTGCAGCATGTAATAAAAAGGTTTATCTCACTTTTGATACTGGCAATATGGCAGTCGCTGAAAAGGTGGCGGAAATTCTGAAGCGACAAAATGTGAAAGCCACATTCTTTTTGGCGAATGAGAAAACTTTTCGCGGTGATTTTTCCTTAGACGATTCTTGGAAGGCTTATTGGCAAGAACGCGTAAAAGAGGGACATCACTTTGGTAGCCATACCTATGACCATACTTATTTTGTCAAGGATGGACCTAAAGGTGAAGTATTTGAGAAGCCTCAGTTTGGACCCAAGGCGGGCATGACAGTTCTCTATAACGAGGCAGCTATGTGTAAAGAAATACGCCGTGTAGATCAGCGTTTTCAAGAACTTACTGATCATCCGATTCAAAAGATATGGCGTGCACCTGGCGGTAAAACATCTCCCACCTTGATTCGCATGGGCAATATGTGTGGATATGAACATATAGGCTGGGATCCCGCTGGATTTTTAGGTGACGAGCTGAATTCTGACAAGCACCCCAATAGCACTCTCCTGGATAAGGCTAGTCGCAACCTTAAGGATGGCGATATCACTATGGCTCATTTGGGTATATGGTCTAGAAAAGACCCTTGGGCGCCTGCCGTATTGGAGCAGCTCATTGCTAATCTCAAGGCTCGCGGATTCTGCTTTGGACTGCTGCCCAAGAATTCTGTAAATCAGTCAAAATAAAGCATGGATCTCAACACCATCACTTCTGCCATCTCAGCTGCTTACGCTAGCGTTCAGGAGTTTCTGTTTGCAAATATAGTGGCCCCAGTTTTATATCAATTCGATTTAATGGCTTGGGCTGAAGATGTGTTTGATGGACTTGATTGGTTTTTGTTTGGCTGTATCCAAATTTTCCTAATCATTGTTGTCCTAAGAACTTGGGAGCGTCTAGCCCCGGCAGAGAAGCAAGAGCGCTTTGCCAAAGCAAGCAGGGCTGATGTCTTGTATACCTTGTTTCATCGCTTGGGAATTTTTCATGGCCTAGTATTTATTGCTTTGTCTGGATTCTTTTTTGGAGTTGATTCCATCCTGCATGATTTCCGTTTCGATCGCTTCAACGTCGAGTCATGGTGGCCTGGTGTAACTTCTATTCCGGCTATTAGTTTCTTAATTTACTTGGTATTGCTAGATTTCGTTGACTATCTCTACCACCGTGCATCTCACGTATTTAACTGGTGGTGGCAATTGCATGCTTTGCATCACAGTCAAACAGTCATGACTGCTTGGTCTGATAACCGCAATCACATACTGGATGACATCATGCGGGCAGTCGTGATGTCTTTTGTTGCTTTGATGTTTGGAGTATCGCCCGGCCAATTTATTTTGCTAATTGCTTTGAGTGAATTTCTGCAAAGTTGGCAGCATGCCAATATCAAGACCCATTTGGGGCCCGCTAAATATCTATTGGTATCACCTATGTTTCATCGCATGCACCATGCAGTTGGGTACGGTCATGAAGCCAAAGGTAAGCCCGGTGTTTTAGGTGGCTGTAACTTTGGTGTTTTGTTTCCATGGTGGGATATGCTGTTCAGAACAGCTATCTTCCCTAAAGAGGTCTATCCTACAGGGGTAAGAAACCTAACGGTTTCACAAAACATTCTTACTCAACAGTGGCAAGGCCTTGTTCATGCCTTTAAAGAAATCATGCCAAAGTAGACTTCAAGTCTCAAGGCAATAGGAGTTGTATGGTCGGCTTGCAGCAGGTATTTAAATCATTTGGCATGGCCTTAGTTGGAACTATGCATCCACGGATGCTGTGGCTTAGCTTAAGACCATTTCTGATTATTTCTGTGCTGTGGGGCTGCCTCATTTGGCTTACATGGACCCCTGCACTCGAAGCATTAAGTATCTTTCTAACAACCTCGATGTTTACCAGCTGGATTCAAGAAGGCCTTATTTGGGCAGGATTTGATAGCGCGCGAGCATGGATAGCGCCATTATTTTTTGTCATGCTGATTATTCCGTTGATCACAATCAGCTTGCTCGTATTCGTTGCCTTTTCAACCGTCCCTGCAATTGTCAAAATTGCCTCAAGGAATTCTCAATTTCATGATCTCAAATGTAAACAGGGAGGCGGGTTCTTCGGCAGTTTGATTTACTCATTGTGGTCAGCCATTATTTGTCTGGCTCTCGTGATGTTGACTTTGCCCGTTTGGTGGGTGCCTCCACTTGTTGCTGTCTTGCCTCCCTTGCTCTGGGGTTGGTTAACAATGCGACTCATGTCCTATGACGTATTGGCTAAACATGCCAGCTCGGAAGAGCGCGATGTCTTGCTTGAAAAATATCGCTGGCCTTTGCTCTGCATGGGCATTGCATCGGGGATGTTGGGTGCAGTTCCTACATTCTTTTGGGCCACCTCGGCATTGGCTTTGGTGCTATTCCCGATCGTAAGTTTTGTAGCGCTTTGGATTTACTCTTTGATCTTTGTATTTGCTGCTTTGTGGTTTAGTTACTTCCTATTAGATGCACTTAAGCAACTGAGAGAAGAAGAGTTGGATAAAGCACTGACGGTGGAATCGCGTGTAGTGGACATAGAACTTCCGCATCATAGTTAATACGATGGCTAATGAGATAGTTGATGAAATGAAAAAAGTTGAAATAGACGAATCAAAAGATGTAGCAGCTGCAGCGCAACGTCGCTTCGGTTTAATCGTGATCGGCGATGAAATCTTGTCAGGTCGCCGTCAAGACAAACACATGAGCAAAATGATTGAGCTGCTCAACGAGCGTGGCCTCAGCCTTGCTTGGGCTAAGTATGTTGCCGATGATCCTGCGCAAATTACTGCTACGCTGAAAGAGAGTTTTGCAAGTGGGGACGTCGTGTTTAGTACTGGCGGTATTGGCGCAACTCCTGATGACCATACTCGTCAATGCGCTGCTTTGGCCTTGGGTACAAAAATTGAGTTGCATCCAACTGCAAGAGAGCTGATTGCCGGCAGAATTCAGTCGATGGCAGAAGGGGATCCGATTAAGTCAGATCTCAGCACTCCAGAAAATCAACATCGCTTCAAGATGGGCGAGTTTCCTATTGGCAGCGAAATTATTCCTAACCCATACAACCAAATTCCAGGCTTCCGCATTCAGGAGCATCACTTTTTGCCTGGTTTCCCGGTAATGGCGGCGCCGATGATGGCATGGTGCTTGGATACCCATTACAAGGATCTATTTCACCAAGATAACTGGGCTGAGCAGAGCTTTATTGTTCCGAAGGGGATTGAATCGACTTTGACACCCTTAATGGAGCGTATAGAGGCCAATTTCCCTGGGGTTAAGGTCTTTAGCTTGCCATCAGTAGGTGACGCAACCAGGGGTGGTGTGTACGCCCAGCGCCATATTGAGCTTGGTATTAAAGGCAATGCTAACCTTCTGGAAAGCGCCTGGATTGCCCTCAGGGCAGGCACCCAAGAGCTGGGTTACGAAATCCACGATATCGCCTGAAATTATTTGCACTAAAAAGGTGCAAATAGGGGTATTTGGGCTGGCATGAAGGGTATTTCAGCACTTAAACAGTGCAATAATGAGAGTTCCCATTTGTTTGCTTCAGTAAATTACATACATCCATAAGGCATGTTTGGTGCCTGGAATAAACAAGGGTGTATGCCTTAAGTTTTAATTCCGAATTTAGTTAATAGAGGAGATTTGCATGACGAAGACCGTCGCTGATGTGATGAAGTTAGTTAAAGAGAAAGAATGTACTTTCGTTGATTTCCGCTTTGTAGACACAAAGGGTAAAGAACAGCACACGACAGTTCCTATCTCTGCTTTTGACGAAGATAAATTTGAGAGCGGTCATGCATTTGACGGTTCTTCTATCGCTGGTTGGAAAGGTATTGAAGCATCAGACATGTTGCTCAAACCCGATCCAACAGCTGCTTACATTGATCCATTCTATGAAGAGCCAACCTTGGTTCTCACATGTGACGTAATCGAGCCAGCTGATGGCAAAGGTTATGACCGTGACCCACGTTCTATCGCTAAGCGTGCTGAAGCGTACTTAAAGAGCACTGGCTTGGGCGATACAGCATACTTTGGTCCAGAACCTGAATTCTTTATTTTTGACGGCGTTCGTTGGGGTGCTGACATGCAGGGTTGCTTCGTGAAGATTGATTCCGAAGAGGCTCCATGGTCATCTGCTAAAGAAATCGAAGGCGGCAACACAGGCCACCGTCCAGGTAAAAAGGGTGGCTACTTCCCAGTTGCTCCTGTAGATACATTCCAAGACATGCGTTCTGAAATGTGTTTGATCCTCGAATCATTGGGCATTCCAGTTGAAGTGCATCACCATGAAGTTGCTGGCCAAGGCCAAAACGAATTGGGCACTAAGTTCAGCACATTGGTACAGCGCGCTGATTGGACAATCTGGCAGAAATACGTTGTTCAAAACGTAGCTCATGCTTACGGTAAGACAGCAACCTTTATGCCTAAGCCAGTAGTTGGCGATAACGGTTCTGGTATGCACGTTCACCAATCTATTTGGAAGAACGGCGAGAACTTGTTTGCTGGTAATGGCTATTCAGGTTTGTCAGAATTCGCATTGTTCTACATTGGCGGCATCATTAAGCACGCTAAAGCATTGAATGCGATTACTAACCCAGGTACAAACTCCTACAAGCGTTTGGTTCCAGGATTTGAGGCTCCAGTCAAGTTGGCTTACTCAGCACGTAACCGTTCTGCTTCTATCCGTATTCCACACGTTCCAAATCCTAAGGGTCGTCGTATTGAAACTCGTTTCCCAGATCCATTGGCTAACCCATACCTCTGCTTCTCTGCATTGATGATGGCTGGTTTGGACGGCGTTCAAAACAAGATTCATCCGGGCGAAGCTGCTGACAAGAACTTGTATGACTTGCCACCAGAAGAAGATGCAAAGATCCCAACCGTTTGCGCAAGCTTGGAAGAGGCACTGGATGCATTGAAGAAAGATCACGAGTTCTTGACTCGCGGTGGTGTATTCACTGAATCTATGATTGATGCATATATCAATTTGAAGATGGAAGATGTCACACGTTTCCGTATGACTACGCATCCTATCGAATTTGATATGTACTACTCCCTGTAAGCGAAGGAGAGAACTTGAGCGCAGGTCTGTTGCGCAATTCGTTCAAGGGAGCAGCTTCGGCTGCTCCTTTTTTTCCGACATTGCTTGATCAGATGCCTAATGCCATCGTGGTATTTGAGGCTGAGACCCAACAATTGGTGTACGTGAACCCAGCTGCTGAGTCAGCTTTGGATCTCTCGCGTAAATCACTTGAGGGTCAATCTGTGCACAATTTATTTGGCGATAACGAAGCATTAAGAGTCATGATTGGCGAAGTGAAGCAGGGGCATGTGCTGGCGCAGCGCCAAGAAATGATTCTGGATTCCTTGCCCGGCAGTATTCATCAAGATTCAATCCCTGCCCATGTTGTTATTGCGGCCTTGGAAGATCCTACCCTGATCATGATGGAATGGTTTCCGATCGACCAGCAGTTGCGTAGTGAGCGCGATGAACGTGTAACGCAGCAAGTTGAGGCAAATAAACAGTTGATGCGCAATTTAGCGCATGAGATTAAAAACCCATTGGGTGGAATTCGTGGAGCGGCTCAGCTACTCGAATTTGAATTGCCGGATAAAGGTTTGCGGGAATACACGCAAGTCATTATCAAAGAATCGGATCGCCTGCAGACTTTAGTAGACCGTCTCTTGGCGCCACATCGCAAGGCGCATGTGATGGAATCCTTTAATGTGCATGAAGCATTGGAGCGTGTGCGTAGTTTGGTTTTGGCCGAGTTTCCAAAAGGACTCAGAATTATTCGTAATTACGATACGAGTCTGCCGGATGTATTGGGTGACCGTGAGCAGTTGATTCAGGCAACTCTCAATATTGTTCACAATGCTGCCCAAGCACTATCTGAAGAGATTCAAAACGGCGTTGCTCAAATCGAACTTAAGACCCGTGTAGCACGCTCAGTGACTATTGCCAAGCATCGCTATAAGTTGGCGATGGATTTGCATGTAATTGATAACGGCCCAGGTATCCCAGAAGAAATTATTGAGCGTATCTTCTTCCCGCTGGTCTCGGGTAGAGATGGTGGTAGTGGGCTTGGTCTTACTTTGGCGCAAACCTTTGTTCAGCAGCACCAGGGCTTTATTTCTTGTAATAGCCGTCCTGGACGCACCGATTTTCATATTCAAATTCCATACCGTAGGCAGGAGAAAGCATCATGAAACCAATTTGGATCGTCGACGATGATCAATCTATTCGTTGGGTTTTAGAAAAGGCGTTATCGCGTGAGAATATTCCGCATAAGAGCTTTTCTAATCCAAACGATGTTCTGAATGCCTTGGAAAAAGAATCCCCCCAAGTGTTGATTTCAGATATCCGGATGCCACGCGGTAATGGCTTGGATCTCTTGCAGCATGTAAAGGCTAGCCATCCGAATTTGCCTGTCATCATCATGACGGCTTACTCTGATTTGGATTCAGCTGTCTCTTCATTTCAAGGTGGCGCATTTGAGTACCTTACTAAACCATTTGATGTAGAAAAAGCGGTGGAGCTGATTCATCGTGCGGTTGAGCAGGGCATTCGCAATGATTCTGGCGCTAAAGAACTAACCGCCTGGCGCCAAGATGCTACGGAGATCATTGGTCAAGCACCAGCCATGCAAGAAATCTTTCGTGCGATTGGTCGTTTAGCTCAATCCAATGCGACAGTCCTGATTACTGGCGAGTCCGGTACTGGTAAAGAGTTGGTAGCTCATGCATTGCATAAGCACAGCCCTTGCGCAAAAGGACCCTTTGTTTCTTTGAGCACATCGGCCGTACCAAAAGATTTATTAGAGTCTGAGTTGTTTGGTCATGAGCGTGGCGCCTTTCCTGGCGCACAAACTCTGCGACGCGGTCGCTTTGAGCAAGCTGATGGTGGCACCCTATTTTTAGGTGAGGTAGGTGATCTTCCATTTGATCTGCAGACCCGTTTGCTCCGAGTCTTGTCTGACGGTCATTTTTATCGTATCGGCGGTCAAGACCCAATTAAGGCAAACGTTCGCATCATCGCATCGACCCATCAGAATCTAGATGCTCGAGTTGCTGCAGGACTATTCCGCGAAGATTTATTGCATCGCCTGAATGTCATTCGTTTGCGCATGCCTTCATTGCGTGAGCGTAGTGAAGATATTCCAATGTTGGCTCGTCATTTCATGCTCAGTTGCGCCAAGTCTTTAGGGGTTGATCCTAAAAAGCTCTCTGATGAAGTCTTAAAAGAAATCAGCGCTATGCCATTTCCAGGTAACGTGCGCCAATTAGAGAATTTATGCCATTGGCTCACGGTAATGACGCCCGCCAATGTGATTGGGGTTAGTGATTTGCCTGCCGATATCGTTGCGGAAGCTAGCGAGCAACCCGTGATTCTTCATGGTGAGTCCTCGCCAAGCAATCCCGCCCCCACTAAAGTCGCCTCAGGTGACTGGGAGAGCGGCTTAGGACGTCTCGCTGTAAAGATGCTGCAAGACGGCGATAAAGAAGTCTTTGATGCCCTCACTGCGCGCTTCGAAAAAGCGGTATTACAAGCAGCGCTTGAAGTAACGCGCGGTAGAAGAGTGGAGGCCGCTCAACGTCTAGGTATTGGACGCAATACGATTACCCGTAAGTTGCAAGAGTTGGGAATCGATGACTGATTCGGTTCGCATAGCCGCGTGGAATGTGAACTCCTTAAAAGTTCGCCTTCCACAAGTCCTGCGTTGGCTACAGGATCAGGAAAAAAAGCAGCAGCCTATTGATGCGCTGTGTTTGCAGGAGCTCAAACTTACGGATGATAAATATCCGCATAAAGAACTTGAGGATGCAGGTTACTTGAGTCTGGCTGCAGGTCAAAAGACCTATAACGGTGTAGCCATCATTGTGCGCAAGGCGGCACTAGCGCCGATTGCATCTGACACAGCAACCAGCTTTCTAAAACCCATTAGAAATATTCCAAGCTTCGAAGATGAGCAGCAGAGAATCTTAGCTGCCACGATTCCCTTTGCGGGAACGCAGCCGATGAGGTTGGTCTCTGCCTATTTTCCAAATGGGCAATCACCCGATAGCGACAAATTTGTATACAAGCTCAGCTGGCTTAATGCCTTGCAAACTTGGTTAGGCGAAGAGCTCCAGCAGAACTCGCGTTTAGCTTTGCTGGGGGACTTCAATATTGCGCCTACTGATGATGATGTGCACGATCCCTCTAAGTGGATCGGGCAGAACTTAGTTTCTCCAGAGGAGCGTCAGGCTTTCCAAAAATTGGTTGAATTAGGCTTAACAGACTCTTTCAGAATGTTTGAGCAGTCACCAAAAACCTTTAGTTGGTGGGACTATCGCATGATGGGTTTCAGAAGAAATGCCGGAATGCGTATCGACCACATACTGCTCAGTGAGGCGCTTAAAGAAAAATGCACCGCTAGCGAAGTGGATAAAGAGCCCAGAACCTGGGAGCAGCCTTCTGACCATGCTCCTGTGATTGCTATTATTCAAAAAGTATAGTTAACTCTAATTGCTGCATAGCTTGGTGTCTAATATAGGTTTAAGAACCTAATATCACCATCTATCCATGAAAAAAATCACTCGTCTTTCAGTTTTGGCGCTCGGTGTCGCCTTCGGAGTTTTATCTACCGCTGTATTTGCTGACCCTCCAGTGCAGCCTTTTTATGCAGCAGTAATGAAGATGGCCCCTGAAGGTAAATTAGGGCAAGTGATTAAGCAGGAAAAAATTGAAACATCTGTCAAAGGCGCTCAAGCCTGGAGGATTGCTTATATTTCATCTGATATCTCTGGTCGCAAAACCATTTCAACGGGCTTAGTAGTTGCGCCATTGGGTCAGGCTCCTGCAGGCGGTCGACCAGTGATGACGTGGGCACATGGCACAACGGGGGCAGCGCAAAATTGCGGTCCATCACAGGTTATTGATCCAGCAGTTCCTTTGAATGAGTATTTCTTGGTTGGTGGAAATTCTTGGACAGATTATGGAATTCCAGCGGTAGAAGAATTTATTAAAGAAGGTTACGTATTAGCTGCAACCGATTACCAAGGTTTGGGTAGTGGCGGTAGACATCAATATAGTGTCGCAGCTACTAATGGTATGGATACGCTCAATGCCGCTCGTGCCGCTGGCTCCATGAAAGAGACGGGTGCTAATAAGAAGACGATTGTTTATGGTTGGTCGCAAGGCGGTGGAGCCGTCATTGCCTTAGCTGGAATGCCTGACTATATTAAGCAAATCGGCACTGCATTTGATGGTGTAGATATTGTTGGTTTTGTGGCTCTAGCACCGCAAGATATTTCTATACTTGCTCCAGCAGGCAAGCTTGATCAAGCTGCTGCGGATAAATATCTGCAAGGTTCGCAAAAGATGTTTTTGGATAACGTCTTTAATTTCACCCATGCAACGATGTACTACTGGGGAACTCAAGCCGCCTTTCCTAATCTGAAATTATCAGACCTCTTTACCGATGAGGGTGTGAAAGTGGCTAATGATATTTATAGCAATAAATGTATGCACGCAGCCAGTGACACCTTTAACTTTAACTATGGTGCAAACTACGCTAGCTTATTAAAGTCTGCCCCTAGCAACACGCTTGCTTGGGCACAGGCAATGTTGAAGGGTGGTGTACCGGTAGTAAAGCCTATTGCACCAGTGCAAATTTACTTTGGCACTAAAGATACCGCCGTTCCTCCAATGATGCATAAGCTCTACCAAGATCAAGTTTGCAAACTTGGCGGGAATGTTGGAAGAATGCAATTACCTGGCGAGCAGTCTCACTTTACGACCCCTGGATCATCTAAGCCATTTTATTTATCATGGATTAAGGATCGTGTAGTAGGAAAGCCTCTAGAGAATGCTTGCCCAAAAAACTAAATCAGAAACGAAAGCAGAAGTTAAATCAAAAATGAACTCTTGAAATTCATAGCTCAAGAAGCTGAAAAACCACCCTTGGGTGGTTTTTCTGTTTGCGCAATCCAGCGAATCAATTAAGCCAAGCCACCATGCCTGAGAAGGGCATCAATGCTTGGTTCTCTACCTCTAAAAGCCTTGAAGGATTCAGCTGCTGGACGGCTGCCACCAACCTCCAAGATCTCTTCGCGATAACGTGTACCCGTTTTTTCATCTAGCACGCTACCAGTAAGCTTGGCGGCTTCTTCAAAGGCAGAGTAGACATCCGCGGATAAAACTTCTGCCCATTTGTAGCTGTAATAGCCTGCTGCATAGCCACCTGCAAAAATATGACTGAAGGTATTAATCCAGCGAGAGATGGCGGGCTGTGGGATGACATTAAATTGATCGGCAATCGTTCTTGATAGATCGAGCACTACCTGATCTTTTGCATCTTTGGTACTCAGGCTGGAGTGTAGACGCCAGTCGGTTAATGACATCACAATCTGACGCAAAGTCATATAGCCATTTTGGAAATTCTTAGCTGCTAAGATTTTTTCAAAGAGTTCGCGCGGCAACGGTTTACCAGTTTCAGCGTGCGCAGTCATCTTTTCTAAAACTTCCCATTCCCAGCAGAAGTTTTCCATAAATTGACTTGGCAATTCAACAGCATCCCACTCAACGCCATTAATGCCTGATACACCCAAAGCACTAACTTGAGTTAATAGATGATGCAAGCCATGACCACTCTCGTGGAAGAGGGTAATCACATCATCATGAGTAATCGTAGGTTGACGTAATACGCCATCGACTTTGACTGGGGGCGCAAAGTTACAAACTAAATACGCCACAGGTATTTGGATTTCTCCATTGGGCAATACTCTGCGACCGCGGGCATCATCCATCCAGGCGCCGCCACGCTTGCCAGGACGAGCATAGGGATCGAGATAGAAATAAGCCACGATGCTGCCTTTGGCATTCTTTACCGAGAAGGATTGCACGTCAGCATGCCATGTAGGCAGGTTAGCCGCTTCAATCTTCACACCAAACAAAGTTTGGATCACTTGGAAGAGTCCATCTAATACTTTGGGTAATGGGAAATACTGTTTGAGTTCATTTTCGGAGAATGAGTAACGCTCTTGCTTCAATCGCTCAGAGGCAAATGCAACATCCCAAGGTTCTAAGCCATTGATAATCGCAAGTTCGGATTTAGCAAATTCCGAAAGCTCTTGCCAATCCTTGAGTGCAAATGGTTTTGCCTTCTGGGCGAAATTCGTTAAGAAAGCGTCAACTTCCTCAACGCTATTAGCCATCTTTGGTGCCAAGCTTAGCGCAGCATAGTTCTTAAATCCCAGCATGCGCGCTTCTTCATCGCGCAGTCTGAGTTGCTCTAGCATATTTTGTGTGTTGTCCCAATCCAGCTTGCCTTTGGCGTACTGTGGCGCAAGCTCTGAAGCACGGGTGACATAGGCCTCGTACATCAAGCGGCGTAACGCGCGATTTTCTGAGTACTGCATGACTGGATAGTAAGAAGGGAAGTGCAGTGTAAATGCCCAGCCCTGTAGATTCTTCTGCTGAGCGGTATCGGCAGCTGCAGCAACAACATCCTCAGGCAATCCAACTAGATCTGCTTTATCCGTTACAAGGTGCACAAAGCCATCGGTTGCATCTAAGACGTGGTCAGAAAAGGCTTTACCTAAGGTTGCTTGCTCATCCTGAATTTGGGCAAAACGCGGTTTGTCTGCATCGCTCAGCTCTGCACCGCCAAGGCGAAAATCGCGCAAGGAGTTTTCAATAACTTTCTTTTGAGCAGAACTCAGTTTTACAAAGTCTGGAGACTTGCTGAGTTCTTTAAATTTCTGGTAGAGATCTAAATTCTGTCCAAGACTTGAAAAGAAGGCGGTCACCTTGGGCAGCATTGCGCCATAGGCGGCTCGTAATTCTGGTGTATCGGCAACACTATTGAGGTGAGAGATCACGCCCCAAGATCTCCCTAAAGACTCTGTAGCGTCCTCTAGTGGCTCAGCCAACGCATTCCAAGATGGCGCTGTATTTGGATTTACTGCTTCATCCACCGCGTCTTGTGCATGCTTCAATAGGTATTCAATTGCTGGGGCAATGTGCTCAGGCTTTACTTCAGAGTAGGCAGCAATGCCACGACCAAAAGTAACCAGAGGATTGTTTTGTAATTCAGCAGGGAGGGTCTTGGTGAGGGATGCAGTCATCCCTCTAGCTTAATGGACTGGGAGCAATTTTGCCAAAAGCCCCAGTTAAATCCTTAGTGCTTTGATGCCTTTTCAGCTGCTTCTAAGGTGTTCATCAGGAGCATGGTGATGGTCATAGGACCAACGCCACCAGGAACGGGGGTAATCCAGCCAGCGACATATTTGGCAGTGTCAAAATCAACATCCCCACAAAGCTTGCCATCTGGCAGGCGATTGATACCTACGTCAATTACTACCGCACCATTTTTGACCATATCACCAGAGATCATCTTAGGTTTGCCGGTAGCAACTACCAAGATATCAGCATCCTTTGTGTGGTGTGCCAGGTCACGCGTTTTGCTATTGCAGATGGTGACGGTTGCGCCTGCTTGTAGCAGTAACATGGCCATTGGCTTACCAACAATGTTAGATGCACCAACAATTACAGCGCGGGCACCACGAATTGGATATTCAATGCTTTCTAGAATCTTCATGCAACCATAAGGTGTGCACGGTTTGAATTCTGGTTGGCCAACCATCAATGCGCCAGCATTAGCCACGTGAAAGCCATCTACGTCTTTCTCTGGAGCAATTGCTTCGAGTACGCGTTCAGATGCAATGTGCTCTGGCAATGGCAGTTGCACCAAAATTCCATGAATAGCAGGATCTGCATTCAGGGTAGCAATTCGAGCTAGCAACTCTTCTTCACCAAGTTCAGCGGAGTAGCGCTCTAAAACGGAATGAAAACCAACGTCTTCACAAGCCTTGACTTTATTGCGTACATATACAGCGCTGGCAGGATTGTCGCCAACTACGATCACGGCCAAGCCAGGGCGAGTACCTTTGGCGGTAACAATTGCACCGCGGGCTGCTATCTCAGTACGAAGCTTCTTAGAAAGGGCGTTTCCATCTAATAATTGCGCTGGCATCTCTAGACCCTGATGTTAATTAGGTTGTGGATCAGATAAAGCCAAGCGGAGCAGGTCTGCTACGGTATTGACATTGAGCTTTTCCATGATGTTGGCACGGTGTGCTTCAACTGTCTTGATAGAAATACCAAGATCATCAGCAATTTGTTTATTTAAGCGACCGGCAACAATGCGCTCAAGAACTTGACGTTCACGACCAGTCAGTTTACTGAGTAAGCTCTGAGTAATTTTGCGTTGGCTTGCTTGTGAGTAATCAATGCGGGCTTTAGCAAGCATGCGATCTACTAAACCACAGAGATCATTTTCTTTAAAAGGTTTTTCAATGAAATCTACTGCACCACGTTTCATGGTGGAAACTGCCATAGAAACATCGCCGTGACCTGTGATGAAGGCAACTGGCATTGGCAAATTTTCAGCAGTTAAGCGCTCTTGTAATTCAAGGCCTGACATACCAGGCATGCGAACATCCAAAATGGCGCATGAGATGGTGGACTTATCGGTACTTTGCAAAGACTGCAAGAAACGTTCAGCGCTTGCATGGCAGCGTACAACATAACCGTTGCTCTCTAAAAGCCAAGTGAGGGAATCTCTAACTGCTTCATCATCATCAACAACATAGACGACTTCAGCTTGGTTTGGTTTTGCAGTAGCGCTTAAGTTCATATCAGTTCTCGCGAGGTAAACCTAAAAATTCAATGTTAAGTATTGGCCTTGGTTTCAGGGGATTCCAGGGGTAGAAGTATTGTAAAGGTGCAGCCAGCCAGCTTGGTCTGTTCTGAGTCTGTGACGTTGGTAGCCCAAAGCCTGCCATGGTGGGATTCAATAATAGAGCGGCAGATATTGAGCCCCATGCCCATGCCATCGGATTTAGTGCTAAAAAACGGCTCAAACATGTGTTCCAGCACGTTTTCGGGTATTCCACCCCCAGCATCAGTGACTTGAATTCTGAGCATAGCGGGGAAAATGCTGGTGTCTAAATCAACCGTAATCTTCACTGCAGGCGCTGACCAGCGCGAGGAGAGGGGGTAGGCCTCACGGACGCTATCAAGCGCATTTTTCAGGAGATTGACCACGACCTGCAAAATGAGGACTGGATCGAGATTAACTACCGGAAGATTTTCGGCAATCTCTGAGGTGATGCTGAGACGGTGGCGATGTGCTTCAATTTCAACTAGGCCAACCGCATCATTAATGATTTCGGAAACGCATGAAGCTTTGCGCTGAGGTTCACTGCGCTTAACGAAGCCTCGAATTCGTTGAATGATCGTGCCAGCGCGATGTGCCTGTTCAGAGGCTTTAGCTAGCGCCGGCAGGATCTCCTTGGAGATAGCGGGATCCAAATTACCATCTAAACGTTTTGCAACACCCATGCAGTAATTTGAAATCGCGGAGAGTGGCTGATTCAATTCGTGGGCTAACGAAGAAGCCATCTCACCCATGGTAGTAAGACGACTGGTGAACTGCATGCGCTCTTGTTGTTGGAGGGCTAAATCATCAGCCTCTTTACGTGCAGTGATATCGGTGGCAACCAATAATTGTGCGAGATGGCCGTCAACCCATGGAATAAAGCGACGTCTGACCTCAAACCACTTATTGCTGCCATCAGTCAACTGCACTTCTTCTGACTCTGATTCTTGATACAGAAATGAGGTCGGAATGCCATCGCGTATGTAGTCTTGAAGATCCTGTGCAATATTATGCAAAGTCGCAATTTCATTATCTTGGTGAGCTAATTGAAAGTGTCCTTTGGAATCATTGCCAAAATTTTCTCGGTAGAAGCGGTTTGCAAATAGCAGTTCATCGGTTTCCAGAGAGACAACAGACACTGCAGCATCTAGACTCTCGAGAACGGTGGTGAATCGTTCTTGTGACGCAGCCAATTCTTCACGAATCTTTTTTGGCTCCGAAATGTCGATTAAGGAAGTGACCCAGCCTGTCTGTTTGCCCTTTTCATTAATTAAAGGTGCAATGAAGGTGCGTGTCTGGATTAAGGTTCCATCCCGCTTTAGGATTGCACCCTCAATACCAATTTTCATACTGCCGCTGATGTTGGATTGCAGGGCCCGGTTCATCTTTTCTACAAGCTCATCTCTTCGGCTATCTGGCCAAAATGGAAATGGCGGGGTAAGGCCCATTAATTCTTCGGAGCTCCAGCCGGTCATTTCGCAAAAGGCTCGATTGACATAAGTGATTCGTTTTTCCATATCATGCGCACGAATACCCACTGGGGTGGAGTTCTCCATCGCATTACGAAAGCTGGTTTCTGTGCGCAGACTTGCCTCAGCTTCCTGGCGCACTTGCATTTGCTTGAGGACGGACCACAAGCTCCAAATCACGAAGATACTCAATCCCAATACAACGCCAATCAACATCCTGAAGGTGAGGTTGGTAGGCGGAGGATAGGTATCAATCCGCAAGGTGATATTTGGACTTAAGACGCCGATATCTAAGCTGGTCTGATTGCTAAAAGCTCTTTTAGGAGTCCCTTTATCCGAGGAGATCGCCAGAACTTTTTCGTTATCAGTAATGAGGGTGAAGCGGTAGTAAGACTTCAGCTCTCCGGGAATGACATCCAAAATTCCTTGGGTAGTGTAGAGCGCCGCCAAGTAACCTACAATTTCCCCGCTAACTATATTGGGCACTACTTGCCAGAAAACAATTTTTCTCTCAGCATTGATTGGCTCATCGCTAGGAAGATTAAGAGAGATAAATGGACTAAAGGCAGCACGACTGGTTACTCTGCTTAGTTCAATGGTGGATGCAAGACCAGTATTAACAAGTTGATCATTTTGACTCTTGGTAATCCAATCTGGCTTACCTGTTTCGGTTGGCGCAACCCACAGACGCTGGCTTTGGTTGGTTAGCCAAATGATTTTGACTATTTCATGGTTGTTAACAACTAGATCATCTGCCTGTTCTCTCGCGATTTGCTTGAATTTGACTTGATCTTCGCTAGCCGCAACTTCACGATTGATTGTGGTTAATGCATCGAGATTGCTAGCAAATCGAGATTGAATGCGTTGTTTGGCAAACGATAACTCTCTAAATAGAGCCGATTCTTGCTGATTCTTTTCTTGTAGGTGCAGGGTGCCCAAGATAATGCCCATGACTGCAGTAAAAATCACAATCGCAATCAGAGGGGTGTAAACAAGCCTAAATCCGCGTATTTTGCGGAGCCATTTCAAGGGCCGTAGAAAAAGATTGGAGGAGGCTGATACTTTCATGAATACAAAGCATTTTGCCCTATTGCAACCCCTGAAATGGTATTTCTGGCTTGATTAGCCATTCTTATTTGCACCGCAATAAATTACCACATTATGAGAAATATTATCATTATGTGGAAAATTGCTTGTTTACACCCATATACCTTCCTAGAATATTGCCTATAGAGTTAATGACAAATTAAGCACTATTTAACGGAGACTAAAGATGGCAGCGGTTCCAGACCAAGTATTAGGCAAACAGAATGCTCAGGACGCTGATCCGGGTGAGACTCAAGAATGGTTGCAGGCGCTCGATGGCGTTATTCGGAATGAGGGGCCAGAAAGAGCCGCTTATCTCATTGATCAACAAATTTCTCATGCGCGTGTTAACGGGGTAGTTCAGCCATTTCATGCTGAGACTCCTTACATCAATACGATTCCCGTTGAAAACCAAGCACGCTTGCCTGGAGATCAGAACGTAGAGCATCGTATTCGTTCGTACACACGATGGAATGCCATGGCAATGGTCTTGCGCGCCAATAAAGATACCAACGTTGGCGGCCACATTTCTTCTTTCCAATCAGCAGCGACTTTATACGACGTTGGCTTTAATCACTTCTGGCATGCACCATCTCCGGAGCATGGTGGTGATTTGATATTTGTACAGGGACACTCAGCTCCAGGTGTATATGCACGTGCTTATATGTTAGGTCGTCTTGAAGAGGGTCAGCTCAATAACTTCCGCCAAGAAGTGGGTGGCAAAGGCATCTCTAGTTATCCGCATCCTTGGCTGATGCCAGACTTCTGGCAGTTCCCAACAGTATCAATGGGTTTGGGTCCGATCATGGCGATTTACCAAGCGCGCTTTATGAAGTACTTAACTGATCGTGGTTTTATCCAAGAGCAGGGCCGTAAAGTTTGGGCCTTCTTGGGTGATGGCGAAACTGATGAGCCAGAATCTTTGGGCGCAATTGGTATGGCTGGTCGTGAAAAACTCGATAACTTAATTTTTGTTATTAACTGTAACTTGCAGCGCTTGGATGGACCAGTGCGCGGTAACGGGAAAATTATTCAAGAGCTCGAGAGTGAGTTCCGTGGTTCGGGCTGGAATGTCATCAAGGTAGTGTGGGGCGGTCAATGGGATGCTCTATTTGCGCGTGATAAAAAAGGTATCTTGATGCAGCGTTTGGGCGAGATCGTTGACGGTCAGTACCAGACAATGAAGTCTAAGAATGGCGCCTATGTGCGTGAGATCGTTTTCAATACCCCAGAATTAAAAGCTTTAGTCAGCGACTGGAGTGATGATGAGATTTGGCAGCTCAATCGTGGCGGTCATGACCCTCACAAAGTATTTGCTGCGTTTCATGCTGCGGTAAATCACAAAGATCAGCCAACAGTGATCTTGGCTCACACCATTAAGGGTTACGGTATGGGTGGCTCTGGCGAGGCGATGAATATTGCCCACCAGGCGAAGAAGATGAATGCGGACGACGTTCGTCGCTTCCGTGATCGCTTTGAGATTCCAGTTAAAGATGAGCAGTTAGATGAAATGCCTTTGGTGAAATTTGCTGAAGGCAGCCCAGAGCTTGAGTACATGAAGGCTCGACGTCAGGAGTTGGGTGGCTATTTACCTCAGCGTCGCACAAAAGCGGAAAGCTTGCCAGTGCCTTCATTGGAAACTTTCTCACCGTTGCTTGAAGCAACTACAGAAGGTCGTGAGATCTCAACAACGATGGCATTTGTGCGTATGCTCAACACCGTTGTGCGCGATAAGGTGCTCGGTAAACGTGTAGTTCCGATTGTTCCGGACGAGTCACGTACTTTCGGTATGGAAGGGATGTTCCGTCAATTAGGAATCTGGAATCAGTTAGGCCAACTCTACACCCCAGAAGATCATGATCAATTGATGTTCTATAAAGAGGATAAGACTGGTCAGATCTTGCAAGAGGGTATCAACGAAGCTGGTGGTATGTGCGATTGGATCGCTGCCGCTACCTCTTACTCTACGCACGGCGTACCGATGTTGCCTTTCTACATCTTCTATTCCATGTTTGGTTTCCAACGTATTGGTGACTTAGCTTGGGCTGCAGGCGATATGCGTAGCCGTGGTTTCTTGCTAGGCGGTACTGCTGGTAGAACTACCTTGAACGGCGAAGGCTTACAACACGAAGATGGTCATAGCCATCTATGGAGCGGTGCAGTTCCAAACTGTATTAGCTACGACCCTACATTCTCATTCGAATTAGCAGTAGTTATTCAGGATGGTATGCGTCGCATGTTGGAGGTTCAGGAAGACGTTTACTACTACGTCACATTAATGAATGAGAATTACGCTCATCCGGCAATGCCCAAAGGCGCTGAAAAAGACATCATTAAGGGTATGTATAAGTTGAAGTCAGTCGGTGATGACAAGGCTAAGCTGCGCGTACAACTCTTAGGCTCTGGAACAATCTTCCGTGAAGTTATCGAAGCGGCAGAGATTCTGCATAAAGACTGGGGTATTGCTTCAGACCTGTGGGGTTGCCCAAGCTTTACTGAGTTGGGCCGCGATTGGACTGCAGCGCATCGCAGCAATCTCTTAAACCCAGCTGCTGCCCCAACCTTATCCCATGTTGAGAAGTGTTTAAAAGACACTACTGGTCCGATCATTGCTGCCACTGATTATGTCCGTTTATTTGCAGAACAGATTCGTCCTGCGATTCAGCATATGGGCCGTCGCTATGAAGTGCTTGGTACCGATGGCTTTGGTCGTTCCGATACTCGTGAAAAACTCCGTGATTTCTTTGAAGTAGATCGTCGTTGGGTAGTTCTGACTGCTTTGAGATCTTTAGTTGACTCCGGTCAGCTTGATCGCTCTAAGTTGGCAGAAGCGATTAAGAAATACGACATCGACACTACTAAACCAAACCCAATGACGGTTTGATAAGAGATAAATACTATGAGTCAAATAATTGAAATCAAAGTTCCGGATATCGGTGACTACAAAGATGTGCCAGTGATCGAAGTCTTGGTTAAGGCAGGCGACAAGATAGAGAAAGAGCAATCCATCGTCGTCCTTGAATCTGATAAAGCTACGATGGATGTTCCGTCATCACACACTGGCGTTGTGAAAGAGGTCAAAGTAAAGATTGGCGACAATCTTTCTGAGGGCTCTGTTGTCATTACCTTGGAAGAGGGTGCTACAGCGGCGGCACCAGCGCCAGTAGCTAGCGCCCCTGCATCTGCGCCAGCAGCAGCGCCGGTCAGTGCTGGCGGATCTCCCATTGAAATCAAAGTTCCGGATATCGGTGACTACAAAGATGTGCCAGTGATCGAAGTCTTGGTTAAGGCAGGCGACAAGATAGAGAAAGAACAATCTATTGTCGTGCTTGAATCCGATAAAGCTACGATGGATGTTCCTTCATCACACTCTGGCGTTGTTAAGGAAGTCAAAGTAAAAGTTGGCGACAATCTTTCTGAAGGATCAGTAGTTGTGATCTTGGAAGGTGGACCCTCAGGTTCTGTAGCTGCTCCAGTAGCCGCCAGCGCAGCTCCTGCTGCACCAGCAGCCAAAACAGTTGAGCCTCCGATTGCAAGGGCGCCAGCACCGCCTCCACTGAGTAATACTCCACCGCCTGTTGAAACGGCGGTAAGTCACGCCAGCCCATCTGTCCGCAAGTTTGCACGTGAGCTTGGCGTCACGATCGATCAAGTTAAAGGATCAGGTCCAAAGGGGCGTATTACTCAAGAAGATGTACAGGCATTTGTCAAAGCAGCAATGAGTGGCGGGGCAGGTAGTCCTGCGGCAGCTTCTAGTGGTGGCAGTTTAGGTGGCTTGAATCTCATTCCTTGGCCGAAAGTCGATTTCACAAAGTTTGGTGAGATTGAGCGTCAACCATTAAATCGTATTAAGAAGCTTACTGCAGCTAACTTGGGTCGTAACTGGGTAATGATTCCAGCTGTGACGTATCACGAAGATGCTGACATTACTGACTTAGAGGCATTCCGCGTTCTCACCAATAAAGAGAATGAGAAGAAGGGCGTCAAGATTACGATGCTTGCTTTCTTAATGAAGGCCGCAGTAGCAGCGTTGAAAAAATACCCCGAGTTCAATAGCTCATTAGATGGCGATGATCTGATTTTGAAGAAATACTTCAATATCGGTTTTGCCGCAGATACACCTACTGGTTTGGTTGTGCCGGTAATTAAAGATGCAGATAAAAAAGGTATCTTTGAGCTAGCTAAAGAAACTTCAGATCTAGCAGCACTTGCTCGTGACGGTAAATTAAAGCCTGATCAAATGCAGGGCGCGAGCTTTACGATTTCATCACTTGGCGGTATTGGCGGTACGTATTTCTCGCCAATCGTTAATGCTCCTGAAGTAGCTATTCTGGGTGTCAGCAAGGCTGCGATGAAGCCGGTGTGGGATGGTAAGCAGTTTGTACCACGCCTGATTTGCCCATTGTCCTTATCTGCAGATCATCGCGTGATTGACGGTGCTTTGGCTACTCGCTTCAATGTGTACATTGCTCAGCTCTTGGCCGACTTCCGTCGCGCTAGTCTGTAAGGGGAATTTATGGCTAAGCAAACAATTCTCGTTCCAGATATTGGTGACTATTCTGATGTACCTGTCATTGAAGTGCTGGTTAAGGTTGGTGATGTTATTGAAAAAGAGCAACCGCTCTTGGTGCTCGAATCAGACAAGGCAACAATGGAAGTGCCAGCAGATGCTGCAGGCACTATCACTAGCATTGCAGTTAAGTTGGGCGATAAGGTTGGCAAAGGTTCTGTCATTGCAGAAATTGAAGCAAGTGGCGCGGCGCCTGCCGCTAAACCTGCTGCAGCTGCTGTGGCACCAGCTCCTGCCGCTCCAACAATGACCGCCGCACCTGCACCAGTAGCAGGGCAGTACAGCGGCAAGGTTGATCATGAATGTGAAGTATTGGTACTTGGTGCTGGCCCTGGCGGTTACAGCGCAGCATTCCGTAGTGCCGACTTGGGGATGAATACCGTTTTAGTAGAGCGCTACCCAACTTTGGGCGGGGTTTGTTTGAACGTCGGTTGTATTCCATCTAAAGCATTGCTCCACACCACTTCAGTGATGGATGAAGTGAAGACCATGGCAAAGCATGGCATTACCTTTGGCGCACCAAAGATCGAGATTGATCAATTGCGTGGCTATAAAGAATCTGTTATTGCTAAATTAACTGGCGGTCTTGCTGGAATGGCAAAGGCTCGCAAAGTCAAAGTAGTGCGTGGTCTGGGTAAGTTCTTAGATGCAAATCATGTCGAGGTTGAGTTAACCGACGGTACTGGCCAAGACCTCACTGGTAAAAAAGAAGTGGTGCGCTTTCAGAAGGCCATTATTGCTGCCGGCAGTCAGCCAGTGAAGTTGCCTTTCTTGCCAGAAGATCCGCGTATTGTGGATAGCACTGGAGCTTTATTGCTCAAGAGCATTCCAAAGCGTATGTTGGTAATTGGTGGCGGCATTATTGGATTAGAGATGGCAACTGTTTACAGCACGCTAGGCTCACGTATTGATATCGCTGAGATGATGGACGGCCTCATGGCTGGTGCAGATCGTGATTTAGAAAAAGTCTGGGAGAAGTTTAATGCCGGACGTTTTGAAAAGATCATGCTCAAGACTCGTGCTGCTAAGGCGGAAGTAAAGCCTGATGGAATACAAGTGAGCTTTGAGGGCGACAATGCTCCTGCTGAGCCGCAAACTTATGACTTGGTATTGGTTGCAGTGGGCCGTACTCCAAATGGTAAAAAGATTGATGCTGGTAAAGCGGGCGTGCAGGTAGATGAGCGCGGCTTTATTCCGGTTAATAAACAAATGCGCACTAATGTTCCCAATATTTTTGCAATTGGCGACTTAGTTGGTCAGCCGATGTTGGCTCACAAAGCCGTGCATGAGGGTCACGTAGCTGCTGAAGCGGCTGCTGGTGAAAAATCCTACTTCGATGCGAAGCAAATTCCATCGGTTGCTTACACCGATCCGGAAGTGGCTTGGGCCGGCTTGACAGAAGAGCAGTGCAAAGCACAAGGCATTGCCTATGAAAAAGGTTTGTTCCCATGGGCAGCTAGCGGACGAGCGATTGCTAACGGACGTGATGAAGGTTTCACAAAACTCATTTTTGATGCAACTACTCATCGCATTATTGGTGGCGGTATTGTTGGTACGCACGCTGGTGATTTGATTGGTGAAGTGTGTCTCGCTATTGAGATGGGGGCTGATGCCGTGGATATTGGTAAAACAATTCATCCACATCCAACCCTCGGTGAATCAGTAGGCCTTGCGGCTGAAGCAGCCCATGGCCATTGCACCGATCTACCACCAGTGAAAAAGAAATCCTAAAAGAAAAAGCCCCGAGTCATCGGGGCTTTTACATTGCAGATTGCTCCGCAGTAACTTACTTCTTCTTCGTGGCTTTGCTCGCTGTATCGGCAGCCTTCAACACGGTTTCAGTGGCGCTATTCAGATTAGTTTGTGCAACTTCAACCGCATGCTTCACAGCCTTTTGGCTAGTCTCAAATACATTGTTCGCTGATGCAATGGCTTGCTTCATGGCTTGAACGGCTGCATCAGATCCAGCTGGTGCATTCTTAGTCCACTCTTCCACTAAAGAATTGATTTTCTTTTGACCTGCCTGAAATTCTTTTTCAGCAGATTCGGTAAAGCTATTTTGAGTCTCATGAGCTAGCTCATACAAGTGACGGCTGTAAGCCATAATTTTTTCAGCCATGGGCTGCACTGCTTCAGCTTGATGGGCGAGTAGCTGTTGAATATCCTTTACTTCTAATGCTTTCTTGGCGCTATTCATGCTATCGCTCAAGCTTTGCTTGGCAATATGCATATTCAGTTCCACTAATTTTTCGATGCTTTGCAAAGCTTGATTGGTTAATCCACTCAAGGTCTCTAGGTTTGCTTTTTGTGCTGCTGCAATTTGTTCTGGAGTTAAGTTCATTTCAGTCTCTTTCCATTTGATAATTATTTTGATTCTGACTTTAGGCTTTCCCTAATGTACTCTCTTTGACAAATTATATGGCATATATGTTGCGATGCAGCATATGTTCCCAATCTTGGATATAAATGGGGTAGGTAGGCAAAAGCGCCTAAAATCGAAGATTCAGTAAAAAATCCTAATATTTTCAGCAAGTTACTCATGAAGCTTACGCTAGACACCGCTATTGCACCGATATTTGTACTCATTTGGAGTACGGGTTTCGTCATTGCGCGTTTAGCAATGCCTTATGTTGAGCCAGCAACCTTCCTGTTTTGGCGGTTTGCAGGGGTTTTGGTGGCGATGGCAGCGCTTAGCCTAGTGTGGAGAATCACTTGGCCTAACTGGTCGCAAATCAAGCATATTGCCGTTGCTGGCATCTTGCTTCAGTTTGGTTACTTACTTGGCGTATGGTTTGCGGTCAGATTGGGAATGACTGCTGGGTTGGTTGCGATTATTGTTGGACTTCAGCCAATTGTGACGGCCTGGTTTGCTGCTTGGATTTCGGAGAAGGTGTCACCGCGTCAGTGGATTGGTCTGGGGTTTGGTTTTGCTGGTGTTGCTTTAGTTGTAGCTGAAAAGATCGGTTTTATGCATATTCCTTTGGCGAGTTACGCGCTCGCATTTGGAGGGCTTCTCTCGATAACCTTTGGCACTCTTTATCAAAAGAAATTCTGCCCAGTGTTTGATCTGCGCGCTGGCTCCTCTATTCAGTTTGGCGTTTCAGCGGTGCTGTGCTTTATCTGTATGTATTTTTTTGAATCAGGCGAGATGGTTTGGAACCCCTCCGTTATTGGTGCATTGCTCTGGGCAATCTTCCCCTTATCGATAGGATCAATCAGTTTGTTATTCATGATGATTCGCAAGGGCGCTGCTACCAAAGTCACCAGCTTTCTCTATTTAGTGCCACCGACAACTGCTGCAATGGCTTGGCTGTTATTTGATGAGCCGTTCACCTTACTGATGGCTGTTGGTCTATGTCTAACGATGACGGGGGTAGTGCTAGTAAACGCGCGTCAGGCCAATACAGTGGCAACCATTGCAGAGTAGGGTGTACTGAAGAGTGGATATTGGTAGGCGGAATACCTAGATTGGGGCGAATAAAACCGCCTTGCCTTGGGAAATTAATTATCATTCCGTATGTTGAAAGTTTTGGAAGGTATTTTGGGATGCGTTTGAATCGATTTTGGCTTTTTGCCTTGGCGGTATTTTTTGCGGTTGGCGCTTTGGCGAATGCACCTGCAATTGCTGCCAATAAAGATAAGCAGCAAGCCAAAACTTCCACTAAAGCAGCTGCCAAGACAAATACCAAGGCTGCCAAGAAACCTAAAACAGTTCGCGTAACAGTGACGCGCTCAACAGAGCCGGTCATACCCGCAAGACCATCTCTTGCAACTGCATTAGGGTTGCGTGGACAGCATGACGAATTGAATCTCAAATCCAGCGTGGCGATGGTGGTCAATCAAGATACCAAAGAAGTGTATTTTGAAAAGAACCCCTCCGTCAGTTTGCCAATCGCTTCTATTACAAAGTTAATGACAGCGATGGTAGTGTTAGATGCCAAGATGCCTTTAGATGAGACATTGGTAATTAATTCTGAGGATGTACAAATTTACCGCACTTCACGTTTGGCTGGCGGTACGGTGTTGACTCGTGAAGAAGCCTTACTACTAGCTCTAATGTCCTCTGAGAACCGCGCTGCATATACCCTGGGAAGAAATTACCCAGGCGGTATTCCATCATTTGTTGGTGCCATGAATCGCAAAGCAAAAGAGCTTGGTATGGATCATTCTCATTTTGCGGATCCAACTGGTCTCCTGAGTGAGAACGTTGCCACAGCGGAAGATCTGACGCGCATGCTCAGTGCGGCATATCAATATAAAACCATTCGTGAGTTTTCAACTTGGCCAGATCTGACCATGGTGATTGCCAAGCGTCCACAGAAGTTTTTGAATACCAATCGCTTAGTGCGTTCTGGTGATATGAATATCGGCCTGCAAAAAACTGGCTTCATTAATGCTGCTGGTAAATGTTTGGTGATGCAGGCTAGAGTAAATAACACGCCTTTGTTATTAGTGTTCTTAGATTCTGTGGGAACGCAATCGCGTTTTGCTGATGCCGTGCGTGTGCGTGATTGGTATGAGCGTATGCCATCTGGCGCTCAGCCAATTCGCCGCTTAATGTAAATCTAGTTTGTGCTGCCTGGTTCGGCAGATTTGGGTTTAAAGCCCATACCCTTGGAGATCTGTAGGGCAGTTTCTTGAAGGGCGCGCAGCCAATCTGCCTGAATGCGATCGGTTGGAGCGCTTAAAGATAGCCCGGCAACCAATTTCCCGGTGTCATCCAAGATAGCGGCAGCTAAACAGCTCACGCCCAACTCTAATTCTTCATCATCGCGAGCATTGCCCACTTTGCGTACTTGATTGAGCTCAGTTTCGAGTTTGCCTAATTCGGTGATGCTATTGCGAGTATGTCCAGATAGGCCGGTGCGTGTGACATAGGCGCGAACCTGACCAGGATCATCGCTAGCTAAAAAGAGTTTGCCAACTGAGGTGAGGTGCAAAGGCGCGCGACCACCAATAGCACGGACAACTTGCATTCCTGAACGTTCGCTATAAGCACGATCAACATAAACGATTTCATCGCCTTGGCGAACAGATAGGTTTACTGTTTCACCGGTGAGCTTGTGTAGGGTACGCATTGGTAACTGCGCTGCTTCGCGGACTGACAATCTTGCCTTCACTAAATTGCCAAGCTCCAGTAGCTTTAAACCAAGACGGTAAGTGCCGCCATCACCACGCTCAACTAGTCTGCAGGCAACCATGTCATTCAAAATGCGGTGAGCAGTAGAGGGGTGGAGGCCAGTGAGTTCAGCAAGGTTTTTGAGGCTGCTTGAGTCCTCTTGATCAGCTAGCGCATCTAGCAAATTCATCATGCGCTCCACTACCTGGATGGCTGTTTTACCAACCTCACCGGTAGATTTGGGGGTTTTGATGGTTTTGCTAGTACTCATAGGCCATATTGTAGCGATTTCAGATGAAATTGCATATTGTGAAATGCCATTTTATGGGGCAAGCATTAAAAAGCCCCCCATTTGGAGTGATCTAAAGGCGATTTAAGGCTGTCTTAAGGCGGTGGCGCACTCGTTGACTAAGTCTGGGCCACGATAGATCAAGCCGCTATAGAGTTGGACTAGGCTAGCACCTGCCATGATCTTTTCTCTGGCATCGGCGCCAGACATGATGCCGCCAACACCAATAATCGGCAGTTGATTGCCAAGTCTGGCTTTTAAAGCTTTGATGACAATATTGGAGGCATGGCGAACAGGTGCGCCAGATAGGCCACCGGCTTCTTCCCCAAATTCCATTCCTTTGACTGCATCTCTAGAAATGGTTGTGTTGGTAGCAATGACTGCATCAATACCAAACTCTAGAAGTAGATCCGCAATGAGATTGATATCGCCATGATCTAAGTCCGGCGCAATCTTCAGGAAGAGTGGCTTGCGTACACCGTAGCGATCAGATAAACGTTTTCTGGCTTCATCCAAGCTACCCAACAATTCACGGAGCATTTCTTCGCCTTGTAGAGCGCGCAGATTTTGAGTGTTGGGGGAGGAGATATTAACCGTAATGTAAGTGGCAATTTCATAGACAGCTTCCATGGCCAATACGTAATCACGCGAAGCTTCTTCTATTGGTGTGCTGGCATTTTTGCCAATGTTCATACCGAGTACACCACCGTTTTGCCAAAACTTAGAGCTGCGCACTCTGGAGACGCAGGCATCAACACCATCGTTGTTAAAGCCCATGCGATTGATGATGCCCTGTGCTTCAGGAAGGCGAAACATCCGAGGTTTTGGGTTGCCGGGTTGTGGGCGTGGCGTCACGGTGCCGATTTCTAAAAATCCAAATCCCAATGCGGCAAGCGCATCAATGTGTTTGCCATCTTTATCCAATCCAGCAGCAAGGCCAACTGGGTTCGGAAACTCGATGCCGCAAAGCATTTGTGGATCGTTAATCGGCTTAGTTATCAAACGCTCTAATAGTCCCCAGCGCTGCGCGCGATCCATATTACTCAGAGTGAGGTTATGGGCTTTTTCAGGGTCTATACAAAAGAGCCAAGGGCGTAGAAGGGAGTAGCGATCGATCATGGGTAGATATTATGACTCAGACAACGGTTGCCAATGATCGTCGATCAGCCCCTCCATGGGCTGATATTTAATCTTGTACGACATCTTGTTGCTTTCTTTGATGTAGTAGCCAAGATAGAGGTAGGGCAAACCTAAGATCCTTGCCTGCTCTATTTGCCACATGATGCTGTAGCTGCCATAGCTAGCTGCATGGCTTGAGGTGTCATAAAAGGTATAAACCGAGGAGATGCCTTGTTCCAAGATATCGATCATGCTAACCATGCGTAATCGACCTGGGTGTGGATCGTGAGGACCATCCCGAAATTCCACAATGCGCGAGTTCACTCGACTTTGCAATAAAAATTGCATGTACTGGTCTTGATCGTCGCTATCCATATCTCCACCTTCATGTCGCTCATGTTGATAGCGTTGATAGAGTTGGTAATGCTCTTCTTGGTAGCCAAGATTTAATACTGATGCTTCAAGACCAGCGTGTTTTTTCTGGGCGCGGCGCTGACTTCGTGAAGGTATGAATTGATTTACCAAGATGCGCGTCGCAATACAAGCCTTGCATTCATCACAATAGGGGCGATAGGTATACAAACCACTGCGTCTAAACCCAGCATTTAACAAATCACTGTAGACATCCGCATGAATCAAATGAGATGGGGTAGCCACTTGAGAGCGTGCAGTCTTGTTCGGAAGATAGCTACAAGTATATGGAGCTGTTGCATAAAACTGCAGGGTAGTTAGTGGGAGTTCTTTGAGCTGGGTCATAGCCAGTGATGCAATATGGTTTTATCAAAAGTCCAAGATTGACTAATCTTAGTTTGATTTACAGAAACTTGCAGTTGCTCTAAAAAGTCTTTGCGTGGTATGGGAGCGGCGCCCAAAGAAAGCAGATGAGCGGTCTCTTGCTGGCAATCAATCATGTTTACCTCATTACTTAGGCACCAGGCACTGAGGGCTGCTAAGGCGATTTTGGATGCATTGGTTTTGCGACTGAACATGGACTCACCAAAAACCATAGCTCCAAAAGAAACGCAATAAAGTCCGCCCATCAGCTGGCCATCCTCTATTACAGCAATACTATGAGCATTGCCTTGCTCATGCAATGCCGTGTAAGCGTCCATAATTTCATGGGTAATCCAGGTGCCATCTTGGTCTTTACGTGCACTGGTTGCGCAGGAGCGGATGACAGCACCAAAATCACCATCTACTTCTACTTGAGACTGGGTATTTTGACAAAAGAGGCGAATAATTTTACGTAAGGAATCGCTGCATTTGAAGTTGCTTGGCTTTAAAACCATTCTAGGGTCTGGTGACCACCAGAGTACTGGCTGGTTGTCGGAGTACCAAGGGAAAATGCCCTGTTGGTAGGCGCGCGCGAGTTGTCCTGGATATATTTGTTCGCTCACCGCGATTAACCCAGGAACGGTAGGATCTGGATCGGCCTCCAGTAGAGGGTTGGGGAAAGGGTCATGAGGCCCTAGCCAGGCAATCTGACCCATAGCAACCCTTTAAATTCTTTCAGATGGCAAGATGTCACGACTGCGCACATGAAATTCTTTGCCAGCCTCTAAGTTGCCTGCAGTGCGATCAGCAAAAAACCATTCCAAGGTCTGCTTCACTGTGGGAAAGGCCAATTCATTCCAGGGAATGTCGGCCTCATTAAAGAGTGCAACTTCAAGACTTTCTTCACCAGCGGAAAACTCTGGCGTATTCATCGTTGCTAAATAAAATAGATGTACTTGCTCGGCATGGGGTACGTTGAGTAGTGAATAGAGTGGTCCGATGTTCACTTCAGCACCAGCTTCCTCGAGAGTCTCGCGAGCGGCACCATGACTCGTACTTTCACCTAACTCCATAAAGCCTGCAGGAAGAGTCCAATAACCATGACGAGGCTCAATCGCTCTACGACATAAGAGCACTTGCTGGCCGTATACAGGAATGCTACCCACTACATTGCGAGGATTCTGATAATGAATGCTGCCGCAGGCTTCG
The DNA here is from genome assembly GCF_018882245.1 of Polynucleobacter sp. AP-Capit-er-40B-B4. Classification (GTDB taxonomy): domain Bacteria; phylum Pseudomonadota; class Gammaproteobacteria; order Burkholderiales; family Burkholderiaceae; genus Polynucleobacter. Next base: position 164,614 of record NZ_JACVOV010000001.1, on the reverse strand, counting down.
CATACATGGCGTTCACGAGAATCATCGGCTGGAATTTTGATCGTCAATACAGCAGCGCAGTTAGGACAATACTTCATACTGACTTTCTAAAAATGGGCTTTGATAGCGCCACGAAGGGCATTGCTAAGGATAATCTCATCTGCCATTGAAACATCATTAATAGTCAGGTTAGCTTCACGGGCATTCATTTTGGGAGCAGCAAGCAAGGCGGCACGCATGACGCCTGGTAGAAGACCTGCTGAGACAGGTGGCGTAAGCCAATTAGAGCTACCTCGAGGTTTAACAAAAATGCTAGTTCTGCCGCCTTCTGTCACAAAACCCTGCTCATTGCAAAAGAGGGCATCAAATCCACCTAGCTTGACTGCTTCTTGCCATGCTTGATCATAAAGAGTTCTTTCGCTAACTTTATGCTGCAGCAGGGCATCTCCTGAATGCATTGTTACGTCACCAGACAAAATATCTTTAGCCCAAAATATTTTGACGGGTTCATTTGTCTGATGAATGACGGCGCTTGAAACAGAAAGCGCTCCATTAGCTGCAAGATCTAGTCTTAATCGATGCGATAAGTTTTTATCAAAAGACGCACAAGCATTCAGAATCAACTTTTCTGCAGTCACAGATTCAAAGGGAATTCGCAAAGCCAAAGCAGAGGCTTGCATGCGCTCTAGGTGTGATCTCAATCTCTGTGGCTCACCGTGTAGCACTGCAATCGTTTCGAATAAACCGGTAGCACTTGGAAGATCCATTAGAAAGGCAGATTTAATATGACATTCTTGCCACTCTTGTTTGGCATCGGAGTCATTGGTAATGCCAGCGCCTACTCCTAAAGTGAAAGTGGAGGCGTGTGATTTGCTGTTTGCAGTAATTTCAACAGTTCGGATAGGTACGCTAAAGGCAAAGTTGCCGTTGGGATCGAGCCAGCCTAATGCGCCACAGTAGTAACCTCGATCTTCGGGTTCAAGTTCTTGAATAATCTCCATGCTGCGCTTCTTTGGGGCGCCAGTAACAGAGCCACACGGAAAAACGGCCTTGAAAATATCAAAGAGACTGACATCAGGCCTAATTTGACCTTGCACAGTAGAGGTCATTTGCAACACATCACCATGTCTTGCCACTTCGAAAAGATTGGGTACCGTTACTGTGCCCGGTAAGGAAATGCGACTGAGATCATTGCGCAGTAAGTCAACAATCATGACGTTCTCCGCCTGATTCTTTGGGTCATCGGATAAAGCACTGGCAACCGCAGATAAGGCGCTGGCAGTACCTTTCATGGGCATGGCTTTTAAAGTATCGCCATTGCGCGCAATAAAGAGTTCCGGAGACTGAGATAGTAGAAAGTTGCCATCTTGCTCTATGTAAGCGCCAAATCTACCGGGTTGCCTATCCCGCAAGCGACTGTATAAGGCTAGCGGAGCACCATAGATCTCACCCTTAATGCGATAGGTATGATTAATTTGGTAGCTATCGCCACTGCGAATGTATTCCTGAATCGCGTCGATATCTGCCGTAAAGCGATCCTCAGATATCGATTCCTGAACATTCAATACGCCTGCACAACGTTGAGAACTCTCAAGCAAGGATAGCTTTTCTGAGATGCAGCTATCAACATCTTGCTTGGACAGTTTTTTAAAGCTTGAGAAAGCCCAAGCCTCTATTAATGGATGTGGCTCATCAGATAAAGATGGTCTCTGAGGAAGTTTGTGTATTTGCCTACCTAATTCATAGGCAAAAGCAGCCACAACATATTCACCTCTAGCGAGAGAGTCTGAGATTTCAGAAAGACATTTCTGGGTGGCAGATAAATCTAGAGCACTATCACTGCTAGGAAGTACGCGCCAGTAGTGGATCGTATTTTCATAGAGGCGGCTAGTGGGCGAGGCCGCAGTGCTTTGCGCGTCATCGAGCAAAATCATTGCGGCTTACCTGGGAGTTCCTAATTACTTCAGAATCGTTGCGGATTCAATGGTGACGGTCTGACTTGGGACATCAGCCATTCTGCCCATACGTGGCGCTGGTGCAACCATGGTCGGGATCTTGCGAATAGCATCAATCGTTTGAGTGCCGGAGATCACTTTGCCAAATACGGTGTAGCCATTACCCATCGCATTGGGATAATCTAATCCCGCATTGTCTTTGACGTTAATAAAAAACTGTGCAGTTGCAGAATCAGGATCGGAAGTACGGGCCATCGCAATCGTATAGGCATTATTTTTTAAACCGTTTTGCGCCTCGGAAACGACTGGAGCATTAGTTGGTTTTTGATTGAGATCTGCAGTAAAGCCACCGCCCTGAATCATGAAACCATCAATCACGCGATGGAAGATGGTGCCGTTATAAAAACCACTCTTCACATAATTTAAAAAGTTAGCGGTGGTCTTAGGCGCTTTAACGTCATCCAACTCCACTACGAAATTGCCCATAGTTGTTTTAAATTCCACCTTTGGCCCTGCAAATGCAGCTTGGCTAGCAAAGCAAGAAAAGGTAATGATGAGGGCTGCGAATAGCTTGCGCATATGAACTCCTTAAACAGTGTGAAAGTAACTTGAATTGATTGTATTGCTCATTACTGCCTGATGGGTGAATGAAGCTGTATCCTCAGCTCAGACCATTAGGCACATTGCCAGCGTAGGCGTAAGAAGCCTCTTTAAACATGCCAGGTCTAGCGAGATACTCCAAGACCCAGTCGATCGTATCGATGCCCCAAAAGCACTGTTGATTGACTATCAGAGCTGGCACTCCAAAAGCACCATCAGCTTTGGCCTGGTTGGTATTGGCAATGAGCTTTGCTTTTACCTCTGGATTTTCAGGTTTAGGGGTGTCAGCAGGCAAACCTAAGTATGTGCAAAATTCTGGCCAAGATAAGTTAGGGTCTTTGCCTTCCACCCAAACGTAATCAAATGCGCGTTCAACCATTGTCCAGTCAGCATTCTGCTCAACTAACAGACGTTGTGCTGCAACCGTCATAAATGGATGGTGTTCAGGAAAGCGAAAAGGGATGCCTAGCTTCTCAGCCTGCCATACACAGAACTGATAAGTGTGGGGACGTTTAGCTGCAACCTCACCAGGACCTTTATTTTCAGTAGCGCGAAGTAGGCCGCCCAACAGAATCGGAACTGGTTTGATATCTAGCCTGCCCTCAAGGCGATGTCTTTGCTTGACATAAAGATAGGCAAATGGCGAAACAATATCGTAATAAAAAGCAGCTGGAGTCTTTGTGCTCATATCGCCTTACTTCTTCTGATGCTCATCGTCGAGCTTTTTTAAGAATGCCAATTTCTCTTTAATCTGTGACTCTAGGCCACGTTCAACGGGCTCATACCAGTGCGGCTCTTTCATACCCTCAGGTAAGTAGGATTCGCCGGCAGCATAACCATGGGGCTCATCGTGGGCATAGCGATACTCTTTGCCATGACCAAGCTCTTTCATTAACTTAGTTGGGGCATTACGCAAATGATTGGGCACGCCTCTAGATTGGTCTTGAGCCACAAATGCACGGGCGGCATTAAAAGCGTTGTAGCTGGCATTGCTCTTGGAGGCAACGGCAAGATAAACCACCGCTTGGCCAAGCGCAAGTTCTCCTTCCGGTGAGCCGAGTCTTTCAAAGGTTTGCGCAGCATCATTGGCTAATTGCATTGCCCTTGGATCTGCCAAGCCAATATCTTCCCATGCCATGCGGATAATGCGACGCGCTAGATAGCGGGGATCTGCTCCACCGTCGAGCATGCGGCAAAACCAATACAAGGCGGCATCAGGATTGGAGCCACGGACAGATTTATGTAGGGCGGAGATTTGATCGTAGAAGTGATCGCCACCTTTATCAAAACGTCGTGCTTGCGCACTCAAAGCGTTTTCAATAAATTGTTGATCGACATTCTTGAGTTCAGCATTCGGAGTAAGTGCTGCATTGCGTACTTGTTCAACCAAATTTAATAGGCGCCTAGCATCGCCATCGGCATTCGAGATGAGGGTATCAATAGCGGCAGATTCAAATTGCACATGAGGCATTGCATGTTGGCGCGCACGATCAAAGAGTAATTGCAACTCCTCTGGTGTGAGTGACTTCAATACATACACCTGAGCTCGCGATAAGAGTGCTGAGTTCACTTCAAAAGAAGGGTTCTCGGTAGTTGCGCCAATAAAGGTAAATAGGCCTGATTCCACATGGGGTAGCAGGGCATCTTGCTGGCTTTTATTAAAGCGGTGGATCTCATCTACAAACAAAATGGTTTGCTTGCCGTACTGAGCCATATTCTGTTGAGCTTGCTCAATAGCTTCACGAATTTCTTTTACGCCAGCCAATACTGCAGAGATGGCTATGAACTCACGATCAAACGCTTTTGCTGAGAGACGTGCTAGCGTTGTCTTGCCGACACCCGGAGGGCCCCACAAAATCATCGAGTGCGGTTTGCCTGAGGCAAATGCGAGGTTAAGAGGTTTGCCGCTGGCTAATAAATGAGTTTGCCCAATTACTTCATCAATTGTCTTTGGACGCAGAGCTTCCGCTAGGGGTGGGGGCGGAGTGCTATCAAAAAGACTGCTCATTGCATCATGCTTGAATAAAAAGAATCACCAAAGATGCCCAGGTTAGGCATGCGGCGGCAACATAGGTCAAGCGATTACGCATGGTCATAAATGCAGAGCGAGTTGCATCATCAGAAAAATAATATTGATATGTATTTTGATCAATATTGCGCTGAATAATCAGAGTGGAGGCAAGGATGAGTAGGCCCACAGGGATGTAGATATGCAGTGCAACCCATGCAACCAGGGCTGGAATAACGCCCCAGATCCACGCATTACGGTCTTCCCAGCGATCTCCAACAGGTGCTTTACCCAGGAGGTGCAAATTAGCACCCCAATGTAAGGCGCCCATAAATGAAGTGATTACAGCCCCATAACCAGCCAAAGATTCAGCACTCAGATAGTTCATTGGTGTGGGTGCTAATTGCACCATTAAAGCTAGCCCAATAAATGGAATAAGACCGGCATAACCAAGTTTGCGTACTAGGGGTGGAATGGGGTTCACGATGGGATGGTTTCGTTATTTAAATTAAAAAATTATTTATCGTAGGTATAAACGCCGCGACCTGTTTTGCGACCGAGATATCCAGCCGCGACCATTTCACGAAGCAGTGGGCAAGGGCGATATTTAGAGTCGCTAAAGTTTTCAAAATACACTTCCATCACAGCCAAGCAAGTATCCAAACCAATCAGGTCAGCTAATGCCAGTGGACCAATCGGCTGATTGCATCCCAACTTCATACCGGCATCAATATCTTCCGGACTAGCAAGCCCTTCAGACAGAACAAAGAATGCTTCGTTAATCATCGGTAACAAAATACGATTTACTACAAAACCCGGAGAGTTTTTAACGGTAATCGGCTCTTTGCCAACTCGCTTGGCCATCTCAATAATGGCGGCATGGGTTGTATCGCTAGTCTGTAGGCCGCGAATCACCTCCACCAGAGCCATCAAGGGTGGCGGGTTAAAGAAGTGCATACCAATAAAGCGCGCAGGATTGGAATCAAGAGCTGCTAACTTGGTAATGGATAAAGAGGAGGTGTTAGTAGCGATGATAGTGTCTTTGTTCACAATCTCATCGACTTGCTTCAAGATCTTCTCTTTGATCGCTTGATTCTCGGTGGCGGCTTCAATGACTAAGCCCAAGCCCTTGAAGTCGTTATAAGAAGTACTTCCTTTGATGCGCTTTAGTGCAGCATCTTTTGCTTCAACCGTTAAAGTTTCTTTTTTGACGAGACGATCTAAGCTCTTGCTAATTTGTTCGAGACCACGTTGAACCGCTGCCTCGTTAATATCAACCATGACGACATCTAGGCCGGCAACTGCACACACTTGTGCAATACCATTTCCCATGGTGCCTGCACCGATTACACCGACTGATTGAATACTCATCTTATTTCCTCTTTTGATACTGGGTTGAACCAAATAACTGCTCTCTTGCCTTGGCATCATGCAAAGGTTTACGTAATGCGGTTAATACTTCGCAACCACGCTTAACTGCTGGTCGCGCACCAATTTTTTCAAACCAACGTTTGAAATGCGGGTACTCATTGATATCAATACCTTGATTTTTCCAATTACGCGTCCATGGATAAATCGCAATATCAGCAATCGAATACGTTTTCCCTGCTACATAGGGATTATCTTTCAGTTGGCTATCCAATACCCCATAGATTCGCTTTGCCTCATTGGTATAGCGATTGATCGCGTATTCAATTTTCTCAGGTGCATATAGACGGAAATGGTGGTTTTGCCCAAGCATAGGGCCGAGACCGCCCATTTGGAACATTAGCCACTGCAGCACTTCATACTTTCCGCGGGTATCTTGAGGTAAGAATTTGCCAGTCTTAGCGGCCAAATAGAGAAGAATCGCACCTGACTCAAAGAGGCTAATGGGTTTGCCATCCGGACCATTGGGATCAACAATTGCTGGAATCTTATTGTTGGGGCTGATCTTTAAAAACTCAGGGGTAAATTGATCTCCTGCGCCAATATCAATTGGGTGAGCGATCCAATCCTTACCCAATCGAAAGCCGCACTCCTCCAGCATGATGTGCACTTTGTGGCCATTTGGTGTGGGCCAGCTGTAAACATCCATTACGGTTGATTTTTTATTTGCCATGATGTCCTTTAGATTTTTTCTAAGCGTTGTAAGGCGCTTGTGAGTGTTTGATCTTGTTTCGCGAAACAAAAACGAATTACGCCAGATTCGGTCGCTTGCTCATAAAAAGCAGAGACTGGTATGGCAGCCACCCCAATTTCAGTTGTAAGCCATTTGCAAAAGTCTGCCTCGTTAAATTTTGCCTGGGGAATGCCTAATGCCGAGTAGTCGACGCACTGAAAATAAGTGCCTGGAGTAGGGAGTAATTTAAATTTAGTCTTACCCAGTCCTGCTCTAAAAAAATCACGCTTTGCCTGATAAAAGGCCGGGAGACTTAAGTAATGTATAGCGTCTGCAAGATATGTTGCTATACCGTATTGCATCGGCGTGTTCACGGTAAATACATTGAACTGATGAACTTTGCGAAACTCTTTTGTTAGTGCCGTTGGTGCGGCCACATAACCTACTTTCCAGCCAGTGACGTGATAGGTCTTGCCAAAGCTAGAGATCAGAAAGCTCCTAGCCGCGAGTTCCGGATGGGATGCAACACTGTAGTGCTGCACTTCGTCATAGACCATATGCTCGTAGACTTCGTCGCTCAATATCAATGCGGAAGTATTGCGAACTAAGTTCGCGAGGCAATCTAGATCATTCTTACTCCAAATCATGCCGGTAGGGTTATGCGGAGTATTAATAATGATCAAACGGGTTTTGGAATGGATTGCCTTGGCTAATTGATCCCATGGAATTTCATAAGAGGCAACTTGCCCGCGCTCATCACGAATCACTTGCAAAGAAATGGCAATGGTTTTGCCACCCGCCAGTTCGATGGAAGGGCGATAGCTGTCATACGCTGGTTCAATGATGATGACTTCATCGCCCGGACTAACGCAAGCGAGTATGGCTGTCAGGATGCCTTGCGTGCCACCCGCAGTGATAGTGATTTCAGTATCGACATCGTAGTGATGACCGTATAAGTTTTGAATCTTTTGGCAAATGCCATTGCGTAGTTCTGCAATGCCAATCATGGGAGGGTATTGATTGCGGTCAGCCAACATGGCTTCATTGACTTCAGCAATCAGTTTTCTATCGCATGGAAAATCTGGAAAACCTTGACCCAAATTAATAGCTTTGTGCTCCGCAGCTAAAGCGGACATCACCGTAAAGATCGTGGTCCCCACCTTCGGCAGGCGACTTGGAAAAGAGGGGGTCTCTAGTGAGTTCATGGAGGCGCAGGGTGGTGGTCAGTCGTTTAGAGCGGATATAGCTGGTAGTCGCTAGAATGGTAAAAATACATAAACAAATTGTGCCATGCTGATCGTCCTTTCACCCGCTAAATCCCTGGATTACAAGACCCCAACCAAGGTTAAGGCGCCAACTTTGCCTGAGTTTGTCTCTGAATCAGCCAAGTTGATTGCTGACTTGAAGAAATTAGCCCCGCAAGATGTTGCCAAGCTAATGGGCTTATCGGATCAATTGGCTACTTTGAATGTTGGGCGCTACCGGGATTGGTCCAAGAAATTCACCGAAGAAAACAGCAAGCCGGCGATCTATGCCTTTGATGGTGATGTGTATGACGGTTTTGATGTCAAAACCTTGGACGCCAAGTCCGTTCAGTTTGCTCAGGACCATATGCGTATTTTGTCTGGCCTTTATGGTGCTTTGAAGCCTCTGGATCTGATGCAGCCATACCGCCTAGAGATGGGCACCTCATTCAAGAACGCCAGGGGTAAGGATCTTTATGCCTTTTGGGGTAGTAGAGTGACTGATTCCATTAAAAAGGTCTTAGATAAGCAAAAGAAGCCTGTACTTCTTAATTTAGCTTCGGAGGAGTATTTCAAGGTGCTTCAACCTAAGGAATTAGATTGCCCAGTTATTTCTCCTGTGTTTCAGGATGCCAAAGACGGTAAGTACAAGATTATTTCCTTTTACGCTAAGCGGGCTCGCGGTTTAATGGCGCGTTACGTGGTGGAGAATCGCATTACCGACCCGGCGGATTTAAAAGGCTTTAACTTGGACGGGTATAAATACTATGCCGCAGAATCTAAAGTGGATAAGCCTGTATTTAGAAGGGCAGAAAGAAAATAATGGCTGTACATCGGACCAAAGCCTCGCAACGTAATTCTCCTGAGGTGGAGAAGTTGGTGGCTGACGCTATTTCTTTAGCGGCCTCTGGAAGCCAGGTTGAGGATCGTTTTTGGGAAGAGCGTCTGAATGTACGTTTGATGCGTTTACTCAAAAGCCAGAATCAAAACGTGATTGATGCTGCTCTGGATCAAACCTTCCGTATTAATACGGTAGCTTTTGAGGTGCTTGCCGATATCGCCGAAACCTTGGCCGAATCGTTAAGGATCGAGCATGAAGGGCAGGAGTGGGATGTGTTGTTATTGGCGCTGCCTATCGTTGCTCACACGCGTTACCAGATCCCGTCCGGCCCACTTCCGGTCAACATCATTGAGTCTACAGCCCAGGCTTTACATAGCGCCATTGCCTCAACAGATACACGCTTAGCGATTGTTCCTTGGTTGTATAGCATTGATCAGATGCCTCATTCACATTGTCAAACTCTTATCCTCACTGAGTCATTGGCAAGTGCAGCGATCTCTGGAAAAGACGTTAAGCTTGAGTTGCGCGATATGTCAGAAACAATCGCAGTCTTGGCTGATCCTCGTTTTATTATCGCGGCCTTAAGCGCGCCTGTTGGCTCACCAATATTCCGTTGGCAGGCTGAGCCGCCGGCTCGTCAAGAGCGCGGCGTGAGTTTGATAGGTTGGCAAAACGCGATGCAAGAGCCGATTGCCTCTTTGCTGCCAGGCTGTGAGTTCGAGCTTCTTTTGCCCGAGGCGTATTTCACGAACTGCCGCTTGGCAGATAAACATGTTCGACCTTTAAGCATTCGTGCGGCAGTGAATTTCCTCGAGAGCACTCTCGGTATTCTCCCTGCAGGCTTATCTTGCGTTGTTGGCGCCTTTGGCGAAGAGCAGGCGGATGAGTACCGAATTTCATTCAGCGCAAAAGGCTCTTCGGAAGTCATGTATGGCGTGATTTGGCCCCTCTATGATCGTGAGAGCGTGGCAAGTGATGCCTTAAATGATTTATCGGATGATGAGAGCCCTATCAAGAAGATTTGCGATGCTTTGCATGATGCTGGTGTGGAGGATGTCTTCCGTCATGCCATGCTATTTGATCCGGAGCTCTGTGATGACTGCGGCGCCCCTTTATTTCCTGATCGATCTGGTGAAGCAGTGCATGCTGAAATGCCGGATGATGCACCGTTACAGCAACCTTTGTTTCACTAAAGAAATAAGAAATTAAGCAAAAAAACTACGCAAAGAAACTACGCAATAAAAAAGCCGAGGATTCCTCGGCTTTTTTATTTAATGCAACGTGAGAAATTAATTCTGCACAAATGGTTCCGCACCAGCAAACAAATGAGGTAACTTGCCAGACTTCATTTCTGCTGTTTGGCAGAAATCGGCAAGGCGCACACCCGCTTTGATGTTGAATAACATTGCTTTGTTGCCTAGCACTACAAGATCGTAACCAGAATTCATATTCTTGTAACGCAAGCTGCCTGGCAATGAAGTTTGGCGCTCTAAATCATAAGACTTAGATTCCCAAGTTAAGCGAACCTTTTCAGTGGTGCCAGTAGTTTTGAACTGCTTGCTTTCCTGACAAGTCCATGTAATTACTTCTTCACTAGCGCTAGCATTTACAGCGCCTAAAAGGCTTGCAAGTACTACGCTAATGGCGAGAAGATTTTTTTTCATGTGCAAATTTTCCTTATGAGAGCAGGTGCTTAACGCCAGCTTGCTCTTCGAGTAATTCGTTCAGGGTGTGTGTCATGCGCTCGCGGGAGAACTCATCGATCTCTAAACCTTCGATCATTTTGTATTCGCCGTTTTCGCAAACTACTGGGAAGCCATAAATCACTTCAGCAGGAATGCCATATTCGCCTTTAGAAGGAATGCCCATAGTTACCCACTTACCGTTTGTGCCGAGTACCCAGTCATGAATATGATCAATCGCTGCGTTCGCTGCAGAGGCTGCAGAAGAAAGGCCGCGAGCTTCAATAATGGCTGCACCACGTTTACCAACGGTAGGAATAAATACATCTTTGTTCCATGCTGCATCATTAATGGAGTCTTTTACAGACTTGCCATCGATGGTTGCAAAGCGATAGTCTGGATACATTGTTGGGCTATGGTTACCCCAAACAACTAATTTCTCAATGTCAGCTACAGGCTTGTTCAGCTTGTTGGCCAATTGTGAGAGAGCACGGTTATGGTCGAGACGTAACATCGCTGTGAAGTTTTTCGCAGGGATATCTGGAGCAGATTTCATGGCGATATAAGCGTTGGTGTTTGCTGGGTTACCAACAACCAATACTTTTACAGTCTTCTTTGCTACGGCATTCAATGCTTTGCCTTGCGCTGTGAAAATTTGTGCGTTTGCGGAGAGCAGGTCTTTACGCTCCATGCCAGGACCGCGTGGACGTGCGCCAACCAAAAGGGCAACGTCGATATCTTTAAATGCTGTCATTGGGTCTGAGTGGGCTGTCATGCCGGCCAAGAGTGGGAATGCACAGTCTTCCAGCTCCATCATCACGCCAGTTAAGGCTTTTTGAGCTTTTTCATCTGGAATCTCAAGTAATTGCAAGATTACGGGCTGATCTTTGCCCAAAAGGTCGCCATTGGCGATACGGAATAAAAGGGAATATCCGATTTGACCGGCTGCACCGGTTACGGCGACACGCATTGGGGCTTTTGCCATTACTAATAACTCCAGAAGAAGGTTAAGAGGGTTAATTTACGAAAACTTTTCTATTATCCATTCAAGTGTAGGGACTTTAGCTTTACACTGTCAATGATGTCTTATATAAGACTAGAATTACCTAGAATTTTATCCAATTGACGCGGTCTGGAGTTAATTTGTCTGATGTGACTTTGCCTGTTGCCTCATTTAGCCCTCTGTACGAGCAGATTAAGGCGATGATTTTGGCTAGTTTGCAAGCCTCTGAATGGCTTCCAGGGGAGGCTATTCCCAGTGAAATGGAGCTGGCAGCCCGTTATGCCGTCAGTCAGGGCACGGTTCGCAAGGCGATTGATGAGCTTGCTGCCCAAAACCTCCTAGTCCGTCGCCAGGGTAAGGGCACTTTTGTTGCCACCCATCAAGAGGATGACTGGCAGTACCGTTTTTTACGTTTAGCTCCCGACTCTGGCGAGAAATTTCACCTTACCAATCAGTTTTTATCCTGCGAAAACACCAAGGCAAGCCTTTATGTGGCCAATTTGCTTAAATTAAAGGCAGGTGACCCCGTTATCCACATTGACCGGGTGCAGAGCTTTGCGGGAAAACCCATTGTTTTTGAAGAGATTTTTCTTCCTGGGGCGCGCTTCAAGGGCTTAGATTTAGAGGTGCTCAATGCTTGGCATGGTCCGGTGTACGCCTTTTATGAAGGGCAGTACGCGACACACATGGTGCGCGCAGAAGAAAAGATCAAGGCCGTAGCTGCTGATGAGACTTTAGCTAGGCACCTGCATTTAGCGCAGGGTGCACCGCTCCTTTCTGTGGAGCGGGTGGCATTTACCTACGGGAATAAACCAGTAGAAATTCGTCACGCTAGATACGACACTTCAGAGCAGCATTATGAGAACAAATTGAACTGAGTAATAAAGCGAGCTAGATCAGTAAAAACCAGTAATTAACCCCTTTAAACGCCAAAAAATCCCCACCACCCCTAAGGTTTCCAATAGAATATGTTGCGATACAACAAAACCACACTGAACCTCCACCTAAAGATAGAGATTACCCATGGTTGATTCACAGCAAAACGTAAAAAAAGATAGACCGGTTTACCGAAATATTGGTCTTGCCCAGTTGATTAAATACCGCCTTCCTTGGGCGGGAAAAGTGTCAATTCTTCACCGCATCAGCGGAGCAGCATTGTTCCTCTTATTGCCATTCATCCTCTATCTCTTCGATCAGAGCGTTGCTTCTGAGTTGAGCTATCAAAAATTCCAGACTTTTACCGGCAACATCTTGGTAAAAATTATTTGCCTTGGTTTGATCTGGTGTTTTTTACATCACTTCTGTGCTGGTATCCGCTACCTCTTGCTCGATTTAGAAATCGGCGTAGAGAAGTCTGAAGCCAATCGTTCGGCCATTGTTGTTCTCGTTATTGGTCTGGCTTTGACTGCAGTAGTTGGTCTCAAAATGTTCGGCTTGTACTAAGCGCTCATCATTTAAGGAAATCTCATGCCTATTTATCAAATCGGACCAAAGCGCTTAGTTGTCGGTGCGCATTACGGCCTCAAAGAATGGATCATCCAACGCGTAACTGCGATTGTGATGGTGGTATTTACGATTGTTCTGTTAGTTGACTACTGCATCACTGGCAGCGCCTCCTACGAAGGCTGGTCTGGCTTGTTCAGCGGTCAAGTAATGAAGTTGTTAACGCTCTTGGCTTTCATCAGCTTGTTCTATCACGCTTGGATTGGCGTGCGCGACATCTGGATGGATTACATCAAGCCCGTCAGCATTCGTTTGACACTTCAAGTGTTGACCGTTTTGTATCTCGTAGCCTGTGCGGCGTATGCCGTTCAAATTTTGTGGAAAGTGTAATTCGATGACTGCAATTAAAAAATCATTGCCACGCCGCCGTTTTGATGCGGTGATTATTGGAGCAGGTGGTTCAGGTATGCGCGCTTCATTGCAGTTGGCAGAAGCCGGCTTGAATGTTGCTGTACTGACTAAAGTTTTCCCAACACGTTCACATACTGTTGCTGCACAAGGTGGTATCGGTGCTTCATTAGGCAATATGAGTGAAGACAATTGGCACTATCACTTCTACGACACCATCAAAGGATCTGACTGGTTAGGTGACCAAGACGTTATCGAGTTTATGTGTCGCGAAGCTCCAAAAGTGGTTTATGAGTTAGAGCACTTTGGTATGCCGTTTGACCGTAATCCAGATGGCACGATTTATCAGCGTCCATTCGGTGGCCACACAGCTAACTATGGCGAGAAGCCTGTACAACGTGCTTGTGCTGCTGCTGACCGTACTGGCCATGCAATGTTGCACACTTTGTACCAACGTAACGTCCGCGCAAAAACCAATTTCTTTGTTGAATGGTTGGCGCTCGATTTGATTCGTGATGACGACGGTGATGTGGTTGGTGTAACTGCTCTCGAAATGGAAACAGGTCAGGTTTACATCTTGGAAGCTAAGATTGTGATGTTGGCTACTGGCGGTGCAGGTCGTATTTGGGATGCATCTACTAACGCATTTATTAATACCGGCGACGGTATGGGCTTGGCTGCTCGCGCAGGCATTCCTTTAGAAGACATGGAGTTCTGGCAATTCCACCCAACTGGCGTAGCTGGTGCTGGCGTGTTGTTGACAGAAGGTTGCCGCGGTGAAGGCGGTATCTTGCGTAACAAAGATGGTGAGCGTTTCATGGAACGTTATGCGCCAACATTGAAAGATTTGGCTCCACGCGATTTCGTATCTCGCTCAATGGACCAAGAAATTAAAGAAGGGCGCGGTTGCGGTCCTAACGGTGACTATGTTGTGCTCGATTTGACACACATTGGCGCTGACACGATCATGAAGCGTTTGCCTTCTGTTTATGAAATTGGTATCAACTTTGCTAACGTTGACGTTACTAAAGAGCCAATTCCAGTGGTGCCAACCATTCACTATCAGATGGGTGGTATTCCTACCAACATCAATGGTCAAGTAGTTGTGCCTGCAAATGGCATTCACAATGAAATCGTGAATGGCTTGTATGCAATTGGTGAGTGCTCATGCGTTTCTGTGCATGGTGCGAACCGCTTGGGTACAAACTCATTACTCGACCTCTTGGTATTCGGTCGTGCTGCTGGTAACCACATTGTTGGCCTTGATCTCAAGAATCGCGAATTCAAGCCGTTACCTGCTAATGCTGGTGAGCAAACATTGGAGCGTATTGCGAAGTTGGATAACTCAACTTCTGGTGAGTACGCACAAGATGTTGCAAACGATATTCGCAAGTGCATGCAGAAATACGCTGGCGTATTCCGTAATCAAGAGTTGATGGACGAAGGTGTTCGTCAAATGGCTAAATTGACTGAGCGCGCCAAACACTTATGGGTTAAAGACAAATCCGAGATTTTCAATACAGCACGTATTGAAGCTTTGGAAGTGGCTAACTTGGTTGAGACTGCAAACGCAACGATGATTTCTGCGGCAGCTCGCAAAGAAAGTCGTGGCGCTCACTCACATGATGATCATCCGCATCGTGATGACGAGAACTGGATGAAGCATACCCTTTGGTATAGCGAGGGCAATAAGCTTGCATACAAGCCAGTGATTTTGAAGCCTTTAACAGTTGAGTCCTTCCCTCCAAAAGAACGTACTTTCTAAGCGAAGAGAAATAGAAAATGAGTGATATCCGTATATTCGAAATTTACCGCTACGATCCAGATGTCGATGCAGCTCCACGCATGGAACGCTATGAGTTAGAGCTTACTGGCGAACGTATGTTGTTGGACGCATTAATTTCTTTGAAGAAACAAGACGAAACAATTTCTTACCGTCGCTCATGCCGTGAAGGTGTGTGCGGTTCAGATGCAATGAACATTAACGGTAAAAATGGTTTGGCATGCTTGACCAATATGTTGACTTTGCCTAAGGTCATCACATTACGCCCATTGCCTGGCTTGCCAGTTGTGCGTGATTTGATCGTCGACATGACTTTGTTCTTCAAGCAATACTTGTCTATCAAGCCTTACTTGGTAAACGATAATCCGCCTCCTGAAAAAGAGCGTCTCCAGAGTCCTGAAGAGCGTGATGAGTTGAATGGTTTGTATGAGTGCATCTTGTGCGCATCATGCTCAACTTCATGCCCATCATTCTGGTGGAATCCTGATAAGTTCGTTGGCCCAGCTGGCTTGTTACAGGCGTATCGCTTTATTGCTGATAGCCGTGACGAAGAAACTGCGCAGCGTTTAGATAACTTAGAAGATCCATACCGCTTGTTCCGTTGCCATACCATCATGAATTGCGTGGACGTATGTCCTAAGCACTTGAATCCAACGAAGGCAATTGGCAAGATCAAGGAGTTGATGGTTCGTAGGGCAGTATGACCCTCGGAAATGCAGAGTTATATCGTTTAAAAAGTGACGCTCGCAGAGGCCTGCTAGAGAACGATTTAATTCTGCAGCGTTTCTTTGAGCGCTACGGCACTCAGTTAAGCGTTGAAGATGGAAAGGTATTAAGCCGGCTATTGGCTTTAGATGACAACGACTTAATGGATTTGTTGATTGGTCGTAAAGATTCTGTAGCAAGCTTGGAGAAAGAGATGCAAGCTGACTCTTTCAAGCTCGTTTTACAAAGGTTGAGAGAGAAGTAATTCAGCCTGTTGGTGCAGTAAGTGTATAGATGCATGAACGAATAGTGTATTAATCATAATTTTGAATGACTAAGGATTAGAAATGATTGAATCGGACATCAAGGCAAAACTCTCGTTTTCGGATGGAACACCAGATATTGATCTGCCAATTTACAAGGGGACTGTAGGTCCTGACGTAATTGACATTCGTAAGCTCTATGGTCAGACCGGTAAGTTCACTTACGATTCAGGCTTTCTGTCTACTGCGTCATGCAATAGCAAAATTACCTATATCGATGGCGACAAAGGCGAGTTGCTCTATCGCGGTTACCCAATTGAAGACTTAGCAAATAACTGTGACTTCTTAGAAGTTTGCTACCTCTTGATCAATGGCGAATTGCCAAATGCAAAAGAGAAGAAAGACTTCGACGAAATGGTTATGCACCACACCATGGTTCATGAGCAGATGCAATTCTTCTTGCGCGGCTTCCGTCGCGATGCACATCCAATGTCTGTGTTGACTGGCTTGGTTGGTGCAATGGCTGCTTTCTACCATGATGAGATTGATTACAGCGATCCGCATGCTCGTGAAGTTGCCCAAATTCGCTTAATCGCAAAGATGCCTACATTAGTGGCGATGGCTTACAAGTATTCCGTAGGACAGCCATTTATCTACCCAGATAATTCTTTGTCATACACAGCAAACTTTATGCGTATGATGTTTGCAACACCATGTGAAGAGTACAAGGTAAACCCAGTATTAGTTCGCGCTTTGGATCGTATCTTCACATTGCATGCAGACCATGAGCAAAATGCTTCTACTTCTACAGTGCGTTTGTGCGGCTCTTCTGGCACAAATCCATTTGCAGCGATTTCTGCTGGTATTGCTTGCCTCTGGGGCCCAGCCCACGGTGGTGCAAACGAAGCTTGCTTGCAGATGTTGAATGAAATTCAAGCGCAAGGTGGCGTAGACAAGATTCATGAATTCATTGCTCAAGTAAAAGACAAGAACTCTAGCGTTCGCTTGATGGGCTTTGGTCACCGCGTTTACAAAAACTTTGACCCACGCGCTAAATTGATGCGTGAGACTTGCTATGAAGTATTGAATGAATTGGGCCTGCAAGATGACCCATTGTTCAAGTTGGCAATGACTCTCGAGAAGATTGCTTTGGAAGATGACTACTTCGTAAGTCGTAAGCTCTATCCAAACGTAGACTTCTACTCAGGAATTGTTCAGCGTGCTTTAGGCATTCCAACAGAAATGTTCACTTGTATTTTTGCTTTGGCAAGAACAGTGGGCTGGATTGCTCAGTGGGAAGAAATGATTACTGATCCTGAGTACAAGATTGGCCGTCCACGTCAGTTGTATGTTGGCGAAACAGCGCGTAAGGTTCCAAACATTACAGTTCGTAAATAAGGTTTTTAAGGTCACTCATGTCTCGTACGCTTTATGACAAATTGTGGGATGACCACGTTGTTTACTCAGAAGAAGATGGTACAGCTACGATCTATATTGATCGTCAGCTGCTCCATGAGGTAACTAGTCCTCAGGCCTTTGAAGGTCTGAATCTGGCTGGCCGTCCAGTTTGGCGTATCTCTGCTAATTTGGCTGTCTCGGATCATAACGTACCAACAACTGATCGTTCGGAAGGCATTACTGATCCAATCTCCAAGTTGCAAGTGGATACCTTGGATCAAAACTGCGATGCCTTTGGCATTACTCAATACAAGATGAACGATACCCGTCAAGGGATTGTTCACGTTATCGGACCAGAGCAGGGTGCAACTTTGCCTGGCATGACGGTAGTCTGCGGTGATTCGCATACTAGTACCCATGGCGCTTTTGGTGCCCTGGCATTTGGTATTGGTACATCTGAAGTGGAGCACGTATTAGCTACCCAAACCTTGCTCATGAAAAAGAGCAAGAACATGTTGGTAAAGGTGGATGGCCGTTTGCAGCCAGGTTCCACCGCAAAAGATATTGTTCTTGCCGTGATCGGTAAGATTGGCACAGCTGGTGGTACTGGCTACACCATTGAATTTGCTGGCGAAGCTATTCGTGAGCTTTCGATGGAAGGGCGCATGACTTTATGCAATATGGCAATTGAAGCTGGCGCACGTGCTGGTTTAGTTGCCGTAGATGAAACAACGATTGAATACATTCAAGGTCGTCCGTATGCGCCTAAGGGCCCTGCGATGTTGCAAGCTTTGCAATACTGGAGAACATTGCACTCTGATCCGGATGCGAAATTTGATGCTGTTGTTGAATTGCGTGCTGAAGAAATTGCTCCGCAAGTTACCTGGGGTACATCTCCTGAAATGGTTCTTGCAATTAGCGACCGCGTTCCCGATCCAGAAAAAGAACGTGATCCAAACAAGCGTTCTGCCATGGAACGTGCGTTGCAGTACATGAACCTCAATCCGAATACGCCCATCAGCAGCATCTCTATTGATAAAGTATTTATTGGTTCTTGTACAAATAGCCGTATTGAGGATATTCGTGCTGCCGCAAAGGTAGTAGATCGTTTAGGTAAGAAAGTGGCGGCTAATGTGAAGTTGGCTCTTGTGGTTCCAGGTTCTGGCTTGGTTAAAGCCCAAGCAGAACGCGAAGGTTTGGATCGCATTTTTAAAGCCGCTGGTTTTGAATGGCGTGAGCCAGGTTGTTCTATGTGTTTAGCAATGAATGCTGACCGCTTGGAGCCAGGTGAGCGTTGCGCTTCTACTTCAAACCGTAACTTCGAAGGTCGCCAGGGTAATGGTGGCCGCACTCATTTGGTAAGTCCTGCTATGGCAGCAGCTGCCGCCATCGAAGGTCACTTTGTTGACGTTCGCAAGATTTCATAAGGAAACTGATCGATGAAATTTTCTTCACTCTCTTTAATTTCCAGATTAGCTATTGTTGGCATTGCTGGCTTGGTGATTTCAGCTTGCAGCAGCACAATGGAAGGTGTCGGTAAAGATTTGCAAAATATGGGAACTTCCATGGGTGGATCAAGCAACACACAACAAGGCAATCAATCTCAAACCAAGGGTAAGGACGTTGTCGTTACTCCCGTGAAGTAAATCATTAGAGCAAATAGAGCAAATAGAGCAAAAGTCGAATCATGGAAAAATTTACGGTATACAAAGGTTTAGTTGCTCCGCTTAATCGTGAGAACGTGGATACCGATGCCATCATTCCAAAGCAATTCTTAAAGTCCATTAAAAAGACTGGCTTTGGACAAAACCTCTTTGATGAATGGCGCTATTTAGATCACGGTGAGCCTGGTCAAGATTGCAGCACTCGCCCAATTAATCCCGACTTTGTCCTCAATCAGCCTCGCTATAAAGGCGCAGGCATTCTGTTGGCTCGCAAGAACTTTGGATGTGGCAGCTCCCGTGAGCATGCACCATGGGCATTGGATCAATACGGTTTTAGAGCAGTTATCGCCCCAAGCTTTGCGGATATTTTTTATAACAACTGCTTCAAAAATGGCGTTTTACCCATTGTTTTGACAGAAATGCAGGTGGATCACCTCTTTAATGAAACCATGGCTTTCAATGGTTACCAGTTGACGATTGATCTAGAGGCTCAGCAGGTCATTGCCCCTGATGGCACCGCCTATAGCTTCGATGTTGCCCCCTTTAGGAAGTATTGCCTTCTTAATGGCTTAGACGATATTGGCTTAACTCTGCAACATGCAGATAAAATCAAGGCTTATGAAGCTGAGCGCATCCTCAAGATGCCTTGGCTTGCTACACAATTGCCGTAATTTCGTTGATTTAAAGGCCTTTCATGAAAATTGCAGTTCTACCGGGCGATGGTATCGGCCCGGAAATCGTTGCTCAAGCCGTTCGAGTTCTCCAGGCCATTGGCCCGAAGTTTGATTTAGAAGAAGCTCCAGTTGGTGGGGCTGCTTATGACGTTGCTGGCCATCCTTTACCACCGGCAACATTAGAGCTAGCTAAAAAAGCCGATGCTATTTTGTTTGGTGCGGTAGGTGATTGGAAGTACGACACCCTTGCGCGCGAACTACGTCCTGAACAAGCGATCTTAGGTTTGCGTAAACATTTAGAGTTGTTTGCCAACTTCAGACCGGCGATTTGCTACCCAGAACTGACTGCTGCATCAAGTCTTAAGCCAGAAATTATTGGTGGCTTAGATATCTTGATTGTGCGTGAACTCAATGGCGATATTTATTTTGGTCAGCCGCGCGGTATTCGTACTTCAGAGTTACCTTTATTTAAGGGTGCTCGTGAAGGCTTTGACACTATGCACTATAGCGAGCCAGAAGTAGAGCGTATTGGACATGTTGCTTTTCAAGCTGCACGCAAGCGCGGCAAGAAAGTATGCAGCGTTGATAAAGCGAACGTATTGGAAACTTCACAACTTTGGCGTGAGGTGATGATTCGTATTTCAAAAGAGTATCCAGACGTTGAGTTGTCACATATGTATGTGGATAACGCCGCAATGCAGTTGGTTAAAGCGCCTAAGGCATTTGACGTAGTGGTCACTGGTAATTTGTTTGGTGACATTCTGTCTGACGAAGCAGCTATGTTGACTGGCTCGATTGGTATGTTGCCTTCTGCCTCTTTGGATAAGAACAATAAAGGCTTGTATGAGCCAAGTCATGGCTCTGCGCCCGATATTGCCGGTAAAGGCATCGCCAATCCATTGGCAACGATTTTGTCTGCTGCCATGATGTTGCGCTATTCCTTGGGGATGCCTGCTGAGGCGGACCGCATTGAAAAGGCGGTTCAGAAAGTATTGGCGCAAGGATTGCGTACGGCTGATATTTATACCGAAGGCACGAAAAAAGTATCAACCATTGAAATGGGCGATGCTGTTGTAGCAGCACTTTCATAAGAAACAAAAAAACGTATATAGAAATCAAATTCACTAGATAGTTAACATCATGGCAAATACAAAAACACCTTTGGTTGGTTTAGTTGGCTGGCGCGGTATGGTTGGTAGCGTTCTCATGGAGAGAATGCTGGCTGAGAAAGATTTCGATCTGATTGAGCCAGTATTTTTTAGTACCAGCCAAGCTGGCGGTGAAGTGCCACTCCTCAATGGTCAAAAAGTTACTAAGAGCGAAAGTACTTTGCAAGATGCGAATGACATCAAGGCGTTGTCACGTTGCGACATCATCTTGACATGCCAGGGTGGCGACTACACCAACGACATCTTCCCTAAGCTACGTGCTGCAGGGTGGAATGGCCATTGGATTGATGCTGCAAGTGCGTTGCGCATGAAAGATGACGCTGTATTGGTCTTGGACCCAGTGAATCGTCCGGTGATTGATAAAGCTTTGGCTGCTGGTGGTAAGAATTGGATCGGTGCCAATTGCACTGTGAGTTTGATGATGATGGCTATGGGCGGTCTGGTGAAGGCTGACATGGTTGAATGGATTAGCGCCATGACTTACCAAGCAGCTTCTGGTGCTGGTGCGCAGAATATGCGTGAGTTGCTCTTGCAAATGGGCGCATTGCGTGACAGCGTGGCTACTGAATTGGCTGATCCATCTTCATGGATTTTGGATATTGATCGCAAAGTTACTGAGACATTGCGTTCAGCAGATTTTCCGAAGAAAAATTTCCGTAATACAGCATTAGCAGGTAGCTTGATTCCTTGGATCGATGTACCTGTTGAGAACGGTCAAACTAAAGAAGAGTGGAAGGGTGGCGCTGAGTTCAATAAGATCTTGGGTCGTCCTGCATTCCGTTCACCAGGCAGCATTCCAATTGATGGTTTATGTGTGCGTGTTGGTGCAATGCGTTGTCACTCACAAGGTTTGACTGTAAAGCTCAAAAAAGATATTCCACTTAAAGAGATTGAAGCAATTTTGGCTGCGGATAATCAGTGGGTCAAAGTGGTGCCAAATGATCGCGAAACTACTGAGCGTGATTTATCTCCCGCAGCTATCAGCGGCACATTGACTGTACCTATTGGTCGTTTGCATAAGATGGCAATGGGCCCAGAGTACTTGGGTGCATTCACGGTGGGCGACCAACTCCTGTGGGGTGCTGCTGAGCCATTGCGTCGTATGCTCCGCATTCTGCTAGAAAAGTAATCCCTTCTTTATGTACCGCATTTGCCAGCTGAGCTTTTTAAAGCTTCTTAGCTTTGTTTTGCTTAGCTGGTCTTTCAACGCCGCTGCAATCTCCTTAGGTGCGCCACAACTTCAGTCTCGTCCAGGTGAGCCATTACGAGTAGAAATTCCTATTCGAATGGGAGCTGATGAGCAGAGCGCTCTTTCGACTCTGAATGTGTCGATGCCAAATAAGGCTGCATATGAGCGCCTCGGAATCTCTCAAAAGATACTGCAGTTAAATCCACAGGCGATGGTGTATCGCAATCGTCAAGAGCGGTTAATGGTGCTCGTTGAAACCGTTGACTCTGTTCCCATGACAGATGATCCATTTCTAGATGTATTGGTCAATCTCAATTGGTCGAGCGGAAGTCTGACCAAGACATTTACTTTATTGCTGGGTGATGTACAAAAAATCACTGTAAAGCCAGGCCAAACCTTATCTGAGATTGCGGCGACCATAGCGCCTCAACTAGAGGGCGCTACTCTCGACCAAACCATGATGGCTTTGTATAAAGCCAATCCGGATGCTTTTGCTAGCGGTAGTATTAATCGCCTGGCTGCAGGTGCTGAGTTAACTAAACCAAGCCAGGCCTTGTTGCGCTCAATCAGCCCTGCAGAAGCAAATCAATTTGTTGCGGATGCCAATGAGCAATGGCGTACTGAGCATGGTGACAAAGGTTCCAATGGGGGCGCTGGATCCAATGCCGCCAAGCCGGGCGAAGTGGCTCCTAAAGATCGCTTAAAGATTGGTTCAAGCGCTGAGGGTAACGAGCAAGAGCGTCGATACACTGAAGAGTTGGTCGCTCAAGAGAAGATGCTCGAGCAAACTAAAGCTCGTGTCGCTGAATTAGAAAAGAATATTGCCGATCTACAAAGACTTTTAGATAAGTCAAAAGAGAAGAAGGCGGTAGATAGTAATTTTGGTTTAGGTGGCTTTGGCCCAGCCATTTTGGCTATTGGCTTAATCGCATTAACTGGGTTACTGCTGTGGGGCTTGGCTCGCAATGCGCGTCGCTCAGAGGTTCCAAGCTTTCATGCCAAAAATCAACACGCAGGCAATAAAGAGAGGCACCAAGAAGAGAAGCCTGCGTCAGGATCTCCTTTTGAAATGCCGGCCCGCGCTAAAGCATTGTTTGAGGGAATCGATCTTGATCTTTCAAAACCAGCAAATGCGGCACCATCGGTTACGACAATCCCAGCTTCTAATCCTCTAGCGGATACCTTGCGCGTCAAACTTAATTTGGCTCGCGCTTACATCACGATTGAGGATTTTTCTGCTGCGAGGAAATCTTTAGAAGAAGTGCTGAGAATCAGCAATTCTGTTGATCCCGCAATCACTATTGAAGCGCAGGGCTTGTTGGCAGAAATCTCGCATCGCAATACCTAATATGCGTATAGCCCTTGGCCTTCAGTATGATGGCAGCCCATATTCTGGCTGGCAAACTCAGGTTAATCACAACACCGTACAAGACGAATTAGAAAAAGCAATCTCTGCTTTTGTTGGTGAGCAGGCGAGTGCAGAGCATCCCATTCATACCATCACCGCAGGTAGAACTGATACTGGAGTTCATGCTCTGGGGCAGGTTGTGCACTTTGATACCAATGTCGAGCGGGAAGATTTTTCTTGGGTGAGGGGTGTGAACTCTTTCTTGCCGCCATCGATTGTGGTGAATTGGGCAAAACCCGTTTCCAATGAATTCAGTGCGCGTTTCTCAGCTTATGAGCGCGAATATATCTATGCGCTTCAGGCTGGGCCATGTCGCTCGCCGATGTCGCATTCGCGTGCTGGATATTTAATGCTGCCGCCAGGTCAGTGCCTCGACGTGGATGCAATGAAAAAATCCGCTGAATGTTTAATTGGCGAGCATGACTTCAGTTCATTTCGCTCATCCGAATGTCAGAGTAAAACTCCAGTAAAAACGATTTACTCCATTGAGATTATTTCTGAGCAGCCTTGGGTTTATTTCCGGATCCGTGGAAATGCCTTTTTGCATCATATGATCCGCAATATTGTTGGGTGCTTTTTGCAAATCGGGCAGGGCAGACAAAAGCCAGAGTGGATGACGGAAGTGCTAGCAGCCAAGAATCGGCAAATTGCTGCCCCGACCTTTATGGCGGATGGTCTGTACTTGGCCAAAATTACTTATCCCGAGGAATTTGCTATTCCACAGCCATGGCTAGAAAACTCCTGGCTACCGGCTAAGGTTATCGGGAAGTAAAAGAAAGAACAAAAGAAAGAGCAAAAGTAATAATAGGCCCCAGGCCTTATCATTCATTTATGGGCTTACTGACATATTCTCCCGGCCGAACTAGGGTCAAAATCTGCGGTTTAAAGACATCTGCTGACGTGGATTCAGCCGTTGCCGCAGGCGTGGATGCGGTTGGCTTCGTCTTTTACCCGCCAAGTGTGCGCGCTGTCAGCCCCAATATCGCTGCCCAGCTCATTTCTAGGCTCCCAGCAGGGGTGGATGCCGTTGGATTGGTTGTAAACGCTACAGATGAGCAATTTGCCGCTATTCGAGCTGCTGCCTCGATCACCTTATGGCAGTTTCATGGGGATGAGACCCCAGAGCGCTGTGCCCAGCTTGCTGCTGGGGAGCCCTGGATGAAGGCCGCCCGCGTAGGAACAGGCTTCGCTTTTGATGATTTTTCCCTACAATATGGCCAAGCAAACGCTTTTCTGCTGGATGCCCTCGTCGAGGGATATGGTGGCGGAGGCGTTCCTTTTGATTGGCAAGGAATACCGCAGACATGGGTAAGCGAAAACGCGCCTCGGGTCGTTTTGAGTGGTGGATTGAACGTGCACAACGTGGGCGAAGCGATTGCTCGCCTGCATCCTTGCGCGGTTGACGTCAGTAGTGGCGTAGAAATCAGCAGGGGTGTTAAAGACCCTGCGCTCATGGCTCAATTTATTCAAGCAGTGCGCGCAGCAGATGCGAAAACATCATCCTAATAATTTGCTGTAACCAAATCAAAAGAGGTAGTTATGTACGATAAGCCAGATGCACGAGGACACTTTGGTCCCTATGGTGGCGTATTTGTTTCTGAGACATTGATGTATGCATTGGATGAGCTCAAAGAGGCTTATGCAAAATATCAACACGATCCAGAATTCATTGAAGAGTTTCATTACGAACTCAAACACTTTGTAGGTAGACCATCACCGGTCTATCACGCTAAGCGTTGGAGTGAAATGCTCGGTGGTGCGCAGATCTATCTCAAGCGTGAAGATTTAAATCACACTGGCGCACACAAGATCAATAACGTGATTGGCCAAGCCATGTTGGCTAAGCGTATGGGCAAGCCTCGCATCATTGCTGAGACTGGAGCGGGGCAGCATGGCGTTGCCACTGCTACTATCTGCGCCCGCTTTGGCTTGGACTGTACGGTTTATCAAGGCTCTGTTGACGTAGCTCGTCAAGCGCAAAACGTATTCCGCATGAAGTTGCTCGGCGCCAAAGTCGTTCCAGTGGAATCCGGTACTAAGACTTTGAAAGATGCACTCAACGAAGCGATGCGCGATTGGGTTACAAACGTTGATAACACTTTCTACATTATTGGTACCGTTGCAGGACCACATCCTTATCCAATGATGGTGAGAGATTTTCAAAGCGTAATTGGTGAAGAGTGCAAAGTACAAATGCCGGAGATGACTGGTCGTCAACCGGACTTCGTTCTCGCTTGTGTGGGCGGTGGTTCAAATGCCATGGGTATTTTCTATCCATACATTGATTACCCAGAAGTCAAACTGGTTGGTGTTGAGGCAGCGGGTCATGGCTTAGGAAGCGGTTTGCATTCTGCAGCGTTATGCGTCGGTAAGCCGGGTGTATTGCATGGCAACCGCACTTACTTATTGCAAGATGAGAATGGTCAGATCTCTGAAACCCATTCTGTTTCTGCTGGCATGGACTACCCAGGAGTCGGTCCCGAACATGCCTGGTTAAAAGATTCTGGTCGCGCAGACTATGTGGCAATTACAGACGAAGAAGCATTGCAAGCATTCCATGACTGTTGCCGTATTGAAGGCATCATTCCTGCACTTGAGTCTTCTCACGCTATCGCCTATGCCTGCAAGCTGGCTAAGACATTGCCAAAAGACAAAACGATCTTGGTAAATCTATCGGGTCGTGGTGATAAAGATATGCATACCGTTGCTCAAGCAACTGGCTCCGAAGGCTAAAAAGAAAAAATAAAAATAGAAAAATAAAATAGCTATGTCAAAAATTACTGCACTCTTTAAGGAACTAAAAGCTACAGGCAAAAAAGGATTGATTCCTTTCATCACTGCTGGCGACCCAGATCCAAAGCAAACCGTTGAGTTAATGCATGCATTGGTGCGCGGTGGTTCAAGTGTGATTGAATTAGGCGTGCCATTTTCGGATCCAATGGCTGATGGCCCTGTCATTCAAAGATCATCAGAGCGCGCATTAACGCATGGCGTCACTTTGCATACTTGCTTAGAGATGGTGAAGGAGTTTCGTAAGAGGGACGCCAACACTCCAGTGGTGTTGATGGGCTATGCAAATCCAGTTGAGCAAATGGGAGCGGAGCGTTTTGCGACTGAAGCAAAAGCTGCCGGTGTTGATGGTGTACTAGTGGTTGATTACCCTCCAGAGGAGTGTGTTGATTTTGCCGCTCGTATGCGCGTTGCTGGCATTGATCCGATTTTCTTGTTGGCACCCACTTCATCACATGAGCGCATAAAAGAAGCTGCCAAAATAGCTTCTGGTTATATCTATTACGTTTCTATGCGGGGCGTTACAGGTGCATCCCACCTCAATACCCAGGACGTAGCCAGCATCATCCCGAAAATCCGCGAAGAAACGGATATCCCAATCGCTGTAGGCTTCGGAATTAGCGATGCCGCTAGCGCCAAGGCTGTGTCGGCCAGTGCTGATGCTGTGGTCATTGGTAGCCGAATTATTCGCCTTTTAGAGGATGCGCCCCCTGGCCAGGCGGTACAATCACTGGAAACCTTCATTCGTGAGATTCGCGACGCATTGGATAGTTAAAACTAATGAGCTGGATAGATAAATTACTCCCACCCCAAATTCAACACACTGATCCTGCGAATCGCAAATCAGTTCCTGAAGGATTGTGGGTTAAGTGCCCTGGTTGTGAAACGGTTCTCTATAGCACTGACATCGAAGCCAATTTATCTGTTTGCCCAAAATGTAGCCACCATATGCGTATCGGCGCTCGTCTGCGCTTAGATAGTCTGCTAGATGAAAAAGGTCGCTATGAAATTGGCGCTGATATTTATCCAACCGATCCACTGAAGTTCAAAGATTCTAAAAAATATCCAGATCGCATTAAAGAAGCGAACGATGCTTCTGGTGAATCTGAAGCTCTAATTGTAATGGGCGGCAAGATTGAAACGATTCCTGTAGTTGCAGCATGTTTTGAATTCCAATACATGGGCGGCTCAATGGGCTCTGTAGTGGGTGAACGTTTTGCACGCGGCGTCCAAGAAGCGATTAATAAGAAGTGTGCATTTATTTGCGTTACCGCTACCGGCGGAGCTCGTATGCAAGAGAGTTTGTTATCTCTGTTTCAGATGGCTAAGACCAACTCGATGTTGACCTTGTTGGCTAAAAAAGGTTTGCCTTACATCAGCGTTCTTACCGACCCAACGATGGGTGGTATCTCCGCGAGCTTTGCCTTTATGGGCGACGTTGTAATGGCTGAGCCT
Source organism: Polynucleobacter sp. AP-Capit-er-40B-B4 (assembly GCF_018882245.1). Taxonomy (GTDB): domain Bacteria; phylum Pseudomonadota; class Gammaproteobacteria; order Burkholderiales; family Burkholderiaceae; genus Polynucleobacter. Next base: position 136,852 of record NZ_JACVOV010000001.1, on the reverse strand, counting down.
AAAGCTTTGATTGGTTTTGCTGGTCCCCGCGTGATTGAGCAAACTGTACGTGAGAAATTACCAGAGGGATTTCAACGTTCAGAATTCTTAATGCAAAAGGGCGGCATTGACATGATTGTTGATCGTCGTCAGATGCGTGGTGAAATTGCCCGTTTGCTGGCTTTGCTGCAAAAGCTTCCTGAGCCTGCAATAGCGGGTAGCGCAGCCGTTTAAGCGCTTGAGCTCCGCACATCAAGCCCCCATTTTATTTTCTAGCCTAGAGGCTTGGCTTAGCCACCTCGAAACTGCTCACCCTGTCGGTATCGACATGGGGCTTGAGCGCATCAATCGTGTGAAGGCCGCATTAGATTTGCATTTCGATTGTCCGGTGATTACGGTTGCTGGTACTAATGGCAAAGGTTCCACTTGCGCCTTCTTGGAAAGCATTCTCCTCGCATCCGGTTATCGCGTTGGTTGCCACACTTCACCACATCTTCTGCAGTTTAATGAGCGCGCTCGTATCAATGGCGAGGATGTTAAAGACAATATCTTGCTTGAGCATTTCGCTGCCGTAGAGAATGCACGCGTTAGTTTGGTTGATGCGCCAACGTTGACCTATTTTGAATTCACCACTTTAGCCATCATGCATCTTTTTTCCAAGTCGAATTTGGATGCCGTTGTATTAGAAGTAGGTATGGGTGGACGTTTAGATGCGGTCAATATTATTGATGCTGACTGCGCCATCGTTACTAGTATTGATATTGATCATGCGGATTTCTTAGGTGGTACACGAGAAGCGATTGGTTTGGAGAAGGCGGGCATATTCCGCCCGGGTCACATTGCGGTATGCGGTGACCCTGTGCCTCCACAAACACTCATTGACCATGCTGAAAAGTTAGGTTGCGATCTTTGGTTGCAGGGACGTGATTACAACTTCCAGGGCGATAAACAGCAATGGGGTTGGGCCGGGCGTAATAAGCGCTTTAGCGGACTTGGTTATCCAGCCCTCCGCGGCGCCAATCAGATTCTCAATGCATCCGCTGTTATTGCTGCCTTAATGGCGCTGCATCAGCGCTTGCCTGTAAGTGCTCAAGACATACGTAATGGCTTTGCTCTAGTGGAGTTGCCTGGTCGCTTTCAGGTCCTTCCTGGCCAGCCTACGGTCGTTTTGGATGTGGCTCACAACCCCCATGCTGCTGCTACCTTGGCTCAGGGCCTGGATAAGATGGGCTATCACCCCTATACCTATGCCATTTTTGGGGCAATGGCCGACAAAGACATCGAAGGCGTCATCAAACCCCTTCTGAATATCGTAGATTTCTGGTTTTGCACGGATTTGCCGACAGCTAGGGCAGCTTCAGGGCAGTTCCTAGCTCAGAAGCTTGAAAGCATGGGTGTAAAGCCTAAAAATGGGTCAGATGGCGGCATCGAAATCTTTGAAAATCCCGCTTTAGCGTATCAAAAAGCGCTATCTCAGGCTGGTGAGGGTGATAGAATTGTCACCTTCGGATCCTTCTATACCGTTGCAGGCGTAATGACTTACCGAAACAACCAGGCCCACTGATCCATGATTCGTTTACCAAGCTTTTTTAAGCGAAAAACCCAGTCTGATGACCTTGAATTTGATTCAAGGGGTGGTCGCACCGCCAAAAGAGCGGCACCACGTAGTTTTCAGCGTGCAGCAGAAGCTGAAGAGTTGGCCCTAACCGAAGATCCAGAACAACAAAGAGCGCGTCATCGTCTTATAGGCGCAGCTGTATTGGTCTTAATTGCAGTGGTTGGCCTGCCTCGTATTTTGGACAGCAAACCAAAGTTAGCTCCAAATGATATCGCTGTAAATATCGTAACCAGCTTACCTATTCCTGGTGCTGAAACCAAGCCTGAAGAAAAGCCAAAAGCAGAAGCGCCTGTTGAGGCTGCTAAAGAATCTTCTAAGGTGGCAGCTGCACCCGTACCTGCGCCAGAAGTAAAGCCAGAAACTAAACCGGACACCAAGGCTGAAGTTAAACCAGCAGCCCCTGCAGCAAATAAATCTGGCACTTTGGGTTTAGCTGCCGGGGAAGAGGTGGTTGCTGCTACCGCTCCCAAAGCAGACAAACCTAAAACAGACGAGACAACCAAACCTGCGACTACAAACGGTTCGGGCAAGTACGTTATTCAGATCGGTGCTTTTGCATCGGAAGAGCGCGCTAAAGGTTGGATTGCAAAACTAAAAGATCAAAAGATTCCAAACTACGTCTTAAACAAGACTGGTACTGATGGGACCAAGTTGTATGTGCTGCGCGCAGGACCATACACCGATAAAGACGCCGCTGAAGCAGCGGAAAAGAAAATTAAGGCGATGGGTCTGTCACCAAGACTTGTCGAATCCGGTAAGCAGTAATGGAATACTTATCCACCCTCAAGCTAACATCGGTGGATTACTTCACCCTAGTTGTGCTCCTGGTATCGGCATTGGTCGGCATCTCTCGCGGGTTGTTTAAAGAGGTGCTTGCTTTAGCTTCTTGGTTTGCTGCAGCTTGGGTTGCTTATCACTACAGCAATTATCTTTCTACAGAATGGCTGTCTACATTTCACCTAGATGAGTTGCTTAGTTTGGGTATAAGTTTCCTTATTCTCTTTATATTGACACTCATTGTTTGTGGCTTGTTTGGTGGGGTAGTGCAAAGAATTATCTTGTCAGTAGGCCTGAGCTTAACTGACCGTTTCTTGGGTTTGATTTTTGGTGTGATTCGTGGTGGCTTGATTGTTGTAGTGCTTGCCACCTTGGCTGCGCTCACTCCCATTCCGCAAAGTATGGCCTGGAAGAATGCCATTACCAGACCAGCAATTGATATGGCAACCGGTTTAATTAAAGGTTGGCTTCCTGCTGACTGGGCAAAGCAATTGGGTGATGCTATGCCCAAGGTTACCCCTACCATTACTCCTAAAATAACAATAGGAATCTAGAGATATGTGCGGCGTCGTCGGAACTGTTTCCCACTCACCAGTAAATCAACTTCTCTATGATGCCTTGTTGCTTTTGCAACATCGCGGTCAAGATGCTGCAGGTATTGCAACGATGAACGGTAATTCGTTCACGATGCATAAAGCCAACGGCTTAGTACGAGATGTTTTCAGAACACGCAATATGCGCAGCCTAGTAGGCAATGCGGGTATTGGTCAGGTGCGTTACCCAACTGCTGGCTCAGCAAGCAGCGAAGAAGAGGCGCAACCTTTTTATGTCAGCGCACCATACGGCATCATCTTGGCGCACAACGGCAATCTGACAAATGCACCAAGTCTGCGTGTTGAGATGGCTTATCGTGATCGCCGTCACATCAATACGAGTTCCGATACCGAAGTATTGCTGAACGTATTGGCTGACGAATTACAAAAAGAAACCAATAGTGCGGCTCTCGATGAGGGCGCGATGTTTAATGCAGTCACTGGCGTTACCGGTCGTGTTAAAGGTTCATATGCAGTTGTGGCTTTAATTGCTGGCTATGGTTTGTTGGCTTTCCGTGATCAGTACGGTATTCGCCCTCTTTGTATCGGACGTATTGATACGCCACAAGGCCCTGAGTGGATGATTGCATCTGAGTCTGTTGCTCTCGAAGGTTTGGGCTTCACATTTGTGCGTGACGTCAATCCAGGCGAGGCAATCTACATCGATTTAGATGGTAATTTCTATTCACGTCAGTGCGTGCCTAATGCAGTGCTTACTCCTTGCATCTTTGAGTATGTCTATATGGCTCGTCCAGACTCCACCATTGATGGTGTCACCGTCTATAACGTGCGCATGCGCATGGGTGATTACTTGGCTGAGAAGATTCGCAAAGAGACCAATGTCGACGAGATCGATGTGGTGATGCCGATTCCGGACTCTAGCCGTCCAGCAGCAATGCAGGTAGCCAAGAATTTAGGTGTTGACTATCGCGAAGGCTTCTTTAAAAACCGTTACATCGGTCGTACCTTCATCATGCCGGGGCAGGCTGTTCGTAAGAAGTCAGTTCGTCAAAAACTCAATGCGATGCGTATCGAGTTTAAAGATAAGACTGTACTGATCGTAGATGACTCTATCGTGCGCGGAACTACCTCCTTCGAGATCGTACAAATGGCTCGCGAATCTGGTGCCAAGAAAGTGATCTTTGCCTCTGCTGCGCCTCCAGTACGTTTCCCGAACGTCTATGGCATTGATATGCCTACACGTAGTGAATTGGTTGCTTATGGCCGCACTGATGAAGAAATCAACAAGATGATTGGCGCTGATCAACTCATCTATCAAAGTATTGAAGACATGAAGCAGGCAGTAAGGGATGTTAATCCGGACATTCAGAACTTCGAGGCATCTTGCTTTGATGGCTTCTATGTCACGGGCGACATTACCGAGTCCTATTTGGATGCTTTAGAAGCCGCCAGAAATACTTCAGCTGCTAAGGCTGACCGTCAAAAGGATTCGAGTGACTTCGCTCGCTCCCAGCTTCACCTGCATTTAGCAACCGAAGACTAAAAAGCGACAGGATATTGCCTCACACGAGGCAATTCCTCAATTCGGTGTCAAAATAGCATCATGAAGAGCAAAACCACACGCAAAAAACCTGATTTTTCTAAGTTGGCCCTAGAGACTCTAGCGGTCCGCGCTGGCACACGTCGTACTGCTGAATATCAAGAACACTCCGAGGCAATGTTTCTCACTTCAAGCTTTTGCTTTGATAGCGCTGAATTAGCAGCCGACGGTTTTGCTCACGCCGATCAAGGTTTTATCTATTCCCGCTTCACTAATCCCACGGTGAGTATGTTCCAAGATCGCTTGGCTGCTCTTGAGGGTGGCGAGGCTTGTATTGCAACCGCATCTGGAATGGCTGCGATCATGACATTGGCGATGGCGCATCTGCAGGCAGGTGACCATGTTGTTTGCTCTCGCTCCGTATTTGGTGCAACGATCCAGTTGTTCACCAATATCTTGGGTCGCTTTGGCATTACGACGACTTATGTTGATTTGGCTGATACCAAGTCATGGCAAGCTGCTGTCCTACCGAATACCAAACTCTTTTATCTAGAGACGCCTTCCAATCCATTGACTGAGATTGCGGACATTAAAGCAATTTCAAAGATTGCCAAGAAAGCAAAAGCACTATTTGCTGTAGACAACTGCTTCTGTACGCCAGCCTTACAAAAACCATTGGCACTTGGTGCTGATGTCGTGATTCATTCGGCTACTAAGTACTTAGACGGTCAAGGTAGGGTAGTTGGTGGTGCGATTGTGGGCAGCAAAGACTTCATCATGGGTAAAGTTTTCCCATATGTCCGTACCGCAGGCCCAACGCTGTCTGCATTTAATGCCTGGGTATTCCTAAAGGGCCTAGAGACTTTAGAGCTTCGTATGAAACAACAAAGCCAGAATGCGCTCGCCTTAGCTCAATGGCTAGAGAAGCAGCCTGGTGTCGAGCGTGTATACCATCCAGGCTTGAAGTCGCATCCTCAACATGCATTGGCTAAGCGCCAGCAAAAAGAGGGCGGGGCGATTCTGTCATTCACTCTCAAAGGTGGAAAGAAGGCTGCGTTCAAACTCATTAACCAAACTAAGCTTTGCTCGATTACTGCAAACTTGGGTGACACTCGCACAACCATCACCAATCCAGCAACAACAACGCATTGCCGCGTGCCGCCTGAAGCCAGAAAAGCTGCCGGAATCACAGATGGCTTAGTTCGTATTGCAGTTGGTCTAGAGAATATCAATGACCTCAAGAACGATTTGGTTGGCGGCTTAAAAAAGTAAATAAAACTCAAGTTCAAAAAGAATATTCCAATGAGTTTTTCTGATGCAACCCAGTTCTGGAATGAGCGCTTTGATAAAGAGGAGTTCATTTTTGGCAAAGAGCCAAATGAATATCTAGTTGAAAAAGCAAATCAGTATCTAAAGCCAAAAAATAAGGTCCTTTGTATCGCTGATGGCGAGGGGCGCAACGGAGTCTGGCTTGCTAAACAAGGAATGCAAGTTATTGGATTCGATGCGTCTGATATCGCGCTAGCTAAAGCAAAGCAGTTTGCCAAAGACAATCACGTTGAGGTTGAGTATTCATTCTCGGATACCGATAGTTTTACATGGCAAGCCAATACTTATGATGCAGTGATTGGTATCTTTATCCAATTTGCTGATCCAGCAATGCGCGAACGTATCTTCAAACAAAGCTATGCTGCCTTGAAGCCAGGTGGCTTATTTATTCTGCAGGGCTACACACCAAAGCAGTTGGAATACAAGACTGGTGGACCAAGCTTAATTGAGCATCTCTACACAGAAGAGTTAATTAGAAGCCTTGCTAAAGACTTTCAGATACTTGAATTAGTGAGTTATGAGAAAGAACTCTCAGAAGGTCCAAGACACACGGGTATGTCTGCAATTTTGGGCTTGGTAGCCAAAAAGAATTGATTGCTTAGTTAGTAAAGCGCCGTGGGTCATTGATGGGGCGTAGCGGCATGATGTGAATCTTGCTGCCATCGATATGGAGATAAGTCTCCTTGCCGATATCTAAAGCGAGTCGCTTCACTTCAGCAGCCGAAGCTTCCCAAGCAATTACATGCCCACCTTCAATTGTACGAAGTTGAATCACTGCAATTTGACCTAGCGTACCAATCTGCTCTACAGTTGCCTCAATATTTTGAGGGCTTTTATCCGTATGAAGGCTTAAGCCTTCGGCTGGAATGACCCATGCAACAGGAGTATTGGGCGGAATCTTACCTTTATCCGCTACATCAAAGATGCGATTGCTGCCGTCCCAGCTTAACTTCCCAGCAGAAAATATACCTTCAAACTTATTACTTATACCTACCAATTCAGCAACCCTGGAATTTCTGGGCCTGTCAAATAGCACTTGAGGCGGGGCAGTTTGCAAACCAACTCCTTGATCAATAACGGTAATGCGATCTGCCAACAAATCTGCTTCACGCAGGTCATGGGTAACCAAGAGGATGGGAATATTTAAATCTTTGCGTAGTTCGGCTAATGTTTTGTAGAGGCCTTGACGGGTGGGCGCATCTACCGCAGAGAAAGGTTCATCAAGTAATAGAATTTTCGGTGAGCGCGCCAATGCTCTAGCAAGTGCAACACGTTGCTGTTGGCCTCCAGATAATTGGTTTGGCATGCGGTTTGATAGCTCACCAATGCCCATGCGATTAAGCCATTGTTGGCCTTGTAATCTGCGCTCTGAAAGTCCTGCAACCGAGTTGTAAAGCGGAATACATACATTCTCTAGCGCACTAAGATGCGGGAAGAGGGCGTATTGCTGAAATAAGAATCCGCACGAACGCTCAGCCGGGCTCAAGGAGGTAGTGATGCCACTGACATCATTAGCCTCGAACCATAACTGCTCATCACATTCAATTTTTCCACTCTCAGCGTGATTTAATCCAGCGATTGTTCGCAAAGCGGTTGTTTTGCCACTGCCTGAAGGGCCAACTAAGGCGTGTAATTCACCTGGCATGCATTCAATATTGAGTTGTAAAGGATTGGGAATGCTTTGGGAGAGTTTGATTTTCAGCATTAGCCTCTCCACTTTTTAGAAGTCGAGGGATTGCGACTGAATACGCCATATGAAAGAGCGATTGCGACTAAGGATGTGCCCAAAAGTATGAGCGACAGAGCTCCAGCACCAGCGGTATCAAAACTTTGAACCTTGTCGTATATGGCAATAGAGACTGTCTTGGTTTCCCCAGGAATTGCACCACCAACCATGAGAATGACTCCAAACTCACCCAGGGTATGTGCAAATGTCAGTACGGCGGCGCTGGTAATGCCGCGCCAAGCAAGGGGGAGCTCTATAAGGCGAAAAATTTGCCACTTAGAGAGTCCGCTTACTTGGGCGGCTTCGCGAATCTCAGGATTGATTGCCTCAAAAGCCCTTTGAATTGGCTGAATGGCAAATGGCAGGTTGACAATCAAGGAGGCAATCAAAATGCCCGTAAAGGAAAAAACCAAGGGAGTACCAAAAAAGCTCTTTCCACCCAATCCAACCAAGAGGTAATAGCCTAAAACTGTAGGGGGTAAAACCAGCGGCAGTGCTAAGGCAGCTTCGATCCAGGATCTTCTCTTGCCCATGCCTTGAAGTGAGTGAGCCACCCAGACCCCAAATGGCAGGATGAGGACCAGGGTCCATATGGCCAGCTTTAGCGAGAGAAGAAGGGCTTCGATATCCACAAATTGATTGTATCTGTAGATCCTGTAAGGGTATCTCACTATATAAAGTTGTCTATCTTGAGGGTTAAATATGTATATATACGCATATATACATATAGATAGGCCGCATGAAAGCTAGGGTGCAAAAAGCAACAAAAAACTTATCCCCAAAACAAATGGAGAAAGTTTTTTCTAAGGTAGCCGCCTATTTCAATGTTTTATCCGAACCTTCTCGTTTACGCATCATGTATGCAGTCTGCAGTGGTGAAAAATCAGTATCCGAAGTTGTGGAAATGTGCGGCTCCAGCCAAGCTAATGTTTCAAGACATCTATTGGCTTTACATAAAGTGGGAATTTTGCTTAGGCGCAAAGAGGGTGTGACCGTTTATTACTCGATCGCAGACAATGCCACGGTTGATATGTGCCAATCTGTATGTACCAAGATTGCCGAAGGTATCCATTAATTTTTATATAAAAGTTTCTATGACAAATAAGCAAATTGAATTGAGTGCCAAGGATATCTCTGTGGTTGAGAAGCCCGCCAATAGAGCGCGCTTGGTAAAGGCACCTGAGCACTTTGTCTCCCAAGAATTAATTGCAGACATTAATGCCAATGGTTTGGACGAGGCTCGCCGTGGATTCTTGCGCAAGGGCTTCTTTTCAGCCTTGGGTGGAGCAGCGGCCGGCTTAGCTGCGCCAATGGCCTTTGCTGCTGGCGAAGGTGATCCCGCTATTTTGGAAAAACAAGAATGGCAAACAACGCTTGGTAAAAACGTTGCCACCATGCCCTATGGTGTGCCGTCTATTTATGAGGCTAATTTAATTCGCCGTGAGTCACCAGGCTTAACACGTGTATCAGCAGCATCGGTTGCCTTTACACCTTTGCAAGGCTTATTCGGAACAATTACACCAAACGGTTTGCACTTTGAACGTCACCATCAAGGTTGGTACAACTTAAATCCTGAGACCCATCGATTGATGGTGAACGGTATGGTGAAAAATGCTCGCGTCTTTACGATGAACGACTTGATGCGTTTGCCTTCGGTTTCTCGCACTCACTTTATTGAGTGTGGAGCTAACACTGGTTTAGAGTGGGGTAACGTTGCCGTACCTACAGTGCAGTACACACACGGCATGTTGTCTTGCTGCGAATTCACAGGTGTACCGCTCAAAGTATTACTGGAGGAGTGCGGCGCTGATCTGAAAAAAGGCAAGTTCTTGCTTGCAGAGGGTGGCGATGGTTCTGGTATGACTCGAACAATTAATCTCGAGGCTTGTCTTGAGGACACAATCGTTGCCTGGAGTATGAACGGCGAGATGCTCCGTCCAGAAAACGGTTTTCCATTGCGCTTAGTAGTGCCAGGTGTCCAGGGCGTTAGCTGGGTTAAATGGTTGCGTCGTCTAGAAGTTGGCGATATGCCTTGGAATGCCAAGGACGAGGCGGTTCACTATATTGAGCTCATGCCAGATGGTATGCACCGCCAATACGCATCGATTCAAGAATGCAAATCGGTAATTACTACACCTTCTGGTGGCCAGCAGCTCCTGGACAAAGGTTTCTATAACGTCAGCGGCATGGCTTGGTCAGGTCGCGGCAAGATTAGACGTGTAGATGTTTCTTTTGACGGTGGCAATAACTGGCGCACAGCGCGTTTAGAAACTCCAGTCCTCACCAAATCAATTACCCGTTTCAATATTGATTGGGTGTGGGATGGTTTACCTGCAATTTTGCAGTCAAGAGCAATTGACGACACTGGTTATGTGCAGCCATCCATCAAGACATTACGCGATGCACGTGGCAATCGCTCGATTTATCACAACAACGCAATACAGTCTTGGAAATTAGATTCAAATGGCGAGGTGAGCAATGTACAAGTTGGTTAAATCAATTGCTCATCTAGGGCTAGTCTTAGCGACTGTGCTGGTTGCTAATGCAGCCTATGCGCAAAGCACTCAGGGGTCCGCAAAGTTTCCTGGAATTGGTCGCAATGCAACACCGGCCGAAGTGATCGCTTGGGATATTGATGTTCGCCCGGACTTTAAAGGTTTGCCAAAGGGCTCTGGTTCGGTAGCACAAGGCCAAGTCATTTGGGAGGCTAAATGCGCTAGTTGTCACGGCGTATTCGGTGAATCGAATGAGATCTTTACGCCGATTGCCGGCGGCACAACGACCGATGATATTAAGACTGGAAGGGTAGCATCACTTGCTGATCGCAAACAACCGCAGCGCACTACTTTGATGAAGGTGCCTACGGTTTCTACTCTCTGGGATTACATCTATCGTGCAATGCCTTGGAATGCTCCTAGATCATTAACACCAGACGATACATATGCATTAGTTGCATTTATTTTGAGTTTGGGTGAAATCGTTCCAGACGATTTTGTTCTAAGTAATGCCAATATTGCTGATGTGCAGAAGAAGATGCCAAATCGCAATGGCATGACTCGCAATCATGGCTTCTGGAGCGTGAACGGTAAACCAGACGTGAATGGTTCATCTTGCATGACTAATTGCGTGAAGTTTGTACAAATTGGCTCTACGCTTCCAGACTTCGCCAGAAATGCCCATGGCAATATTGCCGAGCAAAATCGTTTGTATGGGCCGTATCGTGGCTCAGATTCGACTAAGCCGCCAATTGATAAGTTACCCGGTTCTTCGGGTGAGGGCTTGGCTCATGCTGCGGACACACATGCGGCAACTACGAAGGGCCCTGCCGCATTATTTAAAAATGAGAACTGCTCTGCATGTCATGCTCCTAATGCGAAGTTGGTAGGACCGTCGATTGCAGATATTGCAGCGAAATATAAGGGTCAAAGTGGGGCTCAAGAAAAGCTCATGGCTAAGGTCAAAAATGGTGGTTCAGGGGTTTGGGGAGCCATTCCAATGCCGCCACAGGCGCAGTTATCGGACGAGGATAGAGCTACTCTTGTCCGTTGGGTGCTAACCGGGCAATAGGTTTGCAGAAGGTTTTTTGAAATACCGCTATATTTGATACTAAGAGTAGATTAATTAAGGAGTTTTTATGAATCAGCAGCGACGCAGTTTATTGAAATATTCAGCCGTTTTTGGCTTGATGGCTTCTGCGGGTCTTATTAGCGTAGCCCAAGCACAAGAGTGGAATAAAGCCGCTTTTGAAGGCAAGAGTCTCGACGATGTATTCAAGATTCTAGGTGCAGGTAGTCCAGATAAGTCTGGTGCTGTTACTTTGAACGCCCCAGATATTGCAGAAAATGGTGCAGTAGTTCCAGTTGGCATTGTCACAACTCTCAAAGCTGAGCAAATGGCAATCTTGGTTGAGAAAAACCCAAGCGCCTTAGCCGCTCAATTCTTTATTCCTGCGGGCACAGAACCATTTGTTACAACACGTATCAAGATGGGTCAAACCTCCAACGTATACGCCTTGGTAAAAGCTGATGGCAAGTGGAGCATGGCTGTTAAGGAAGTGAAAGTAACTTTAGGTGGTTGCGGCGGTTAATCCCCCAATCTATCTGAACACCATTAATTAATTACTAGATTACAAGAGGAAAACATGGCTGATCCAATGCGCGTTAGAGCTGCTGAGAACGGTGGAATTGTAGATGTAAAAATTTTGATGAAACACGATATGGAGTCTGGCCAGCGTAAAGATGCTTCCGGCAAGACAATTCCAGCATGGTTTATCAGCACAATCAATGTCAAAGCAAATGGCAAAGATGTATTGAATGGTCAATTTGGTCCAGCAGTTTCTAAGGATCCATTCTTGAACTTCAAATACAAGGGCGCTAAGGGCGACAAGATTGTTGTGAGTTGGGTAGATAGCAAGGGTGACAAGCGTACCGACGAAGCAACTGCTTCTTAATTGCTTGTCTTTATAGATTTTTACTATCACCTGAGTTTTGAAAGGGTTGCAAATGCAGCGTAAATTAACTTTAGGGTTGGCCTCTGGATTGTTGGCCGCCTTATTAGCAGTGTCATCGTCAGTCTCTGCGCAAAAAAGTGCAACAGACGATATCGCTAAATATCGCGAGATGATCGCTGACGGCAACCCTTCGGAACTTTATGAGGCGGCTGGTGAAGATCTATGGAAAAAACCAGCAGGCCCTAAAAACGCTACTCTTGAGAAGTGTGATTTAGGTTTAGGGCCTGGTGTTGTGAAGGGCGCAGCAGCTCAGTTGCCGCGCTACTTTAAAGATACCAACAAGGTGCAAGACCTCGAATCACGTTTGATGACTTGTATGCAGGCACTGCAAGGTCGCGATCCGCAAGAAATGATCGATGCCCCTTTTCAAAAGGGTCCTAAGAAGGATATGGAGGCGATTGTTGCTTACGTGGTGACTGCGTCCAAAGGCGACAAAATTAAAGTCAGCACTAATCACCCAAAAGAAAAAGAAATGTATGAGCTCGGTAAGCGCGCATTCTTCTTCCAAGGTGGTCCAATGGATTTCTCATGTGCATCTTGTCATGCTGAAAACGGTAAACGTATTCGTTTGCAAGATTTGCCTAACTTAACGGAGCAAAAAGGCGCCGCTATGGGTTGGGGTTACTGGCCAGCATATCGCGTTTCAAGCGGTCAGTTCTGGACGATGCAGCAGCGCTTGAACGATTGCTATCGTCAGCAGCGTTTCCCATTCCCAATTTATGGTTCAGATGTAACGATTGCTTTGTCTATGTATATGGCAAAGACTGCCAACGGCGGAACAGTTGAAACTCCTGGATTAAAGCGTTAAGAGATAAGAGATAAAGATCATGAAAAATACAAATATCAAAAAGCTCTTAACTATCGCCGGATTTATTGTTGCTGCAAGCTTTCTACAAAACGTAGCTGTTGCTCAACAAAAGAATGATCCAAAGTTCAATAAGATGATGTCCGATAGTTTTAAGGCTGAAGGCATTGCAGGATTGGATCGTATTCAACAAGATGAAACGCAAAAGTTCTGCTCAGACCCAAAGTTTGCTAATAGCAAGCAGGGTGAGAAGATGCGTGAAAAGATTCAGAAAATCAATATGGCTTCAATCAAGCAGCCATCTGATGGCAAATATATTGGCGACTGGAAGAAGGGCGAGGCAATTGCTCAAAGTGGCCGCGGTGCAACCTGGACTGACAAGGCTGACACTGTAGTGGGCGGCGGTTGCTATAACTGTCATCAGATTGATGCTAAAGAGATCTCTTATGGAAACATCGGACCATCTTTGACCGGTTACGGAAAGCTGCGTGGCTATTCTCAAGAGGTGGTTACTTACACCTGGAATCGCATTAATAATTCCAAGGCGTATAACGCGTGTAGCAATATGCCGCGATTTGCACACTTCAAGCTCTTAAATGAGCAGCAGATTCAGGATGTTATGGCCTTACTGCTTGATCCTGCCTCTCCAGTTAATCAGTAACGAATCAAAGAACAGGCCGGCAGGCCTGTTTTCTTAAGGAAATACTTATATGTCATTAAATCGTCGCGACTTTCTGCAGGCTTTGGCTATTGCATCAGCAGGTGGATTAAGCTTGCAGTCCAATTTCGTGAATGCTCAAACCACAGCACAGAAATTCTATGACTTGCCCAAATTCGGTAACGTGCACTTTTTGCATTTCACGGACTGTCATGCGCAACTATTGCCGATTTACTTCCGCGAGCCTAATGTAAACCTTGGTATTGGCGCGCAAGAGGGCAAGACTCCGCACTTAGTTGGCGAGTATTTCCTAAAGGCCAACGGTATTGCACCAGGCACACGTGATGCCCATGCATTCACTTACTTGGATTACGTAGCTGCAGCCCAGAACTACGGCAAGATGGGTGGCTTCGCCCATATGGCTACATTGATTAAGCAAATCAAGGCAAATCGCCCTGGCTCGCTCTTATTGGATGGCGGTGATACTTGGCAGGGTTCTGGTACGTCTCTTTGGACCAACGGCCAGGATATGGTCGATGCTGCTTTGGCGTTGGGCGTAGATGTCATGACACCGCATTGGGAAATGACTCTTGGTGAGAAGCGCGTAATGGAAATCATAAATGGCGATTTCAAAGGTAAGGTTTCATTTATTGCTCAAAACATTAAGACATCTGACTTTGGCGATATGGTGTTTAACCCATACGTCATGAAAGTGCAGAACGGTATTCAGGTTGCCATTATTGGCCAGGCCTTCCCGTACACCCCGATTGCAAATCCTAGATACTTCACCCCAGACTGGACCTTTGGTATTCAAGAAGAGAATATGCAAAAGACCATTGATGAAGTTAGATCTAAAGGGGCTAAGGTAGTAGTGCTTCTGTCGCATAATGGTATGGATGTTGACCTGAAGATGGCATCGCGCGTACGCGGTTTAGATGCAATTCTAGGCGGCCATACTCATGATGGTGTGCCTATTCCAGTTAAGGTAAAGAATGCGGGTGGTGTAACGCTTGTTACCAATGCGGGATCCAATAGCAAGTTCTTGGGCGTGCTCGATTTCGATGTGAAGGGCGGTAAGCCAGTCGACTTCAGATATAAGTTACTCCCGATCTTCTCTAATATGATTCCTGCTGATCCAACGATGAGTAAGTTGATCACCAAAATTAGAGCGCCATTCGAAGCTAAACTAAATGAAAAATTAGCCACTACTGAAGGCCTCTTGTATCGACGTGGCAACTTCAATGGCAGCTTTGATCAACTTATCTTAGATGGCCTCATGGCGCAGAAGAATGCGGAGATTGCATTCTCACCAGGCTTCCGTTGGGGAACCAGCCTGTTGCCAGGTCAAGCAATCACACGCGAGAACCTGATGGATCAAACGGCGATTACTTATCCGTACACTACGGTTACCAATATGAGTGGTGAAACCATCAAGACCATTCTTGAGGACGTGGCCGACAACTTATTTAATCCGGATCCGTATTATCAACAGGGTGGTGACATGGTTCGCGTTGGTGGCATGCAATACACCATTGACCCTGCACAAACAGCTGGCAAGCGCATTACAGATATGCGCTTAAACGGTAAACCTATTGAGGCGAGTAAGACTTATAAGGTTGCAGGCTGGGCACCGGTTAGCGAAGAGGCAAAGAATGCTGGCGGCGAGGCGATCTGGGATGTGATGGAACGCCACTTGCGCGATGTCAAAGTAGTTAAAGCAGTCAAGCTCAATGAGCCAATCATTAAGGGTGTTTCAAATAACCCTGGCATGGCCCCAATCTAATTTATTACCGAGGATGTACGCATGAAAAAATTACTCTTTATTCTTGCCATGCTGACTTTGGCTTTTGGCTTTGGTTCTTTTGCCTCAGCTCAGTCCGCCGGCAATACAAAAGTGGTTTACCACATTGATGATGCCGAAACCCAAGGTCTAAAAGGTCTGCGCAATATCCGTAATCATTTGGATGTAGCACCTCAAACAACCATTATTGTGGTCACTCATGCCAATGGCGTGGACTTGCTGATGGAAGGTGCCAAAGACAAAAAAAGTGGCACAGACTATGCGCCATTGGTAGGCGCTTTAAAGTCTCGCGGTGTGAAGTTTGAGGTTTGCGAGATTACTCTCAAGAATCGTAACTTGAAAAAAGATCAGTTCACACTAGATGCTGATTTCACGCCATCGGGTGTCGTTCGTGTAGCGGATCTGCAATATAAAGATGGTTTTGCTTACATCAAGCCTTAAACAGCCATATATGAATTGCTTCAAAAGTCTTGTGGGGATCCTGATGGGATCCCTTATCTTTTTGGGTTCGGCTTATGGGCAGGGCAAGTCTGGCGATACGATTCAGCTAAAGCCAATACAGGTAGCGCCCCATACCTATTTTGTACAAGGCTTTCCAGAAATGGGAAGTAGTGCCAATCAAAACTTTATTTCTAATGCTGGCTTTGTAGTGACTCCTGGCGGAGTGGTTGTTGTTGATGCCTTGGGTTCCCCGATTCTTGCACAAAAGCTCATTGCTGAAATCAAGAAAATTACTCCACAGAAAATAGTGGCAGTGATCGTTAGTCACTACCACGCAGACCATGTTTATGGCTTGCAAGAGTTTAAAAAAATTGGTGCAAAGATCTATGCGCAGGGTGAGGGTAGAAATTACCTCTCTTCTGAAACTGCCAAGCAACGTTTAATTGCCTCAAGAATCGATTTTGCTCCTTGGGTTAATTCAAATACCAAGTTAATTTCTGCGGATGTATGGATTGATCAAAAAACAAAGTTGTCTGTTGGTGGAGTGGATTTCTTTGTAAGTAGAGTTGGACCTGCGCATGCACCCGAAGACCTGATGGTGTATGTGCCATCTGAAAAGGTGCTATTTGCTGGTGATCTTGTATTCAGGGGTCGCATTCCATTTGTTGGGAACGCCGATAGCAAAGGGTGGCTCATTGCTTTGGATGAGATTGAAAAACTCAATCCCAATATTGTGATTCCAGGACACGGTAATTACTCGGTTAAACCGGCTGAAGACATCGCCTTCACTAGGAATTACCTCAAGTATTTGCGTGAATCCATGGCTCAAGCCGCAATTAACCTAGATCCTTTCGAAGAGGCCTATAAGCAGGCTGATTGGTCTGAATACGAGGGAATGCCGCTGTTTAGGGCTGCTAACCGGATGAATGCCTATAACGTCTATCTGTCGATCCAGGCTGAGTAAGACGGCCAACTAAGGCAAATTCAGCCATTGGGCCTTAAAATAGAGGATTAATGCTAAATCCTTGATTTGTAATGAAAATGACTTTTCTCCGATCTATCTCAGCAATCGCTTTCAGTGCGCTCATAAGCGCTCCAGCGATCGCCGCCCCAGATTTGGCAAATGGCAAGACCATAGACCAGCAGAAGTGCTACGCATGTCATGCTAAGAAAACCGGCTTTGGTAATGGCGACATGATTTATACGCGCTCTGATAGCAAGGTAAAGTCTCTCGCCAATTTGAAGAAGATGGTGTCCCTCTGCAATACAGAGCTTCGCCTTGATTTATTTCCTGAGGATGAAGCGGATGTCACCGCTTTTCTCAATCAACAGTTTTACAAATTTAAACCTTAATTTTTTCAAGATTTGATCGCTATGGATGTTGTAGATATTAGTTCGTTAAGCAAGTCAGTTCTCTGGGCAACTTTTGCCATTACCTTTTTTCTGGGTGCAGTGATGCAGAAAACAGGGTTTTGCAGCATGGGCGCAGTTTCTGACATTTTCATCATGTCTAGCTGGGGCCGTTTAAAGCAATGGTTTTTGGCTATCGGCGTTGCCATTATTGGTTTCACCTTGATGTCTTATGTTGGTTTGATTGATCCACTCAAAAGTTTTTATACCGGCAATAAATTTTTATGGCTCTCCACAATCGTCGGAAGCGTTCTGTTTGGCTTGGGTATGGTGTTAGCTTCAGGATGCGGCAGTAAAACCTTGATCCGTATTGGTGGTGGCAATTTAAAGTCCATCGTAGTGTTTATGGTGCTGGGATTAACAGCCTATATGACAATGCGTGGTTTCTTGGGTGTAGTGCGTATTAATACTTTGGATACGTTTTTTATCGCCTTTAATACTCCACAGGATTTACCTAGTCTTTTGAGCGCGCCTCTTGGTATTGCTCGCCCTCAACTTCATCTGGCTCTAGGCTTGATCATTGGTGCAGCATTCATTGCTTATGCCTTGGCTAGCAAAGCATTTTGGACCGCTGAAAATCTATTTGCAGGTATCGCTGTAGGATTGGCGATTTGTGCTGTGTGGTGGGTATCAGGAAACCTAGGGTATGTCGCCGAAGATCCAAACACTTTAGAAGAAGTGTTTTTGGTAACCAATTCAGGTCGCATGGAAAGTCTATCGTTTGTTGCTCCATATGCTTATTCCTTGGATTGGTTGATGATGTATAGCGATACATCCAAAGTGCTCACAGTAGGCATTGTTGCTGTGCTAGGCATGATTTTGGGCTCTGCTGTGATATCGATCGCCACTAAATCGTTTCGCTGGGAATCCTTTCGTAATACCGAAGACACTGCTAACCATTTGGT
The DNA here is from genome assembly GCF_018882245.1 of Polynucleobacter sp. AP-Capit-er-40B-B4. Lineage (GTDB taxonomy): Bacteria > Pseudomonadota > Gammaproteobacteria > Burkholderiales > Burkholderiaceae > Polynucleobacter. The sequence continues at coordinate 118,799 of NZ_JACVOV010000001.1, read as the reverse complement.
TGGCGCTGCGCTCATGGGCTTTGGTGGCGTAACTGCTTTGGGTTGTACAGTAGGACAGGGCTTAAGCGGTATTTCCACTCTTGCCATTGGTTCATTGCTGGCTTTGCCTGGATTTATCTTTGGGGCTTATTTAGGTTTGCGTTATTTGCAAATACGACTTGCTCCTAATCCTTGCAGTTAATTTCAAATACGGCTGAATAATGCAAATTGATTGGATGTCTTTTACCCCCATTCCTTCCTTGTTAGGCGGGATGATTCTGGGGATTGCTGCGGCCTTGTATGTTTTATTGCATGGTCGTATTTTGGGTATTAGCGGAATTGTTTCTGGTTTATTGCATCCTAAATTGACTGATTCAGCATGGCGTGTTGCTCTAGTGTTGGGTTTGATAACCGCACCTTTTCTGGCAGCGTTATTTTTTGGCATATTCCCGGTAGTAGAAATTGAAGCGGATTGGTTCGCGATTGTGATTGCTGGCCTTCTAGTAGGCTTTGGTGCTCAATATGGTTCAGGCTGTACGAGTGGTCATGGTATTTGCGGTCTTTCACGTTTATCGCCACGCTCATTAGTGGCTACGCTCTCTTTTATGGGTGCAGGCTTTATCACTGTGTACTTTTTGCGTCACTTGATCGGAGTGTGAGATGAGAAAACATTTCAGCCTCTTTGGTCAGTATGCAATTGGTGTGCTTTTTGGCTGGGGCTTGATTATCTCCGGCATGAGTAATCCTCAGAAAGTCTTGGGATTTTTAGATTTAACTGGCAATTGGGATCCATCATTAATGTTTGTCATGATGGGTGCTGTGATTGTTGGTCTAGCGGGGTTCTACGTTGTTAGTAAGAGAACTGAAGCTTTTTTTGGTGGGGCGCTGCATATCCCTACACGTAGAGACATTACTAAGCCATTGATTATCGGCAGCTTGATTTTTGGAGCTGGCTGGGGGATCGCTGGCTTTTGTCCTGGTCCAGCCCTAGTTGCTCTGGGCGCAGGCCACCTGAAGGCCTTGGTGTTTGTTGTTGCCATGCTAGCTGGCATGGAGATTTGCGAGCGCTTCTTTACTGCCCATAAAAACAAGCCCACGAACATCTAGGCAAGCCTGCTTTAAAATCAACCCTATTCATATTTATTCGATATAGAGGGTTTCATGAGTCTTCCTATTTCTTGCCATAACGCTCAGTTTGGCACTCTCGGTCAGATCGACCCAAGCCATTTGGCTGAAATTGCCAAACAAGGCTATAAGAGCGTCATTAATAACCGTCCAGACGGTGAGGGTGGCCCAAGCCAACCTTTGAATGCCGCAATTCAAGCCGAAGCGGAAAAGCTGGGCTTAAATTACGTTTACTTACCAGTGGTGCCAGGTGCATTCACTCCTGCTCAAGTACAAGAAATGGCGCGACTCTTAAAAACATTGCCTGGACCCGTTCTCGCATTTTGTCGCTCTGGCGCACGCTCTACAAATTTGTACCAACTTGCTTTACAGCTTGGTTAATTAAAGTCTGCTCGCTAAACCATGCGTATCGCCATTCCTGAAGAGCGTAAGCTAGTTCACGAAATGATCATGCCCATTCGTTGGGGTGATATGGATGCGTATGGGCACGTGAACAATACTATTTACTTTCGCTACATGGAGCAGGCCCGTTGTGAATGGATTACTGCTATGGGTTACGAGGTTGCCCCTGGTCGCGAATCTATGTTGATGCTCAACGGTTTTTGTAACTTCTATCAACAACTCTCGTTCCCGGGTGAGTTGATATTAAAGACCTCCATTGGCGCCATTGGCAGAACCAGTTTGGACGTCTATACCAGCATGGCTTTAACTACCTCGCCTGAAGTCGAGGCGGCTATTGGTGGCGCCACCATGGTGTGGGTAGACCTCACCACTAATAAGTCGGCCCCTTGGCCTGAACATGTTTTGCAAAAGTTGCGCTAGTCTATCGTGCAACCCAGTAATCCGCATATCTTAAGAGTTGATCAATTTTTATCTGAGCTAGATCAGTTTGATCTCGTGATTGATGTGAGATCTCCTGCTGAGTTTGCTTTAGACCATATTCCTGGCGCAGTTAATTACCCCGTTCTTGATAATGAAGAGCGCGCAAAAATAGGAACACTTTATAAACAAGAGTCTCCATTTGCAGCCAAAAAGCTGGGCGCAGCTTTAGTATCGAAAAACATTGCCGCTCATCTTGAAAATCACTTTCTAGAATTGCCTCGTGAATGGCGTCCATTAATTTATTGCTGGCGTGGTGGAGAACGCAGTGGCGCCTTTACTCACATTCTCAATCGGATTGGTTGGAAAGCTAAACAGCTAGAAGGTGGTTACCAAGGTTTTCGTCGTACGGTGATTGATGGTCTAGAACAGGCAGCTGGTCAATTTTCATTTCAGGTTATTTGCGGAATGACGGGTAGCGGTAAGACGCGAGTACTTCAAGAGATTGGCGCTCTGGGGGCTCAGATCCTTGATTTAGAGGGTCTAGCAGTTCATCGTGGCTCGGTGCTTGGTAATGAACCCAATGAGGACCAGCCATCGCAAAAAGGCTTTGAGACTGCACTATGGAATGCCTTACGTTCGCTTGACCCCGCTAGGCCAGTATTTGTGGAGTCCGAGAGCAAGAAGGTAGGGGGCTTACATGTACCCGATGCCTTGATGGAGAAAATTCGTAATGGGTCTTGTATCGAACTAAGATCGAGCACACAAACACGAGTTTCCTGGTTAATTCGTGAGTACCATCACTTCTTAACTGATACGGATAACTTCAAACGTAAATTAGCGCTGCTAACAGCTCATTATGGAAAAGTGCAGATTGCCAAATGGAATGAGGCAATTGATGCTGGCAATTTTCCGGAGCTTGTTGAAGAGTTGTTGGTAAAACATTACGACCCATCCTATCAATCATCGATTGTGCGCAATTTTCCTCAATACAGAATGGAGAATTTTGTACAGCTAGATGATGATAGTGATGAGGCCTTTGCCAGAGCAGCAAAGGCCATCGTCAGTAAGCTGGGTGCTTAATTGGCTTATTAACTAAAGGCCTGAATGCCTGTTTGCGCACGACCCAGAATGAGGGCGTGAATATCGTGAGTACCTTCATAGGTATTAACGACTTCTAAGTTCAGCATGTGACGCACAACGCCATACTCATCTGAGATACCGTTACCACCATGCATATCACGTGCCATGCGGGCAATATCTAAAGACTTGCCGCAAGAGTTACGCTTCATGATGGAGGTGATTTCTGGAGCGGCGATACCTTCGTCTTTCATACGACCTAAGCGTAAGCAGCCCTGGAGTCCCAATGTGATTTCGGTTTGCATATCAGCCAATTTCTTTTGAATCAATTGATTGGCAGCCAGTGGCTTGCCAAACTGCTTGCGATCCATGGTGTATTGGCGCGCGGCATACCAGCACCATTCAGCAGCGCCAAGTGCTCCCCAGGCGATGCCATAGCGGGCTGAGTTTAAGCAAGTGAAGGGGCCTTTGAGGCCTTCAATTTCAGGAAATTCATTTTCCGCTGGTACGAATACTTCGTCCATGACGATTTCGCCGGTAATAGATGCGCGTAGACCCATCTTGCCAGTGATCTTCGGCGCACTTAAGCCCTTCATGCCTTTTTCAAGGATATAGCCACGAATGATGCCTTCATCATTCTTTGCCCAGACCACAAATACATCCGCAATCGGGGAGTTGGAGATCCACATCTTGGAGCCAGTTAAAGAAAATCCGCCAGGAACTTTCTTGGCGCGAGTAATCATGCCACCAGCATCTGAGCCATAGTTGGGTTCTGTTAAACCAAAACAACCAATCCATTCGCCGCTTGCTAATTTAGGAAGGTATTTTTGCTTCTGTGCTTCGCTACCAAATTCATTAATAGGAACCATCACCAAGGAAGACTGCACGCTCATCATGGAGCGATAACCAGAATCCACACGTTCGATTTCACGGGCGATTAAACCGTAGGAAACATAGTTGAGATTTGCTCCGCCGTACTGTTCTGGGATGGTGATTCCCAAAAGACCAAGTTCACCCATTTCGCGGAAGATAGCCGGATCGGTGGTTTCATTGCGATAGGCATCATGAATGCGCGGCATTAAACGGCCTTGAGCATATTCAGCGGCAGCGTCACGAACCATGCGCTCTTCTTCAGTCAGCTGGGTATCAAGAAGCAGGGGGTCTGCCCAGTTAAAACTTACTTTACTCATTGCCTTGTCATCCTCTATGCGGTGTTGTTGTTACTTTTGGCCTGCGTCCTGCGAATTTTCAGGAATGCAGATATTCTATTTCTATTATCCATTTTTCTGGACTTATGGACTCACCTAGACGCCACCATCGTTATTACGACCTCATTCTGACTGCCTTTGTGGTGGTTTTATTGTGCTCGAACTTCATTGGTGCTGGTAAGGCAGCCGTCATTGATCTTCCGTATTTTGGTAGCGTGCCATTTGGTGGGGGAATTCTATTTTTCCCCATCGCTTATTTCTTTGGCGACATCCTCACGGAAGTCTATGGGTACGCTTACGATCGTAGAGCGGTTTGGGCAGGCTTTGCCGCTCTTGCATTTGCCGCAATCATGGCGCAAATAGTCATTGCTTTGCCGGTCGCTCCTGGTGATTACATGGCTAATTATCAGCACGGATTGGAAACAGTATTTGGAAACTCTTGGCGTATTGCTTTGGCTTCCATGTTTTCTTTCTGGTGCGGAAGCCTGGTCAATAGTTATGTATTAGCGAAGATGAAGATCTGGACCCAGGGCCGCGCTCTATGGATGCGCACAATTGGCTCTACCGCAGTGGGTGAGATGGTCGATTCTTCCTTTTTCTATATGTTGGCGTTTTATGGCATTTGGCCAACCCATGAAATCATTCAGGTGGCCTTGGCGCAGTACGTTCTCAAGACATCCTGGGAGGTCTTGGCAACCCCATTGACTTACTTGGTCGTGAACTACCTCAAACGTAAAGAAAACGAGGATTTCTACGATATTCATACGAATTTCACCCCATTTAGGGTCAAAGTCTAAGCAAGACCACGGCTTCCTGCCAACAAAGACGTCTAAGCCGTTAAAATAACGGTCTTTGCCCCTCCGGGGTAACTATTGAATTTCAGAAAGCTAGAAAACATCCGTGCTGTCAGCATCTAATATCACCATGCAGTTTGGGGCAAAGCCTCTGTTTGAAAACATTTCCGTGAAGTTTGGCGGCGGTAATCGTTACGGCCTCATTGGTGCCAACGGTTGCGGTAAATCGACCTTCATGAAAATCTTGGGTGGCGAGCTTGAGCCAACCAGCGGTAATGTGAGTTTGGATCCTGGCATTCGTTTGGGTAAATTGCGTCAAGATCAATTTGCTTATGAGGATGTGCGTGTACTCGACGTAGTGATGATGGGTCACGAAGAGATGTGGAAAGCCGCAGCAGAACGCGACGCGATCTACGCTAACCCAGATGCTACTGATGAAGATTACATGAAGGCTGCTGAGCTTGAAGGTAAGTACGCCGAATACGGCGGCTATACCGCTGAAGCAAAAGCAGGCGAGTTGTTACTGGGTATCGGCATTCCTATTGAGCAACACAACGGCCCAATGAGCAATGTTGCGCCAGGTTGGAAATTGCGTGTATTGCTAGCGCAAGCATTGTTCTCTGATCCAGACGTTCTCTTGCTTGATGAGCCAACCAATAACTTGGATATTCACTCCATTCATTGGCTTGAAGACATCCTTAATCAAATTAAGAGCACCATCGTCATCATTTCCCATGATCGCCACTTCCTTAATGAGGTCTGTACGCACATGGCCGACATGGACTATGGAACCTTGAAGGTTTATCCAGGCAATTACGATTCCTACATGCTGGCATCAGTACAGGCACGTACACAACAACTGAGCAATAACGTTAAAGCCAAAGAAAAAATCGCTGAATTGGCAGCTTTCGTGGCGCGCTTCTCTGCAAATGCTTCTAAGGCACGTCAAGCGACTTCACGTCAGAGACAGTTGGAGAAAATTGAGATTGTTGAAGTAAAGCCTTCATCACGTCAAAACCCATTCATACGTTTTGATACTGAGAAAAAATTACACAATATGGCGGTAGAGTGCAATGCACTGACTAAGGCTTATGACCGCGTTATCTTCAAGAATTTCAAATTAGGTGTTCGTGCTGGCGAGAAGATTGCCATCATCGGACAAAACGGCGCTGGTAAGACGACACTACTCAAGACTATTCTAAGCAAGCGCTTTGAAGGTATTGCTGCTGATAGCGGTGATGTGAAATGGGCTGAGAACGCTAACGTTGGTGTGATGCCTCAAGATAATACTGAGATGTTCGCAAAAGACGAATTACTCATGGATTGGATGAATTGGTGGCGTAACACTGGTGACGATGACCAAGTGATTCGTGGCACATTAGGTCGCCTCTTGTTTTCTGGTGACGACATTGGCAAGTCCGTTAAGGTGCTCTCTGGTGGTGAAAAGGGCAGAATGATTTGGGGCAAACTGATGCTCCAAAAATATAACGTGCTAGCAATGGATGAACCTACGAACCATATGGATATGGAATCCATTGAGAGCTTACAAATTGCACTTGAGAAATTTGACGGTACTTTGATATTTGTTTCTCACGACCGTGAGTTTGTATCTGCTTTGGCTAATCGCATCTTAGAAGTGAAGATGGATGGCACTGTAGTGGATTACTCCGGAACTTACGAAGAGTATTTGCGTAGCCAAGCATTGGCTGGCTAATTTAAGTTCAGCAGTAAACCTGTTGTAAAAATAGGCCCCTACGCGGGCTTATTTTCTTTGGCTTGTCGTTGAAAGCGGGTTGCAGTACCTTCTTCGCGAATGCGCTTCCACACTGAATCCTTTTCTTCTTGAGAAAAGAAAACCCAATTACTGACTTCTCCGAGAGTGCGACCGCATCCTTGGCAGATTTCATCGTAAAGAGTGGTGCATACACCAATACAAGGGGAGTCGGACTCATTGTCCCCAGTCGATAGGGAGTGAGAGCCATCTTGCGAGGCTAATTTGGTGTCGTTGCTTCCAGAATTCATGGCTGTACTTTAGACGATTTCAAAGGACTGTGCTCGGCAAGCTCATCGACATAAGCCCCAATCCCTTGATGCTCACGATCTAAGAAGTGTTGCACTGCTTTGGCAAAACGTGGATCGGCAATGAAATGGGCTGATTGAATCGTGGTGGGTAAGAAGCCGCGCGCCATCTTGTGTTCACCTTGTGCGCCACCTTCAAAGGTCTGTATCTTGTTGGAAATGCAGTATTCAATAGCTTGGTAATAGGCAGTTTCAAAGTGCAAGCAGGGAATGTGCTCGATCGCACCCCAATACCTGCCATAAGCCTTGGAGGTTTTAGGGTCTATCACTAGTAATGATGCAGCAATAGGATTGCCTGCACGTTCAGCAATGATTAAATGAAGATTCTCAGGCATTCGCTTAGCCCATAGCTTGAAGAATGCCTCATTGAGATATGGATTGGAGCGATGCTCTAAGTATGTATTTTCATAGCAACGATAGAAAAATTCCCAATCATCATCGCTTGAAAATATTCCTGGCACATGCCTAAAGCTAATAGATTCTTTTGCCACTTGCTCGCGTTCACGCCGAATATTTTTGCGACGCTTCATTGTGAGGGCTGCTAAAAATTGTTCAAAGTTCTCAAAGCCTTGGTTATGCCAATGAAACTGCACGGAGTCACGCAGCATGAAGCCTTGCTCTTGAAGGCTTTTAGATTCTGAGGCGTAAGAGAATAAAACGTGCGCTGAAGACAGATTGTTTTGAACAACTATAGTTTTTAAGCCTTCAATTAGATACTGCCTAACCATATCGGCATCAATATGACTGGCACTAAGAATTCTTGAGCCTTGAACTGGCATGAAGGGGATGGCGCAGAGCGCTTTCGGGAAGTACTGCATGCCTTGTTGCTCATAAGCCTGAGCCCATGACCAATCAAATACAAATTCGCCATACGAATGTTGCTTTAAATACAGGGGCATTGCACCTATCAGCTGGCCATGATCTTTTAGGAGTAGGTGCGCAACTTGCCAACCAGTATCACCTCCGACGCAACCCGTCTCTTCTAGGCCACTGAGAAATTCATGACGCAGAAAGGGTCCTGCATCAGCAGGAAGCAGAGCATTCCAGTCCTGGCAAGGGATATCGCTTAAGCGATCAAGTATTTCTAATTGATATGAATCGGGCTGGGCCACGATTAGCGCTGAATAAGCTCTATTTTGTAGCCATCAGGATCGGTAACAAACGCAATGATGGTGTCGCCGCCAGCTACGGGCCCAGCTTCACGAGTGACATTGCCACCAGCCGCCTTAATCTTGGCGCATGCAGCATATGCATCAGGAACACCAATGGCTATATGACCATATGCTGTTCCCATTTCGTAGTTAGAAACTCCATGGTTATAGGTCAGCTCAATCTCAGCTTGTCCATCGCCATTACCTTTGCCGTATCCCACAAAAGCAAGTGAGTACTTTTGCTCGGGGCGCTCAGTGGTACGCAGTAAATTCATGCCCAATACTTTGGTGTAGAAATCAATCGAGCGATTTAAATCGCCAACGCGAAGCATGGTGTGTAGGATCATCATGGTTTAAATATAACGCTATTTATTGATTCTTGTTTTGAATGAAAAACCCCGGCATATAACCGGGGTTGCTTTTATTACATTGATGCGTAGTTCGGGCCGCCACCACCTTCTGGCGTAACCCAAACGATGTTTTGAGTTGGGTCTTTGATGTCGCAAGTCTTGCAATGTACGCAGTTTTGCGAATTAATTTGCAAACGTGGCTTGCCGTCAGTTTCTACGTACTCATATACGCCAGCAGGGCAGTAACGTTGCTCAGGGCCTGCGTAGGTTTTGAGATTGATATCTACAGGCACGGAATCATTCTTCAAAGTTAAGTGAATGGGTTGATTCTCGGCATGATTCGTATTGGAAATAAATACGGATGAGAGGCGATCAAACGTAATCTTCCCATCTGGCTTCGGATAATCAATTGGCTTGTGTTGAGCAGCGGGCTCTAGGCATTCGTGGTCAGCATGTTTTAGATGGACAGTCCAAGGCATATTACCGCCCAACAACTTTTGCTCTAAACCCACCATTAGGGTACCGAGATAGAGACCTTTTGACATCCATGGCTTGAAGTTACGCGCTTGATTGAGTTCTGTATGTAACCAACTATTTTGGAATGCAGTTGGGTAAGCAGATAAAACATCTTCAGAACGATTTTCATTAATCGCTGCGACAGCTGCTTCAGCAGCAAGCATGCCCGTCTTAATTGCGGCATGACTGCCTTTAATGCGCGATGCATTTAAATAGCCGGCATCGCAACCAATGAGTGCGCCACCAGGGAACACGGTTTTTGGCAGGCTGTTTAAGCCGCCTGCAGTTAATGCACGGGCACCATAAGCAATACGCTTACCACCTTCAAAAGTCTCGCGAATCTTTGGATGCAATTTATAGCGCTGGAATTCTTCAAAAGGAGATAGGTAAGGGTTCTTGTATGAGAGGCCAACAACCAAGCCAACCGCAACCTTGTTATCGCCTAGGTGATAGAGGAATGAGCCGCCATAGGTATCGCTCTCCAATGGCCAGCCTGCTGTGTGGACAACCAGCCCAGGCTTGCTTTTGGAGGGCTCCACTTCCCAGAGCTCCTTAATACCAATGCCATAGCTTTGTGGGTCGGCATCTTTATCTAATGCAAATTTAGAGATGAGCTGTTTGCCGAGATGACCGCGTGAACCTTCAGCAAAGAGGGTGTACTTGCCACGCAATTCCATGCCGAGTTGAAATTGATCGGTAGGGTTGCCTTCTTTATCCAAACCCATTGAACCAGTAATCACTCCACAAACTGCGCCTTGATCGTTATAGAGAATTTCTGCTGCAGGAAAACCGGGAAAAATTTCAACACCAAGATTTTCTGCTTGTTGCCCGAGCCAACGTGTCACATTTGCAAGGCTGACAATGTAGTTACCTTCATTCTTAAAGCAGTGTGGCAACATCCAATTGGGAACTTGATAGGAGTTATCGCCGGTCAAGAATAAAAACTGATCTTGAGTAACTTCTGTTTCAAGTGGTGCACCTAATTCTTTCCAATCCGGAAATAACTCAGTAAGTGCCTTTGGATCCATCACTGCGCCAGAAAGTATGTGAGCGCCGATTTCGGAGCCCTTTTCTAGAATGCAAACACTGATCTCTTTGCCAAAGGCGTTAGCCAGCTGCTTTGCTTTAATGGCTGCTGATAGGCCAGCGGGCCCGCCTCCAACGATGACTAAGTCATAGTCCATGGAGTCTCTGGGACCAAATTGCTCTACCAGTTCAGCAGCATTCATTCAATTTCTCCGAAATTTCTCAAAAATAGGGCTTTTCAGCCCTAATAGTTTAGTTCCAACTGTCAAAAACCGAATTAGTGCCAAGACCACCTGAATCAATGGGCTTGAAGCGTTATGATTGCTTTTTTACCCATTTTGGCAATATTAGGACAAAAGTTATGAATAAAACTTACCCATCGGCAGTTGATGCCTTGCGGGACATCTTAAAAGACGGACAAAAATTAGCTGTTGGTGGCTTTGGTCTGTGTGGCATTCCTGAAGCTTTGATCCAGGCTGTGAAGGATTTGGGTGTTCAAAACTTAACTGCTATTGCAAATAATGCTGGCGTTGATGGTTTCGGATTAGGTTTGTTGCTGAACTCACGCCAAGTCAAAAAGATGGTTGCTTCATACGTGGGCGAAAACAAAGAATTTGAGCGTCAGTATTTGGCAGGTGAGTTGGAGTTGGAATTTACGCCACAAGGAACCTTAGCTGAAAAATTACGCGCAGGTGGTTGTGGTATTCCTGCTTTCTATACCAAGACTGGTGTTGGCACTTTAGTTGCTGAAGGTAAAGAAGAAAAAGAATTTGATGGTGAGAGATACATCATGGAGCGCTCAATTGTTTCTGATATCTCTTTGGTGAAAGCTTGGAAAGCGGATAAGTCAGGTAACTTGGTCTATCGCTATACAGCACGTAACTTCAATCCAGTTGTGGCAATGGCTGGCAAGATTACCGTAGCTGAAGTAGAGGAGATCGTTGAGAACGGTCATTTACATCCAGATGAAATCCACACGCCTGGCATCTATGTGCACCGCTTGGTGCTCCATAAAACACCTGAGAAGCGTATTGAGCAGCGCACGATGACTGCAAAAGCGTAATTTCACGAATAGCAATAGAACAGAATATTTAGGAAGATCGAAATGCCTTGGACAAGAGATGAGATGGCAGCACGTGCTGCTAAAGAATTAAAAGACGGTTACTACGTGAACTTAGGTATTGGTATGCCTACATTGGTTGCGAACCATGTACCAAAGGATATGGAAGTATGGCTCCAGTCTGAAAATGGCTTATTGGGTATTGGCCCATTTCCAACCGAAGAAACGATTGACGCAGACCTAATCAATGCAGGCAAGCAAACTATTACTACTTTGCCCGGTTCATCCATTTTTTCTTCTGCCGATTCTTTTGGCATGATTCGTGGCGGCAAAATCAATATTGCGATTTTGGGTGCAATGCAAGTAAGTGAACACGGCGACTTGGCCAACTGGATGATCCCAGGAAAAATGGTCAAAGGTATGGGTGGCGCGATGGACTTGGTGGCCGGAGTAAAGCATGTTGTTGTATTGATGGAGCACGTTGCCAAGAAAAAAGATGGCACAGAAGAGCTTAAAATTTTGCCTAAGTGCACATTGCCTTTAACGGGCGTGGGCGTTATTAGTCAGATCATTACAGATCTATGTGTCCTTGACATTACTCCTAAGGGCTTAAAGTTGACTGAACTTGCTCCTGGCGTAACTAAAGAAGAAGTGATTGCAAAGACAGGTGCCCCTGTTGATACAACGGGTTTCTGAGCAATTTATCCAGATGAATGAAATAATGGAATCACTATGTCGGGATTCCATTTCTCTCATTCAAAGCCCTCGACGCCAAAGATGAATTCCGGTGTTGATCCCTCGCTGCATGCTCATAAAAAGGGTGATGCAAAACACACCCATAGCAAGCAAGTCTACAATCAAAATTTACTGTTAATTGCCTTAGTACTTACTTTAGGCTTTTCCGGTGTTGAAGGGGCGGCAGCATACTTCGCCAATTCATTGGCGTTGATTTCCGATGCGGGTCACATGGTTACCGATGCGGCAGCCCTCGGATTGGCTTTGTTGGCGCAAATTATTTCCCGTCGTCCACCGTCTCCTAAACATTCATTTGGCTTTGGAAGGGCGGAGGCCTTAGCTGCTTTTGTTAATAGTATTGTGATGCTGGCCTTAGTCGTGTGGATTATGGTTGAGGCAATCAGTCGTTTCTATGAGCCGCATAAGGTAGATGGTCTTACCGTCACCGTTGTTGCTGCCATTGGCTTATTGATGAACATCGTGGTTGCTTGGGTGTTATCGCGCGATAAAAAAAGCGTGAACACTCGCGCAGCCTTAGTTCATGTCATGGGTGATTTGCTGGGATCAATCGCCGCACTGATTGCTGGCGTAGTTATCCAGTTAACAGGCTGGATGCCAATCGATGCCATTTTGTCTATCTTGGTATCGCTACTGATTCTCAAGTCAACCATCTCTATTCTTCATGAGTCCTATCACTTCCTCATGGAAGGTGTGCCGCTCCATATTGATTATTTACAGGTAGGTACTGATTTAAGAAGAGTCCAAGGAGTACTTGCGGTGCACGATCTTCATGTCTGGGAGATGACCCCTAGCTTTCCAGCATTGATTGGCCATATTGAAATTGCCAATATGCAAGAATGGCCTCAGATCATGGCCAAAATTAATGAGATGCTGCTAGACAAGCATGGTATTGATCATGTGACTTTGCAGCCTGAGGTGATTGGTGAGGATCACGATCATGAGCATGATCACGCCAGTCATGAAGTTCACAATGAGGCCCAAGCTTCCAATGTTTTCCATGATGGCGAAACGTTTTATGTTGACTGCTCTAGTGGTGATGAAAAACACCGCATGGCCTATCACGTATGGGGCAATCCAGGTAATCCAGTTTTGATGTGTGTGCATGGCCTCACAAGACGGGGTAGTGACTTTAAGACCCTTGCACAGGCGATGTGTAAGGACTATTGCGTTGTTTGTCCAGACATTGTTGGTAGGGGAGATTCAGATCGCCTTAGCAATCCAATGCTTTATGCCGTGCCGCAGTACGTTTCTGACATTGTTACGCTAGTTAAAAAGCTCGGGGTTTCACAAATTGAATGGTTTGGCACCTCCATGGGCGGTCTTATTGGAATGGTTTACGCATCAATGCCAAGCTCGCCAATACGTCGTATGTTGATTAATGATGTAGGTCCTCGAATTGAGCCTGAGGCAATCAAACGTTTAGGTTCTTACGTAGGACAACCATTTTCTTTTGCCAATCGTGAAGATGCTCTTATTCGCTTGAATGAAATCTGCGCCAGTTTTGGTGAGCACACTCCGCAAGAGTGGGAAATCTATAACGGCCCTATGTTGATTCAGAAGGAAGGTAAATGGATCATGCATTACGACCCAGATATCTCGGTACCTTTTGCCTCAGTGAATCCAATCATGGCTAAGGCTGGCGAAATGGCGATGTGGCATGCCTTTAAGCAAATCCATATTCCAATGTTGATCGTTCGCGGCGGCAATTCTGATTTGTTATCTGCCGCAACGGTTGCTCAAATGTGTAAAGTAAATCCTTATGCGCGCAGTATTGAGATTCCAAACGTGGGTCATGCTCCTGCATTTGTAAAGCCGGAACAAATTGCGTTGGCAAAAGAATTCTTCAGCTAATTCCTGCACATCATTTTGCCTATGGCAAATAATCCCCATACATCCGAAAAAGTAGCCGTATTTCAGGATGCCTGGTATGGCGAGCCAGCAGAAGTGCACGCCCTTGGGGTTACGCAAATCCTGCAAGTACTTAATTTAGATGAAGCAACTTTAGTTGCGGCAAATAATATTGCGCGCACCCATGGTAAAGAAGCGCTCATTAAGCTGATTGGTGAAGAGCCCGCCAAGTTACTCATTGGTTATCGGGGTTTACGTCAGGCACAGGCAAAGTTAATGCGCGATGATGGTGGACTCAGTGTCACCGGTCAAGAGGAAATGCTCCGTAAAATGCTTTTAGCATTCGGTGATGACTTAAGGGTAGTGCTGATTTATCTTGCGTCTCGATTGCAGACTCTGCGTTGGGTTACTCAGGAAAAAATTGAGATGCCAGCAGCTTGGGCGCAAGAAATTCTCAATATTGATGCCTCATTGGCTAACCGTCTGGGTATTTGGCAGATGAAGTGGGAGATGGAGGATTTAGCATTCCGGGCGCTGTCTCCAGATACTTATCGTGAGATAGCCAAGATGCTCGATGCAAAACGTATTGAGCGCCAATCCTTTATTGATCAAATTGTTTTGCAGCTGCAGGATGAGCTCAAGGCTGCGCAAATTGATGGTGAAGTACTTGGGCGACCTAAGCACATCTATAGCATCTGGAAAAAAATGCAAGGCAAGTCTCTAGATTTCGCCAATCTCTATGACGTTAGGGCATTTCGGGTATTGGTTGAAGATGTGAAGTCTTGCTATGCCGTGCTGGGTATTGTGCATAACGTTTGGCAACCAGTGCCACGTGAATTTGATGATTACATTGCTAGACCTAAGCCCAACGGCTATCAATCCTTGCATACCGTAGTCATGAATGAAGACGGCACTGCATTTGAAATTCAGGTGCGTACACAAGAAATGCATCAGCAAGCTGAGTATGGTTTGGCAGCACACTGGCGCTACAAAGAGGGTGCTTATGCTGGAATGGCGACGCCACCTAATCCTGCAAAAACCAATAAGCCTAGTGTTAACCATCAGCAAGGTACACACAGCGCAGAAGTAGCTTACGAGAGGCAAATAGCCTGGGCTCGTCAGCTCATCTCATGGAAAGAAGATGCTTGGGAACAACTCAAGCACCATGAGATTGATGATCATATTTATGTACTCACACCTTTGGGCAAAGTGATCTCATTGGAAAAGGGTTCAACGCCGATTGATTTTGCGTATGCAGTGCATACCAATCTCGGCCATCGTTGCAGAGGTGCAAGAGTGGATGGCGCCATGGTGCCGTTAGAGACATCGCTGCAGAATGGTCAAACAGTTGAAATCATTGCAGTGAAGCATGGTGGTCCATCACGCGACTGGATTAGTCCCGATAAAAACTACCTACGTTCGCAAAGAGCGCGCCAAAGAGTGCGCGCTTGGTTTAATGCATTGGACGATGAAGAAGCTGGCCAATCCACTAAAGCTGTTGATAACAAGCAAGAAGTCAGCCCGGAAATAAAAACAACTCCAACTACGCCTGAAATTGTCTTGCGTAGTAGCGCTCATAAATCAGGAAGGGGTGGTGACGTCTTGGTGGTTGGGGTAGATTCTTTGTTAACGCAGTTGGCGCGTTGCTGCAGACCTGTTCCTCCAGACGCTATTGCCGGATTTGTGACTCAGGGTAGAGGGGTGTCGATTCATCGACGCTCATGCAAAACCTTCAGAGTTCTTTTGGAAAGGGCTCCGGAGCGAGTAATTCAAACGGCTTGGACCGCTTCAGCAGCAGATCCTATCGTCAATCAGGAGCAAAAACGGGTATTCCCAGCAGATTTGGTTGTAACTGGCCTAGATCGACCTGAGCTCATGCGGGAACTCTTTGAGATTCTCACGCGGCAGGGCGTCCATGTGATCGATTTGCGTAAATCTGCCAAAAAAGGCTTAGCTCAGATCCTTTTAACGGTTGAAGTGAAGGATTCTGAAGTGTTGCGAGTAGTTCAAAACAGCCTAGAAGAGGTCAAAGGGGTCACCCAAGTGCGTCGCCGGTGATAAACTCCATGGCTGTATAGGCTCGTAGCTCAGCTGGTTGCACCACCTTGACATAGTCGAGCTCATATTTAAAAAACAGCGTTAAAATGCGTTAAAATAAGGTTTTATACATATTAAGACCTTTTAAAACTGACAAAAACATAAAAATAATAGTCAAAGACCATAGTAGATTTTCGGTAAATAGTGTGCTAAAAAGGGAGCACCACCCAAATTGGTCTCATGACGAAAATCAAGCAAATTTCTCTTACCATCCAGCAAATCGAGCTTGAATCAGACTTTGTTGTGAATCAGCCGTTTCTACAGCAGTTAGCCCAATCCCTAAATTCTGAAGCCCTTGAGACCTTGCTTGTTATGCACCCCATTGTCTTGCTTGAGGAGTCCTCTGCCGAATTCCTGGCTAACGGGGGAAGGGCAAAATATCAGGTAATTTGTGGAAAACCCCAACTTCTCCTAGCAAAAGCAATTTTGGGTCTGAAGACGAAGATCCCAGTTTGGCTTGTTGACGATGCCAAAACATCAAAATTGGTTGAATCGACTCAAGATCTATTAATCCCATTGTTTTTCTCTGGAAACAGACCTAAGGAGTTGCGAGAGAGAGTTAGAGCCCTCCCCAAAGATGAATTGGCCAAAATGGGCCCACCCCTTAACCTGCCTAAAAATTGGTCAAAGTTAATAGATTTAGCCTTTCAAGATCCCGATAAAAAAACAGAAGAGGTGCTCGGTTCGGCTAAGGCATTAAATATTGGGGAGTCGAGGACTGGTGGATAACGAAGAGTTACCCCAGATTCTCGAGGGGAAGGGCCCCCGTAAATCCCCTGCTAGGGATGAAGACAATCGAGCTCAATTTCTGTCTGCCTTTGCAAAATATGATGGTTTTGAGGCTTTGCACCAGCTGGCCGAAAGGTATCTCGATATTCCCAAATCTTTGGCCGGTCTTTGGCTGAACCTAGATAATTTGCCCGAAATTCTGACTTGTGCAAAACAGTGGAGTTTGGGTCAAGGGCCAATTTACACCCATGATCTAGATGAGATTTTTCATGATTTAGGACGGTGGATTGAGATTATTCAAGCAGAGCGTCAATCCCCTGAGCTCCAAAAGATATACCTTTTAAGCAAGGTTGAAAGAAGATGGGGCCCAGAAGCTGAGGGTGGTGGGGCGTCGAATAAGAAGCGGGTTTTGAAATCGATTGGCCCGCCATTTTGGGGGATTGAGGAGGAGCATCCCGTGTGGATGACTCTTTGGTACCGATCAGGTACGCCTCCCACTGAGGCTATTTATACGGTGCGTGATCAGGTCTATCGAGGCTTGCAAGGCTTGTATCTAAGCTCCTATATGAGGCTGTGCCGCTCCCATGAAGAAACGCAGTCAAAGTATTTTTACGGTAGCGACCTCTATGCTCGCTTGCGGGACTCCGGGCGCTTATTACGCAAAATTCATTCTATTGAGCATGGTTTTTTACTAGAACGCCTAAGCACGCATTGTTTTGCCTATAACAAGCCCAATGCGATGCATCAGGCGTTCTCGGATATTCACGCAAATCCTGAGGAATTATTCCGTCAGGAGTTTGCTGGGTTTGCCGATGTAGTCAATTTTGGGTATGTATTGAGGCATCCCAGTGAGTTTGCAAAAAAATTAGTTGATACCTTTTCTCTTCCTGGCGATAGAAAAAAGATCCCCCAAAGAAAACTGACGGATTCAAGGATTTATGAGGATCACCATTTATTTTGGATTGCCCAAGGTTTTCCCACTATCGCATCAAAGCGTAAGAATAATACCCGGCCCCATATCGAATGGATTGGTCCGGAAGTAGATGCAGTGGCGACTCTATTTGAGGAGGGTGCTCATCCCGGCGAGTATCTTGAGGCAGAAGAGATCTTTTTTGAGCCTGACGATTTTTTAGATCCTCCCTCTACCGAAGGCGGTCCACGAGAGCTGCCCCCATTAAATACCCTTTACGCTGCAGCTAGAGCTAGGTATCGAATGGAAATCATGAGGGCACAATCTTTTCGTAACCGTCTGGATCGTGCCAGAGTCCCGCTCTTTGTCAGGGTTATGGGGGCTTTGCAAGATCTTTATAGTCAAAGTTTATTGGATGGTAGCGACCAAGCTAAAGCTTTGCTTAATGAGACCGTCAAACTTTGCGCAGTAGCTTTATTTACTGGCCATAGCCTTAAAGAAGCGACCTCACTGCATTGTTTCACCTCTATTGAAGAGTTGCCATCTGAATGGAAGATTGCTTATTCAGATCAGTATCGTATTTGGCTTCGACCATACCCAGTGCCCGATAGAAATAAGAATGCTCGAGTCATTTTTAGCGACTCCGTTGCGGTGTCCCCTCGAATTGCCTTTTCGGACATATGGTCGGTGGGTCAATTACTTCCCAAAACTCGCAACAAGAAATGGTTCACCCAAGCTGAGGCGGTCTATAAAAAAGTTTTTATTACGCAGATAGTGCCTGCCTTAATTGAGGCGGGGGTTGATGAGGATTGGGTCGGGGTCGATAGCATTGGGGAGCTTTTGCCAAGCTGGTTCGAAGGTCTGGAAGAGGGGGAGTTGCTCAGAAACTGTGCTCTTTTTGGCAGAAGTAGCCCCCAGTCTGAGGTCCAGTCTCATTACGCCGCCCTAGATAGAGCGGTTTTGGATGATTACTACTGCAAGATTATGCGTAATCTCTGGAAGCAACTTCAAGTTGCTACGCCTGATGATCAAAAATTACTAAAAGAGGGCTCACTAGTAAACCCTCTCTTTTCTTTATCGAAGAATACTGCGCAGATTCCAAATAGTCTCACGGGCAATGATTGGGCTCCAAAAGTAGAGGGTATTAAAACACTCTTAGAAATGCTGCGTATTCAGATTATCGGTCATGATCAACAAGATCCGCATCAATATCACAACCTAGTAGCGGCCTATACAGGCATTACTCTGAGTATTGTTACGGCCTTTCGTAATGCCAATACTCCCATTTTGGATTTAGGTCTAATTGATCAGGAAACAGGCTTCTTGCATATGGAGGAGAAAGATCGGGACAACGGTTCGCATGCGCGCCTTGTGTGGATTCCTGACGATGTACGTGCTTGTGTAAGCGCCTATTTGAATCACCTCAAAAGATTATGGGTAACCCTTTCCTATCAAACCAGTCCAGAGCTCAAAGTCCCTGCGACGAAAAATCGCGACATCCGCATCTACGGCACCAAGTCATTTGCGCTGTCATTGCAAAGCTCACTCTTTCTTTTTGAAGAAGTGGGCGGCATATGGCAACCCAAGGAATTCTCGGGCAGAAGATTGCAAGCGCTATTGGATTCCCTGAAGTTGGGTTCTTGGCCGATCCCTAATAATGGGCGCCATTTTTTAGCAACAACTTTGTTTAATGAGAAGCAGAAAAGTTTTGCAACGGTGATTAAAACGTTGATGGGCCACTGGCAACTCGGGGAATCTCCTTGGGGGCCTGTTTCGGCGATGGATCCTTACCATCTACGAGAGGCGCTCAAAAGTCCATTTGAAAAATTATTGGGCAAAGAGGGCATTGATTTTCAGGTGATCGATTTTTAATCATGGCACGAGTCCAGATCTCTGATTTAGATCCCGATATTTGGGTGGGCTGGTCACATTTGGAGAAGTCATATCCCAAATTATCAGACAAAGCTCATGCCGAGCAGTCGATAAATTTAAGCGATCTAAGCGTGGACACGCTCAAAATCTTGTATCAGGTTCAGAAAAAAAATACTCAAATTCTCAAGTGCAAACCTGAGACTCTTAAATTAGACAAGTCTGCTATCAGGGCAATTCTTTTGGAGGTGAAGCACTCCGCAAAAACTGGCTCAGGATTTAAAGTGCGGCGTCGATTTTTAGAGGTAATTGAGGCCGGCAATACTCTGGGCCGTTTTGATATTCCCATTCCCTATGTGCCGGCACCGCTACCTCCTATGCCGCCATCCCCTTTTACTCATGAAAATATGAAAAAGAGGGCAAAGATTAGCCCTTTGCTTGAAGCTTTCAATCAATCTTTAAAAGAGACTCGGTGTACCGTAAGTTCGCAGGCTTGGTGGGGTCAAGTACTACTTTCGGCCATGTTAAATGGTGCATTGGTGGATAGTGTTTTCCTGATGGAACTTCTTAAATCTCTCGTGGAGGGGAGGCATGATCCGCAGCTACGCTGGGTTTCTTTATATCCCGTTAAAGGGAAAAACCCTCCCAAGCATCCCGTATTACGGCGCTGGTTTATTGACCCGGCAACCCGTTTAATCTTAGTTAGCTCTATCAATCAGCAAAAACTAGTAATGCCAGAACTCAAACGGATTTCTGATGGACAAAATGTTTATGGCTTGATTAGCGCCTATGCACAACACCATGAGTTTTCAGATAAGTTGCCCGGTGGAATTAACGCCCTTTTGGATGGGGTAAGGGCACGGCTTCATTTGCATATGCCTCCTTGGTTGGTTCAATATGCAAGCGATCGCCTTGTGAGTACCTCGCTACCCGAGCATGTTTGGGACCGATTGATTCATCCTCCTACCAAGTATTTCAGTAGCCTCACCAGTAGGGAGATGCCCGCCTTGGCAGGCCCCGTTTCTTTAGTAGATGATGCAGACGATCTGGAGCAAGAGGAGGGTGATGATGGTGAGCATGAGCAGGGTAACGCTCCGATCGAGCAAGATGAAATGCTTCCCTCGCAGTTGCGAGACTTGGGTGGCGTATTAAATTCGAAACTGGATGAGCCTCAAAAAAGGGTAAAGGCCTGGTTGGCTGCCAATGAGGGTGAGCTACTGCCAAGTGTCCGCATCCTGGGGTTATGGGCAGCGGAGTATCTTCTGGCCAAGGGTCGTGGACGAAGGGTTAAAAGACCGCGCACCACTTATCAAATGGTGAACTGCATTGCTGGGCGCTTAGTGGGGCAGCTGGGACATTTGGATTTAACGAAGTTAGGTGATGAGGAAGCCTATCTCGAAGTCTATCAAGTTGCTCTAGAGGACACACCTTCTAACGGTGTTCGCCGTATTGTGGGCCGGGCTCTTAAATCGCTACATCAGTATATGGAATCCAAGCATGGCGTATTGCCTTTAAGTGACCATGATATTTTTCGGGTAAGTGGTCGTGGTAATAGTGCTGTAGATACTAATCTGATTAGTTTGGATTCCTGCCTTCAAATTTCCAACCACCTTGAGCAAGAAATTAAAAAGCTCTATGGGGGTCTAGAAGGCAAGAATCCAAAAGTGAATGCTCTAGTCCAGCAACTTCAGGTTGCTCTGAGTTTGGGTTTTTTTTGTGGTTTGCGACGATCGGAGGTCTTGGGTTTACAAATTCAAGATATCGACTTTATTGAAGATGTCTCCATTACACAGGAAACCCCGCCTGAATTTTGGATTGAAATTTGTAAAAATGGATTGCGTGAACTTAAGTCACGTTCTGCTAATCGACTTTTGCCGGCTTTTGCTTTAATGCCTGCACATGCATTAATTGCAGTGCGCAATTTATGGGTGATTCGCCACCATCAAATTAGGTCAAGCGATAAAGCTCAAAATCCCGATGCCCATGATCCACTGAGGGCGATCACAGGGACTGAGCCCTTGTTTAACCTATTTGTTAAAAATGGCAAAGTCAATGATAGAGACCCCAATTTAGAGCGCCTCACCAAAGCGCTTAAGCATTTAAATGATGATGAAGGGCTACGGTTTCATCATCTACGACATAGTTTTGCCAACTGGCTTGCGGTGATTTTCTGGCTAGGCGAGCAGGGTAAAGGCGTCTTTTTGCCGGAATGGTTCTTGCCAACAGAGCATGATTCCAGAAGATTAATGATTTCTGCATTCGTGCGGCAATCATTGCTAGGATCAGCGCCAACCAATACGAGATCTATGCTTCAGATCAGTAGCTTGATGGGTCATGCGGGACTTGATATTACGATGGGCTCATACATCCACTTAGCGGATTTTATTTTAGGGCGCATGGCTTATAGACTGACGCCCCAATTGGATATTGCCACTTTAGGGCTTCTAAGTGGTTACTCGACTTCATATCTATACGAAATCGAGAGAAAACTATCGGTTGCTACGCCTCCTCAGATTAGGTCGGGCGTTTATTTGGATTCCATCTGTGATCGAATATTGCTGGAGGGAAAAAATATCGCTCCAGTCAAAAAGAAGTCGACAGTGAAATTTACAAAGTCATCGGCTGTAATTCCACCAAAGGAAATAACGGCAAAAACTTTGCAGGTTTTAGAGATTCTGAATTTCATTGAATATGCAAAAACTGTGCCATTACCTGAGAATGAAGATTCTGCTTTGTACCCGTTAAAGCTGGCGTCAGAGCGTTATGGCTATCGGTTGGAGGATTTGAATTTATGGATCCAGAAGCTACAAAGTCTTCCTCGTGGGGTATTGCGCTCAAGAGGGGTGCCACTAGCAAAGCCTAGAGCCGAGAGGCTAGTTGCCGATTTGGTTTCCAAACCTGAGCAAAAAAGTATTGCAATGGCAACTTGTGAATTACTGAAAAAGGTCTATCAAGGCGAAAAGCCAGAGCTTGGCAAAAAGCTAGCCTGTCAAAAGCGTGTCCATGAGTTATTGAGTGATTTCCTAGAGCTTTGGGTTGCGGGAACCCATCTTTCTATTGAGACTGATTCGTTGACAAAGGCTAAGCGCTGGCTTTGGTTTTTGCAGGAGTTAAAAGTTGGCAGCGCAATTGATATCACTCATACCCCATCGATTGGTAAGGATTTCCCATCCGCTAAGCGCCAGCGTCAATATTGGAAAGATCAGCTTGAGATAAGTCGGATTAAAGAGTCGGAGCCAAAAGTCTTCGATAGCACGAGGGGGAGGATTCGAGTAGATCTCGATTTAACTCAAATTTCCAAAGAGGCCGGCATGCCGCGATATGAAGGGGTTGCTGTGTTATTCGGTGTGAGGTCGGCATTATCTCTTTTAACTTTGGTTCAGTCGCCTTTCTAAGTTGAGACTTGTATTCTGTCTTTAAGGAGAGGCAAGCAGATTAACTGGTTTAGGTTACTAAGGGTTGTATGCCAAATACTTCCTTCTGGTGTAAATTGATATTAATTTTAATAATGCGGAGATTATCAAATTAGTCCATCGGAGGAATCATGATCATAGAATTGGAAGGTAAGGGCATAGTTTGTGATGTGTACTATCTCGCTCAGGATAAATTTTTGGCTTTAACTACTGATGCTGAACTCAAAAGCGTTGGCATATCATCTCTTGTAACAGAATATTGCGATTGCCATATTCCTGTGTCGCGTGGATTTTTTTTTAGACAATCCAGATACGACTTGCCATTTTATTAAAGATCTAGGCGAAAAGATTTCAGTGGCGATGGATGACTTTCGTTTGTTTGATGAAATTCTAGGCGAAAAAGAGAAAAGTGGCGCCCCAGAAGATGGAGATGACTTAGGCCTGGATTTTTTTACCGTTCAACTTCCTGTTGAATCTCTTGCGCCTAACGAAAACCAGGTCTGCCTTGTAGCCTATACAGAGTTCGAGCATGGGATGAGTGCAACAAATCTTCCCTTAGGCGCCACAGAAAGTCTAAAAGGGCTCCGGTTTATAACTAAGAGCGTAGATTGCGAGGGATTTGTAAGGCAGGCTACTTATGAAGAGAATATCGTCGGATCTGATGAATATAACCGTGCTGAACAGGCGATTATGGGTGTTGAGTTCCATGACCAGCAATTTTGGATTGCTCCGCCTGTATTTCAGAGCGCGCGTAACAGAGTATGGCTGTACAAATTCGATGAGGGTGAGCAGAATCACCAGCTTGACTTCGTGGCAAGTAAAAAAATCAGATGGTTATCTGCCTCAGATGATCAAAGTAAAACTCGCATTAATGGATAAGGTTTAAGGGTTACTGAGTGAAATTCTTGTTTTAAGAAGTAGAGGGTAAATCGAGATGACTAAGTTTGACTGGGCCATCATAATCATTTGATTTGGCGCCAATCACATTATTTAAAAACGAAAGCTTGAAATCGTGATAGGTTTGATCGAAAATTTCGTTATATGGGTTAAAAGAATAGTAGTTTTTATGACTTGGCAATATTGGAGGAGGGTGGAAATGGATTACGAAAAGGCATTCCAGGATTTGTATGATTATTATGAGCGGGCTATTTCTAATGGGGATATAAACGGGGATGATTTTGACAGGGTTGAAAGCATTCTGTCTATTGTTTGGCAGTTGGAAGAGCCCGATACAATCTCGGGAATATTCGACGGGCTTGATAACGATACTAACAAGGCGCAATTTCTAGAGGATTTCAAGAGCGCGGTTGAGGTGGTTAACGGCGAGTCCGAGACTCCCGATGAAGAATTGGCTGATAAAGTTATCCTCGATCGAACTCTTTAAAATCTTACAATGGATTGTAGGCTCGATGAAGTGCTGGTATGCAGCTCGCCTTTATTTGAAGGGCTGTTTCAGTCGGTAACAGCATCCTACAAACGAAGGCTTATAACCATATGAGGATAATATTTTTATGCCAATTTAATAGCGTGGAAAATAAGGCAAAAAATTATAAAGTCGCTAGGGGTTGCTAAAAACACCATTGCATCAATCCATATGAAGATCAATAATTTTATGCGCATGACGTCCAATTAAGTCGCCATACTTTAAATTAATTGATTCCTTAAAAAAATCTCTAATTGAGATTAATGGAAGAATAATTTTTACTCCCGCAGAGTGACTGCATAGGTGGGTGAATTGATTTATTTAGCAAGCAGATGTGGAGGCGGTGGAAGTTTAGCTTCTTGACAAATTCTCAGTTGCAACTCGCGTACCTTTCCTGGGGAGTCGTAGATGCTACTTCCCAATTTATACGATAAGTTACCGCGAGGGTAGAACCAAAGGCCTTGCAAGTTTTGAATGGGGACAAGCCATACCAAGGAATCAAAACTACAGTTTATGTCATATTCTCTGAGGCTCAAGGTGTGGAGATTTCTTAGCTGATTGATTGATGCGAGATCGAAAATAGATTCCGTTTTATTACCCCAATAACTTGAAGGTCCTTTAATTTGTAAATTGATAGACTTCAATTTATTAAGGGCTTCCTTAAAGGCTTTAGGTAGCGTAGCAGATGTTTTGGGGTTATTTTTTTCTAAAATAATTTCATGTAAATTAATATCAATGGTTATCTGGGGTATGTTGATGATCGCACTTATATCGGTTATTGATAACGGCATTCCTATAAATTCAAGCATGCTACATGGCGGTAACCCCTTGAGTGTATTAAGCTGAGTGCAATAGTTGGCTATTACCTTTTTAAGGGTAGCCGGGGGTTCGCCCAAATCAGTAAGCGCAGAACAGCCCTCGGCTGAAATTGACTCCAAGGATTTAGAGAATGCAATGCCATCAAGCTTTGACAAAGATTTGCTTCCGTCACACACTAAACTTTTTAATGATTCTGGTAATTTTCCTAAGGACTTAAGTGAATCACAGTCCTTAAGAGTGATCTCGGTCACCGAGCTAGACCAAGATTGAGGCATTTCTTCAACACCACTTTTACTTAGGTCAATAGTTTTCAAGTTTGATAAAGCCCCAAGAGGCCTAGCATCCTGCAAGCTTGAGCAATTATTAAAATCAATTTCTTTTAATGCTGGCATTGAAATAACATCTTTTAGACTTACTAATCCGCTGTTAGTTGCGTTGAGATTTGATACTTTTGATAGTTGCGGAAGGCCGCTAAAGTTTTTGAGGCTTTTTGTATTCGTAAGGGACAGATGGGTGATTAAGTCATTTGATAATGGAAAGTATTCAAGGGAAGTCAGTGAAATACAACCATCCAAGGAAAACTCAAAATTACCACTGTAATTGGCTTTATATTCCAGAGGGAGTTTCTCTAAGCCCTTTAGAGATAGCAGGTTTTTACAGTTCTCAATATTTAGAGTGTGCAATGACTTACAGCTGGCTAGGGGCTCTAGAGAGCAGATGCTTTCACATTGCTGTAAATTAAGTGCTTCTAGCTTGGTGGCCTCGGCCAGAGGGTCTAGATGCGCCACTTGTTTGCATCCTTCTAGGTTGAACTCTAGAAGATTAGGAGCGCAGGCTTTGATTCCTTCAAGATTCACCAGCGATTCATTTTCCTGAAGGCTTAAAGATGTAATTTCAGGCGATTGCATGAGGGCTGAGATGTCTTCCATCTGAATTGAGCTCAGATCCACTTCCTTTAGCTTTGGTGCAATTAGACCCTGAAGTGTTTTAAGTCCACCCAGAGGATTCCAGCGACGTCCTGTTATCTTAAGAGTTTTGAGTTTAGGCATCGGACCAAATTTTGATAGGTCAGGCGCAATTCCATCGATAGGAGTTAAGCATAACGTTTCTAGATTTGACAGCCCTTCAAGCGGAGGAGCCGTGGATGCCAGGGTTAGATTTAGTTCGGTAATCTTCTCTCGAATGATTGCAAGTGGGCTACCGCCTTTAGCTTTGCCCATCAAGCCAAAGAGTGCGAAATCTAGATATGGCTGCGCGGGGCCGGTGCCCGTAAAGCGTTTCCCGCGCTCTAGTTTGCCGTCTTTAACGCTCACACCCTCATGCAAAACTTCAAGACCGCCTTCAACAACCGATGAAAGCTCTAGACCCATTAAGATATCAGCAAAATTGCGCGAAGATAGTAATTTCCAAGCGGAACTTAGGTCTGACTTTAGTGGCCTGGCTGGCTTGGCACGTGGCAAGAGACGTCTATCATCAATTTCGATTGTTTTGGAATTGATTCCAGGGGGGAGCCCTTTGATTGGCTTAAGGTTCGAGCATCCGCTTAGAGATAGGGATGTGACATGTGATCTCCAGATTTCAGGAAGCTTTTCAAGCTTCACACAGTTTTTAATAGAGATAATGCGTAGATTTTTAAGTGAACCTAATGCGCAAGCATCAACCAGCTCTGGACATGAGGTAATCTCTAATTCTTCCAGATGAATTAACTTCGCTAGAGCGGTAAGATCGGCTATTTTAGCCTCACTAATTTTTAGTTTCTTAATTGAGCCAGCAGAGGCTTTTAGACCATCAATACTCACCAACGCTTTTGCATCATTGATTGAAAATTCGACCACGTTAGGGCTAAGCGGTGGCAAGCCATCTAGTGATTTCAGCGATTTCATGTTGTTGAGATAAAGCCAGGATCCAGGCTTTTGACCAAAATTTTCTTGTGAGCTCGTTAGTTCGCGAAGAGGGATACCTTGAAGTGATTCAAGGCTTTCGCAATCACTGAAGTCTAGCGTGCGCAGCTTGCTCAGTTTTTTTAAATCACCAAGGTCTTTGATTTGTTTTAACTCAGCTATCTGCAAATGTTCGATGTTTATGGCTTCGCGGAGTGGGGCAAGGGATTGTAGGTCGCGGCAATAGCTTAAATCCACTTCTTTAAGCGAGGCTGCGCTCGATGTCAGTGCGCTTATAGTGGTGATATCTATACCTCTTAGGCAGAGATACGTTAACTTAGTGCAAGCTGTAAGCGCGCTGACGTCATGTAGGCACATATGAGGTGAAGATAAATACTCAAGCTGATTTGCATGTAACCCATTCAGGGTTTCAAGGATAGGATTGTCAGATCCATACAATGTTGTATGCCTTTCAAAGCTAAGCTTTTTAAGTTTTGGCATTGGACCAAGAGGCAATAAATCCGGACTCCTAAACTCAGGCGTGAACTTAAGTTCTAGCTCTTCCAGGGATCTGAATGTCTCCAATGTGGGAAGTACAGGTGAAATACAGCTTAGTTTTTTAATTTGGTTGCGGATATCGTAGGCCGGGGTTCCCTTGGGCGCTAGGCTCAGCTGTAATAGCAACAGGGCATCTAACATCGGCTGTGTTTTAGGATTACCCGTAAAGCGTTTGCCTTTAATTAATTCCCCAGTAGATTGATTGATGCCGATCTCATCTAGCACCCCATCGAGAGGTTTCCCAAGTGCCTTGGCAAGCTCTAGCCCCTGCTTTAGTCCTCCCAATTCCTTTTCTAGGCATAGTTTAAATATGCGTGAAGCTTCAGGTTTTAGTGGTTTTAGACGGACTTCACTGGATGTAGGCATGCTTGATTCCGATTCTTCGATTTCGCGGGTTGTAATCCTAATTTAGTATAAAAGTGGTTTACCAGAAATTTTCTCTGGGTTAGGATGTTTTTGACTTCCTTTACCTTTAAATCCATTAGGAGGCTTTAATGTATAAATATGCCATATGGGCTCGAATTAATGAACTTCAAACTGTAAATACGATTGTTTGGGCTGATAATGATTTTGCTGCCAAGCAAATAGCAGAAGCTCAGTTTGGTGTTGGTAATGTACTGGGTTACTCGAGAGTCGAAGATTAGTCTGTTTTTGGATTTGGCAGTCCGATTTGGTTGCCACCAGATTTGCCTTACCTTCGATTTGTTGCACTTTTGAGTAAAACTGCAGAATAAGTCTAGAATAATAGCTTTAATATTTAGAATTAAAGAAAGGCTTTTATCAGATGGCAAAACCAATAGTAGCCTCTCTTTCGGGTAAGGAGTATTCCTTTAATCTAAGTAAAATTGATCGAACCAAGATATATGGTTCAAAGAAGCGGGTGGCATTGGACTCTCAAGGCCGGTTTTGTACCCGCGCGGCATTAAGTTCCGATGGCGCGCACCTGCTGCTAACGGGTATGACAGCCCAAGCATATTTTAAGCAAGACGGTCATTTAGTCGCTAGGCAAGAAATGGTTGGCATAACACCAGACGGAAAACTTGTCGAACAGATGCCTTCAACATTAGGGGTTGCTCAAAATTTAGAGGGCCCAGTAAATCCTTCTGAAGTTCTGAGTCTTGAAGTTGAAGGCATATATTTCTTAGAGTCAATTGACCCTGCCAGTGAATTATTAGATAAGTTAAATTCAGGCGAGATTTATAAACTCCCAATTAATTACACTGCTGGACTAGAGATGGAGACCGGATATCTCATGGCTAACGATGAGGGTTGTTTTGCTATCGTAGGAAAGCCCGCACAAACACAATGGATTGAGTCGGCAACGCTGTTTGAGTCGGTAGAAGCGGCTGATGATGCCGATGATCTTGATTTTGAGTCTATGTAAATGGAGCGAAAATAATGACAAACTCTATTCATATTGCTAATGCCAAAGGTAGGGATGCAACAGTTGGTCTTTTGCACATAAAAGCTCCTGAAGGACCCAAGCTCGGTGTGCCTAATGAGCACCTTAATTTTCAGCGCTATATTGCAGCAACAGAATCAACGACTCACGAGGCGCTAACAAAGCAGTTCGGTGAAATCTATTCGCAGCAATTAATCGCTGGCGATCCCGAAATAGATACTGAGGCTGTAGGCCTAAAGATTGAACATTCTCAAACGGTTTATTTGGACGGTGATAAATCTCTTCTGTATATAGAACCCAGTTTTATTGAGTTAGTTTTGAATCCAGATGGATCTGAAAAAGAGCGACGCACCCCAGTTGAAGTGGACATGAATATTAATGGCGAAGTGCCAGTACGTTTCTCAGGACGCCTTGTGCCGATTAAGGATGCGGTTAGACGCTTTGCTTTTAAACGCAAAGTTCAGTTACATCATGTGGACGGACTGACCTTTGATTTTCTGTATGAAATTGCTCGGGATTTGGAGGCTCAAAATTCGCTAATGGTGATTGGGGCTGGTGATAAAGGGGCTCAGCCACTGATTTTTCAGGCAAATGGCAAGCCCTATCGTGGTTTTTTGGAAGGCAAGACGAAAGATAAGAGTTACCAACTCGTGCTGCACTTAAGTGAAATGGAATTAAAAAAACCAGCCATCTCTAAAAAAGTCGATAACGAAGGAGATACGGCATGAGTGATTCTTTAATTTCCGGGGGCGATGCTTTTGGCGCTGGAATAGCCAATGCTCAACTGCAAGACTTCGATTTAATAGATCACCTCAGGAGTTATAAAAAACGAGTGGCTGGTAATTATCGGGCAGTATTGCCTGAGGATATCGGCACTTTACCGAGCAATGGTTTGTTGGTCTCAACAAAAATTGATGGTGAATTATGGTTTTTAATAGCCCACTCTGGAGAAGTATTTTTTTCGAACCCCAGAGGACGTGTCATTACTGGTAAATTACCCATCTTCAATGGGGTGAAGAAATTACCTGACGGCACGATTATTGCAGGGGAGTTGCACGTTAAAGTTGAAGGTGGCCGTTGCCGCGTAGGAGATTTATCTGCACTTATTGGTGAGGGTGCTAAAGCAGATCCCTCCAAATTGTGCTTTGGTGCTTTTGACCTCGTTAAGTCTCTAGATGTGGATATTCAAGATGTTTATACAGAGCGCTTAGCTGAATTAAAGAAATTATTAACACCTACTGATAACTTATTTGTAATTGATAGTCAAGAGCTTGATCGCAAGCAGTTATCCGAGAAATTTGAATCTGAGGTGGTAACTGGAAAGAGTGAGGGATTAATTGCACGCCTCACCACGGGCCTTATCTATAAATTAAAACCCGCGATTACGATTGATGCTGTAGTAATCGCCTATACGCCCAATGGTGATATGGCTCGCTCCCTATTACTTGGTCTGATGATGCCAGACGGTAAGATTCAAATATTTGGAGGGTGCGGGAATATTGGGTCTGATGAAGATCGCAAGGATCTTTTAAAGAAGTTAACTCCACTAAATATCTCAACGAATCTTCGGTACGCTAGTGATGGGGGGAGTTTATACACCTTTGTGCAGCCTCAAATAGTTGTGGAGCTTAAAGTAACCGACATACAAGCAGATCATTCTGATGGCAGCGCGTCTAAAGCGATGCTGCTGGAGTTTTCTGAAAACCAATGGAAAAACTTGGGTATGGCTAATTGCCCAAGGCCTATCCATCCAGTATTAGTGGGAATTAGAGGGGACAAATTAGCAAATCCAGTTGATATTCGTTTTGAGCAAGTAAAGACATATGCAGTAACTGAAGTTGCAAAACCAAAAAGTAAAGATTTTCCAAGGAGTGCTGTCATTCGTCGTGAAGTTTGGACCAAAGAAACTAAAGGCGTGACAGCAGTTAGAAAGTTAGTTGTCTGGAAGACTAATAAACAGGAAGTAGATGATGGATTTCCTGGTTATGTCGTGCACTGGACAGACTACAGTCCGGGTAGAGCCAGTCCCTTAGATCGGGATGTGAAATTGGCTCCAGATGAAAAAACCGCAATGACTTTAGCTGATTCTATGGTGGAAGCGAATATCAAAAAGGGTTGGGAAAAGCACCCTTAATAAAAACAGACCATGTTAATTTTAAAAAAATGGCAGAAGATAGTAATGAGGCTAAAAATAAATTGTCAGAAGATCTAAATGGCTAGCCTAAGCAAATCAAAGATCCTACTTTATCTTCAATGCCCTAAAAGGCTATGGTTAAGCATTAATCGCCCCGATTTGGTTGATATTATCCCTGCCACTAAGGAACGTTTTGCTGAGGGCAATAAAGTTGGGGATATTGCTCGCTACAATCACCCTGGTGGCGTGTTTATTGACACTCGCATAGAGGCCGAGGCCCTCTCTCTAACTGCAAACGCTCGTGAGCGCCATCTTGCTATCTTTGAGGCTGCTTTTTTAGTGGAAGATGTTCTTATTCGGGCAGACTTATTATTGCCTAATAGAGAAGGTTATCGCCTGGTGGAGGTGAAGTCATCCACTGAGGTAAAGCAATACCACATTGATGATGCGGCCGTCCAAACTTGGGCAATGACTAAATCGGGGTGTGAGCCAAATCAAGTAGCCGTTGCATACATCAATAATCAATTTGTATATCAAGGTGATGGCAACTACTTTGACCTATTTACTGAGGGTGATTTGAGTAACGAAGTCAAGGAGCGTCTACCGGATGTAGAAGGTTGGGTACATGATGCTAAAAAAATACTAGCATTAAGTTCCGCTCCAAATATTGCTCCTGGTACTCAGTGTAAAGAGCCATTTTTATGCGATTTTTACAATTACTGCAATCCTCCAGAGGAGGAAGCGCTCTATCCGGTAGATATCTTGCCTTATGGTCGTAAAAAAGCAGACGAATTAAGGGCTAAAGGGTACAAAGATCTTCGCAATGTTCCGTCTGAACTTTTGGAAGATCCTAGGCATATTAAAGTACATACTGCTTCAGTCAGTGGAGTGTCTTCTTTAGAACCCGAGGCAACAAGGCAAATTAATGAGCTGCCTTATCCGAGGTATTACCTTGATTTTGAAACAGTTGCCTTTGCGGTGCCAATCTGGAAGGGTACCCGTCCTTACATGCAGATTCCATTTCAATGGTCTTGCCATATCGAGAATCAGGATGGCACTATTGCTCATCATGAGTTTTTGGACATATCGGGCAATGATCCGCGTTTAGAATTTGCCGAAACATTGGTTAGTGCTCTAGGTAATGGCGGGGTGGTGATTGTCTATAGCGCTGGCTTCGAGGGTGCCCGTCTTAAAGAACTTGCCGAAGAATTCCCATTATTATCGAATTACTTGCTAGCCATTAAAGAGCGCTTCTTTGACTTATTGCCTTTAGCCCGAAACTATTATTATCATCCTGATATGAAGGGGTCTTGGTCAATTAAGCATGTTTTGCCAACGATTGCACCAGAATTAAATTATTCAAAACTTGAAGTAAGTGATGGAACAGTGGCGCAAGAGGCTTATAAGGAAGTGATGAACCTTACCACCTCAATTGAGAGGAGGGAGCATTTGCGTAAAGAAATGCTCAAATATTGCAAGCAAGATACTTGGGCAATGGTCAAAATTGTTGAGGCATGGCGTAAATGACTAAATTTTTGAGTGCTGAGAATTTTCCGTTGGGGCTCTGGTGTTCAGTCTCTCGAAGGGCTGGAAGACGTGCCCATTAAAAAATTAGAAGTGATTTATAGTTTTAAAGCAAAAAATACATTCAAACTTAAAGATCTCATTTGCCTAAAAGGGCCAAGCGATGACCCTAAATTTGAAATTTCAGAATTTACTATCCGAAAGGGATATCAATGAGCGTTTACGGCGAAACATTAAATGCCCAAGACTTAGATGAGTTTTTGGCATATTTGCTCGACTCTAATCTTAAAAATGAGACTGAAACTGGTAAT
Organism: Polynucleobacter sp. AP-Capit-er-40B-B4; assembly: GCF_018882245.1. GTDB lineage: Bacteria > Pseudomonadota > Gammaproteobacteria > Burkholderiales > Burkholderiaceae > Polynucleobacter. The sequence continues at coordinate 85,939 of NZ_JACVOV010000001.1, read as the reverse complement.
AGGCCAACCCCTATTTGCGTCTGGGGAAAGCATGGTCTTGGTAAAACTGCTTCTGTAGTAGATTTCGCTAAAAAGCGAGGGTGGAAGTTAGCATATTGTGCTCCAGCTCAGTTTGAAGAGATGGGGGACTTTCATGGACTTCCTATTAAATCTCAGGCAAGTAATGAAACGGTGTATCTTCCTCCGGATTGGGTGCCCAAGGAGGAAGGTCCTGGAATACTTTTGCTCGATGATATTAATCGTGCAGACGATCGAATCTTGCGTGGTTTAATGCAACTCTTGCAGAACTTTGAAATGTTTTCTTGGAAATTGCCTTCTAAATGGCAGATAGTCTGCACCGCCAATCCAGAAGATGATGAATATTCTGTGACCACTATGGACGAGGCAATGTTAACAAGGATGCTGCATACCAACATGGTCTTTGACGTCAAGGCTTGGGCAGCATGGGCAGTAGCTAACAAGGTTGACTCTAGAGGAATCAATTTTGTCCTCACCTATCCAGAATCAGTTACTGGTAAGCGCACAACACCAAGGTCTTTAGTTCAAGTTTTTTCCCAGATATCAGGTATTAGCAATCTGAAGCAAGAAATAAAGAAGGTCGGTACGATCATGCGAAGCGGTCTTGATGAATCCACCGTTAGTTCATTTTTAGCTTTTGTTAATTCTGATTTGGAATTTTTGGTGAGCGCCGAAGAGATCTTAGAGGCAAAGACTTTTGATGAGGTGAGGTCAAAGGTAGTTGCGGCTGCCAAGGGTAAGGGTGGAACGGTACGGCTTGATCGACTTTCCGTTATTTGTACCCGTCTAGTTCTGGCGATCGCTGGATCAGATTACGCTAAGCCCTCAGCCAAAAATAAGGCGAATATTGTTTCGTTTTTAATGATGTCTGAACTTCCTGCGGATCTTCGCTTTAGTGTTCATCGCGATATCGTGTCACTTCCAGATCAAAGACCAACCCTAGTTCAAGATCCTGCTCTGGCAAAACTAGTCTTGCAAACTGTTTAGGTTGTGGCAAAAGGATCAATTAAACCAAACAACCCCTCTGCATCTTCATATGCGGAGTTATTGCCTTTAGCTCAAGCGGAGATTTCGAGGTGCACCGTTGACCTTATTCGCAATGAACCATTCTTTGGCCATATCTTAGGTGGTATGCAGAGGCACTTCACCGAAAGTATTGATACATTGGCAGTAGGCTTGCGTGGTGATGCCATTCAGTTGATGGTAAATCCCCATTTTTTGTTAAAAGAGCTTACAAAAGGGGAGAACAGGATTGCAGTTTTAAAGCATGAAGTACTTCACATTGTTTTCAAGCATGTGTTCAGAAACAAAACCTTGTCACATGACCCTATGCTTTGGAATTTAGCATCCGACCTTGTTGTAAATCAATATGTAGCGCCATATCACTTGCCTGAAGGCGCCATTCTTTTGAGTACATTCCCTGACCTAGGTCTTACGCCAGGGGATACTGCAGACAATTATTATGCTGCTTTGAAAAAACTACATGATGAGAGCGAGCGTGCAAATCAAAAGTCCAAAGGTTCGAAAGGGGGTAGTGGTAGCGGGGGCTCCAAGGGCAGCTCAAAGTCACCCTTGAGTTCTAAAGCTTTAGAGGAAATATTAGCCGGGCATGCGCCTAGCGATCATACGTATTGGGCCGATTCAAATGGCCCAGACATTGATGGCGAGAAGACTGGCGAGAAAATCTCCGGGATGGTTCGTGATGCTATAGAGCAAACCTCTGAAGATCAGATATTAAAGTCTTATGAGCGATCTAAATACAGTAAGGGCCTTGCAGGTAAAGTCCCGGGTTGGCTTGAACGTTATATTTCCGAACTTATTGAGGCGCGTAAGCCGAAATTAAATTGGCGCAATACGATACGTATGTTTGCAGCCTCTAGCCGAAGAAGTCAGATGGTTGTCACATCCCAAAGAGAGAGTAAGCGATTTGAGGCGCTTGATGGAATGCCTCCAAATCCAGGGCTTAAGCTAAAGCGCTTTCAGAATATGGCTGTAGCGATAGATACTTCTGGATCAATTGATGAAGAGGCTATCTCCAGTTTTTTTGCTGAAATTCATGGAATGTATAAGCAAGGAGCGAGTATTACTGTAGTTGAATGTGATGCGGATATAAGAAGAAGTTATCCTTATGTAGGGAAGACCCCATCATTCGTAAAGGGCGGCGGTGGTACTAGTTTTGAGCCCGTTATGCAATGGCTGAAGACCAAAGGGCAGCGATTTGATGGTTGTGTTTACTTGACTGATGGCGTTGCTTCCGCACCAGAAACAAGGCCACCCTGTAAATTGCTGTGGGTTCTTGTTGGAGGGCACGGAGGAGAGCATCTCAAATTTGGTCGTCAAATTGTGATTGAGTAATAGGGGCATATTTAAGTGACCAATGACCTAGTTTACGTTCACCCAACCCGTATCGGATTTGAAGAAATTAAAATTCATTGTCTTCTGAATTTTTTGGTTAACCCTAAATGCTGGCTTAGGATCATCGGCTTTTGCGGCTTGATCCTGTGAGCCTATTTCATAGTCTATATAAACTTGGCAATTGACTAACTTTTCTCCCGCTGCTTTACATGAAATTTTTTCAATTTTGTTGAATACCAATTGATCAGAACCGATTATTTTTGAAATAATGCCGCCAATCGGATTCGCATTATTTTCATTATTCATCTGGTTTGCTAGGGAGATTTTTACCAAACTGGAGATTTCTTCTTGATTGGGGCCTGGGCTAATTAGATCGCATCCAGCTAACAGGTCAATAGAGCAAATAGCCAATATAGCGAAGTACTTTTTTAATAGGGTAGTATTTTTCATTATTTCTATTTTTTAACACAATAATCAGACGCCCCAATGGGAAATGCCCCAGCCTTTCTTGCCTGTAGAAAATGCAATTCGACTCAACTAGATGGGTATCGAATTTGTAGTGTCTGTGGCCCGGTAAATGTTTTATATAAGGGTAATCCCTTGTCTGATGGGAATGCTGTTGAGATCATTTGCGAGAAATGTCATCAGGGAATTGAAACTAAAGGGTCAGTAAAGCTACCGCATTCTTGTTTGTATTGTGGTTCCAGCGATTTGGGTTGGCGGGAACTCAATACGCTCAGGTGGGTGCAGAGCTCCCCTGGGGCTGATACTGACGGATCCGATATTTGGATTACCGGCGATTTTGACGGCAATTACAGCGGGTCTCTTAGAGGGGATTCTGGCGGGCAGTTAGATCAGTCACAAGAATTTTCCATACTCATTAATAATGGCAAGCTTTATAACCCTAAACGAGTCAAGGGTCCCCCTTTAAAAAGACATACTAGTGAGGTGAAGCCTCTTTTCCAGGGAGAAGTTGATCAAGTTCAGATCTGCGAGGGAGAGCCCAATTCGCATTCGGTCAAGACTCTATATATCGGTCAATTAGATGACTTTAGATTGCATGAATGGTCCAACCTGAGTGAAGAGGTTGATCGTGGAAAAGTTGAGTCCTTGATAGGCCGTATCTCGGGCACTGCCTATGCAAAACTGAAGTCACCGCAGGAAAAACAAAAGGCTGAGCCGAAAAATCCTCAGTCTGCAACTACTTCTCCACCTCCGCCTCCATCGTCTAGTGAGCAGCCGCTTGCGCAGAATCCTATTGGAAAAATGTGGAATAAGATTGTTCAATTAGCCAAAGAGTCAAGCCAGCCAATGGTTTCCGGCTCGCAGCAGCCTGCAGCCGATCCTGAGTTGCCGCCAGTCAAAGTGTGTAAAAAATGCCATTGGTTGTTGACATGCCTTGTATTTATTTTAGTTTGGGTTGCCTGTTCGTTAATGCATGCTGTGATAGCGATTGCTCCATTAATTGCTATTTGCTACTTGGTAAATGCCTTAACCGATGACTTGGCTCCATCGCTGCATTGGAGTGATCGCATTTCTAATTGGGTCGGTGGAATTTTTATATTGACTGCACTTGTCATTTTGATTTTCTTTGCAATTCCCGAAGTTTCTCGCCAAGAGTGCGCTGCTAACTTCCCATGGTGGTTATGGGCTATTGCATTAATCCTGATTTTTACCAGCATTTTGAAGAGATGCTGGCCTTGGTTTCTGATGATAATTATTTGGGTGTTTGTGATCTTGATTAATTATTCTGGCCCATGCTTTTCTCATGTTTCGACAGGAAAGATATCTGAAAAAGCGCCAATTGCACAGGTTGTTAAAAAGAATCCATCAGATGAAGATAAGACCAAAAAAACGGTAGATCAGCCCAAAAAAGAGGAACCCAAGAATCAAGAGACTGGACCCAGCAAAACCCAGGAAATTTTAGATAATATTCAGCGAATAACCGACCGCGTTGTGAAGAATATTGATGATAATATTAAGAATGTTATTTCTTCAGATGAAGATGGCAATTTAGTCGCTAACAGCAATAAAACCAAGAGGGCTGATTTGGATATGGCGGTAAATAATCCAAGCAAGTATTTTAGTTGTCCAGACGGTACTCGTAAGGTTGATGTTTACGATATTTATATAGGTGGCGCAGCTTTATTCCCATTTAATGACGATCAATTGAGTCCAGATGCAAAGATTTATCTCGATAAGCTGAGGCAATTAATGGTACTAAGGCCAGATGCCAAAATTATCTTGACGGGTAATTCAGACATCACTGGATCGGAAGATGTGAAGTTTCAAAAAAGTTTGGGTCGTGCCAATGCGCTAGCAAATTGGCTAGTTGAAAATAATGTGACGACGATGGACAAAATACAAGTTAAAGGGGCTAGCGATTTGAATCTTTATGTTCAAGATCCAAAACCTGAAATGCAGGCCTTAAACCGTAGGGTAGATTTGCGCATTGATTGCCCAGCAGCACGTTAATTGAAGCCAAGAAAAAATGTTCAGAATAAAAACTTCAAAATTGCCTTTTAGGGTATTTTCTGCCCCTAAGTTGGTAAGTGTGGAGTCGCTTTACTCTGTTACTGTGCCCAATAGTCTTCTGATTGCCAGAGTAAAGGTGGCAGGGTGGGGCGCATTACAAGTTCAAATTAGTAGTGAAAGATCGACTTGGAGTGAAAAACTCAGATTCTTTGGTGGATCTAGGGAGTATGAGATTGTTGCCCCAGTGAATTCGGCAATGATTTTCCATGTTGGAAATCTTTTTGGGATGAAGCAATTTAAATATATTGCCAAGCCTAGTCTTGATCAGTATCCCGAGACCCAGCCTTTGCTATCCCAAGAGATGGTTGGGTTAGATGACTTGACGGGATCTATTCGCCATGATTTGAGTGCTCTGCCTAAGGCGGAGATTCAACTTAACAGTAGCCCTTTGTATTTTGAGCTTACTCATGATGTGCTCAAACCGCAAATGATGAGATTTAATATCGAATTAACCAAGGGTGATACGGAGCCTCAGATCAATAGCAGTGCAATAAAAGTAATGTTGGAAGAATTTCAAGTGCCGCTACTAGATAGGCAAAAGATGGGGCGACAAATGGATGTCGAGTCAGAATTGGCAATAATGCCTCGAGCACTTCGCTTGTAAAAAATTTAATTATTTTCAGAATTCATATTCAGAAGGAGATTTTCATGGCTGTAGATAACAAATTAAAGTTAGGTGATTTGGACGACTATAACTATGAATTTGGCGAAGAGGCTCCTAATGATGCCGATGCCTTCACAAGGCTCCGTTATTGGTTTCAAAACAAGGTTGAGGGTATTTTGTATTTTGCGGCTGGTGTCGATACGCAACTACTTCAGAACTGCCCTCATTCAGATAGAGTCAAGGAGCAGTGCATCGGAGGCACTGTATTGGCAACTGCAGTGCTGGCATTTTTATCAAGTTCCTACGCTTTTTATATCGTTTTTTCACCAAAAGTTTCTTTGGCAATCGAGACCGCTAAAGCACCAATTCATGTATTCACTTATATCGCAGCCATTTTCTTCGGGTTAATTTGGGCGGCAATGATCTTTAACTTGGATCGATTTATTGTTTCTTCTACTGGCCATGGAAATGGCAAGGAGACTATTGATCGATACGAGATATTGCAAGCAATGCCTCGTATTATGATGGCGCTTCTCATTGCGGTAGTTCTCTCTAAGCCATTAGAGATCAAGATTATGGCTACCGAGATTGACAGTGAACTTCAGGATGAGCAAAAGGCCTGGATTGATAACACCGAAAAAGAATATCGACATGTTTTTGATGAACGTCAAAAAGCAATCGAAACAAGAAAATCTGAGTTAACAAAGCAGCGGGATGAGAAAAAAGCTGAACTTACGCTTTCTGACGAGCGAATTGTTCAGCAGCAACAAGAATTGCAATGTGAGATTGATGGTACTTGCGGATCAAGGCAAAAGGATTTTGGGCCAGCCGCTAAGAATAAAAAAGATAGACTAGAGTCACTAAAGCAAATTAGCGAAGCAAAGCATACTTCTCTAGAGCCTGAAATCAAATCTACACAAGAGCAGTTAGACGGCCTTGAGGTTGAGTTGAAGTCATTGGCCGCTGAACGAAAAGCAAATAGAGATGTGCTTACAGAGCAAGCCGCTAAAAAGAATGGCCTTATTAAGCGTATTTTGGTTGCACACGAACATTATTTCTGGAGCGGGACCTTATTATTTTTATTAATGGCCTTTTTAGAAATTGCACCCATACTTTTTAAGATGATGTTAAGGCTCAGTCCGTATGACTATATGCAGGAAAACATCAAGCTGAAAACATTGGCTGCTAAGGGCATTGACCTTAATGAACAACTGGATGGTTCTGCGGATGGAAAAGATAAGAACATTGAATTAAAGGATGCCAAGTATTACGAGGCAGATTTACTTAAAGAAAATCAAGTTGGTAAATTAAGAATTGAGCAAGAGTTAACTAAGGTAGCTCAACAGGAATTTTTGGAAAGAGTTAGGGTAGATATCAAAAATAACCCTAGTAAATATATACGACAGAACCCACTTGTTAAGGATGGTGCTGTAGTTGCTGGCTCTTCTGAGGCTTCAGAATGGAAGAGGATTCGCAACTCAGTTGCCGAGTGCGCCGAATCTTTGAAGACTGAAAATGCTGGAAAGAGTTATAACTATGCTATTAGCGATTGCATGAAGTCTATTGCCGCCATGAAAGCAATCTCAGACAAGAATAAGTCAGATTAAGAAGGGCATCTTTACGCTTATAGACATCTAAGATGATGTTTAACTTCTTGCTATTGCGCTTCTTTGGATATAGTCCGGCAACCCTAGAGTCTATGGATGAAAAATCTATAGACTCATTGGTGCTTAGCTATTGGCTGAGCTTGGGCTCTGCTTTTTTAATGGCATTGTCAGGCGCATCCATTCCTTTTTTAAGGCCCACGGTAGATGCTTTTTTTATTGCTATCTCTGTCGGTATCTTTCTGGTGGTATTCATCTTTGCAATAAGCATGCAAAGACTGTTCGTAACAATGGGTGGATATGCACTTCATAACGATCCAGAAGAAATTAATAGTTGGCGTCATAAGCCGTTACGTATTTTTTTGATGCTACTGATGGCAGCCGTATTTTCACAGCCCATCCTTTTGTTTCTCAACGAACATTTTTCTTTTGGTGGCGCGTCCATCCAAAAGAATATTAATTTGTACATGGACAAAAAAGTAGCACTTTTTGAATTTAATCAATATCAAGCCACTCAAGAGCAAATTGACAATTTAATTCGGGATAAGGTCTTGCTTTCCGAGAGGCTGGAGCGCTTAACTGGCAAGAGATTTGGAAATGCTCTCGTTGGTCAGAGTAATCCAGTGGTTAATCCGATTACGACTCAGACCATAAATGTTGAGGCTAAGCGAAAAGCGCTCCTGATTGGCTCAAAGAGCTATACCAATGGTTTTACGTCTTTAGATAACTCACTCACTGATGTAAGTGCTATAGCTAATCTGCTAACGGGCATGGGCTATGCCGTACTTACCTCGGAAGATGAGTCAAGCGATTTGATTCAGCTGAAAATTAACCGATATATTAAATCCCTACGCCCAGGTGATTACAGCATTATTTATTATGCAGGCCATGGATTTCAAAGTGATGGGCATAACTACATCACATCAAAAGACGCCAATGGCGAAGAAATTGCTAAGGGTATAAACCGGGCAATTAAGGTAACGCCGATTGTTGAACAGGTCGCCAGTAGAAAGCCTGCGCTAAATGTCTTACTTCTGGATGCCTGTCAAAGTTGGATCTCGACTTTAAAGGGCGGCACCGGAGGGTTGGCTGGTCAGTACCAGGGTGAGAGTGGTGGAAACTATTTCTTTAGTATGGCTGCTGCGCCAGGCAAGGGGTCAATTGATGGTGTCAAAGGTTCTGGAAAACATAGCCCTTATACCTATGCATTGCTTAGATATTTAAATACCCCTGAAGATATTCAGAGTGTTTTTTCTAAAGTGATTAAAGAAGTTAAGGGTTTAACTGGTGGCGAACAAATTCCAGATGTTCGAAATAACTTAGAGGCCCCTTTTTATTTAGTTGAGCCAAGAGTTATTTATAAGAATAAGTCTAAGGTGATACAAGCCCCAGTAGTGGAGCTTCAAAGCGAGTCAGGAAATAATAATCCATGTAACCAGTATGTCGACGTAGGTAATGAGGCAATGAATTCACCACTTGCTGCCTGCTTAAAATTAGAAATTGATCTTACAAAAAATAAAATAGCCTATCTTCAGGATGATATTGATCAAAATACCGCTAGCAAGGTTGCCTGGTATAGATCTGAAATTACCGGGTCTGGCCTTATAAGCGAAAAGCTGCATCAAATGTGGCATAAGAAATTGACACTGCTTTTGAATCTTGTTATTACATTGTTAATTATTCTGCTAATGGTCTCGGGAGACCTACTTCGCTACTTTTGGCCTGCTGCATACCTAGCTATATCTAGCTATGAGCGCCTCAAAAATGATAGCCTAAGACGGTATTTAAAAGCGGTTCATTACGATGTTGATAAGCAAATAGTGAATGCGCTTGAAAAATATAAATCATTTGATTCTTCTAAGATCGGAAGATATCAGTGGTGGAATGCTGACACTGATTTTTATGATGTATTTCCAACTGTAAAAAATCTTAGTGACGAGAATCTATCTAGTCAGTCTGCTTACAACAAATTTGTTCGAAGGCTGGGTGAGGTATGAGTTACTCTGCAGATTCCAGTCGGACTGAGCCTATTTTCTCGCGCACTGAGAAGATATTTCTCTATTTGGCGGCTATTGATACTCAGGTATTAAGTAGGCACCGAAAACACTTAGGACCTGACCTCAGGCAGTTTTATTCAGAGGGCCTGTGCGTAGCCATGCTTGTTATATTGGCTACCTTATCTGGGGGCATCTTTTTTTATGAATTTCTATCACCAGGGAGAGTAATCGACTATGGGTCTGATTATGTTGCCTCTTCTTTTAGATGGCTCGCCATTATTGTGGGAGCAATATTAAGTGGCTTATATGTCATGAATTTGCAAAAGTTCATCATATTTTGTAGGAATGGCTTAGCTAATAAAAAGACCTCTGGATTTAAGCGGTATGGCAGGTGGGCGTTTGCAGTGATTTTCTCAGTTCTTTGTGGGTTTATGATTGCTATCCCGCTGCAGACTACCTTATTTAAGTCTGAAATTCAAATTGCATACCATTATCAGCTGCATCAAAAGCTAGATGCTGCGTTTGAGAGAATATCCAAAAGTTACCAGCCTTATTTTCATGATGTTTTTCAGCGTGCTTATGAAAATGGTTTGATTGCTAGCACATCAAATTCTCAGGCAAGCAGTCAAGTCAAGTCAGTCGAAACAATCGAGAGCCTTCGGAAAGACAGGGGGATCAAGGTTGAGAACTTAAGTATGAATATTTCAACCTTAAATCCTCAAACTGGTAAGTATGAGTTACAAGTTATCTCAACCAAGGACCAGGCCCCGGTCAATGAGCTTAAAGTCAGAAAAGATCTCGTATCGGACAGCTCAAAAATAGTTTCTTCTGAAAAGGTAAAAAAAGAGCCCTCTCAGAAGATCGTCAAGAAAGAGGTGCAAGATCCTTCTGTGGCTATAAAATCTGATAAGACCGAAATTAAGAGCAAAGATACGACTACTATCACTCCTCTCAATGAGGCGAAAGTGGTGACCACTGTTGTAGTTGAAACTAATAAAAATAAAGAATCTCCAATTATCGTGGTGCCGGCAAACTTAGATCTCTTAAATATCCGTGGCCGAGATCTTGCTTGTTATAACGAAGCGGTTACCCTCAATAAGATATCTAATCTTGTGTTTTACAAAGATAGCATCTGGGGATGTGTAAAAGAGATGGATGATTTGTTGCATGGAGTGAATGCACAAATTCCTGCTTTAGAGGCAAATAAGGGTGATGCCATATCCCTAGTTAACCTCAGCGTAGATCAATTAAATCTGCAGATGCAAAAAGAAAAACTAATGTCTCTCTTAAGTGTGTCACCAAATCCAGGGATTATTAGGGCCAGTACGATTGCCTTTGAGGAACTTAAACTTTTTTCATGGTTTCTGATTCTCAGTATTATTTTCATTCAAACAATGCCTATTTTGATGAAGGTATTTGGGTCTAGAAATGCATACGATTACTTGGTTGATGAACGGATGAGGCTATCTCTTGCAAAAAATTCTGGAGTTGAATATCAGGCTTATGAAATTTTTGATGCAAAAGGTCACCCTGTATATAAAACATTTTTTCACGAGGTAATTGCACGGCGGGCAGCTATAAGAGATCAACTTTTTCAGCTAAGGCAGAGTTTGCAACAATCTCGTATGGAGCAAATGAAAAGTAAGTTCAATGATATTAAGAAACGGACCAGCAAATGAGTTTACCTATTGTGCGGTATTTAGCGTTTCTCATCTTGATAACCGCCTATTCTCTAGGATTTAGTTATGCTTATGCGCAATCTAATGCTATTAGCTTTGGATTGCAGCCGGCAACACCAGAACAAATAAAAAGGCTACCTGTTGCACGGAAATATCGTGGTTACATACCGCCACAAGTAGACTTGACAAGTAGAATGCTTCTTCCAGGTTATCAGGGCCCTCAATCATCCTGTGTAGCATGGGCTGTTGCCTATAGTGCTGAAAGTTACTACGCAAACAATACCAATCCAATCAATTCACGTAAGCGTTTTGTTGGTAGTCCAGCATTTATTTACAACCAACTCACTACAGACAAAAATCGCTGTCAATCTGGTACTACGGTGATTGACGCGTTATCTCTTTTAAAGCAACAGGGTGTTCCCAACTTATCAGAATTTCCATACTACGAGAATTCGTGTTCAGAAATACCTAGTGAACAAGTTAGGGTTAGTGCCGAAAATCAACGTATTTCTGACTTTCATTACATACAAAGAAATGACAAAGAATCCATAAAAGCTCAACTATATGCTGGTCACCCTGTTATTTTTGGGATGAATGTGCCGCAATCTTTTTTAGACTTTCGTGGCCGATCAATCTATAGCGATTTGAGTAGTGGCGCCCCTAATGCCCATGCTATGGTCTTGGTCGGTTATGACGATAATAAAAGCGCCTTTAAAGTTATTAATTCATGGGGAGACTGGTGGGGTGATAAGGGGTATGGATGGATAGACTACGATACCCTCATCTCTCGCGGCTATGAGTTTTATGTAATTGATCCTGGCTTTCCAGTCCCTAGGGCGGATGAGGCTCCGGTTCGGATCATAGAGCAGCCAGTGAATCCAGTAGTGCCAACGCCTGCTCCTGTACCTATCGCTAGACCGATTCAGCCAATAGAAGTGATCAAGCCCCCTGAACCAATCAAGCCAGTGGTCGTGACTCCCCCTGTTGTGGTGCTGACTAGTTCAGAAATTGAACAGAAGATTAACCAAGCTAGCGATGCGCTACCTTGCTCTCGCATAAGGACAAATGTCAGTGATTCTGGAGTCGTAACGATGACAGGTTTTGTTAGGGATGCTCCTGATTTAAAGCAACTTGTAGCTAAAGCGAACTCCATTCCAGGAGTAAAGTCAGTTAATAGCAAAATTAATATCACACCGTGGCCAACTTGTGAGGCAAATCAGACTCTTGGTAATTCTAAAGTCAATACTTCAGAGGTAAAAATAGAGATTCCAAATCATGCTAATGGTATTTTGAAACATGGTGAATTATTTAATATTCAGGTTAATACTGCCAATACTGCGGGATTCTTATATTTAACTTATTTACAAGCTAATGGAGAGGCTGTTGAATTGATGTGGGGTAAGACTGTTCCAGCAAATAGTCGAGTGAAATTTGGAGGTCAGTTGCAGGTATCTGAGCCATTTGGTCAAGAAATGCTGATCGCGATCGTTTCACCTCAGCCCTTGTTTAAAGCCAACAACGATGCTTTTACTGATCGGCGCTTCTTGAGTTCCCTTAGGGAGACATTAGCAAAGGTGCCTAACAGCGAGATTGAGCAAATCTCAGTGAGCGTTCTTCCTATCAAAACGGTAGAACGCTAAATATGGAAATTTTGTTTACTATTTTTTATCCATTAGAGAGACTAACGCCTATTATTGTTGAGGGGGCTTTAAATCTTAACTGGAACAAGCATTACTCATCTAACGGGGCGTCAAGCAGTCGCGTATATCCAGATGATCTTGGTAGTGGACAGACCCTTTTGGCGCCCAAATTACTTCCTCAGGAGGTATTGCCTCCAGAAATTCAGGAGATTAACCAAGCCGCCCACGGACTTATTTATGTTTTGACTAGTATTTCTTATCCAATTCTTTATGTTGGAATTTCTAAGAAAAACTTAAGCGAAGGCTTTTTTGGTGAAGGCAGAATCTCGCACCATTTGAGAAAGCTTTTCGCTATTCATCATGTGTCGACTAGTCATACACAAGGTTGGAAACAGCCGGCTATAAAACGATATGAGGATAGGGTGGCTATTGAAGGTCAAAATAACGCTAGCATTCCATTCTCTATTGATATGTCATGCGTAGGCTCTGATCTTCAAATTGCATTCGGATACTGCAATGCAGAGCACTGGAACTGTGAGGACTATGAGGGCACTGTTTTCGATTATTTTGAGAGTAGGCTTAAATTGGCTCATTCTGATCTGATGGTGATGAATACCAAAAAAATGAATCGTAGCAAAGCTCACATTTCACAACCGGGCAATCTTGATGCTGTATTGAGTGAATTTGGCTCGTTGGACTTATTTAATATTGACCATAGCCTCAATTTAAAAACAGCAGCTAAGCACTATGCAGAATTGAAAACCGAAGACCCTGACTCTTCCCTTTATTACATCGCCACAGTATCTAGAGTTTTTAAAACCCTTTGGGAAGATAGCTGGAAAAACTGTCTTTATGAAATGGCTCAAGACTGGAAAGTAATTGATGAATATGCAGAGTTGGTATTCGACGCGGCAGTTTATTCTGCAGCTAAGCCGAAGTTCTACAAAGAATTTATTGGGATTTTAGATGTTTACATTAAAACCACCCATATTTATATGAATGATTTTGATGACAAAGGTGAGTGGAAGCTTGAAAGGATTAATCAGCTTTTAGAAATCTCTAGAAATGCATTTTCTAAATGTTCAGCAACATATGCTTTTAACACATCCAATGCTAAATAAGAGTCACTTAAGCTAAATGAACCGTACGTTTCGCCTATTTATAAGCTCCACCTTCTCAGACTTCATGCTCGAGCGTGAGGCTTTACAGTCAAGGGTATTTCCTCGATTACAAATTTATTGCCAAGAACGTGGCGCACAATTTTTAGCCGTAGATTTGCGTTGGGGGATTACAGAAGCAGCACAAGTTGATCATGATACGTTAAGGATTTGTTTGGATGAAATTCGACGTAGTCAAGAATTGTCTCCAAGGCCTAATTTCGCAGTTTTTATCGGTAATCGCTATGGTTGGGAGCCTATACCAGCGCGTATTCCAGTGGATCATTGGACTAGATTAATGGAGAACGCTAGCCCGTCTGATTCTAAAATTATCATATCGGCTTATTACTCCAAGCCAGATACAAATGCGATACCACCAGTATATATTTTGAAGTCTCGAGAAGGTAATTGGTCAGATAACGAGGCAAGAGAGCTTACCGTTCAAGCCGCCTTAAGAAGATGCACTCAGTCTTTTGAGGGGGCAGATCGTTTACCGTATTTTGCATCAGCGACTCATCAAGAAATTGCTCTTGGTGCAATGGAAACGCCTGATGCTAAAGAGCATATCCACGCATACATTCGCAGAATCAATAACTTGCCTATCTCACAAGATGCGAAAGCCTTTATTGATTGGGATTCAAAAAATAATCAAATAGTTCCCGGTGCCAGCATTCGCTTAAAAGAACTAGAGAGGGATTTAAAAGAAAAACTGCCGGAGATGTATAGAGAATACAGCGCTGATTGGATTGGGGGGGATAGCCTCAGCATGATTTCTGATGATTTCATTGATGATTTTTGTGAAATCTTCTATCAGGATCAGGTTACTTTAATTGATAAGGAATTAGCGTTACTAGGCAAAAGAGAGTCTTACCAAGTTCGTGCAGAATTACATAATCAATTTGCTATGAATCGTAGTGCGAATTTTGTAGGTCGAACATCAACATTGAAAGCTATTGATCACTATATTTCTTTATATAAGAAAAAAGATGTCATACCATTGATTCTTTATGGTGAGGGTGGTACGGGTAAGTCTGCCATCATGTCAAAGGCTTATCAACACATACAAAAAGAACATTTAAACGCAATCGTTTTGGGACGTTTTATTGGTGGAGTTCCCGGTTGTGAAGAAATTAGTCAGATTCTCAAAGACCTAATTGAGGATATTTGTCGATATTATCAATCACCTATACCCGAGCCTCTTCAAACTGCTAGAGAGATTAATCAGGCTTTTGATGAAGTATTGAATTTAAGTACTAAAGAGGCGCCACTTATTTTATTTATAGATTCTATTGACCAGCTAACAAATACCGATAATGCATTGCTATTAGAATGGCTACCTAAGAAATTAAATCAATTTACACGACTCATCTTAAGTACTCGAGAAGGCATTACTCTCACAAGCGCTAAATTGAGAGTGCCAAATTCATTAAAGCTAGTGCCAGCAATGAGCCTTGCTGATGGATCAAAAATGCTAGATGCATGGTTATCCTCTTATCAAGAGGCGAGATTTAATGCTGGCATTACACCAACGATTGGCAGAAAATTAAGCCCCATTCAAAAAAGAAGTGTACTTGAACAGTTTAAAAATTGCTCAAAGCCATTGTGGTTAAAGCTGGTTTATGAGGAAGTTCGTCAGTGGCATTCTTGGGATCCACCTAGACAATTCCCCAGTCAAATTAAGTCGATGGTGAGTGAACTTATTAATTCTCGTCTCCTCAATGACGAAAAGCATTTACCTACATTTACTCATCGCGCACTTGCTTATATTGCGGCAGGAAGATTTGGGTTGTCTGAAGAAGAGCTAGCGAAAGCCTTGGGTGCGGATGATGCGGTAAGACGAGAATTTAGTAATACCGAGAAGACAGATAAAAAATGGCCGTCAGATAGAGCTCAATTACCACCGATTCTTTGGTCAAGACTATATTTTGATATCTCACCTTATCTCACAACGGCTAAAGTTGATGGAGCAATTCTGTTTCGTTATTTCCATCGAGAGTTTAAAGAGGTCATTGAAGAAGAGCTTCTTAAAGAAAAAGTTGGAGAAGAGATACATTCTAGGTTAGCTCATTTGTTTTCAAAAATGGGTGATCAGAATCTAGATTTACTTTTTAAACAAACTGATATTAGTGGTGATCAACAGAGCCAATCTTTGCGAAGAATCATGGAAGAACCATGGCAATTAATAAGGGCAAAGAAAATTGAAGACTTCTCTAATTTAATATCAAACTTTGGCTTTGTCATGGCTAAGAGTGCTGCAAATCGGATAGAAGATTTATTTCAAGATTATCAAAGGGCGATTGTCGAAAAATTACCTTTCAAAAATACATTAGTAAATTATTGGTTATTCTTAAAAAATAGAATTCAAATATTCATTAAAGCAGATCAAGTTTGGCCTGCCCATCGAATTTTTTTACAATTTTCCCTAGAAATTGATAATTCCAACCAAGTTCATAACGACGCTATGAAGTGGTTAACAATTTCTAAATTTAATAAGGCTTTGGTTAAAAAAGTAATTATTCCTAAAACTAAAAAAGATGATGGTGTTTTTTGGACCAGCTATGAATATGCGCACTATCGAAAGAAGGGAACAAATGGATTATTAGTTTTATCAAAAAATATTTTACTTAGCTGGGACAATTTTCAAATTTTGGCTTGGAATACATTGGATGGAGGCTTAATCTCTTCCTATCCCCGTAGTGAGAAAGATCAATTATTTAAAGTTGATGGCTCTTTACTTTTGCTCCCTAGGCATGGAAAGCATATTACGTTGATTACTTTCGAAAATGGCTTTTTTTCGGAACAAAAGATCAATTTGCCCAGTGAACATAAATGGGTTAGGCAATCTGTAAATGGAAGCTTTCAGGATTGGCCGAATAAAGATAAAAAGAATAGCCAAATACTCATTCGTGGAATCGATGCGCATTACGTTTTAAGTGTAAAAGAAAATAATGAGCTAGTTCAAATAAGACTTCCTCTGATGAAGGAAGATAGGTATCGAAAAAGATATGATGTTGGCCAACATCCTGTATTTATTATTCATCAAGGTTGGTTTATTCATAAAACGACTGATATTAAGAAGAAAAATTCATGGGAATCTTATACCCGCATTGTTTTTCAGAATATAGGGAATATCGATGACTTTTGGCAAACTGATCCGATTCCATCAACTTTTTTTTCGAGCCGGTTTATTGCAATAGAAAATGTGATTTTATTTAAGTCTAATCATTGGTATCAAGTGGATTTGACTAGTCGCGTGGTGAAAATAATTGATGAACAAGTGAATAATTTTGTAACGGAAAAGGATAAAGATTTTGATCAGATTAATTTGCTAGCTTGTAATTCTAATTACATCGTTTTTACTTGCTCAATGAATCTGTCTTATCATTTTCAAGGGGTAGGAGAGTCTACTAAATATTCTCCACCTCACTGGGTCATTGCTTATCACCCTCATAGGGGAATGTTATGTAAGAGACAATTACTGATGGATTCAAGCAGCAATGTTTCTGCGCAGTTTATCTCTGACAGTACCCTTCGTATTTTAGAAAGCGGTACTCAACTGCAATCCCAATCTGTTTTAAGCACTTGGAATCTTGATGAGGATGAGTTTCATGATACCGATTATGAAGGGCTATCAAATTTTGAAGTTTTAACTTTAAATGGCGAGACTTCAATTGTTAGTCGACGATCACATTATGATATGGATTCTGGTTCTCACAGCGTTCCGGAACCAATCATATCAATTGATAAAGATGGCGATTTATATCATCTTTGTACAATGAATTTAGTTGTTGATTATGAAGATGAGTTCATATTTTCCTGGATAAATGACAGACAAATCGTTGTATTAGATCAAGAAAATTTAGTTTGTTTGAATATTCGCGAGGGTGATAGAGAATATTCAGCTGAGATTGATCAAAACATTGGTGGATTAGTCACTGTTTCAGAGTCTTGGAACGATCAGCAAATATTCGCAATTACTGGCACAAAAGCTATTCAAATTATTAATAACCAAGCACTTCCACCATCGCAAGTTTTTATCCCGCACGAGTACTCTCCAGGTGCTATTTCGGAATTAATTGGAGATGAATTAATTCTCTGGAGTGCTGATCGTGGGATGTCTGAGTCAGGAAATGGCGGTGGGTTCATTAAATTTTTATATCGAGATAAAGAATGGGTTTCTTTAGATCCTACTGCATATGATAGTTATTTTGGTGCATTCTTAGCAGAATGCAAAGATTATGATGGGTACTCAAATATTGACGTTACTCCAATGGATGATTATCTATTGATTTCTTACGAAGATCACATTTCTTTGTTTAAAAATAGTGGAGAGATCGACTATTTGGCTTTAGACACCATGCAAGTAAAGCCAGAATATAAGTATCTTGATTTTATTTCTCATCCATTCCTTAAAAATGGATTCTGGGTTATAGATGGCGAAATTATTTTCGCTGATGATAATAATCAGGAGTATTTTGTAGACTATCAATTTTATAAATTAACTGTCTTACCAAATCATCAGTTTTCTGAAGTAAAGCCAATTGCAATTCCTCAGGCATTAGCTGTTGCACCTCTTGAAGGTGTTGTTGCCCGAAAATATAGGGCATTTACTAAACCATTGCCAAATCTTTTGAAAATTTTTTATGTGGGGGAACCTCTGAAAACACTAACGTGTTTTGACGGTTCAGTGAATGGTTATCCCAAAAATTATGTAGAGTTTCGTGTAAACCATCAAATGATTCGTTGGTATGGTAGACAACTTGTCCGATTTATTCCGCATCGAGTTTCTTCTCAAGATCAGAGTAGTAGGGAATTTTTTGAACCCTACGGAGGCTTTCCGTTGTTGTCAATGGCAGTTGATGAAAAATTCTTTTTTATTACAGAATCCGATGGAACAGCTTCTTTAATAGGACTATATAGTCCTGACGAGTTAATTAATTCTTGAGAAAAAATGTTTTTTTAACGATTAAGAAGCTTTTGGGTGCCAGAAACCAACTTAAATCCCCCTTTTCTTTTCTAATAGTATTTCATGCAAAACCGCTCCGTCCGCATCTTCCTCTCCTCTACCTTTCGTGACTACGGGGAAGAGCGTGACCTTCTAGTTCGCAAAGTCTTTCCCAATCTTCGGGCTAAGCTCAAAGATCGCTTTGTTGAGTTAGTCGATGTTGATCTTCGCTGGGGTATTACCGCGGCGCAGGCCGAGCGTGGTGAAGTGCTACCCATCTGCTTAGCGGAGATTGACAGGGCAAGACCCTTCTTTGTTGGTATGCTCGGTGATCGCTATGGCTGGGTCCCCCCTAAAGATGCGTATGCCCCCGATTTAGTAGAGCGCCAACCTTGGTTAGATAGTCACCGTGGTGGCAAAAGCGTTACTGAACTGGAGATGCTCCATGGTGTCCTGAATAATCCCAAAATGGCTGGCAGAGCTCTTTTTTACTTTAGATCGTCCTCCTATGCCAAACAAAAAGGCGGCGATTATTTACCTGAGTCGCCAGCCGATCACGAGCGTCAGCAAAAGCTCAAAGCGCGTATTAGTAAACACCGCTTCCCAGTAGTGCGCTATCAGAACCCAGAAGCCTTTGCCAAGCGCCTAGAAAAAGACCTTTGGAAACTCTTAGATAAAGAGTTCCCCGCTACGAGCGTGCCAGATGCCTATACCAGGGAAGGTCTAAAGCACGAAGCATACGCTGCTCCCAGAAGAAGGTTGTACTTAGGGGGAGAAAAGTACCTCCAGGCATTGACTGCAGCAATTACTAAAAAACAAACCAAAATCCTCATTGAAGGCGGCTCTGGCGGTGGTAAGAGTGCGCTTTTGGCGAACTGGCTACAAAGCTACCAAGCCAAACACCCCGAACACCTGGTCTTTGAGTATTACCTGGGCGCCAGTACCGACTCAGCCGATCCTGCGGTATTGGTGCGGCGCTTAATTGAGACCATCAAACGCATTACGGGCAGTAATGACGAGATTGCAGGAGTCCCTCAATTGCTTGATGACAGTATCACTACATGGCTGGCCACTGGGAGTAGTTCTGCCGGCAAACGTAAGACTAGTTGGGTGCTCGCACTGGACTCTTTAAATAGCCTGACTGACTTAAAAGACCTGCGCTGGTTACCAGACTTCCTGCCACCTCACATCACGCTCATCGTCTCAACCCTTCCGGGGGAGGTCAAAGAAGCCTTGCTCACTAAGGTAAGTAATGCGGTCAGTACTAAAGCGAGCAAGCGGCCAAGCTCCGCCAAAAAGGAGCAGTGGCACACCCTTCAAGTAAAGCCTTTAACCAGTACCCAGCGCAAAAACCTATTAGTTACTTACTTGGCCAAGTACAACAAAACCTTAGCTCCAGATCTCATCAAGCAAGCACTTGCTCATCCGCTGGCTAACAACCCCCTCTTTATAAGAACCTTAGCTGAAGAGCTGCGCCTGTTTGGAGTCCATGAAGAGTTGCAAAGGCGCCTAAAACAATACCTCTCTAGTAAAACCATTGATGATCTATTTGAGCGGGTGCTCAAACGCGTTGAGGGCGATAGCGGCAAACAGGCAGTGCAAATGGCCATGCAATCTATCTGGGCTTCTAGAGCAGGTCTTACTGAAAAAGAGATCCTCGCTATCGTTAATCTCAAACCCGCCACCTGGGCTCCGATCCGCAATGCCCTAGATGAATGCTTTTTAGAGTCCAATGGCAAGATTGCCTTTGCGCATGACTACATGAGGATTGCTGTCAAAGACCGCTACCTCAAAACCAAGCAACTCCAAAAACAAGCCCATATCAATCTAGCCAAATACTTCCAAAAACAAACAGCGGATGCTAGAAGAGCAGAAGAAGAGCCCTATCAGTGGAGAGAGGCGCAGGAGTGGGAGAGCTTGAAGAGGTGTTTGGTGGATTATCAGCTTTTCCTAGATCTAACTAATGATAACCACCAAGATCAATTGGAAAAATATTGGATTGAATTAGAGAAAAAGAATAAAGTAAACATACAAAACGAATATCAAAGAGTTTGGGATCTTTGGAGAAATAGCGTTAACCCCGATAATTTGCTAAAAATTTTATTTCGTTTGGAGCGATTTCTTAGAAATAAAGGATTTCTAAGTGAGTTTACAGAAGGACTTGCTAGACAATCTGTTTCAATCTCCTCCACCCTTTACGGGACTAAAAGTAAGGAGTACCTTCTCTCCTTGCATCAGCTTGGTGTATTGCTATCTGAAAAAATGAATTTTATTGAAGCTGAGCATACTTTTAAGGAGTGTTTAGCACGCGAGAAAAGGTATAGCAGGTCTAGGGGGGCTTCAATTAATGGCCTTGCGTGGATATTGAGAAATACTAATCGTGCTACTGAGGCTAAAAATCTATATGAAGATTTACTTCTTAATTTAGAGAAGGTTGGCGAGGCTAAAAGCATTGATTACAGCAACACTTTAAATAATTATGCAATTTGCCTGTCTGATATGAATTTGAAGCGCGAAGCGATTGCTGCAATTGCGAAATCTATGCCCATTACAAGAGCCATTTTGGGTAAGAATAGCGCAACAGAGGCGATAAGAATTGGAAATATAGGCACTTTTTTGCGAGAGTCAAAGCATCCTAGATTTGCATTAAAGGCGCACCGGAGGGAGTTAGCCATACTACATTCGTTGTATTCAGATTTTCACATAGATGTTGCTGTGGCTTACAACAATTTTGCGTTATGCCTTGAGGATTTAAGAAAATATAGTAAAGCCGAGCTCTATTATCGAAAGGCTATAGCAATTCAAGAAAAATATGGTGGTGATAATTTCACAGTTCGGAAAGATTATTTGAACAACCTGGCCTCCTTGTTGGATGATCGCGATCGGGGATCAGAGGCGTCTGATCTTTATCGTAAAATTCTGTATTTATACAAAAAAAATGATAGGCAAGAAGATGTTGATTACGCATATTTTTTAAACGAAATTGGGGTTCATCTTTTCTTGGAAAAAGACAATAAAGATGAGGCATTAAAATATCTTATTCCTGCCCTTAAGATTAGAAAAAGTCATCTTTTATTAAATCATGAGTTGACTCAAGTCAGCTATCACAATCTTGCGATGTTACTAATGGCGATTGGGGATTATAGAGCCTCAATAAAATTGCGAAAAGAGCAAATTAGAGCGTTAAAAACTTCTGAATTAAAAGACTTTTTAGAAATCGGATGGGCCTTAAATAATTTAGGGTGTGCATATAAAAATGCCGGAGATAAACGATTGGCTATTAAGGCATTTACAAAAGGTTTAGAGTACTCAAAGATGCTGTCGGATTCCGGCAAAGAACTGCATGATTCATGTACTGCATGGATAAGATTAGTTCAGACCTCTAATGAGTGATTTAGCCTGGAGGAAGGTGTCTAGGTGTTTAGTTATCTTTCGTTTATTCGCCAACAGAATTCTTAAACTCTGTCCTTGAGTTAACGATGCTCCAGTCTGCCACCTCATCAGGAACTGATTGACCTAGTGTTAGATAAAGGCTCTGTTGTTTGGATAACGTAACGATTAGCTACTCGGTAATCCCCCCACAGGTTAACTGAGCTCAGAGGTAGAATTTTCTCAATTAGAGGAGTTCTACATGAAGCGTTCTAAATTTACTGACAGCCAGATCATGGATGCCCTAAAGCGGGTTGATGCTGGCTTAGCGGTTCCCGAAGTCTGTCGCGAACTAGGTATTAGTTCAGCTACTTTCTACAAGCGGCGTGCCAAGTATGGTGGCATGGATACCTCCATGATGGCTCGCATGAAGGAGCTTGAGGCTGAGAACGCCCGCTTAAAGAAGATGTACATCGAAGAGAAGCTCAAGGCAGAGATACTCAATGAGGCCCTCACAAAAAAGTGGTGAGGCCGTCTCACAGACGTGAGATGGCCCAAAAGGCAGTCAGAGATAAGGCAATCCCCATTCGGTTGGCCTGCGCTATCTTTAGCGTGAGTGAGACCTGTTACCGCTATGAAGCGAAGAACAATGCGCAGAATGAACTCATTGCTAACTGGCTGATCCGCTTAACGGATAACAATCGCAGCTGGGGCTTTGGCCTATGCTATTTGTACCTACGTAATGTCAAGAACTACACATGGAACCACAAACGGATCTACCGGATTTACCGCGAGCTTGAGCTCAATCTGCGCATCAAACCACGCAAACGTTTGGTAAGAGATAAACCCGATGCGTTGGTTGTACCGCTGAGCATTAACCAAGTCTGGTCGATGGACTTTATGCATGACCAGTTACAAGATGGCAGATCCATCCGCCTCTTTAACGTGATTGATGACTTTAATCGTGAAGCCTTAGGTATTGAAGTGGACTTCTCCTTGCCATCTGAGCGAGTGGTTCGCAGCTTAGATCAAATCATTGCTTGGCGAGGCAAACCGGCAGTGATACGAGCGGATAATGGCCCGGAACTTGTCAGTGGCAGACTGATGGAGTGGGCCGCAAAGCATCAAATCCACATACAACACATCCAACCAGGTAAACCACAACAAAATGCCTATGTAGAGCGCTTTAATCGCACCGTCAGATATGAGTGGTTATCTCAACATTATTGGGAAAGCATTAACGAAGTTCAAGAGTTTGCAACGCAATGGATGTATAAATACAATCATCAACGTCCAAACATGGCATTGGGCGGCATTACCCCGAAACAGCGACTGGCCATGGTTGCTTAATTAACTCTACTTCTAGGTTCGGTTAAATAAGGGGGGATTACCCTCTGAGGTAGCCTCCACCCTTTAAATAATCATTGACTACTTTTTGCTTGAACTGCGCACCGAGTTTGCTCAAGAAGTTGACCTTTTTAGTTGGATTGGTTGTCCAGCTTTTGTGGGTCAGTTCATTCTGCAAGGGGTTTTCCTTTGGTCCACTCAAGAGAAAAGTGCGGTGAAGCATTTCCAATTCTATAGATTCGCACCGATTTTCCAAATCAGTCAAAAATGCTATCTAAGAATCTTAATTGAGAATAATTTCATTAACTTTGTGTTGCTGAAAAACTACTTTTTACTAGGCGCTAAAGCTATACATTTATAACTTGTTTGTGTGCGTAGAGATTGCTTTGCCAACTCTTCCGCGCGTTGCTGGATAAGGGGATCCCAATCTACCGAGGGTGGCCGCATGTCGATGACAAGTTGATTGTAGATGCCTACTCTACAGTCAAATTCAGTGAAGTAGGTGCCTAATTTAGTGTTGGCACCTGTGCTGCTGGCGGCCAAGGCTACAAGAATCCAGTCCATTAGTCTGTTTTGGGATTTACTACTTTCCCATCCTCATAGTTAGAGTGAGTGAGTCTTATTGAATTGAGCAAGAGGGTGATAAAATCAGCGCCATCAGTGCAAATGGTTTACTCCCCAACCGGATTTTTAAATTCCTCTCGTGAGTTGACAATATACCAGTCTGCTACTTCATCAAGCACAGATTGTCCTAAAGTCAGGTATAGGCCCTGTAGTCTCTCGGTCTTATCAATCTTATTTTTTAGGGCGTTTTCATTATCAAGATTAATGATTTCATTGTGAATTTTTTCACTTTGCACATAAACATGTAAAGATGATTCATAACGCTTAATGAGCACATCAAAAGCATTCATTTTGCAGTAGCCTTTTGAAAGTGCTAGAAAGATTATGGCGCAGCCACTGATAGCATTAATTAGCTCTAGCGGTAATGGGAATCCTTCAATTCCGTTGAATATGAATTCTCGACCGAGGATAAAGAATCCGCCAGCAGTTACTCCTAAAGCTAGATTGAGTTGGTCAAATTTCTTTAGCTTATTTTCAAAGTCATCGATTTTTTTGCTTAAGTATTTGATTTGATCTTTAACCCAAGAGGTATCTAGGGTCGTAATGTTTTCAATAATTCTTTCTTGTGAATTTATCTCACCGTTCTTTTCGCCAAGGTCCATAAACCAGGCAGTCCTCAGTGCACGCCTCACCCATGAGTTATCCCCCATCTGAGTGGAGAGAAAAAAATCAGCAGGAACCTTGCGAATATTTGCCTTATGCCAGTATTCCTGTATTCGTAGTGCCTCGCTTAGCGCTCTATAACTTTCATATATCTCTTTGTATCCCTTTTTCTTTGCAACATACCAGACTAATAGAGCCATCCCCGCAAAGACATATTTAGCAAAAGGATTTTCTTCGAACCATGAAAGATGCTCAAGAACTCCTTCAAACCCATGGAGTAAGCCAATGAGAACGGAGAGAATAAATACCCAGTTTAGACAACGTTTATATTTAGCCTGATAATCTGAGGCTAATTTATCGCATGTACCGCGTAAGTGTTGAGTGTAGATGTCGCCGATAGAGATTGCTACCTTATTCTTGTGCTCATATATTTTGTAAAGAGCTTCTGTGGCCCAAGTTCGCTCTGGTGTGGCATTGCCACTTTTCATGGATTCAGCAAAGGTATTGATTAACTCTAATGATCTGCAATTGAGCAACTCGATTTCATCGGCTACTGTAGTCGCTTGATCGCCTGGTTGTATATAGCTTTTAATCTTTTCTATTGCTTTAGTTTTTGGCCTCTCATTAGAGAGACCTAATTCAATTCGAGCTTCTTCGGAACGATTCTTGCCATTAACGATAGGGGTGATGAAGTAGGCGTCATCCATTTCGGTAGGGGCTGACAGTTCTTTTTCATAGCTGCGTCTGACCCGAATCTCGTATAAAAGACCTTCTTCGGCGCATCGAATATTAGAGTCGCTAACCTCTAATAGATCAATACACCCTCGCTTTCGAAATTCCACAATTTCAGCCGTACCACCCTTTTTTAGGGCTGGCTCATTATTCATCAGGGCAAAAAGAACATAGGAGTTAATAGCAACAAATTCGCCAACCTCTTTGTACCCCTGGTTCCTTTGGTCCTCTGAAAGATTAGTTAGCTCGCTATTGAGAGTAATTTGGTTAATCAGTCTCTCGTGTGAAGTAAGGCTATCGAATTTCTCATGCCAATCAATGCCGATCGTATTTTTATATTCCTCTAAAGGAAAGGGATAGACGGTATGGAGAAAGCAGTTGTTGTCTTCCGCTAAAAAAGTCTCGGCTGCTATACAATCAGCGCCTTCGGCTAGCGGAGAAATAATGATTAGAGGGGTTTTAGGATAGCGCTTACGAAAGCTTTTAATTACGAGTTGGATAGATGCCTGGGCCCTTATGGCATCCTCAGGGAGGATATCTCTATGTCCAGTAATGCCAAACGTTATTGGCGATAAGAAGGTTTCGGGAAGCAAAGCAGCGCTAGTCATCTTCTCTCATTTCTAATGTTTCAACTGCAAAATCAATTGCATTTTCAACGGTGACCATTTCTTGGGCCCCAATCACTGCTAGCACGTCAAAGTGCATCCTGATAGATTGGGTCAATGATAAGCATGTCTTATCCTGATATCCGCAGAGAGCATAGAGATTATCGGTTTTCTTTAGTTTTGAGGGGTCAATATTCTTAAGGTCAAGAGCATCCAGTATTTTGGCTATCAACACTGAAATCTCTTTTTTGGCGTTCTTGGTGGTGATTGTGCTCAGTTCCATAGGGATATTTGGCTTGCCAAGGCGTTTACTTTGAATTTCAGGACCAAGGGCAGCTGTTTTTAGTTTTGCAAACTGCGTATCAATTACGCCGTCGCAATCAATTTCAAGTTCCACTCCACACCCTTCGGTATCAAAACCATTAAAGGGGAGATTTCCCATTTTCTCAGAGATAACATCAATGTTTAGCAGGTCATAAAGCTTCAATTTTTTCTTAAGCTTACTAATTTTTTGGTCTGAAGCTGTCCAGTCATCTTCTTTCTGAAAAAATGAAATCAAAGTCGCCCTTGCCATGCTATCGAGGGAATCGTCTTTAGGTATTGAGATTACAAAATTGACTAGTACATGCAGATTGTTGTTATTGAATTCGCCGTCATCATCAACTATAAATTCATCTTCCTCTTCAGAGTTTGGGTAAACTTTGACATCGCAGTAGACATCATGAAATCGCTGATCCATGATTTGCCCTATATTGGAGAGAAGGGCTGGCGTTATCTTTCGATCAATTAAGCGTTTAATTTCTATGCTGGCATTAACTAATGCTGGGGCAACCCTTTTTTCATAGCTTTGGTATGGAGCCCCGTTGTCATTTAGTATTTTTAATCTTCTTGCTTTTTCTTTTGGGCTAGCAGTTCCTCGGTCCAATTCATGGATCTCAGAGTTATTAACGATTTCAGTCGACTTTTTCATAGTAATAGCTCAAATATGTATTTGTATAAGAAGAAAAAAAACTGCTATAGTTTTTGTAATAAATTACATAATACAAGGGAATAAATGACCTGTATTGTGCTTATTTCTTCGGTGTACGCGCCTCAAGCTCAGGACGATTAAATGGCAATTGCGAAGCAAACTACAGTCAAACTGAATAAAGATGAGGCCAGTCTTTGGAAGTTGCTCTCAGCGCGTGAAATAGGCTCTATTCAGCAGGGGGTAGATATCGCATGTTCTCTAGGGGATGAAATATCTGGGATATTGGCTGGGGTTGAGGTAAGGGCATCCACAGGCGAGCTCCTAAGGGGTAGTCGCTTTTCTGGGACTGGGCCCGCCCAACCATACTTGGATTTTGCTCTAATGGGAATTCTATCGGGCGCAATGGAGGGAAGCAAGGCTTCTCAAATCAAAACAAAGGTAAGAAAACTCGTTTTAACCATTCCATCTGTGCCCAGGCTGAAGGGTTTCTCTGCTCTAGAGGATCTCCAATTGGTAATTCAAGATGGCTGCCACTTAGAGGACCTTAGTGCATTTGATGCGTTCCCAGTCTTAAGTCATTTATTAATTAGTGGAGAGCAAAAAACTATTTATGGGGAGAAAAACTCAAGCCTCGGTTCACTAAGAGGCCTGGATGCACCAATGTTACGAGTCGCAAGTCTAAAAGGAGTCGATCTATTGGATTTGGGGGGATTAGGGCGGGGGGGGTATTTGGAGGAGGTTGACCTAAGCGGTAATGAAAAATTACAACATATAGACTCTCTTGAGTCTTCCGCAGGGAGTTTAAGGTCTCTAAATTTATCTAGTTGTAAAGCTATAAAAAATATTGATTCCCTGAGAAATTCTCAAAAACTAGAGCATATTAATTTGAGTGAATGCGAGTCCCTAGTGTCAATTAAAGGTCTGGCAGATTCTATAGCGCTTAATAGCGTTGAGTTAGTAAATTGCAAGGTTCTTGCAAGTTTAGATGGACTTAATGATAAAAAAATTATAGTTAAAAGTGCTAGTGAGTACGACGAAACAAAAACATTTTCCTTGCGTGGATGTGAGACTTTAGTAGATTTAAAGTATTTCCCAGATCTTGGTGACGATGTCGATAGTCTTATTCTATCCAATATGGAAAAGTTGAAGGATATTAGTGGGATTTCAGTTGCCCCTTATGTAACTCAGCTTGATCTATCCTGGTCGGGCATTGAGGACTTAGGTTGCCTACGAGAATTTACCAGTCTTACTGATATCAATCTCACAAATGCGGATTGCCTTGTAAATGCTACCCCTTTGGGGGATCTAAAAAATTTGAATAAGGTAGACCTAACTTATTCAGGAAATCTTAAAATTTTGCCGAGTACATGGGGGTCACCCCTCACGGAAATCAGTTTAAGGACTTGCAAATCTCTGGAGTCCATTCAGGGATTGCCCAAGAGTCTTAATAAGGTATCCGGAGGCTGGAAGTTAGATATAGATCTTAGTGGTTGCTCTAGTCTACGTGATCTCAGTCCGCTGGCTATCCCAGGGCTTTTAAATAAAGAAACACTCGACTTGAGCGAGTGTGATCAGCTTAAGTCGCTAAATGGGCTTGAGAAATTCCATGAGATCACGCTAATTAAAATCCCATCAACGATCGAGGATGCAATAGCTTTAAATAAATTTCAGAATCTATCTATTGATATAGATTTGGGAGACCAGGAGAGGTTTCCAAAGTCGCTCGCCAAAGCCCTGAGTCAGCTTGACTCATTTAATCTAGTTGTTAAGGGCTTTATGCTAAATAACTGTTCCGCCATAGCGGACGTAACTGGTCTAAAAAATTTAGATGTAAGCGAGTGCTACGAACTCAAATCAATAAAATTTGTCGTTGGTCTTAATTCTTTAGTTGATTTACGAATTAGCAAAACTTCACCCGCATTTAAAGAGGCCGGGTCTCATCGGTTTGAAAATCAAACGCAGATTTTCAAGCTGCAAGAAAGAATTTGTGAAAAATATAAGTTAGCCAAACCAGTTCGTCAAAAGCTTGCAGTTAAGGCAGTATCGCCGGCTATGAAATCAGCATTATTTAAAAAAATTAAACCCCTCATTATTTCCAATAAAATTTCCGATGTATCAAAGGCGCTTAAGTTAATTGAGGGGTGTAGTGATCCAGAATTATTTGATGCACTTGTAGACGGCGTAAATACGGGTCAACTATTTTCTGGGGGGAGCGATGCATTAGGAAAAATCTTTAAAGCCACTCTTCAGGCTGATAGGGATTTTTCTAGGTGGAAAATTCTCTTTATTCTATCTTTGGCGCCTGATTCAGCTAAAAAGGCCATTGAGATGCGAGACTCAATCCGATCCATAATTTTTAATATCGGTGAGAATTTAAAGGTCTTGCCAACGATATCCCTAGAAAAATTTAAGGGCTTAACTAGTATTGAGTTTGAGAATTTCCTGGGAAAAGATCTCACCATGTTAAGTGGTGCGAAAGGTATTGAAAAAATCACCATTAGAGATTGTCCGCACCTTATATCATTTGCTGGTATTGAGGCTGCATCAAACCTTCAGTCTCTTGAAATTCGGTCTTGGAATGGTGGATTACCATTAACGGATGCTTCTGCTTTAGCTAATAAACCTAAATTAAGTATTGAGGATGGGGCCTTAGACCTGTCTTGTTGGGGTAATAGCCCTGGCTATTTGGAAGGTATTGAATTCGTAAGTAATCTGAAATCCGTCAAATCCTTGACAGCCAATATTGCTCAGTCAGTGAGCTTAAAGCCTCTTTTAGAGGCCCCTTGGATAAAGACCTTTTCCCTCAAGTTTGAAAACCAGACAATTGAGACGGCTTGTCTTAAAAATGCTGAAGATATAAGAATTGAAGTGCCTGATTTGGAATTCATCCCCAAAAAGGAGTGGGGAAACCCAGTGAGTTGGAAAGGAAATTTTCAAGAGCTAACCTCTTTATCTATTACCAATGGCGCACATGATTTTTCTAAATTTACAGCGCCCAATATCGAGACTGTTAAGTTAACCTGTATAAAGCTCGAGAGTTTGATCGCTTTCTCTGGCGCTTCAGAGCTGGAAATTATGAATTGTGTATTGCCAACTTTATCGGGTATTGAGAACTGCAATTTAACTTCCTTTGATCTTTGCTGGTTGGATAAATCAACGAAGGATATTGAGCCTCTTAAAAAAGTTTCATCCGTTGTAGAGTTAAGGATAACGTCTGCTAAAGCCTATTCTCCGGCAATATTAAAGCAACTGCAAAATTTTTCTCAAGTACAAACATTGCATGCAGGCCAATACTCGGGCTCTTTACTTTTTTTAACGGGCTGGGATAACGTGAAAACATTAGATTTAAGATCGTCGGGGGATTTGGAGGGCTTAGAGGTCTTAAATACCCTGCCTAAATTGGAAAAAATTCGATTAAATGGGGCCAAGATGAAGCGAGATTCATGGCCCAAGCATTTACAGACTTTGTTGGACTATAAGTCGACGGGGTGGTAAGTGCATATCTGTAAAGCTAATTTATATAATGGTGTCAGTATTAATGATCTTTGAATACCGTCTCTTATGGTGTTAAACGACTTTTTATTTGGATATGAAACATTATGAGTAACCCTTTTATATGCAACTCTTGTGGAAAAGTTTATCTGCATGGTGGTGGAGATGGTCTCTGCAATGAGCCTAGTTGTCGAGGAGCAATGCTTGACCCGCTACTGGGATTCATTAGCTATAGGCGTCGATGTGATACTCATCGCGGGCCTGAAGAAAACGATTTGGCCTCACGTATTAAAGACCGAGTAGAAAAAGTGTTGGCTGCAAGGCGTCTTCATGGTGGATTTTTCATAGATAAAACTGGCATTGAGCGCGAGGATTTTGAGAATAAGATTTCGACTACTATTCAAGTTTGTAAAGGCAGAGCGCTTCTATTGATTCTTACACCGGGCGCCCTAGATTCGAGGGATGAATCTGAGGAAGATTGGATGCGCAAGGAGATTGCTTTAGCCATTGAGTATGGAATGGAAATTATCCCGATTAAGGCGACTAAGTATCGGCAGGATGCTGATTTTGAGTGGCCAAAAATACTTCCCTCTGATATCGCGCCAATTAAGAAAAAAAACTTAAATTTGAGTTTTATTGGTGACTTAGATGAAAGGTATTTAGTTGATTCCGTTCAGCATATTGCTAATGAGGTTATTCAATATCTTCAATCCAATCAGATAATTGAAGCTCTCCCATCTAAAGAGGCTAAGTTGACCTCGACGGTTCCTGAAGGTCATCATGTTGTTATGTCACTAGATCGGTGGAGCTCTATAGTTGCCAAAAAAATGGTTCCCATTCCCGAGGGCATATTTCATATGGGGTCGATAAATGGACCTGTTGCTGAGCAACCACTTCACGAGGTCAAAATGACTTCATTCTATATGTCTAAATGCTTGGTAACTCAGCGGGAGTACGAGAAAGTCATGGGGGCAAATCCCAGCAACTTCATTGGCGACTTAAATAGGCCTGTAGAAAGTGTTTCTTGGTTTGATGCTGTTGAATTTTGCAATAAATGGAGTGCGCTTGATGGCTTAGATACTTGCTACGAAATAGCTGATGGGGAAGTTTTCCTTGATGCCAATAAAAACGGCTATCGACTGCCAACTGAGGCTGAATGGGAGTATGCCTGCAGAGCTGGAAGCTCTTCTGAATTTTTCTGGGGAGATGATGACAAGCTTGCGACCAAATATGCGTGGGATGAGACAAATAGTGATGACACAACACACTCAGTTGGAACTAAGCAAAAAAATGCGTTTGGTTTGTATGACATGTCTGGAAATGTATGGGAGTGGACTGGTGATTGGTATGCGATCGACTATTACCAACATAGCGATGAATCTAATCCACCCGGCCCAGAGTTTGGTGAATACAAAGTTATTAGGGGAGGGTGCTATTTTCAGGGGGTAAGTCGATTGAGATGTGCCAGCCGTATCAAAAGACTGCCAAAACTAGTTGATGATGTTACCGGCTTTAGATGTGTTGCAAGATTCGGCTAATTTTAAACTTATTGGGAATAGCTCCATGGAAGATTTATTGCTAGAGACTGCAACAGAGCGAGATATAGATGAGATTATGGATCTGGAGGTCCTCGGTTTTAAGCCAGGGGTAGTGGAGAGGGCCGATGTTTTTCTTGGCCGAATTAAACACTTTCCGGATGGCTTTCTGCTTATCAGGGATCCCTCCAGTAAAAAGGCTCTTGGATATATATCTTCGGAAATGTGGGTAAGGCATGAAGCTATCAAAGAGGAAATGTTTACTTTAAATCATGGCATAGAAGAAACCCATAGTTTTTTTGGCTCTGAAATTTATGTTACATCTATGACTATTCACCCAGATTACCGCGGTACTGGGTTAGGAGCCTTTTTATTCTCCGAGTGCATCCGAAAATTAAAAAATATTTATCCGAACATAAATAGTTCAGTATTAATAGTCAATGAAACATGGGTTAATGCAAAAAAAATATATGATAAAGAGGGGTTCATAGAGCTATTTCGTATATGTGGCTTTTTTACTCCCGATGGAGAGGCTCCGCAAGATGCTATCGTCATGCGCAAAGCACTCTAACTGTTGATGAACTAAATTTAATTATTTACGCTCAATCCATTTTATTAATGACGAGTATGTGAAAAAGGGATTCGAATGCCAAATTACACTGAAAAGCAGCCAGACGGTACTTACGTTACTTATACAGAGCAGGAATGGCGAGACAAAAATGCTGGCATGGGCTGGCTTATCGGAATAGGAGTGGTTCTATTCATTATCTGGGCTATTTATATTACTTTTGTCAATATTCTTGATGTCGTCGCTATTCCTCGCTATGGTTTTGATCTTTACTTTTCTAACATCACTCATTTACATGATGATGGGTATATCAAGTTAAACAAACCCGCTTACTTATTTTCAGATAGAACGACTATTGTGAATGCGGAATCGGGTAACGGCGCACAACTCTTATTAAGTGAAGGGCAGATGTTGCGTAATAAGGGTCATATATCCTCTGATGCATCAACATGGTTGGCAGTAGAGGCAAAGCAAGCTAATGGCATGGCAAGGGGCTGGATCTGGGGTCCTGGTAAGGTAGAAGGCGGGGGTGGTGTATGGTCTCAGGTCTCTAGTTCCGACTTAGATAGACAAATTGCTCGACAGATTAGGGCAGATTTGGAAAGCGCGCAAATTGAGGTCATCAGAATTCATGAAGGCCTAGATCTAGAGAAAGCACATCAAGATTCAGTATTTACTGCTAACTATGAAAAAGTTGACTCCTGGCAAAAGGATGAAGATAAGGGTAATACGCTTTTTGTAAGTAAAAGACAGGTGCAGCCTTTTCAGACAATTATTAAAGAAGCAAAAAATAAGGATAATTTAATATACCTCTCTGGAGCGAGGCCGATCCGAAAGGCGGTGATTGAGCCTCATAAAGAGATTCCAAAATCTGAGCCACCAATACCAGTACCAGCAACTGAGCCCGTTGCTCAATCCGAGGTTTCCAATTTAAACAGCAAGACACTTTCTACGGGCGAACAAGTAGTTAATGCCTCCATTGCTACTTCTAGCATAAAAGAGGTGATGGGACCAAGTTCTGCAGCCCCACTATTAACGTCGATGTTAAGAAACGACACCAATCAGATTGAGTTAGTAGACCTCAAAAATAAGATTGACGATCTTGGGCTACGCCCTGAAAAAGGGGATGTTAAAAGTAGTCGATTATTAAATGAGCAGGGCTTAGCAGCCTTTAAGGGCGGTCTATATAGCGAGGCTACCAATTATTTCTCGCAAGCAATTAAAGCTAACCCAGCGGATATAGAGGCTATCAACAATTACGGATATGCATTGCTTAAATCAGAGCAATATCCCGCCGCTGAAAAAATTCTGGGTTATTTATTGGCTATTGCGCCAGGACGTACTAGTGGTTGGGCAAACTTGGGAGAGGTATATGCGGAAACTGGAAGATTGGATGCAGCTTCCGCTGCTTATTTAGTGGGTTTCCAGTTCTCGACAAACAAACAAATGGCACTCGATTATTTAAGGGCTACCTCTGCAAATCCAGATACTTCGTCAAATCTCAAGCGCGCAATTGATAGTGCTTTGCAGCGGATGGCTAAATAAATCTAGTATGTTTATCCACCCTGTGGTGATTTGAATTTCAGGCGGCTATTCATGACGTACCACTCTGAAGTTTCTTCTAGGACCGAAATTCCAAGCATCTGAAATAAATCTCTAAATCGTTGAAGCGTACTGGGATTTAGGGGTCCTTCACTCTCAAGTAGATTCTGATAAATATTGCCCACCTGTTCAAAAATATGCTTAGATGCCTTGTAGCGCTTTACCAGCACCTCATAGGCCTGAATCTCTGCAAATCCTTTTGCTAATGTAAAAAGCACAAAAAATAATAAATAGAAGCCCCCAAAAATTAATGGCAAATGAAGATGTCTGGAGATAAATTCATGGCTTAATAGATAGGAGATCACCCCAAAGGAAAGGCAGGAGTAAGAAATAATCTTCAAAATTTTGAGCTTATATTCAAACTCTTTGATTCGAGCTGTAAAGAAGGCGATTTGACCTGAAATCCACATTTCTTTAGTTGACTTCAGTTTATGTATAAGCTTCTCCGGCGACGGTCTCTTGTTGGTCCGCGTCAGGTCAAAATCGAGAGTTGATGCTGATCTAAGCGTTCTGCGCACCCAAGAGCTGTCGCCTATTTGTGCGGCTAAAAGGTAATCAGCGGCTGACTCTTCAATTCCCAAATTAATCCAATAACCCTGCACCTTCAGGGATTCACATATTGCGCGAGTTGATTCAAAACGATGCTTAAATCGATTAATTAGTTCGCTAAATCCTATTAGCAGAAGACCGGAGATAAGAATAAATTTAAGAGTCTTGGTAACATCATCGACAGTAATTTGGTTAAGCAGCAGGCCCCCCCTTTTTTCTCCGATGACAAAATCAAAGGTTTCAAGTAAGGCAATAAGAAGTGCAATTATGAAGGCTGGGTATAAATGATATTTAATATAAGTATTCTT
The DNA here is from genome assembly GCF_018882245.1 of Polynucleobacter sp. AP-Capit-er-40B-B4. Taxonomy (GTDB): domain Bacteria; phylum Pseudomonadota; class Gammaproteobacteria; order Burkholderiales; family Burkholderiaceae; genus Polynucleobacter. The sequence goes on along the minus strand of NZ_JACVOV010000001.1, from coordinate 51,101 downwards.
AAGTGATGTGGCAATTTTATCCAACTCATTGATGTAGTTAGTAGTAATGCTGTCCACATGTTTTTCGCTCACTCCATTCTTTCTTGAATTGCTTATAGCCTGATTTAGTAAATTGGTTTCAAAGGCAATAAGATCTGGATCGTGCAAGTGGCTTTGTTGATCAAATATTGTTTCAAACAAGTTATTGAGCCATGATTTGCCTAGTTTATGTGGGTCAATAACAATTGACTTGGCATTATTTTTTGATTCGTTGTTATGACGTTCGTATCTAGGAGTGTTGTAGCAGTATTCCGGCTCCAATTTTTCTGACGGATGATCTTTCCGCCTTACCCGTATTTCGTAAAGATGGCCCTCTTCGGCGCATCGAATATTATTTATACTTAAAACACCTGGATTCGTACAACCATTTCTACGGTAGTGAATAATATCTGCGGTACCACCAACAAAGCGCTTTAAGGTTCCCCAGTTATCCTTGATGGCAAATAGTATATGTGAATAACAAGCAACAAATTCCCCTGCTTTTTGATAGTACCTTTTTATGGCCTCTTCATCGCTTGAGATGTCTTCAGAAATGATGAGTGCAGGTAAAGATTTGGGATGTGCGAGTAATATATCAAATCGATTTTGCCATGCCCGAGAAATTGTTTCCCTGTAATGTTTTATTTCGAATGGAAGGGTAGGCAAGATAAATAATGAAGGGTCATTTATTGAGGCCACTGCTTCTGTGACAGTAATATCAGAGCCCTCAGCAAGAGGGCATAAAAACAAAAAAGGTGTAGCAGGAAAGCGCTGACGATAGTTCCTTATAACGTTTACAATCTTATTAGTAGCAATGCCTAAATCCTCATGTAAGACATCCCTATGTCCAATAGAGCCAAAAGTAATGGGTATCTTCCCCTCAATTTCAAGCATGAATTTATCTAGTTCAAGCATCTTAAAAGTACGATCCTAGTTATCTAATTAAAGTGGAGCAGTTTATTGGGCTAGATTAAATTAAAGCCTTACTGGGCAAATATAAACTTTTTCAACTTAGCAAGGACCGCCTGCGCTTTTTCAGGATCTATCTTTCTTTCCCTTAACTCAACCAGGCCATCGAAAATCGCATCATAATCATCCTCAGATAGTTCTACCTCCAGGGTTTTATTTTTCTCAAGATATTTAATTATTTTGTACATAGGCTCTTATTCCTTTGGATTTTCGAGTTGAGGGAGGGTGCTTAAATATGCCTGATAAATCTGACGCATTTCATTGCCGGTGATTTCCTCAGACTTCATTACTGCCTCAACTAAATTTTCCACTAATTTCCAATTCTTTTTTAAGGTGTCTACCGTAGCCTTATACTCAGCCTTAAGCACATCATCTATTTGGTTCCGCAACTCATCGTTTCTAGATAGGTCTGGTTCCCATGAAACAAGGGAGTCATTAATCCCAAAACCAAATGAAGTGAGCATATAAGAAGCCACACGGGTTGCGGACTCCAGGTCTGAGCTAGGCCCAGTTGAAATGCCATCTATACCCATATGAATTTCTTCTGCAGCTCTACCGCCTAGCTTTACTCGAATTGTCTCCAGCAAGTTATTACGAGTTTCGTCTGGGTCATCCTCATCAAAGGCGTAACTGGTAAAGCCAAGATAATCATCCTTTGGAACTACGGATAAATAGGTGATGTTCTTAAGGCCGCGATTGGTTAACAGCATCATGGCTGCATGGCCAGCTTCATGAAAAGCGGTATCTCGAATCTTATCAAGCGGTAGAGTACGTACAGATTTACTTGGCACCTCATAGATTTGATCAATCAGATCTGCAAGTGAAATTGGCAGGTTTTTTCTTCGAGCCTGTCTTTTTGCAGAGCGAACTATTTGCTCTGCTCTCGCTAAGGAACCTACATAACCTTGCGAACTATTGGCTAACTGATCCATCTCTAATTGAGATAACTCACAATCTACCGCCTTTAAGAGTGGTTGATAAACATCTTTAAGAATTCTGGCAGTTGGATATGGTATCTGAAAGACTCTTTCGATACGCTTTGCTCTGAGAAGATTATCTGGAATCACCCTTTTATTTCTTGCCAAAAGTATAAATACTGGCTCATCCTCATTAAAGCTATCAAATAGAAATGGGGTCAAATCTAATGCGGAAGTTCCTGTGTGAACGTAAAGAATGCAAGGAGATAGAGCTTTAGCTTCTTTTAGCTGAGCCATGAAGTAATCTTTTATATCACTGGCTGTTAGGTCTTCTATGGAGCATTCAAGCAGATGAACTCCGGAGGCTTTTGCTAGCGATTTAGCAAAATCCAGTTTACCCATGCCGTGCTTTCCAACCAGTAATATTCCCCTCTCAAGATCTCCCCACTTTAAAGTTTTAGACCCCGCCAATATTTCCCTAGCGTCTTTGCTCCAGTCATAAGCCCAATCTCGAGCTTCTCCGAAGGCATAGAGTTCTTCTAAATTACGCGCATCTTTGCATTGATATTGGGCTAACCGATGTTCTAGTGAATCAAGTATATGGGGCAGAGGGGAATCTTTTACTTTCGCATTGATTAGAAAGTCTTCTGGAACTAGGAAGCGTGACCAAGATAGATCCTGCTCATCTTTTATATGGTGGTTATAGAAAATCTTGCAGGCTTTTTCCAGACTTTCCTCCGTAAACCTTGGTATTGTGATGACGGAAATTGCTGTATCGCGATAATATTTATTGATGCTCTCTAAATTATTTTGAACAATAAAAACATCTTTTCCCTGAGTAATTAGGGAAATAATCTGGCCAAAATCAGGACTTGTTTTATTATCGAATTCATTTTTTTCAGAAAGCTCGCTAAATATATAGCCTTGATATTTATCTTGAGATACTTTGGACTCAAGTAGTCTGCAGGAGAAATTCAGCAACTCTGATAGAGCATCTGAAAATTCCCGGTCAAAATTTGGAAATCTTGATTCAATCAAGTAAAGCCCTGGTTTTCCAGAGACCTTCTGATGTTGTTTGTATAGCTCGGTAATTTCATCAGCAAGATGAAGTGCTAAAGTCTTTCTGGTGATTGCTGGCTCAGCTATAGCTGATTTACATTTTCGGCAGTAGATAACTCCAGACCGATTTTCGTACCCACATAACTGGCATGCGCTCATACTGAATTTACCGTTTCTTGGAAAGTTTTAATCTTTAATAAGAAGTGCTTTGCTATTTACTTTGCTATTTTCTTTCATTAAATTAGGATATTAATTAAAGATCTTAATAGCAAATATAACTTAGGTTAGCTTGTCTATCCGGAAAATGTATAGAGCTAAATTATCAATTTAATTAAGTAACAATATAGACCTACTTTCGTTAATGGAGAGCAGATCTATATTGGATATAAATTAATCTGCCTCACTCACAATGCCACAGTTATCAGAACCATACTGAGCCTCAAAGATATCTTTGGCCTCGAAGTAATCCTCAGCTTCAATAGTCATATTGACGTAACGATCAATTGAATCTGTTACCAAATGAACTTCACATACGAATTTAGGCATTTTACTCTCCTCGTCTTTAATTAATTAATTTAACCTGAATGCTCCATCTTAAGTCTGAGATTGAAGTGCTGCAAGGTGAAATCCATATATTTAATAAGTATTTTTTAGTGTAAATTGGGATAAATTCCAAAGTAAGCCTATCTTATCTTCCCCCCCATGAACCGCTCCGTCCGCATCTTCCTCTCCTCTACCTTTCGTGACTACGGGGAAGAGCGTGACCTTCTAGTTCGCAAAGTCTTTCCCAATCTTCGGGCTAAGCTCAAAGATCGCTTTGTTGAGTTAGTCGATGTTGATCTTCGCTGGGGTATTACCGCGGCGCAGGCCGAGCGTGGTGAAGTGCTACCCATCTGCTTAGCGGAGATTGACAGGGCAAGACCCTTCTTTGTTGGTATGCTCGGTGATCGCTATGGCTGGGTCCCCCCTAAAGATGCGTATGCCCCCGATTTAGTAGAGCGCCAACCTTGGTTAGATAGTCACCGTGGTGGCAAAAGCGTTACTGAACTGGAGATGCTCCATGGTGTCCTGAATAATCCCAAAATGGCTGGCAGAGCTCTTTTTTACTTTAGATCGTCCTCCTATGCCAAACAAAAAGGCGGCGATTATTTACCTGAGTCGCCAGCCGATCACGAGCGTCAGCAAAAGCTCAAAGCGCGTATTAGTAAACACCGCTTCCCAGTAGTGCGCTATCAGAACCCAGAAGCCTTTGCCAAGCGCCTAGAAAAAGACCTTTGGAAACTCTTAGATAAAGAGTTCCCCGCTACGAGCGTGCCAGATGCCTATACCAGGGAAGGTCTAAAGCACGAAGCATACGCTGCTCCCAGAAGAAGGTTGTACTTAGGGGGAGAAAAGTACCTCCAGGCATTGACTGCAGCAATTACTAAAAAACAAACCAAAATCCTCATTGAAGGCGGCTCTGGCGGTGGTAAGAGTGCGCTTTTGGCGAACTGGCTACAAAGCTACCAAGCCAAACACCCCGAACACCTGGTCTTTGAGTATTACCTGGGCGCCAGTACCGACTCAGCCGATCCTGCGGTATTGGTGCGGCGCTTAATTGAGACCATCAAACGCATTACTGGCAGTAATGACGAGATTGCAGGAGACCCTCAAAAGCTTTATGACAGTATCCCTACATGGCTGGCCACTGCGAGTAGTTATGCCGGCAAACGTAAGACTAGTTGGGTGCTCGCACTGGACTCTTTAAATAGCCTGACTGACTTAAAAGACCTGCGCTGGTTACCAGACTTCCTGCCACCTCACATCACGCTCATCGTCTCAACCCTTCCGGGGGAGGTCAAAGAAGCCTTGCTCACTAAGGTAAGTAATGCGGTCAGTACTAAAGCGAGCAAGCGGCCAAGCTCCGCCAAAAAGGAGCAGTGGCACACCCTTCAAGTAAAGCCTTTAACCAGTACCCAGCGCAAAAACCTATTAGTTACTTACTTGGCCAAGTACAACAAAACCTTAGCTCCAGATCTCATCAAGCAAGCACTTGCTCATCCGCTGGCTAACAACCCCCTCTTTATAAGAACCTTAGCTGAAGAGCTGCGCCTGTTTGGAGTCCATGAAGAGTTGCAAAGGCGCCTAAAACAATACCTCTCTAGTAAAACCATTGATGATCTATTTGAGCGGGTGCTCAAACGCGTTGAGGGCGATAGCGGCAAACAGGCAGTGCAAATGGCCATGCAATCTATCTGGGCTTCTAGAGCAGGTCTTACTGAAAAAGAGATCCTCGCTATCGTTAATCTCAAACCCGCCACCTGGGCTCCGATCCGCAATGCCCTAGATGAATGCTTTTTAGAGTCCAATGGCAAGATTGCCTTTGCGCATGACTACATGAGGATTGCTGTCAAAGACCGCTACCTCAAAACCAAGCAACTCCAAAAACAAGCCCATATCAATCTAGCCAAATACTTCCAAAAACAAACAGCGGATGCTAGAAGAGCAGAAGAAGAGCCCTATCAGTGGAGAGAGGCGCAGGAGTGGGAGAGCTTGAAGAGGTGTTTGGTGGATAAGGGTGTGTTCGATTATTTGCTAAAGCGTAAAGATCGAAGTGAAATCTTGGCTTATTGGTTAGACATCCAGAAGCAACTTGATTGCCATATAGATGGTGAGGTCAAAAAATTATTACGCAAATGGAAGCTTGTCAAAGGTAGCGTAGATGATGCAAGGTTAATTTATGGAGTGGCAGACTTCTTAAGGTATTCAAGTTTGCATGGAGTGGCCCTTCAATTTGGTGAGCTTGCTCTCCAATTAATTCAGGAAACCCTAGGCGTAAAGCATCCTGAATACTTTAAGGCAGGAATGTTAATTGGCGATCTTTTAATCGCAAAATCTCAATACGACAAAGCCCGCGAGTTGATTGGAAAACTCTTAAAGCAGGCTGAGAAAATATTTGGCAAAACCAGTCTGCAAGTAGCCGAGTTAACGAATTGTCTGAGCACCTTATATTTCGGAGCAAGCGATTACGTTAAGGCAAGTGCATTGACAAAGGCAACCATTGAAATGCGGAGTAAGCTTTTGGGAGATGCTCATCCCGATACCGTTACGGCCGGCAATAATTTGGCCAATATAAAAGAGGCCTTGAGTGAGTTTGACGATGCCATTGCATTACATAGAAATTATTTGGCGCGTTACCGTCAAATTTATGGCGTACAGAGTGCATGGTATGCATTGAGTTTGAATAATCTCGCCAGCTCGCTTGAGAAAGTAGGAAAGCTTGATGAAGCAGTTCAATGCTTTAGACAGTCAATTCAAATTTACGAAGATTTACTGGGTCCATATTCATCAGACATCTTGATGCCCATTTCAAACCTTGGCCTATTACTGCCGAAGCTAGGGATTGAGGGGGAGGGTGTTGAGCTGTGTCGTAGGGCTCTGCACATCTGTGAACGAGTTTTTGGTGAGAATAACGCTGAGACAGCAAGGTTGCTTATTAATATTGCTTCTCTCATCTATGACCAAGGTGAAAGAAAAAATTTAATTCTTCGCGCTCACCGTATTTGTGAAAGCGTATTGGGGGAGCATCGAATTACAGCAATTTGCCTCTCCTTTTTGGCCTCAATTTATGATCAAGAGGATGACCTTGGGCTGGCTGAAAAATATTACTTAGCGTCGCTTGAGATGGCGCAGCGGATCTACGGAGGTGAAGGATATATTACCGCTGACTGCATGTTTAACGTTGGGAACTTCTACTCCAATAACTTTACTGATGTCGCTGACACTGCTCTGCAATACTATAGACGCGCTCTGGAGATCAAGCGAATTACGGTAGGAGACGATAGCCCTCATTTATGCCCTATTATGTTTGCTATTGCCGACACAGAAGAATGTTTGGAGCAATTCGAGCAGGCTAAAAAGATTTACCAGGAAATTTATAGAATCATTGAAGTGAACTTTGGTTTGGAGAGTATTCAGATCATTAATTGTCTAGCGCGTTTAGCTGACATTGATGAGAGGGATAAACAATATCAATCCGCTGAGGAGCTTTATTTAAGGGCTTATCGTCTATCTTCTTTGCACTATGGTGAGTCAGCAGACCTTACTGGAATTCTGAGTGAGAGACTTGGCTGGCTTTATCTGACCACGAACAGGCTTGATCAATCTGAAAAATATCTCAACGAAGCCTTGAAAATTACCCAAAAATGCCATGGAGTTAATTCGGAGCTAATAATTAAGCCATTAAAGGCCTTAGTTGAACTGGGCATAGCTCAATCTAACGCTCGGCTGGCCAATAAATACTTAGTGCAAGCCATAAATGTTGCCAAGTCCAATGAATCCGAAGAGCTAGAAAGTTTGGAGAGAATTGCTAAAGAAGTTGGCTTCATACCTGGTAAATAATGTTAAACACAGCAATTGATTGCCAATAAATGACCACAGCCCTATGCCCCCAATGTTCTGAGTTAGCGACTTTTAGTAAGAAGCGAGGTCAGTTTTATTGTTCTGAGTGCGAGCTAGCCTTTGATCTTTCAGCCGCCCAAATTGAGCCCCAAACCATATTCTTAAGTTATGCACATAAAAGTGAGCGGGCCGATGACTATGACATCTCAGAAGAGCTGGTCTGGCTGATTAAAGATGAGTTAGAAAAAGATGGCCATAATGTATGGATTGATCATGAAGGTATTACTGCAGGTGCACAGTGGCGAGAGCGAATTACTAACGCCATTTTGGGTCATACCCATTTTTTATCCTTCCTCTCCAAAAGATCGGTGCGAGACCCTGGCGTTTGCTTAAATGAAATAGCGATTGCTTTAGGTAGCGGTCGCCAAATCCAAACCCTGTTAACGGAAAGTGAAGAGGCTGTTCGTCAGCCCTTAACGATCAGTCATTTGCAGTGGCATCAGTTTGTTGACTGGAAGGCAATCAAAGAGGGACAAAAGACAGGACCTAAAGGCGAAGCTTGGGATGCCTGGTTCAGTGAGCGCATGGCGCTCATCCGTGAGAATCTCTCTGATGTTCAGCATCAAAAGGTGGCTGGGGATCTGCAGCGCCTCAAGGAGATCTTGGAGCCTAGAACTTTTGAGGCTGACATCATTAAGAGCATTGAAGGTTTTTATGGTCGTAAATGGCTTTTTGAGGCTTGCGAGCAATGGCTCAATACCTCGTCTAATCGACTTTTTTGGCTCAAGGGCAGTCCAGGTGTCGGTAAAAGCTCTTTTGCAGCAAAGTTAGTACACCAATCTAACTCAGCCATCGTTGGATTTTTTAAATGCGAGTTCCAGGGTAGCAAATCACCCGAAGAGTCAGCTAGCGAGTGCATCCGAACCTTGGCATATCAACTTGCTGCCCGCTTGCCCGATTACCGTACAAAGCTGCTCTATCAGCAGTTAATCGATAAAGACAAGATTAGCAAGAAGACGGCAGATGACTTATTTACTTATCTGATTACTGAACCCTTAAATACCTCTGGCAAGATCCCCGAAGCAACTCGCTTGGCGCTCGTGATTGATGCGCTAGATGAAGCAGGACGTAACGATGGTACCAATGCTCTAGCCGACCTGATTTATAAGCATGCCGATAAGCTGCCGCCTTGGCTAGGCATTATTGTGACTTCAAGACCAGAGCCTTATTTAGAGCAGCAGTTAGGTAAGTTTGAATCAACTCCGATCGAGGGTGGTACGGAGCAAAATTTACAGGACTTAAGAGACTACCTAAATGAGCAGCTTGACCCATCGATAGAAGAGCCTCAACGCAGCGCCATCATTAATCAAGTGATTGAAAAAAGTGGCGGCACCTTCTTGTACCTCAAGCTTATTGAGAAAGATAAAACCTTAGATTTGGCCAAGCCTGAAACCTTGCCAACAGGCATTGATGATGTCTTCATGCGAGACTTTAAGCGTTACTTCCCCGATCCAAAAGAGTATGGACAAGAAGCGGAGCCGTTCTTAAGGCTCATGGCAGTTGCACCGGGACCCTTGCCAGTGGATTTAACGAAAGACCTACTATCCTGGACTAGTCGCGATATCACCACTAAAGTAACTCAACCGCTAGGTAGCCTCTTGCAAGAGAAAAATGGGGGACTTGTCTTCTTCCATAAATCTATCTCGGACTGGTTGCAAGATCCCAAGCGCAGCGGACTTTATCAAGTGAACGACACTGGCGCCAAAGAACTAGGCAACTTCTTATGGCAAGAGTTTGAGAAGGGCGATCAATCACAGTGGCAATCGCAAGTTTTAGACTGGTTGCCAGCGGTACTACCAAGTACAGAGTGTTGGGAGAATTTAGCTGGCTTAATTAGATTTTCTGAGTTTTTAGAGGATCACACTAAGTACCAAGCTGCCATCTCCATTAGGGGGCGACATTTAGCAGTTTCAGAGAAGACTTCTGGAGATAACAGTTTTGAAGTGGCTCATAGTCAATTTGCTCTTGGTTTAATTTTATGGCGCGTATCAAGATTTCAAGATGCCAAAAATAGCCTTCTTCATTCCAAGAAAATTCAGGAAATATTGGGCCTTGAAAAAACAGAAATGTATGCGTTGACACTTGATGAAATTGGATTCAATCTTAAAGATCTTGTATTGTTAGACGAAGCACTCTTGTATTTTCAGAAGGCATTAGAGATTCGAAATTCTTTCGATGAGAAAAATGCAATAGACATTGCTGGGAGTCTAAATAAGATTGCCGAGCTCTATGATGCTCAGGGAAGCTTTACGGAATCAGATAAAACTTATCGCGAGAGTCTGCGTGCATATGCGGATTCGAGTTTAGCCGTAAGCATGAAAACAGCATCACTCTTAAATAATTACTCCATTCTTCAATTGAGAATGAATGGAGGGTTAATATTCGGACCAGAAAATCCATTCACATACACAAATCCTGCATTTCAATCTGCCAAAGAATTATTATCGCTGGCATTAGAGATGGCTAAGAAGACTAACTTTAGTCCTCACCATCCAGATAACGCGATCATATTCAATAATTTAGGCATTATTTCGCAAAATATGGGGGATAACGAAAGTGCAAGTAGCGCTTTTGCAAAATCCCAAGAATTTCTTTCTCAATCGGTTGGTAGGGATCACTCTTTGTATGCAACAGTGTTAAATAATGAGGCTGGGTTGCTATCTTGTTCGGGTATCGAGTTAGAACGTGCGAATGGATTGCTTAAGCGAGCCATTGACATCTATGAAAAGTCCATGGGGGCCGATCATCCGCATGTAGCAAGATGCTTAAATAACCTTGGAGTACTTTCTTATCTAAGTTCTGACTACCTTACCGCTAGTAAGTCTTATGAGAGAGGTCTTGGAGTCTACCTGGATACACTGGGTGAATCGCACTGCGATACGTCCCAGATTCAATGCAATCTTGGTGTGATGCTAATGAACGAAGGAAAGCATGAGGACGCTCGCTTGCTTTTCGAAAAAGCCTGCAGCAACCGAATTCAATCGCTTGGGGTTAAACATCCACAGACTGGTGTTAACTATATTTATTTGGCGAGAGCTTCATATGAAGCTCAAGATTACCTAAAAAGTGTTAAGGAATATCTTAAGGGTATAAGCAATTTAAGCCTTTGGGTGGGGATGGATTCTAAATATATGTTACAGGTACTAAATGAATATAAATTATCACTCCAGAAACTAGAACCTAAAAACTTTGAACACTACTCAATTGATCTTGGTGTAAATAATGAGCAGGGGAGTACATCCTCTTTACAGCCCATAATTAATCGCCTCGAAAATAAACTAAAAAATGAGAGGGTTGTAAAAGATGAAGGTAATCTTGTATCGACGATTGAAGAACTTTCAAAATCTTATTTGCGTGACCAGTTGGAGGTTTTGGATCTAGGTTTATTTGATCGTAGCGTATTAAGGGTATTTGAAATTACCAAAAATTTAGTCGGGTAAGTTTGAGTCATGAAAATTTCACCAGAACAGAAGAGGTCATTAGCTAAGTATCGCAAACTCATTGGGTCAAACGATTGGGGAATCGTCAACCAGGCCTTAGAGTTACTAAAAGTTGATGGTGATTGCGACTTGTGGCATATATTTTCTGATGGCGTTAGGGTTTGGAGACCGGGGGACGCTGGCAATCCTTATTCGATCATTATTCCTAAGGAAGCAGAAATTTATAAAAAGGTTAAGGCGCCATACAGAGGAGTTGTTGCTCTAAACGCATTGTTAGCAACGGGGAAGTTGGAAGCCGAAGAAGGTTTATATCTTGAGAACTGCCAGTTTATATCTGACCTATCATTTTTTCAAAACCTTAAGGATCTAACCAGATTAACTCTATCGCTTAGTGATCTACCGATTAATCTGTCTCCCTTGAGGCATCTAAAAAAATTAGATATGCTGTCTTTGCAGGGACTTAAGGGGTTATCTGATATATCTGTTTTTGAAGAATTGCCTGCATTGAAAACATTGTGGATAAGTTTTTGTCCGTCCTTGACGAATTTCAATTCAATTTCTCGCTTGCACAATCTAGAGTGGGTCGTGATTGATTTTTGTCATTCTTTAAATGATCTCAATGCGCTACGCGACCTGAAAATGCTTAGAATACTTAGGATCAGTACTTGCTCAAATTTGACCGACTATTCTGCTTTGGAAAATCTTACATCCCTCGAGGAATTAGGCTTATCAGGTCTTAATATAGGTGATGGTGCTTTTTTGTCCGGAATGACTGGATTAAAAAAGGTTGATCTTTTTCAAAGCAATATTGACGATATCAGCTCAATTAAAAATGCTCAGAATCTTACAAGCCTTTCGATTTCGTATCTCGCAGGTCTAAAGGATTTAACCCCTATCGGAGAATTGGATAATCTAGAATTTTTGTCTTTGCGAAATTGTGATTTGGTTGAGAATTTAGAGCCCTTATTTGACTTGCCAAAACTCGAGAATGTTTATTTGGGCTTAAAGTCTATTAAAAGCATTGATCAGTTACGTGGATTTAAAAATATTAAGAAATTGACTCTATATGATTCCGGTATCGATCCTGGTGATATAAGAAAGCTTCGCAGCCTACTCCCTGGTTGTCAAATAAAAATTTAGATTTTATATTTGGAATATGTCTTCATGTTTTTTCCAATACTCAATGTACTCTTCAACATTAATAAGGGTAATTGGAAAAAGTGACTCTTCAAAATTCGCGCGAAATCGATGAAGCATTTCAATAAAACTCATATCTGCCATAATTTTTCCATGCTTATTTCGTGAACGCTTATGTTGGTGGATATAGATAAACATAGCCTCGGCATAATTTAGCTGTTCTTCAGTCGCTTCAGGCTGTAAGGCCAGCACAGAGAGCTTGATCCACTTGTCGTCCATCGTTTTAATATGCTCGCCGCAGATCCGATTAAAGACATTCACACTTTGCCCAATATAGTAAATGTGGCCCTGAGAATTAAATAAGAAATAAATTGCGGCGATAGGCTGTAAGTCTCTTCCCAATAAGTAAAGTTGACGATGGTCAGGGCGAATAATCCCTGCTCCCTTAATCTCTGGAAGAGAAAAGTCCATTAATCTATTTTTGGAGATCTTGCGAGCGGCCAGCGCGCCAAGACGTAAATAGTATTTATCTTGTTGCGTCATTAAATAGTATGGCGTGTTCATTTTTTATCCTAGAAGTTGTGAGTTCAAAAGTTGCTCAAATGCTGAGCCGTCTTTGCGGGTTAAGTTAGGAACGTATCTTGAATAGGTTGTAAAGAGCATGCGTGTCGATGTGTGGCCCATTTGCCGCGCAATCCACTCTGGGTTTTCACCTGATGCAAGCCAAAGGGTCGCCGCTGTGTGGCGGGTTTGATAGGGTCGCCGTCGCTTAATCTTTAATTCAGTCAGAAGTGGATGCCAAATACGATTTGCAAAGTTGTGACGATTAAAGGGCTTACCATTTGATGCACAAAAGACGTAATCCGATTTAATGGATTCTCTACTATTTCTCTGTGCAGTTAAAGCATTGATGACAGGCGTAGATAAATCAATCGTACGATCTGATCCCGATGTTTTCGTTGAGTCTAGTCCACCAGCAACCCATGCTTGACTGATAGTTAATTGGGCTCTATCTAGATCAACGCATTCCCAAGTAAGACCAAGTAATTCAGAGGTACGCATGCCAGTGAAAAAGGCAACAGTTAAGTAAGGCTTAAATTCGTCGGGAGCACCTTCGAGAATTTGACCAACCTCCATTAGCGAGAAGGGGTCAATCTTAGTTTTAGGAACCCTTAAAGGCTTAATTCCCCGAAACCCAGTTACAAAATCATGGCGATCGGCTGCCTCAGCCAATATCTGGTTCAAGATATTTAAAATCCCATTGATACGGGTAGCAGATAAGCTCTTGCCATCCTCGTCCGCTTTGGCGAGAACCCCGCGATACGACAAGATATCTGCTTTGGAAATCTCATGTACTCGTCGTCCGCGAAAGCGAGGTAAAAGATGTTTGATCAAGATATCCTTCACTTTGCTCTGGGTGGAGCGTTTCCAATCTAGCTGCCGCTCTGTAAACCATAAGTCGGAAAATTCGGAGAAGCTAGGCATGCCATCAATGTTTACGATTGCTTGTTTTGCACCGGTATTGCGCATCTCCTGAGCGGCAACTTGGGCACCAGCAACCAATTCTTCATTGGTAACGGGTGTAATGCTTGGAGTTGCTCTTTCAAATAAATCCGCACGCTTGCTGTTTGGAAAGTAATTACGGTAGGAGAAGGTTTCTTCGTCTATCTCCTTTTGAATTGTCTTCATGATTGCTTCCAATCTAAAGATATTTGCCTTAGTGGGCTTGAGTTTGGTAAGCTCTTTGCAGCGGATGCCACGATAGCGAAAATCAAAAAAGAGGGCGTTTGATTCTGCTCGTGTGCGAATACTACCCATGACAAACACCTCCATTAGCCATTGGAATTTCCAAGACCGTTTGTTTGAGGTAATCCGTTTGGATGGTTTCCCAGATGTACATAACGCGTCTTGATCCTGGTAACCGCACGTAGTGGGTTCCTTCTATGAAGACGCGATCTTTTAGGTATTCATTTATGTAGCGAGCCTTATATGGAATATGGGCTGCCAATTCTGCTGCTTTCATGTATGTAGTCATATTTATTTCCCGAAGTTAACGTTATTTGAAATACATTATTACTGTATTACAAATATATTGTATATGAAAACATTTAATTTGTCAATTTGTATGACAAATGAGACAATATGAACAACAAATAGTTCGCGGGAGTAGTTTCATGAAAGTAAGTGGCGAAAGTAAACAGTTGGCAGTCAGAGTTGACGAATCATTTTTGTCGGCGATTGACCAAAAGCGTATCGAGCTATCAAAGGGGATGGGCTCTATTCCTAGTCGTTCAGATATTGTTCGCATTGCACTGGAACAGTTTTTGCAAATGAGTTCAGAGAATAAATAAGTCTTGACGATTTTTTTCCTACTCTATGTAGAGGAGAAAAAAGTGGGGTGGTGTTCGTAGTCCATCTTGAGAAATTTATAGCTTAGGCCCAAAACTGTCCCAAAATGGGCCCAATTTGGGCCCAGACAAGTTTTTGAATATTTTTGCAGTGCCTACGCGTTACGTGAAAACTCTTCGCATAACTGCAATGAGTTGTAAAAGTGCCATACATTAATACCCTCGCAATGCTATATAAATCAAAGCTTGCAGGGTGATGGTGGTAATACATAAGCAGCAGAGATCAATAGGGTAAAATAAATAGATTAGGCTCGTAGCTCAGCTGGTTAGAGCACCACCTTGACATGGTGGGGGTCGTTGGTTCGAGTCCAATCGAGCCTACCAACGAATAAGACCCAAAAGAAGTGCCATTAAGGACTTCAAAGAGGCGCGGATGCCCATAAGCTACCGCGCTTTCTTTTTGGGAAAGAAGTCAGGAATGAAGTTCAGTAAATAAGATGGGGTCATCATGCTTGTAGTTACTCTGCCCGATGGATCAAAACGTGAGTTTGAGGCGCCTGTTCGCGTAGCGGATGTTGCGCAAAGCATCGGTAGTGGTCTTGCAAAAGCTGCCTTAGGCGGCATTGTTGACGGCAAGATGGTGGATACCAGTTTTGTTATTGATAAAGATAGTCAGCTGGCTATCATTACCGATAAAAGCCCTGAAGCATTGGAGATTGTTCGTCATTCCACCGCTCACTTATTAGCATATGCCGTAAAAGAATTATTTCCTGAAGCGCAAGTCACGATTGGCCCAGTGATCGAGAATGGTTTTTACTATGACTTCTCTTATCACCGTCCATTTACACCTGATGACTTGGTTGCTTTAGAAAAGAAAATGACTGAGCTCGCTAAAAAAGATGAGCCAGTAACGCGTACCGTAATGCCACGCGATGAAGCTGTTGAGTTTTTTAAAAAGCAGGGTGAAAACTATAAGGCAGAATTGATTGCCAGCATTCCGCAAGGCGAAGATGTTTCCCTTTATGCAGAAGGCAAGTTCACCGACTTGTGCCGCGGACCGCACGTACCATCTACCGGAAAGCTCAAGGTATTTAAGCTGATGAAGCTTGCTGGTGCTTACTGGCGTGGCGATAGTAAGAATGAGATGTTGCAGCGTATCTACGGTACTGCCTGGTTACGTAAAGAAGATCAAGATACTTACTTGCATATGCTTGAAGAGTCTGAGAAGCGTGATCATCGCCGTCTTGGTAAGCAACTTGATTTATTTCATTTCCAAGAAGAAGCTCCAGGCTTAATTTTCTGGCATCCAAAAGGTTGGTCTATTTGGCAAGAAGTTGAGCAATACATGCGTCGCGTGTATCAGCAAGAAGGCTACCAAGAAGTTAAAGCGCCACAAATTTTGGATCGTGGTCTTTGGGAAAAATCAGGCCACTGGGAAAACTACAAAGAGAATATGTTCACGACTGAGTCGGAGAATCGTGCTTATGCATTAAAGCCGATGAACTGTCCTGGTCACGTACAAATTTATAACTCTGGTTTGCATAGCTATCGTGAATTGCCATTGCGCTTTGGTGAATTCGGTCAGTGCCACCGCAATGAACCATCGGGCGCCTTGCATGGTTTGATGCGCGTACGTGGTTTCACACAAGACGATGGTCATATTTTCTGTACTGAAGATCAAATTCAATCAGAGGTGGCTGCATTTGATAAAGCTGTTCGTGCTGTGTATCAAGATTTTGGCTTTACCGAGGTCGCTGTAAAGCTCGCCTTACGTCCAGCTAAACGCGTTGGCGATGACGCCATTTGGGATAAAGCTGAAGATGCTCTGCGCGGCGCCTTGAAGGCCTCTGGCCAGGAATGGGAAGAATTGCCGGGCGAGGGTGCTTTTTACGGTCCAAAGATCGAATATCACCTCAAGGACTCCATTGGGCGCACATGGCAGTGCGGCACGATCCAGGTGGACTTCTCCATGCCGGCCCGTTTAGGTGCTGAATACGTTGCTGAAGACAATAGCCGCAAGACTCCGGTCATGCTCCATCGGGCAATTGTGGGTTCTTTAGAGCGTTTTATCGGCATTTTGATCGAAAATCACGCTGGAAACATGCCGGTTTGGCTTGCTCCGACCCAGGCCGTAGTACTCAATATCTCGGGAAATTCTGCTGCATATGCACAACAAGTGCAGCAATTGCTGAAAAAACAAGGGTTTAGAGTCGAATCCGATTTGCGGAACGAGAAAATTACGTATAAAATACGCGAGCACGCATTACAGAAGATCCCATTTTTGCTCGTTGTAGGGGATAAAGAATCTGAAAGTAATACGGTGGCCGTTCGTGCCCGTGGCGGAGTAGATTTAGGTGTAATGCCTATTGATGCCTTCGTTGCCCGACTCCAGCAGGATATATCCCAGAAAGTCGGACCCGAGCCTAGCTAGGGTTAGAACGGTTTTTTATTGTTTTTTTAAAGGAATTAAGAAGATCGCTACTGAAAAATTGCAACGCATTAACCGGGAAATTACTGCTCCTGAAGTGCGTTTGATTGGAATCGATGGTGAACCCATCGGTGTAGTTAAGTTGAGTGAAGCCTTGGCTGCAGCAGAAGAGAAAGAAACCGATTTGGTTGAAATTGCTCCGACGGCTGTACCACCTGTAGTCCGCATCATGGACTTCGGCAAATTCAAATACCAAGAAGCCAAGCGGATGCATGAAGCAAAGCTGAAGCAAAAGGTAATTCAGGTGAAGGAAGTTAAATTCCGCCCTGGTACTGATGATGGTGACTACGGTGTGAAGCTACGCAATCTAATCCGCTTTTTAGAAGATGGCGATAAGACAAAGATTACGCTGCGGTTTCGGGGTCGTGAAATGGCCCACCAGGAAATCGGAGTCAGAATGTTGGAGCGTTTGAAGTTGGACCTCGTTGAGTACGGCCAAGTCGAACAGTTTCCAAAGATGGAAGGCCGCCAGATGGTGATGGTATTGGCCCCCATTCGCAAGGCTAAGTAATCAGGTTCTACCTGGTTCTTATGTAGGGAGGCATCGCAAGGTGCCGGTAGTTTGAAGTGCTTCTGGGTACAGGAAGAGTAACCGTCGGTTACCACCTATGTTGCACAAGTAATTGAAGGGGTGCTTTATGCCCAAGATGAAGAGCAAGAGTAGCGCTAAAAAGCGCTTCACGGTTCGCGCAGGCGGAACGATTAAACGAGGTCAGGCTTTCAAACGCCACATCCTCACCAAGAAAACCACAAAGAATAAGCGTCACCTCCGTGGTTCCACAGAAGTTGCGAAAGCTGACGTTAAGTCAATTCGCTCTATGCTTCCATACGCTTAACCTCAGACTAGATTAGGAGAATTAAATGCCAAGAGTCAAACGTGGGGTTACAGCAAGAGCCCGTCATAAGAAAATCACCGATGCTGCTACAGGTTACCGTGGCCGTCGTAAGAACGTATTCCGTATTGCTAAGCAAGCGGTTATGCGTGCTGGTCAATATGCATATCGTGACCGTCGCAACAAGAAACGTGTATTCCGCGCTTTGTGGATTGCTCGTATCAACGCGGCAGTTCGTCAGCATGACATGACCTATAGCGTATTCATGAATGGTATGAAGAAAGCTGCGATCGAACTCGACCGCAAAGTACTTTCTGATATGGCCATTGCTGACAAAGCGGCTTTCGCTGCTTTGGTTACTCGGATCAAATCCGTAGTAAACGCTGCAGCTTAATCTTAGTTTTCTAAACTAAGCTGCAATGGTTTCTCTCGACCACATTGTCGAGGATGCTAAACGTGATTTCCTCGGGGCTGCCGATGCGGCAGCTCTAGAGGACGCGAAAGCCAAGTATCTCGGTAAGTCAGGTGTTCTCACTGAGCGTTTAAAAGCGCTTGGTGGAATGTCGCCTGAGGAGCGCAAGAGTGCTGGCGCCCAAATTAATCAAATCAAAACTCAAGTTGAAGTAGCATTACAAGAGCGTCGCCAAGCTTTGGCTGATGCGGTATTGATGCAACGTCTTGCAGCGGAGTCTATTGACGTTTCCTTGCCTGGCCGTGGCCAAGCAGTAGGTAGCTTGCATCCTGTGATGCGCACCTGGGAGCGTGTTGAAGAGATTTTCCGTTCGATTGGTTTTGATGTAGCGGATGGCCCTGAAATTGAAACCGATTGGTTTAATTTCACCGCCTTAAATAGTCCGGAGAATCATCCTGCTCGTTCCATGCAGGACACTTTTTATATCGATGGCAAAGATTCCAATGAGAAGCCTTTGTTATTACGCACGCATACCAGCCCAATTCAGGTTCGCTATGCGAGTGAGCATGTTAAGAAATATGCCAACGCAGATGTGATGCCGCCAATCAAAGTAATTGCACCTGGCAGAACCTATCGTGTTGATAGCGATGCAACGCATTCACCGATGTTCCATCAGGTTGAAGGCTTATGGATTGCTGAGAGTGTTTCATTTGCAGACCTTAAGGGTGTCTACACCGATTTCTTAAGAACCTTCTTTGAAACGAATGAGTTACAAGTTCGTTTCCGTCCATCGTATTTCCCATTCACAGAGCCATCGGCTGAGATTGATATGGCTTTTGGTAGCGGCAAGCTTGCCGGCCGTTGGTTAGAAATCTCCGGAGCAGGGCAAGTGCATCCAAACGTATTGCGCAATATGGGTATCGACCCAGAGCGCTATACCGGCTTTGCTTTTGGATCTGGCCTAGAGCGCTTGACGATGTTGCGTTACGGCGTAGATGATTTACGTCTCTTCTTCGAAAACGATCTGCGTTTCTTAGCGCAGTTCCCCGCATAACCAAATCAGCATTATTAAATCTTAGATCGCGCTATGCAATTTTCTGAATCTTGGCTCCGTCAGTATGTAAACCCATCGCTTGATAGTGATGCGCTTGGTCATGCAATGACTATGGCGGGTTTAGAGGTTGAAGAGCAACATTCAGTAGCGCCAGCATTTACTAAGATTGTGATTGCACAAATTTTGTCTGCTGAGCAACATCCCGATGCAGACCGTTTGCGTGTTTGCAAAGTGGATGCAGGCACCGGCCAAGAGTTGCAAATCGTTTGCGGTGCACCTAATGCGCGCGCTGGTATTAAGATTCCTTGCGCCATGGTTGGTGCTGAATTGCCTCCAGCAGAAGCGGGCGGCAAGCCTTTTCTTATCAAAGTAGGCAAACTACGTGGCGTAGAAAGCCAAGGTATGTTGTGCTCTGGTCGCGAAATCGGATTGGGCGATGATCATGAAGGCATCTTAGAATTGCCTGCTGATGCGCCAGTCGGAAAAGATATTCGTGAATATCTTAATCTCGATGATCAAATCTACGTCATTAAGCTAACTCCAAATAAAGCTGATTGCCTCTCATTAATGGGTATGGCAAGAGAAGTCTCAGCAATCACTGGTGCTGCACTCTGTGCGCCAAAATGGACTCCGCCTGCAGTAACAATCGAAGACAAGCGTAAAGTCACAGTAGAGAACAAAGAACTTTGCGGACGCTTTGCTGGTCGAGTAATCCGTGGCGTAAACCCACAAGCCAAAACGCCTGAATGGATCGTGCAGCGTTTAACGCGCGCAGGTCAAAGAAGTATTTCGGCATTGGTGGATCTTTCTAACTATGTGATGTTGGAAATGGGGCAACCCACCCACGTATTTGATATTGATAAATTGAACGGCAATATCAATGTTCGCTGGGCCAAAGCAGGTGAAACACTGGAGCTTCTCAACGGTCAAACGGTGACCTTGCAAGGCCCGGACTCTGCAGGCAAGATGCAAGAAGCAGGTGTTGTTGCTGATCAGAATGGTCCAGTAGCACTTGCAGGCATCATGGGTGGAAATCACTGCGCTGTAACGGATGACACTAAGAATATCTATGTTGAAGCTGCTTATTGGTTACCTTCAGCTATTCAGGGCCGTGCACGTCGCTTTAATTTCAGCACTGATGCAGCGCATCGATTTGAGCGTGGCGTAGATCCGCAAAACACGGTTAATTGCTTAGAGTATCTCAGCGCTCTAATCATTGAGGTTTGTGGAGGTCAAGCCGGCCCTATAGATGATCAGGTATTAAATGTGCCTGAGCGCAAGCCAGTCAAAATGCGTTTGGCCAGAGCGGAAAAAGTCATCGGTATTCCGCTAACAAGTGAAGTAGTGGCTGATGTATTTAAGCGTCTCGGTTTTGAATTCAAGCAGGAGGGTGATGCTTTTGTTGTTACACCTCCAAGCTATCGCTTTGATATCGAAATCGAAGAAGATTTAATTGAAGAAGTTGCACGCATGTACGGCTTTGAAAACATTCCAGATCAACCACCAGTAGCCTCATTGAAGATGAGCGCTAAAGCAGAAGCGAAACGTGGCATTCATTTGCTGCGCCAGCGCTTTGCTTTGCAAGGCTACCAAGAGGCAGTGAACTTTGGTTTTACTGATCTTGAAAGTGAGCAGCGTTTAGCGGGAGCTAAAGAGCAAGACCTCATTAAAGTACTTAATCCGATCGCTAATCAATATGGTGTGATGCGTAGCAATCTGTGGGGTGGCTTGCTTGGCAATCTTAAAGCTAATTTGAACCGCGGAGCAGGGCGTGTTCGCCTGTTTGAGACTGGTCGCGTATTTAAGCGTGACTCTAATGTGCAAGAAGAAGCTGGCAAAGTAGCCGGTTTTCATCAACCGCAAAAAATCGGCGGCTTAGCTTATGGTTCATTCATACCTGAGCAGTGGGCTAATGCAACGCGTGCAGTTGATTTCTTTGATGTCAAAGGTGATCTTGAGCGCGTCTTAGATCCACTACATTTCATTACTGAAGCTGCACAACAGCCTGCATTACATCCAGGTCGTTCAGCTCAAGTGATTTTGAAGTCAGGCAAAAACAATGTTGCCATTGGTTGGATTGGTGAATTACACCCAGGCTTGCAACAAGCCTACGAACTTCCCCAGGCGCCAGTTTTGTTTGAATTGGATTTAGAGCCGATTCGCGAACTTGGATTACCTGTACCTGAAGAATTAAGTAAATTCCCTGCTGTCCAACGAGATTTAGCGTTGGTAGTGAAACAAGGTGTTTCTGCTCAATCATTGCTGGATGTCATGGCTGCGTGCAAACAGAATTTTGTTCGCAATATTGAGCTCTTTGATGAGTTCAAGCCAAAGGCGGGTTCGAGCAGCATGGCTGACGACGAGAAGAGTTTGGCTTTCCGTGTCACCCTGTTAAACCCTAATGAAACACTGCAGGATCCCCAAATTGATGCAGTAATGGCTGCTTTATTGGGTGCCGTTGAGAAAAAGTGCGCAGCCCGTTTGCGCTAGGTTTAGTATTAGATATAAATCAAATAATTAGTTACCAAAGAGACTAGCAATGACCGAATTGATTTCTAACGATACCGTTACTAAAAATGAGCTTTCAGAAGCTCTATTTGATCAGGTTGGATTGAACAAGCGTGAAGCGAAGGACATGATTGATGCTTTCTTTGATCAAATTGGCCAATCACTTGAAACTGGTGTCGAGGTAAAGATTTCAGGTTTTGGTAATTTTCAGTTACGCAATAAATCGGCTCGTCCTGGCCGAAATCCAAAGACAGGTCAAATGATTCCGATTGCTGCTAGACGCGTAGTTACTTTTCACGCTAGTCAAAAGCTTAAAGATGTAGTGGAGTCACATGCTCGAGAAAACCGAGTTTGATGCTGGCTCAGCGCTGCTGAGCTCTCAACTTCCCCCAATACCTGCCAAGCGCTATTTCACCATTGGTGAAGTGGCTGATCTGTGCGGCGTTCGTTCGCATGTTCTGCGTTACTGGGAGCAAGAGTTTTCTCAGTTAAGTCCGCAAAAGCGACGTGGTAACCGTCGCTACTATCAGCATCACGAAGTTGTCCTAATTAGAAAAATCCGCTCACTTCTATATGAAGAGGGTTTTACGATTAGCGGTGCACGCAATCGCTTAGAAGAAGCTCGCGGCGACCTTCGTCTGCGCGAAGAATTGCAAGCAGTTCTGCAGATTCTCTCTAAATAGTTACTGATACAATTTTGTCTTTCGTCGGGGCGTAGCGCAGCCTGGTAGCGTACATGCATGGGGTGCATGTGGTCGGAGGTTCAAATCCTCTCGCCCCGACCATTCAACTTCATCCCATCATTTCAAAATTCATCACATGACAAGCATTGATAAAACCACTGAGTATTTTGGTCTCAAGATCCCTTTTTTAGCGCACTTAGGCGTAGTTCCTGAATATGCAAAAGATGGCAAGTCTCGGATCAGCCTGGAAATTAGGCCTGAATATGAAAATAGTTTTGGCATAGCCCACGGCGGCGTCATTATGACCTTGCTCGATTTTGCGATGGGAGCAGCAGCTAGAAGCACTACCGATGTTCCTCTTGGTGCAATGACGATTGATATGACTGTCAGCTTTTTGCGTCCTAGCATCGGCAAAATTGCCGTTGAGGGCACTATTTTGAAGCCAGGCAAAACTATTAACTATTGTGAGGCGATCGTTTTGAACGAGGCAGGGGAGATAACCGCTAAATCCAGTGGAACCTTTATGCTCAGAAAATCGAGTGCACCTTAATTAAGCATAGTATTTATAATGATTATGTCTTTTATTTAATTTAATTGATATAGCACTAATAAATATAGGCTAATAATCCTAATAATATATATTGTCTGGGGGATTAATTTATATATAATTACTCTCTAATGCAGTTTATATACGCTGCATATAACAACTTATTATTCGGAGAGTGAAAACAATATGCCTTCTTATAAAGAGCTTTTAGCCCAACGTGAGCAGTTGGATAAACAGATTAAAGAAGCAATTGCCCTAGAAAAGGCAGATGGCATTGCCAAGGCGAAGTTAATTATTGAGCAATACAACCTAACTGCTGCTGACTTATTTAGCCGTAAATCGGGCGTTAAGAGTGCTGGCGGCAAGGTTGCCCCTAAATATCGCAATCCTTCTACAGGGGAAACTTGGACTGGTCGCGGCAAGGCGCCTAAGTGGATTGAGGGTAGAGATCGCAGTAGTTATTTAATCTAACTCCTTGTTTTAGATGGGATTTAATACAAAAGGCCGCAAATTGCGGCCTTTTTGTTTGATTCGGTGTCCCCATCTAGCTAAATGCTAGGCGCACTTTCTGGCAAGTGCCTCAACAAATAGAGGTTCCAATAATTCATGCCTGCTTCCATGGGTCCAACTTCCCTCGGATTCTGGATTGGTGGCTGGATAGCCAATAATGAGTGGATTAAGATCGATTAGACCGTTTTCAAGCTCCTTTTTGATGCTTTCACTCAATGGGGGCTTACCACCTGAATTCTCATCTGCAAGAGCTACTACGCCCGGATGTAACTTTATAAAACCTTCATCTACTAGGATAGGTATACGCTGTGTGTCCTTGTTTTTACTTAAATAATGGATTAAATGGACTTGTTCTACCGGCGGAATAAGGGCATCTAAAAAGATCAAATCAGGGGCTATTGATACGGCCTTCATTAGGCCTTCTAGGCTATCTACCGCCATTTCCATATCTACTTTGAGTTGCCAATCGGCAATAGCCTCTATTAATTCTTGTCCATTTTCAGATCTTCTAAATATCCCCATGGCAATACAGTTTTGAGTTGTCTTTTGGCGCATGGCTCTCTTTCTGCGCTGCAACTGCTGATCCAAGGAGCTGGCCAGTATCCGGCGATGACCTCCCCGAGTCTTCCAGGCAATTAATTCACCCAATTCCACCATTTTCTGAACGGTGCCCAAGGAAACTTGTAAAACCTTGGCGCTTTGGCGGGTGCTGAGATATTCCGTTTCTGGGGTAATTGATTTCATATTTCCCTTAATTTCATTTAATTGTTTGAAGATTTAGAGAATAAAAATCAAAATCATTTGAATCTGTCGGCAATCCTTTAAAGAGGGGTAGGAAAGTTCTTATTAATTTGCCTAAATAGGGGGATACCCCCAAAACCCCCAAAATCAGGGAAAGCCCTTTATCTGTCAATGGTCATTCGTGTTAAATTACTGTTGTAGTACCGGTATTTGCACAGATCAATTCGTAAAGCGGTTTAGCCGTAGAGCGGATGGTTTTAACCACAGTTTTTAATCGGGAAACCCGATGAAAGGTGAGCATCATGATGCAGGATCAAAGAGATAATTCCTATCTCTTCGGCGGAAACGCCCCCTACGTAGAGGAACTCTACGAATCCTACTTGCACGATCCAGCTTCTGTAGCTGATCACTGGCGAGATTATTTCGATAACGTGAAACAGGTTCCAGCGGTCGACGGTTCATCTCGAACTGACATTGCACACGGACCGATTGTTGCTTCATTTGCTGAGCGCGCAAAGCAAGGTCCTATCAGAACGATTTCTGATTCGGCTGACTCGGAAATGGGCCGCAAGCGCGTTGCTGTTCAGCAGTTAATTGCCGCGTATCGTAACGTTGGTAATCGCTGGGCAAACTTGGATCCATTAAAGCGGACAGAGCGCCAGGATATTCCTGAGTTAGATCCTGCTTTCTATGGCTTTACTGATGGCGATATGGATATCGTCTTCAATACGAGTAATACATTCTTCGGCAAGAATGAAATGTCCTTGCGCGACTTGCTGCAAGCATTGCGCGAAACATATTGCGGCACTATTGGTGTCGAGTTCATGTTTATCGCCGATCAAAAGATTAAGAAGTGGTGGCAAGAGAAGCTAGAGTCTATTCGCTCAACCCCACAATTTAATGTGGACGAAAAGCGTCAGATTTTGGACCGCGTAACTGCTGCCGAAGGCTTAGAGCGTTACCTCCAAGCTAAGTATGTTGGTCAAAAGCGCTTCTCCTTAGAGGGTGGCGAGAGCTTTATTGCTTGTATGGACGAGTTGATTCGTGATGCAGGTAATAAAGGCGTTCAAGAGATCGTGATTGGCATGGCCCACCGTGGTCGTCTCAATGTATTGGTAAACACCTTGGGCAAAATGCCTAAAGACTTGTTTGCTGAGTTTGAGCACAAAGGCCCTGAAACATTGCCAGCAGGTGATGTGAAGTATCACCAAGGCTTCTCAAGTGATATTTCGACTCCTGGTGGCCCGGTTCATTTGTCATTGGCATTTAATCCATCCCATTTAGAAATCGTTAATCCAGTAGTTGAAGGTTCTGCACGTGCACGCATGGAGCGTCGCGGTGACATGTTGGGTGATCAAGTGATGCCAATCTTGGTTCACGGTGACGCTGCGATTGCAGGTCAGGGTGTAATGCAAGAAACATTGGCGATGTCTGAGGTACGTGGTTACTCAACCGGTGGCACAGTGCACATCGTGATTAACAACCAAATTGGCTTCACAACATCTGATCCACGTGACTTGCGTTCTAGCTTGTATTGCACGGACATCATGAAGATTGTTGATGCCCCTGTATTGCACGTGAACGGCGATGATCCTGAAGCGGTAGTCTTGGCAACCAAGTTGGCTGTTGAGTTCCGCATGAAGTTCCATAAAGATGTGGCGATTGACATCATCTGCTTCCGTAAGCTTGGTCACAATGAACAAGATACGCCTGCAATGACTCAGCCATTGATGTACAAAATCATTGCTGCGCACCCTGGCACACGCAAGCTCTACGCTGACAAGTTAGAGACTCAAGGTGTATTGCCGGCTGGTACTGGTGACCTGATGGTTAAAGAGTATCGCGCTGCAATGGATGAGGGTAAGCAGACATCCGATCCGGTATTGAGCAATTTCAAAGGTAAGTTTGCTGTGGATTGGTCTCCATTCTTGAATAAGAAGTGGACTGATGAAGCTGATACAGCGATTCCATTAACTGAGTGGAAGCGCTTGGCTGAAAAGATTTCTACTATTCCAGAGGGCTTCAAAGCGCACCCATTGGTTGCTAAGGTTTATAACGACCGCGCAGCAATGGGACGTGGCGAGGCAAATATTGACTGGGGTATGGGTGAGCACATGGCTTTCGCATCCTTAGTTGCAAGTGGTTACCCAGTGCGTTTGTCTGGCGAGGACAGTGGACGCGGCACCTTTACTCACCGTCACGCGGTATTGCATGAGCAAAACCGTGAGAAGTGGGATACCGGCACTTACATCGCACTTCAGCATGTCACTAAGGATCAGGCGCCGTTTGTGGTGATTGACTCCATTCTGTCTGAAGAGGCAGTGCTTGGATTCGAGTACGGTTACGCTGCAGCTGAACCAAACACACTCACTATCTGGGAAGCTCAATTCGGTGACTTTGCTAACGGCGCACAGGTTGTTATTGACCAGTTCATCGCCTCTGGCGAAGTGAAGTGGGGTCGTGCTAACGGCTTGGTCATGATGTTGCCGCACGGTTATGAAGGTCAAGGCCCAGAGCATTCCTCTGCACGTCTTGAGCGCTTTATGCAGTTATGCGCTGATACCAATATGCAGGTTATTCAGCCGACTACCGCAGCGCAAATCTTCCACGTATTGCGTCGTCAAATGATTCGTCAGTTCCGCAAGCCGCTGATCTTGATGACACCAAAATCATTACTGCGTAATAAAGAAGCTGCATCACCTTTGTCTGAATTTACTAAAGGTGGCTTCCAAACTGTTATTGGTGAGCGTGATGAGTCTATCGATGCTAAGCAGGTTACCCGTTTGGTAATGTGTTCTGGCAAGGTCTATTACGACTTGGTGAAGCAACGCGCCGAGAAGAAGATTGGTGATGTTGCCATTATTCGCTTGGAGCAGTTGTACCCATTCCCGCACAAAGCAGTGACTACTGAAATGAAGAAGTATCCAAAATTGGAAGATGTGGTGTGGTGTCAAGATGAGCCGCAAAACCAAGGTGCTTGGTTCTTTGTCCAGCACAACATCTTGGAAAATATGTCTGATGGCATGAAGTTGGGCTATGCGGGTCGTCCTGCATCAGCATCACCAGCTTGTGGTTACGCCCATCTCCACCAAGAACAGCAGAAGTCTTTACTGAATGCGGCATTTGCCAAACTCAAAGGTTACGTGATCACGAAATAATCGTCTTCATAACTCAACATACACATATATAAACAGGATTAATCATGGCTATTTTCGAAGTTAAAGTTCCCCAACTCTCAGAGTCAGTTGCTGAAGCAACTTTGTTGCAATGGAAAAAGAAGGTTGGCGACGCTGTTGGTCAAGACGAAATCTTGATCGAAATCGAAACAGATAAAGTGGTTCTCGAAGTTCCAGCTCCATCTGCTGGCGTGCTAACAGAAATCGTTGTTGCTGACGGTGGCACTGTTGTTGCTGAGCAGTTGATTGCGAAGATTGACAGCACTGCTGTTGCAGCCGCAGCTCCTGCTGCTGCCGCACCTGCACCAGCCGCTGCCCCTGCAGCCGCAGCACCAGCCAAAGCAGCCGCTCCTGCCGCTAAAGCTGGCGCAGCCGCAGCTCCTTCAGCTGCAAAAATTCTCGCGGAGAAGGGTGTCGATGCTGGTCAAGTTGCCGGTTCTGGACGTGATGGTCGTATCACTAAAGGTGATGCATTGAATGCTTCTGCAGGTGGCGCTAAGTCTGCAGCATTACCGAGTGCACCAATTCCAATGGGCGATCGTCCAGAAGAGCGCGTTCCAATGAGCCGTTTGCGTGCACGTATTGCTGAGCGCTTGCTTGAGTCTCAAGCAAACAATGCCATCTTGACTACATTCAATGAAGTCAACATGGGTCCAGTGATTGCTTTACGTAACAAATACAAAGACCAGTTTGAGAAGACTCATGGCGTGAAGTTAGGTTTCATGTCTTTCTTCGTGAAGGCGGCAACACACGCTTTGAAGAAATTCCCATTACTTAATGCTTCTGTTGACGGTAATGATATCGTTTACCACGGTTACTTTGATATCGGTATCGCTGTAAGCTCACCACGTGGCTTGGTAGTTCCAATTCTGCGTGACGTTGACCAAATGAATTTGGCTGACATCGAGAAGAAGATTGCTGAGTTCGGCACTAAAGCTCGTGAAGGCAAGTTGTCTATTGAAGAGTTGACTGGCGGCACATTCTCCATCTCTAACGGTGGCGTATTCGGCTCTATGCTTTCTACTCCGATCATCAACCCACCACAATCCGCTATTTTGGGTATCCACGCTACTAAAGACCGTGCTGTTGTTGAAAACGGTCAAGTAGTTGTTCGCCCAATTAACTACCTTGCTTTGTCATACGATCACCGCATCATTGACGGCCGTGAGGCTGTGCTTGGTTTAGTTGCTATGAAGGATGCGTTGGAAGATCCTTCACGTCTTCTTCTTGATTTGTAAGAGGGGAAGATCATGAGCCAAGCTTTTGACGTAGTAGTTATTGGTGGTGGCCCTGGTGGCTACATCGCCGCAATTCGTGCAGCGCAACTCGGTTTCAAGGTTGCCTGTGCTGAATCTAGTTCTTATGATGATCCTAAGGGTGAGTCACGTTTAGGTGGTACATGTTTGAACGTGGGCTGTATTCCTTCTAAGGCCTTGTTGGCGTCTTCAGAGGAGTTCGAGAAGATCAATCATCATGCTGCTGATCACGGAATTAAAGTGGGTGCTGTAAGCATCGACTCTAAGAAGATGATCGCCCGCAAAGATGACATCGTTACCAAGATGACTGGCGGCATTCAGTACTTGTTCCGCAAGAACAAAATCACTTTGTTAAAAGGCCATGCTTCATTTGAAGGTAAGGGCGCTGATGGCTATCAAATCAAAATTGATGGCAAAGACAAAACTACAGTTACCGGCAAGAATGTCATCATTGCAACTGGCTCTAAAGCGCGTCATCTTCCAGGTATCGCTGTAGATAATGTATTGATCTGCGATAACGAAGGTGCTCTTAAGTTTGATTCTGCGCCTAAGAAATTAGGTGTAATTGGTGCTGGCGTTATTGGTTTGGAGTTGGGTTCTGTATGGCGTCGTCTCGGTGCTGAAGTGACCGTGCTTGAAGCAATGCCATCCTTCTTAGGTGCCTGTGATATCAGCATCGCTAAAGAAGCGCAGAAGTTGTTTGCTAAGCAAGGTTTGAGCATTAACACTGGCGTAAAAATTGGCGATGTGAAGGCTGATAAGAAGGGTGTAGTGGTTAATTACACCGATAGCGCTGGTAAAGCCGCTAAGTTGGAATGCGATCGTTTAATTGTTTCAGTGGGTCGCGTACCAAATACCGATAAATTAGGTTTGGACAAGATTGGTCTTAAAGTGGATGAGCGTGGCTTCATTCCTATTGATGACCATACTTGCGCAACTGCAGCGCCTGGCGTATACGCTGTTGGTGACGTAGTGCGTGGACCAATGTTGGCACACAAAGCAGAAGACGAAGGTGTCTTGGTTGCTGAAGTGATTGCTGGTCAAAAACCACATATCGATTACAACTGCATTCCTTGGGTTATCTACACTGATCCTGAGATTGCATGGGTTGGTAAGACAGAACAAGCACTCAAAGAAGCTGGTGTTGCTTATAAAGCAGGTCAGTTCCCATTTGCTGCTAACGGCCGTGCATTAGGCATGGGTCGTGCTGATGGTTTCATCAAAGTGTTAGCTGATGCTAAGACTGATGAGATTCTTGGCGTTCATATTATTGGTGCCAATGCTTCTGACCTCATTGCTGAAGCAGCGGTAGCTATGGAATTCAAAGCAGCAGCAGAAGATATTGCTCGTATCTGTCATGCACATCCAAGTTTGTCTGAAGTGATGCGCGAAGCAGCGTTAGCGACAGACTCACGTGCATTAAATATGTAATTGAAAACCATTGAGTTTTACCAACAAGAGTTAAAAGCGCGCGGGTATCAAAGTGATCCCGCGCAGCTTCGTGCTGTTGAGCGTCTGCAAAAATGCGAAGACGAATGGATTGCCTACAAGGAAATCCGCAGCAATACCTTAAAGAAAAAGATTTTTAAGCCAAACCTCCCTCGTGGTCTTTATCTATGGGGTGGGGTAGGTCGCGGCAAATCCTTTTTAATGGACTGCTTTTATGCAGCATCCCCCTTAGAAAAAAAGATCCGCATTCATTTTCATGAGTTCATGCGTGAAGTGCATCGCGAACTCCATGAGTTATCAGGCTTATCTGATCCTTTGGATGAATTAGCAAAGCGTATTTCTAATCGCTATCGCTTGATTTGCTTTGACGAGTTTCACATCAATGACATCGCCGATGCAATGATTTTGTATCGCTTGCTTAGCGCACTCTTTGCAGATCGCGTACAGTTTGTGATGACGTCCAACTATCGTCCTGACCAGTTATATCCAAATGGCTTGCATCGCGATCGATTGCTTCCTGCCATTAAGTTGCTAGAAGAAAAGCTAGATGTTCTCAACGTTGACGCTGGTAATGATTACCGTCGGGTCCAGATGGCTCAAGTTGAGGCATACCTGACTCCCGTCAATGCTGAAACACAAGCGACCCTAGGTCAAATGTTCCAAACGCTGATTGGCAATCAAAAAGAGACACGCAATCCGGTTTTGAATATTGAGTCCCGTGAATTGCGTCCCCTACATATGGCGGATGGTGTGGTTTGGTTTGATTTCAAAACCTTATGTTGCGGCCCGCGATCGCAAAATGATTACTTGGAAATTGCCAACCAGTTTCATACGGTTATTTTGTCTGGGGTGCCTTATATGCCCCCAAGAATGACCAACGAGGCCCGCCGCTTTATTTGGTTAATTGACGTCCTGTACGACCACAAGATCAAGCTAATCATCTCCGCAGAGGTTCCAGCCCCGGATTTGTATACAGAGGGTCAAATTACCGCTGAATTCTCCAGAACCGTGTCCCGCCTGATCGAGATGCAGTCTCGTGACTACCTGGATGCGCCGCGCCGGGTAATTGATACCAGCTTGACCTAAAATAGGGTCATGAGCAGCTTTTCACCCCTTAATGCCGACTTGCATTGCCATTCAGTGATTTCTGATGGCACTTTGACGCCTGAAGAATTGGCGGAACGCGCAAAAGCCAATGGCGTGCATTTGTGGGCGTTAACCGATCATGACGAATTGGGTGGTCAGAAGCGCGCTCGAGAAGCAGCAAGTGCTCTCAATATGGATTATCTCGGTGGCGTTGAAATATCAGTGACCTGGATGGGTGAGACCATTCATATTGTTGGGCTTGGTATTGACGCGCAGCATATTGGAATTATTGAGGGCTTGCGTCAAACACGTGATGGTCGTGCGAATCGTGCGCAGCTGATGGCCGAACAATTGCTTAAGGTAGGAATTCCTGGTGCGTATGAAGGCGCACTCCATTTTGCTGGGAATCATGAGTTGATTTCCAGAACTCACTTTGCTCGTTTTTTGGTAGAGCAGGGCGTGTGTCGCAATACCGAGCATGTATTTAAAAATTACTTGATTGAAGGCAAGCCGGGATATGTTCCTCATCAGTGGGCTAGCCTAGACAATGCTGTGAACTGGATTAAATCCGCAGGAGGCGTCGCAGTGATTGCTCATCCTGGCCGCTACAGCAGGTTAAATGCTATGCAAATGGACGAACTCTATAAGCACTTTAAGGATCTGGGTGGTCTGGCGATTGAGGTCATTACTGGCAGTCACAGTCCAGATCAATACAAAACCTTTGCAAAGATTGCGCAGCAGTACGGCTTTTTAGCTTCTCGTGGATCGGATTTTCATGATCCAAATGAGAGCCATATTGATCTAGGCAGCTTGCCACATTTACCAGATCATCTCACTCCGGTATGGTCCGCTTTTCACTAATTCCCTAAACTAATTAATCACTAAGAAAAAGAAAAACAGATGTTTGCTGAACGCGTTCTCTCTGGCATGCGCCCAACCGGTAATTTGCACCTAGGTCATTACCACGGTGTTCTAAAGAACTGGGTGCGCTTGCAGTCCGAATACCCTTGTTTCTTTTTCGTGGCTGATTGGCATGCATTAACTACCCACTATGAAACCCCGGATGTCATTGAACAATCTGTGTGGGACATGGTGATTGATTGGTTGGCAACTGGTGTAGATCCAAATCAAGCTACTTTGTTTATTCAAAGCAAAGTGCCTGAGCATGCCGAACTCTTTCTGTTGCTATCCATGGGAACTCCATTGGGCTGGCTCGAGCGCGTTCCGACTTATAAAGATCAGATTGAGAAGCTCAAGGAAAAAGATCTCCAAACCTACGGATTCCTAGGCTACCCTTTATTGCAGGCTGCTGATATTTTGATTTATCGCGCGCAGTTTGTGCCTGTAGGGGAAGACCAAGTGCCTCACGTAGAGATGACTCGTGAAGTGGCTCGTCGCTTTAATTACTTGTATGGCCGTGAACCTGGGTTCGAAGAAAAAGCTTTAGAGGCAGTAAAAAAATTAGGTAGCAAACGCGCCAAGATGTACGCTGAATTGCGAGTTGCTTTTCAGGAGCGCGGTGATGATGAGGCACTTGAGCAAGCTAAGGCTTTATTGCAAGAAGCTCAGAGTTTATCAATGGCGGATCGCGAGAGACTCTTTGGTTTCTTGGAGGGTGCTCGAAAAATCATTCTGCCTGAACCACAAGCATTATTGACAACAGCCTCACGTATGCCTGGTATTGATGGTCAAAAGATGTCGAAGTCTTATGGCAACACCATTAGTATTCGCGAGAATCCAGAGGATGTGATTAAGAAGATCCGCACGATGCCAACCGATCCTGCACGTGTTCGTCGAACTGACGTTGGTGATCCAGCGCGTTGCCCGGTTTGGCAATTGCATACCGTTTACTCTAATGAAGAGACCAAGCAGTGGGTAGACAAGGGATGTAAGTCAGCAGGTATCGGCTGCCTTGAATGTAAGCAGCCCGTTATTGACTCAATCTTGGCGGAACAACAGCCGATGTTTGAGCGTGCTCAGAAGTACTTGGATGACCCTAGCTTGCTGCGATCCATCATTGCTGATGGTTGCGATAAGGCGCGTAAGGTTGCACAAGAAACCATGCGTGAGGTTCGTGAAGCAATGGGCCTGGCTTACGATTGAGAATTCATGTTGCCTAATGCGCATGATGTGATTTCTAATGCATCCCCCTGGGTGAAGCGGTTTTCTCGGCTCATTCCAAAGGGCGGAGTTGTCTTGGATTTGGCGTGTGGATCTGGGCGTCACTCCGAGTGGTTGGCAAACGCTGGTCATCAGGTATTAGCCGTAGACCAAGATATTTCAGTTGTGCAAGCTTTGAATAATTCTCTCATTACCCCAAAATGCTGTGATCTTGAGCAGGCAGAATGGCCTCTCGATCAATGTGACTTCAGCGCCATTGTGGTGACCAATTACCTCTATCGCCCACATTTAGACCGGCTACCCAAAATGCTGCAAGAAGGGGGCGTCTTAATCTACGAAACCTTCGCCCTGGGGAATGGGGAATTTGGCAAGCCATCGAACCCGAATTTCCTGCTAAATCCAGGGGAATTACTGTCATTTGCTGCTTCCCACGGGCTTAAAGTGGTGGCGTATGAGGACATTTATGCGGATCAGCCCAAACCAGCTATGGTTCAGCGCCTATGCGCTGTAAAAGGCGAGTCAAAACAGCGCATTCCGTTACAATTTCAGGGTTAAGACAGCTAAAAATCGGTGCATATTCGGTGACAAATACAGCTCATTCCAAAGGTAGTAAAAAGCCCATTGCTGGCAGCATGCCGGCTATTGTTACTCCGATGTTTGAAGATGGCAGTCTGGATTACGCCAGCTTGCGTTCTTTGTTAGATTGGCATGTAGCGGAAGGTACTGACGGAATTGTGATTGTTGGCACCAGCGGAGAGTCCCCTACGGTTTCTGTTGAAGAGCATTGCGAACTCATTCGCGTAACGGTAGAGCAGATTGCTGGACGTATTCCTGTGATTGCAGGTACTGGTGGCAATTCCACTATTGAAGCGATTGAGTTAACTAAATACGCTAAGCAAGTTGGCGCTGATGCCAGCTTGCAAGTAGTGCCGTATTACAACAAGCCCACACAAGAGGGTATGTATGCCCACTTTAAAAAGATTGCCGAGTCAGTAGACTTGCCGGTAATTTTGTATAACGTTCCCGGAAGAACGGTTGCCGATTTGACTGGTGATACCGTAGTTCGTTTAGCTGGCGTACCAGGCATTATTGGTATCAAAGAAGCTACAGGCAGCTTGGAGCGCGGTACTTTATTGATTAATGATCTCAAGCGCGCCGGTCACCAAGACTTTTCAGTGTTCTCTGGCGATGATTTAACGGCTGCAATGTTGATGTTGATGGGCGGTAAGGGCAATATCTCCGTTACCGCCAATATTGCGCCGCGTTTAATGCATGAACTGTGTGTTGCGGCGATGTCTGATGATGTGAAGCGAACACGTGAAATTCAATATCAATTGATTGCAGTTCACAAGGCGATGTTTACAGAAGCAAACCCAATCCCAGTGAAGTGGGCTCTGCATGAGATGGGCAAGATTACCGCTGGCATTCGTTTGCCATTAACCCCTTTAAGCAATTCCCTTCGTGAGCCATTAAAGGCAGCTTTAAAACAGGCCAACTTATTATGATGAATTTGCTTCAATTAGTCCGTCGATATCTATCGATTATTGCTTTGGTCACTTTTGGTGTTGCAGTGTTAAGTTCATGCAAGTCGGTGACCAGCAGCGATACAGTTGACTATAAGAGTGCCGGAGCTGTTCGCGGCCCTAATCTGTCATACCCTCCTGATTTAATTACTGCGCAAGCAGATCGCCGTTACATTGTTCAAGATGGCACAGCCACTATGTCTGAATACAACGCTGCGGTTAAGAAATCTGCCCAGATGCGTAGTAATGTTATGACCGGCATTCCTGGTATGCGGATTGCACGTGATGGTGAGCGTCGTTGGTTGGTTGTAGAAAAGCCGGCGCCTGAACTTTATCCACAGGTAAAAGATTTTTGGCAAGAGAATGGTTTCTTGTTAGTCGTTGATTCACCATCAACTGGCATTATGGAAACTGACTGGGCGGAGAATCGCGCCAAAATTGCCCAAGACTGGATTCGTTCAACTATTGGCGGTGCTTTGGATTCTGTTTACGATACTGGTGAACGTGATAAGTACAAAACACGTCTTGAAGTCGCAAAGCCTGGTGAAACAGAGATTTACATTACTCAGCGCGGCGCAATCGAAAAATGTACTACCGATACAACTGGTGCTTGTTTATCCACAATTTGGACGCCACGCCCCAATGACCCTGAGCTAGAGGCGGCTTTCTTGGCGCGCTTGATGGAGCGTTTGGGTATGACTCAAGAGCAAGCTAAGGCAATGGTTGCAGCACCTCTTGGTCCGAAAACACCAAAAGCGAAGTTTGTGCAGGATGGCGCCAATCAAGCTCATATTGAGCTGGGCGTAAGCTTTGATCGCTCATGGCGCGATGTTGGATTAGCGCTTGATCGCTCAAACTTTACCGTGGAAGATCGCAATCGTACTGCTGGGGTTTACTATGTACGCTATGTCAATCCTAAGGATTTGGGCGACACCAAAGGCTTCTTCTCAAACTTATTTAGCAGTAAAGATGAATCAAGTTTGAAGGCTAAAAAATACCAGGTTGTTGTAAAGAGCACTGGCGAGAATTCTGCCAATGTATATGTGCAAAATGCTGATGGTAAGCCAGAAAATACACCAGCTGGATTCCAGTTGTTAACCTTGCTAACGGAGCAACTAACAAGATAATTCGTTTTTTACAGCAAATAAAAAAGCCGCTTTGCAGCGGCTTTTTTCCTTCATGAAGAAGATTACTTCTTAGCGTCAGCAGCAGGAGCAGCTGGAGCTGGAGCAGCAGCAGGAGCTTCAGCAGCAGGAGCAGCTGGTGCAGCAGCAGGAGCGGCTTCAACAGGCTTTGCTTCTTCTTTTTTACCGCAAGCGGCCAAGGCGATTGCTAACATAGCAGCGAATACGAGTGACTTCTTCATTTGTAAATTCCTTTAAAAAAATTAACAACAATTACCGGTAATTGTTCTCTGGAAAACCAAGGGATAGCCCCTAAGTAGTTTCCAGTATTTATTATATCCATCTCTGAAATCAGTCCTCAAAAGTAAGCCAGCCAGCTAAATAAGCCTCATAAAGGCTTGATTTATCAAGACCATCGATTTTGGTCTTGGCAAGTAATTTTGATGCTGATAGGGTCTGCCAAGCCCTTGTAATGCCAGACCTTTGTGCTTTAGTCATCTCTTCTCCGTTGCAATAAACCTTCTCATTGAGGGTCAAAATGCGGGTTTGCGGATGCGGGGTGAGCTTACCGGCTGTGAGCATCTTCTGCAATTGTTTTGGGTTCAGGGGTTTTTTAGGAGGCTCAAATATGGCTTGTTGCTTAGGTTCAGATAAGTAACTTGTAATGCCAGGCAAGAAACTATTAATTTGATCGAGTTTTAATTCTTTGAGTTTGGAGCGCAGCTGCTGAATCAGCTCCTCAGGTAATTCTTCGGCGCTGTGAGTTGCCTTCTGTTTGGGGTCTGCAAATTTTTGGTCTAAAGCAGGAATATCTTCGAGAGATTCAGCTAAACGCCATAAACCTTCTTGCAGTAATTCTTTAAAACTAGGGGAGCGAAATCCAACGGACCAAGTCTGGCAGCCTGGGTCTAAAGCGATGCCATCATGCGCAATATGTGGCGGTAGATAAAGCATGTCACCAGGCTCTAGTAGCCATTCTTGCTCGGGCTTAAAGTGCTGCAAAATCTTCAGTGGTAATTTGGGATTCAGGCTAAGGTCTTTCTGTTCAGAAATGCGCCACTGTCTTCTACCAGACATTTGAATGAGAAAGACGTCATAAGAATCAAAGTGTGGGCCAACACCACCTCCAACACCAGCAATGCTAATCATCAAATCATCAAGACGAGCATCCGGTATGAAACGAAACCAAGATAGTATTTTTGCGGCAGCAGGGTGGTGGGCCTCCATGCCCTGAAACAATAAAGTCCAGTTAGGCTTATCAATAGAAGGTATTTCTTGCTTAGAAAATGGCCCATGATCAAAACTCCAGGGCTTGGCCCTCACTAAACGTGACTCGACCTCTTCATTTAATCCAAATTGAAGCAATTGCTTTGTTGGAATAGGGCTATCAAGAGGCTCTCCCTGCTGGGCAGAGAGGGCAAAAGCTGGAATCGCCCCACGGATCAGCAGGGGCTTTTTATGCCAATACTGCGTCATGAACTGATCTGGGCTAATTCCCCCAAATAAGGCCCAGGGCTTACCTAGAGGCAGCTTCAATGGGGCTTGGGGCGGTTGATAGGGTTTGCTCAAGTAAAATGAGGTCATAAAGATATAGATGCTTTTAGAAACTGATTAAAACCGAATGTTCGACAAATTCCGCATGAAGATTGAAAAAAATACTATCGTATCCCTTCGCTATAAGCTAACCGACGCACAAAATAATGTCATCGAAGAGCCAGATTCTCCGATGGTATACCTGCACGGTGGCTATGAGGGTACTTTTCCGAAAATTGAAACTTTGCTAGACGGCCAAGATATTGGGTATGAGGCTACGATCCAGTTAGAGCCAAATGAAGCTTTTGGTGAATACGATCCAGAGCTTTTGAAAATTGAACCCCGTACACGCTTTCCGGAGCCTTTGGAAGTGGGTATGCAGTTTGAGGGTGTACCCGATGCCGAAGAAGATGCGGCTGCAGACGAAGTAGATGACGAGCCGCTCATTTATACCGTAACCGATGTTGCTGACAACCAAGTAGTTTTGGATGGCAATCATCCATTGGCGGGCATGGCTTTACGTTTTTGGGTGCAGGTTGAAGATGTCCGCGCTGCTACTGATGACGAAATTGAAAATCGCCATCCAGAAGGTGGTGAGAGTTTCTCATTTGGCATGCCTAATGAGGAGGATGATGGTGACGACGATGAAGAGTTTCCAGGTGGCGCATTAGGTGGCAATGATGCGGGACCTCGCACACTGCATTAATTTAAATATCCATGAACAAAATAAAAGGGATAGCATGCTATCCCTTTTTCCTTTACAACTTCCTTAACTAGGAATTACTCTTTCAACCATTCTTTAATAGCGTCTAGATCACGTTTTGTATCGCTTGCGCTAGCATCTGCACCATCTGGGCTGTTGTTGATTTTTGCAAGGGCCTTTTCTAGCGCTGCAATTTTGGCTTCTTGCTCAATCGTTGCATCAATCAAACCTTTTAGCGCCATGGATACAGGGTCATCAATATTAGGTGTGATGCCATAAGCAGAAAAGTATTCTTTGGTTTTGCTATCGGCGCTTTGCGGTAAATCTGGATGCAATATGCGAGCAGGAATGCCAACCGCAGTAGCACCAGCTGGAATTTCTTTGAGTACTACAGCATTAGAACCAACACGTGCGCCGTCGCCAACGGTGAAGCCGCCGAGAACTTTTGCACCAGCACTCACTACGACGCCTTTACCCAGAGTAGGGTGACGTTTCACGCCTTTATATAGCGATGTGCCGCCTAAAGTTACCCCTTGATAAATGGTGCAATCATCACCAATTTCAGTTGTCTCTCCAATCACAATACCTAGGCCGTGGTCTAAGAAAACTCTGCGACCAATCTTGGCGCCTGGATGAATTTCGATGCCAGTCAAGAAGCGAGAAAACATGGAGAGTACGCGCGCGATCCACTTCAGACCAAGGTTCCATAAAAAGTGGGAGATGCGATGCAACCAAACTGCATGTAGACCTTGATAGCAAGTAATAACCTCAAGACGGTTCCGAGCTGCTGGGTCTCTGGCAATAATGGAGTCGACTTGGTCGAAGAAGGAATTTGACATATATTGATTTTAACGGGATGTGCTTATTTTCTCAGGAGCATCTGTTTTGCAATTCCTCGCAAAAGATCGATTTCTTCCTTATGCAGACGACTTCGGGCAAATAAAGCTTGAATACGCGGCATGAGCTTCTTGGGGTTTGCAGGGTCTAGGTAGCCGATGGCCTCAAGTCCTTCGCGCCAATGTTCCAGCATGGCGGCTACCGCTGCGGGATCGGCAAAATCAGCCATTTCTTCGCGGTTGGCTAAGGCATTGCGCTTACCGTCATGCTGGGTAAGTGTTTCTCTGAGGGTATAGGCGCAAACCATCAGCGCCTGGGCAAGGTTTAGTGAGGGGTAGTCAGGGTTGGCATCCAGCCAGACTCTGTGGGTGCATAAAGCCAAATGCTCATTATCTAGCCCCGTTCTTTCTGGGCCAAAGAGAAGCGCCACCTGTCCACCGTTCTGGACTGAGGCCCCAATCAGGGACTTAGCAGCTTCCCAATCGATAGCAGGAGGACCAAACTCTCGGTCACGGCTAGTGAGGCCCAAAACCAGCGAGCAACCCTCGATGGAGGCCGCTAAGGAGTCGCTCTCTATGGAGGTCTCTAGAACGTCTGCAGCACCGCTAGCTAGGGCTATGGCTTCAGGATGGAAGGCAACCCCTTTGATCTTTGGATGAATCAATCTGAGATCGCCAAAACCCATGGTTTTAAGGGCGCGAGCAGCCGATCCCACGTTTCCCGGGTGACTGGTTTCGACTAAAACCCAGCGGAGTAATGCGGATGTTTCGATATTCATCAAGGCGCTTTAGGCTGGTTAATAGGGGGTAATGAACGCTAATCGTTTAGAATCAATCTGTTAGCTTCGTATTGTCATGCAATTTACCCTAGTTGTAGGCATTACAAGGAGCTTGTTCTTATTTAATTTGTCCATCAATACTATGCATCCCATGTTAAATGTGGCCGTAAAGGCCGCCCGTCGCGCTGGAACAGTCATTAATCGTGCTTCCTTGAATTTGGAGCGCTTGCAGGTTGACCGCAAGCAACATAACGATTTCGTAACCGAGGTGGACAAAGCCGCAGAAGCGGCCATTATTGAAACGCTCAGCGAAGCCTATCCAACCCATGGATTTTTGGCTGAAGAGACTGGTGAGCGCAATGCCGATGCAGAAAATGTTTGGATCATTGATCCACTTGATGGCACTACTAATTTTATTCACGGCTTTCCACAATACGCAGTTTCAATTGCACTGCAAGTTAACGGCATAACTCAGCAAGCTGTTGTGTATGACCCAACACGCGATGAATTATTTACAGCTACGCGAGGTGCCGGTGCCTATTTGGACCGTCGGCGTTTACGTGTTGCCACACAAGATCGTTTGGCTAATTCTTTATTGGGAACCGGCTTCCCTTATCGTGAAGATCAGGACTTAGAAAAGTATTTAAAAATCTTTGCCGATATGTCACGTCAATGTGCGGGCCTGCGTCGTCCGGGTGCAGCATCTTTAGATTTAGCTTACGTAGCAGCTGGTCGCTATGATGGTTTCTTTGAGAGCGATCTCAAACCATGGGATATGGCAGCAGGTGCTTTGCTGATTACTGAAGCAGGTGGTTTGATTGGCAACTACCGTGGTGAAGAGGGCTTCTTAAAAAGCGGTGAAGTCATGGCGGCCAATCCACGCATCTTTGCGCAGATGGTGCAAACACTTTCCAAATACTCTGCTTCTTAATTTAAAAATCGAACTGAGTTGTCGACCTGTTTAATTTTTAATCAGATCGATATAGCGAGCACCGGTATCATTAATGAGTAGGGCGCTTGCTCTAGGGCGACCGCTCTCTGGGTGATCAAGATCCCAGTCAGACAGGACCCAACGCTGCCATTGCTGGCCATCC
The DNA here is from genome assembly GCF_018882245.1 of Polynucleobacter sp. AP-Capit-er-40B-B4. Taxonomy (GTDB): domain Bacteria; phylum Pseudomonadota; class Gammaproteobacteria; order Burkholderiales; family Burkholderiaceae; genus Polynucleobacter. Next base: position 10,317 of record NZ_JACVOV010000001.1, on the reverse strand, counting down.
ATTGACTCTTCATGGTGTGCTGGCATATGGGTATGCCCATGAATCAATAAATCCCCTGAGTGATCTTTTAGTACTGCAGCACAAGCCTGTTTCGTAACATCCATCTTGAGTCGACGCACGCTTGATGCTTGTGTTTTTTGGTATTGGGCGTGACTATTGCCGCGAAGGTGCTGAGCAATGCTCTTGCGCCAATTGAGTGGCAGGCTTAAGAAAATTTTTTGAATCCAAGACTTTCTTACCCAGCCTCGAAAGATTTGATAGCCAATATCTGCCGTACATAAAGCATCACCATGGGCCAATACCCATCTCTTCGAGGCGATCTCAACAGCAGTTGGATCCGCCAAGAGCGTCATTCCAGTCTTCTTAATAAAGCTTTGACCAATTAAAAAATCTCGATTGCCGTGTAGGTAATACGTTTTTACTTTAGTGGAAAGATTGGCGATAGTGCGTTGAACTTCTTGTTGAAATGGGGAGTGTGCGGCAGCGTCATCACCCACCCAGTATTCAAATAAGTCACCCAGAATAAATACAGCCTCTACTTTTGGGGCCTCTTTTTCGCAGAAGTCAAAAAAGCGTTGCGCCGTCAAGGGCATTGACGGCGTCAGGTGTAAGTCTGATATGAGCAGCGCACTCGCGCAATTTGGGATCATTCCTCGAGAACAGTGGCCTTCTCAATGACAACATCTTCAGCAGGAACGTCTTGATGAAAACCAGAGCTACCAGTCTTTACCTTGCGAATTGTGTCGACAACATCCATGCCATCAGTGACTTTGCCAAATACAGCGTAACCCCAGCCCTGAGCATTAGGAGCAGTATGGTTTAAGAAGTCATTGTCATTTACGTTAATGAAGAATTGCGCAGTTGCTGAATGTGGCTCGCTTGTGCGGGCCATCGCTACGGTATAGCGATCATTTTTTAGGCCGTTGTTAGCTTCGTTTTCAATTTCTGCTCCAGTTGGCTTCTGTTTCATGCCAGCAGACATGCCGCCACCCTGAATCATGAAGTTATCAATCACACGATGAAAGATGGTTCCATCGTAGTGACCGCTTTTAACGTATTGCAAAAAGTTGGCAACACTTTTAGGTGCCTTGGCTGCATCGAGTGAGAGGGTGATATCACCCTTATTAGTTTTTAGGAGAACTTTCGCCATTATTAGATCTACTTTCTGGAAGGTTAGTGGATGGATTATTGCTTGGTAATGAATCCGTTGTACTCAAAGATGGATTCATTACGCTATTAACAGGACGTTTTGCTGGAGGCTTCAATACATCCAAGAGTGCTTTTGCACGATTAGAGTACTGACGTTGATTAAGAAGAGCGTTCTTAGCCGCATCTTCATAGGCTTGAGCACCAAGGCGAATATAGATCTCACCTAAATTAGCAGAGGCAATGGCATAGCTTGGACGCAGTTTGAGTGCGAGCTCAAGATAATCTCTAGCCTCAATCCATTGACCTTGATTGGCAGCAATTGCTGCCAGGTTGTTATAGGGCTCGGGCAGCTCCGGAAATTGCTGTGTAATTTCAATCAAAGTCTTTTTGGCTTGATCAAATTGACGCATCTCAATTTGCAAACGCGCTTTTACGAAACGCAATTGCACATTTCGCGGGGTCTTTTTGAGATCAACATTAATTTGAGTCACTGCATCTTGGTACTTACGTGCCTTGATGAGTTTTTCAACGTCTGATGGGACTGCATTCTTGGTAATGGGGTCCGGCTCGATAATCAAGAAGGATAAAAAAGGCACTCCAACAGTTTCAGATAACTCTGGGTTTAGTGGATCAAATCCCATATCTGCAGAGAGTCTTGGTGGGTCTGTTGGACTGTAACCACCTAAATAAGGTTGGGGTACTCCCTGCGAAGTGCTGGATTCCTGTGCATTTAACGCTCTAATTTCAGTATCAGCCCGCTGCTGGGCAGGGGTGCTACAGCCCGACAATAGAGCCAGGATTGCCAAAGTGGCAAAAGCTGGGGTAATGACCTTATTCAAGGCGGGACGTGGCGCTGGGGCGTTGTGGGGCATAGAGGAAGGGGTGTGAAACGGGCTCATTCGATATACTCAGCGCTCAGTCTAACAAATTGGCGCTACTTGCCCCACCTTTATAGCCCTATGCTGCAAATCTATAACACCCTTAGCCGTTCGAAACAGGTCTTTAAGCCCATAGTGCCGGGTAAGGTGAAGATGTACGTCTGCGGTATGACGGTTTATGACTTTTGCCATATTGGGCATGCCAGGGTCATGATTGTCTTTGACATGGTCGTTCGCTGGCTTAGGGCTAGTGGCTACGAGGTGCTTTACGTTCGTAATATCACCGATATAGACGACAAGATTATTAATCGCGCCATTGAGAATGGCGAGCCAATTTCTGCATTAACCAATCGCTTTATTGACGCCATGCATGCTGACTCAGATGAGTTAGGTTTAATGCATCCTGATCAAGAGCCTCGTGCCACCGATTACATCGGGCAAATGCAAGGCATGATCGGTAAGCTCATTGAAAATGAATTGGCCTATCAAGCTAATGACGGCGATGTTAATTTTGCAGTGCGCTTATTGCCGCGTTACGGTCAGTTGTCTGGTAAAACTTTAGACGAACTAAATGCCGGTGAGCGTGTAGCGATTGGTGATGGCAAACGAGATCCCTTGGATTTTGTTTTATGGAAAAGCGCTAAACCTGAAGAGCCAGCAGATACGCGTTGGAAGTCACCTTGGGGTGAAGGTCGCCCTGGTTGGCATATTGAGTGTTCAGCAATGTCTTGTGATTTATTGGGCGAGCACTTTGATATTCATGGCGGTGGTGCTGACTTGCAGTTCCCGCACCATGAGAATGAAATCGCCCAAAGTGAAGGCGCCCTGTATGGCAAAGACCGCAAAGAAGATGATGCCCCCTTTGTAAATTACTGGATGCATAACGGTCACATTCGCGTTAATGAAGAGAAGATGTCTAAGTCATTGGGCAACTTCTTCCTAATAAAAGATGTGCTCAAATGCTTTGATCCTGAGGTGTTGCGTTTCTTCATGTTGAAGGCGCACTACCGTAGTCCTATTAACTATAGTGATGCGCAGCTTGAAGAAGCTCGCTCTGGATTGGCGCGCTTATATACCGCTTTAGCGCAAGGCCCTAAAACCCAAGCAATTCAGCTAGACCCAAATAACCCATGGGCTAAGCGCTTTGCTGATGCCATGAATGATGATTTCAATACGCCTGAGGCAATTGCTGTCTTGTTTGACTTGGCTAGTGAAGTTAATCGTGCGCAAGGTGAAGGGAAGCTATTACTTGCCAATACATTGAAGGCTCTTGGTGCGGCATTGAATTTCTTGCAACGTGATCCCACTGCATTTTTGCAGGCAGGCTCTAAGGATCAAGATGGCTTGACTCCATCACAAATTGAAGAACAAATTGGAGCACGCGTGGCTGCCAAGCAGGCAAAAGACTTTGCTAAGGCAGACTTGATTCGTAAAACATTGTTGGAGCAGGGCATTGTTTTGGAAGACAAACCCGGCGGCTTAACAGAATGGCGTAGGGCTTAATGACAGTTGCAAAAACAGAGAAAGCGGCAAAAGCTGAGGTAATCCTTGAAGAAGTCGCTCCAGAATATTGGGAGCAGGCTTGTAAAGAATTGATGAAGCAAGACCGTATTCTCAAAAAACTCATTCCAAAATATGGCTCAGGTTTTTTGGTCACCCGCGGCGATCCATTTAACACCTTAGCAAGAGCCATTGTTGGTCAGCAGATTTCTGTAGCGGCAGCGCAATCAGTTTGGAATAGGGTCGTTGCTGCTAGCAAAAAGAAAGTCACTCCGAAAAATATCCTGGCGCTCACAGTTGAGGAATTACGCGCCGCTGGATTATCGGGGCGCAAGGTTGAATACATTCGAGATCTGGCAGATCACTTTGATTCAGGGCGCCTACATGCCAATCAATGGAAAGATATGGACGATGAGAGTGTTATCAAGGAATTAAGCTCAATTCGGGGGATTGGACGCTGGACTGCCGAAATGTTCCTCATTTTCAACATGATTCGGCCCGATATTCTCCCTTTGGACGATGTCGGCCTCATTAAGGCTATTTCCCTCAATTACTTCAGCGGAGAGCCTGTCAGCCGCCATGAAGCACGTGAGGTGGCTGCTAATTGGGCCCCGTGGCGTACGGTTGCCACCTGGTATATGTGGAGAAGTATCGACCCAATCCCAGTTGAATATTAAAATCAGACTATGAAAACGACTTTCCTGGATTTTGAGCAGCAAATCGCCGAATTAGAGTCAAAGATTGAAGAGCTGCGTTTTGTACAAGATGAGTCATCGGTAGATATCTCCGATGAGATCAAAACGCTTGCTGAAAAAAGTCAGCAGCTAACAAAAGATGTTTACGCCAATCTCACTCCTTGGCAAGTTTCTCAAGTAGCGCGCCATCCACAGCGTCCATACACTTTGGATTATGTCGGCGCTTTATTTACAGATTTCCACGAGTTACATGGTGATCGTACTTTTGCAGATGATCAATCGATCATCGGTGGTCTGGCCCGTTTTGAAAATCAACCATGCATGGTGATTGGTCATCAAAAAGGTCGCGACACTAAAGAGCGTGCTCTGCGAAACTTTGGCATGAGCCGCCCTGAGGGTTATCGCAAAGCAATGCGTCTCATGCGCCTTGCAGAAAAGTTCGGTATTCCAGTATTCACTTTTGTAGATACTCCGGGTGCCTTTCCTGGTATTGATGCCGAAGAGCGTAACCAGTCAGAAGCAATTGGTCGCAACTTGTATGTACAAGCAGAGCTTGAAGTTCCTATCATCGCAACGATTATTGGTGAGGGTGGTTCTGGTGGTGCGCTAGCAATTGCCATGGGTGATGTGGTGTTGATGTTGCAAAACTCTACCTACTCAGTAATCTCCCCAGAGGGTTGCGCTTCAATTCTCTGGAAGACGGCGGATAAAGCTCCTGAGGCTGCTGAGCAGTTGGGCCTCACAGCGCAACGCTTAAAGACTTTAGGTCTGATTGACAAGATTGTGGCCGAGCCCATTGGTGGTGCGCATCGTGATTACGACAATATGATGAGCAATATGCGCAAAGCACTTGCGGAATCTTTAAAAACCTTTGATGGCATGAAAGTAGATGCTTTACTTGAGCGTCGTCATGAGCGTTTGATGAGCTATGGCAAGTTCAAGGAAATCACAGCAAAGTCCTAAATCAGGAAAACGAATTGCGGTTGCCTTAAGTGGTGGCCTCGATTCGGTTGTGTTGCTCGACACGGTTTGCAAAGCGCAAGCTAATGCTTCAACGCAAAACAAAAATCAAACCAATAACCAAATCTACGCTTTCCATATTCATCATGGCCTACAAAAGCCAGCCGATGATTGGCTAATCTTTTGTGAGAAGCTTGCAAAACAATACAAGATTCATTTTGATTTCCGTCTCCTACATTTAGATGGCGCCGAAGAGCAAGGCAATATTGAGGCTAGAGCGAGAGCGGGGCGCTACGAAGCGCTAGCTGATCTTTGTGAAGAATATGGCATCGAAGATTTACTCTTGGCGCATCACCAAAATGATCAAGCGGAGACAGTTCTCTTGCAGCTCCTCAGAGGCTCTGGCGTGGCCGGCCTATCGGGTATGCCGGCAAGCAGGGGGATTTCAGATAACCCAGGCATCACTCTGTGGCGTCCACTCTTAAATCAAAGTAGGCAAGAGCTGGAAGCTTATGCTAATGAACATAAGCTCAAGTGGATTGAAGATCCCAGCAATCAAAATACTCAATATCGTCGCAATGCAGTGCGTAAGAAAATTATTCCTGCACTTGCAAAGATCCAGCCTGAAGCTATGGCCAATATGGCGCGTAGTGCACAACTGCTTGGTGAGGCGCAAACATTGCTCAACCGTCTGGCTGAGCAAGATGGCAAAAGTATTCTCAATAAGAATCAGCTGAAAGTGGCGCCGCTACTGGTATTGGCAAAAGAGGATTTACCTGCAGCAAATAATGTCTTACGTTATTGGTTGCAAACACGGCAGTTGGCTATGCCATCTCAAGAGCGCTTGCAAGCATGGTGGCGTGATCTTGCACAAGTTAAAGCGGACGCTAATCTCGAATGGCTACATGACGAGAGAAAGATTTACCTATGGCGCGGCATGTTGCAGGTGGGCAATGTGGAAGCGGGGTGCTGGGTTTTAAAAACCTTGCCAGCCAACTCTAAGCAATTGGGGCTTCCTGCTGACTGGGTAAAAGAGGCTCAAGACAACAATGAAATTAGCCTCAGAGAGCGTCAAGGCTCTGAGAAGATTCAGATTAAGCCTAAGACCCCCCGTAAAACCCTCAAAAACCTCTATCAGGAGGCCGATATTCCGCCCTGGGAGCGCCAGGCACCCTTGCTCTACATCAACGATGAATTGATCGCTGTGGCCGGTATTGGGCTTAGCTTTCCTCACTTGACTGCCTCGGGTAGGCGTGTGCTCCCGGAATGGGTGCAAAACCCTGTAAAATAAGCCCTTTTTAGATCCTCAGGGAAGATTTCCCTGTCACCAATAGTTAAATAAACGGTTTTTATGGCTCTTATCGTTCATAAATATGGCGGCACCTCAATGGGCTCAACTGAGCGCATTGCCAATGTTGCCAAACGCGTTGCTAAATGGATGCGTGCTGGCCATCAAGTAGTGGTTGTGCCTTCAGCTATGTCAGGCGAAACCAATCGCTTGCTAGGTTTAGCAAAAGAAATTAACCCCGATGCAAATCCTCGCGAACTAGATCAAATCGCCTCTACGGGTGAGCAAGTGAGCTCTGGTCTCTTGGCCTTAGCACTCATGCGCGAAGGTATTGATGCAGTGAGCTATGCAGGCTGGCAAGTAACCGTGCATACCGACTCTTCTTTCACCAAGGCGCGTATCAAGAGCATTGAAAGCGACAAGATCCTCAAGGATCTCAATGCAGGTCGCGCAGTTGTAGTCACTGGTTTCCAGGGCGTAGATCCAAACGGTAATATCACGACACTAGGTCGCGGTGGCTCTGATACATCTGCAGTTGCTATGGCAGCAGCCTTAAAAGCAGATGAGTGCTTAATCTACACAGACGTTGATGGTGTTTACACCACTGACCCACGTGTTTGTGAAGATGCACGTCGCTTAGACAAAATCACTTTTGAAGAGATGCTAGAAATGGCTAGCTTAGGTTCAAAGGTATTGCAGATTCGTTCAGTTGAGTTTGCAGGTAAGTACAAAGTTAAAACCCGGGTTCTGTCTTCTTTGACAGACCCATTGATGCCTTTAGCTGACGAGATGAGCTCAGGCACCTTGATTACATTTGAAGAGGACAGCACTATGGAAGCCGCAGTTATTTCCGGCATCGCCTTTGCGCGTGATGAAGCGAAGATTACCGTTCTTGGAGTTCCTGATCGCCCAGGCATTGCTTATCAAATCCTTGGCCCGATTGCGGATGCCAATATTGATGTAGACATCATTATTCAGAACCAATCTGTAGAAGGTAAGACAGACTTCACTTTCACGGTGCCACGTGCTGATTATCAAAAAGCATTGGATATCCTGAAGAACACTGTGCAGGCTCACATTGAAGCAAAAGAAATCTCTGGTGATCCAAAGGTTTCTAAGGTTTCAGTCGTTGGCGTAGGTATGCGTTCTCATGTTGGTATTGCCAGCAAGATGTTCCGTACTTTGTCAGAAGAGGGAATCAATATTCTGATGATCTCCACTAGTGAAATTAAGATCTCAGTCGTCATTGATGAAAAATACATGGAATTGGCTGTACGTGCCTTGCACAAGGCATTTGAGTTGGACCAGAAGTAAGTCAAAAGCGCAATAAATCCCTCAGAAGCGGTTATCCGTTAAACTGTGGGGCGTTGTAATAGTAAGAAGTACGGAGACGTGGCCGAGCTGGTCGAAGGCACTCCCCTGCTAAGGGAGCATCGGGGCTAAAACTCTGATCGGAGGTTCGAATCCTCTCGTCTCCGCCAAATGTCAAGGATTTATGTGGGTTTGTTATCAAATCCACATAATTTCCCCCAATTTTCCCCACACAACTCTTAGTCCTCAAACCTCTCCCTGGTGAGTGGCAAGTTCTTTAGTTTGTCTTCTGGTGCTGGCGTTGTCATCCTTCTATGCCGTTGCTCATCTTCTATAGATGCTTCAAAGTCACGACTACGTTGCAATTCCATATCCTTAGATTCCGCTAGCTTTGATGCGGGAATCACGGTGCCATCCTTTATGAGTCGTTCTAGCTGAAATTGCTTAAAGGTTTGAGTCTTAATCTTTCCATTGAACTCAACGTTACTTAGATTATCTTTAGGCTTAGTCATAGAGTTAATTTACCAAGAAAATAGGGCCACCCCATCTTCAGTTCAGAAAAGGCTTGCCCCACCATACCCCCATGCCCTAAAAAGACCCCTTTGCTCTAGGCTAGCCTATACATAGTATTTTGCTCACTTGAATCATTAAACTGATGGGATGGGGAAAATTAACGTCAAATTTGGATATCCAATCTCTCTTGAGGAGCAGGAGCTTTTATCGGAAAAGGCCATTGAAAGAGGTTGCTCAATCGAGGCTGAGCTATGTGGGGGCTTTGAGTATTTATTAAATTCTCTAATTAATAGACCTGGCAAAGATAAATTCTTTGACCTAATCTTTCTAGTGATTACTGGAAAGCAGGCTAAGTCACCCAAGGCTAGTTCTGGAACTTATTTTGAAAATGGCTATAAGTTTCCAATGATAGTTCTCGATGATGAGTATTTAGGGATTGGAGACTCCGAAAGATTATTTATTTCTGATGAATTTATTAACGAACTTGGTAAGATCTATCAAGTTGAGTGTGATTACGAATATGCTGGCTTTGAAAGATGTAGAACTTAATCCAGGAAATTAAGAGTTGAAAAAAATTGCTGCAGTAACTTCCTTAGCTGGAATTTTTATTATTGGTCTAGTTGCAACATATGCGTACACATATAAAACATTTGTGTGTAACGGCTCAATATATACTCATGTAACTTATATGGGGGCGCCTTTAAAGGACGAGAATTCCACGGCAAAAATATCATTTAGTTTCTCATGGGATGCCTTTAGTAAGGAGCTAGATTTATCTGATATTGATGAGCTTGCAACACCTGCTAGGCATATTAATTTTTATAATATGAATAAAGACGATCAAAAGGGCATGTTAAATAGCAAGGGAAAGACAATCAATTTTTACTATTCTGCAGATGCCCAGAGAGACAAAGCTAGGAGTACATTCCACTATGAAGGATCAACTCTTGATTTTGATAAAAACTCCAAATTTATAGTGATTGAAATCATTAATAATGATGAAAATAAATTACTTAGCACCTACACGAAGAGAACTGTTAGGGCGCAGTGTGAAAGAGACTGGTTTTAATCTAAAAAATATATGAAAAAATTTATTCCACAAGCTATATCCTTGGTATTGTTATTGGGAGTATTCCTATATAGCCAGTTTTTTATATCCGCAGAATTTAGTTATTGGGATTTTCTGACATACAAATATGTCATGAATATTGGGGTAGCTGGTTTGGGAATAATGATCGGGTACGGCATTAAAAATTATTACATCACCCTAGCTAGTGCCACTTTTGCTCTTGTAATTTACTGCCTTGTCTTTATATTTGATTCAAAAGAAATTTTTGCTGCATTCTTTTTGGCAATGTATACCGTGTTCCTTGCTTTTGCTACAGCGGCTAATTTGGCTCGCCACTTTAAAGACTGGGTACTTTTGACTCAATCTAATCAATAAATTTCTATTGAAAAATGAAAAAGAATAAATTTGATCTTTGGTGCATTATGCTTTTAGCAGCATCGCTTACGATATTCGTTCCACATGAAATCTGTAGACATAATTTAGTCAAAGTATGGGACTGCTCATTCTGGGCTTGGTGGCCAGTATTTATCTCCCACGATAACTCTGGATACTGGTTATTTCGAGTGGACTTCATGAGATTTCTTCTTCAGGAATTTGTTCTTGTTTTGGTTATGTTTGGAGTTAGACGCTATAAATATTCTGATAAATAGGGAAGTTGCTTGAAAAAATTCACAGCAGTATTTTGGGCATCTGGTGTGTGATTTTTAGGAAACACCCCCCATCATCATTTCTATATAAAAGATGGGTAGGGTGTATACATTTTTTTAACGTCTTCTTTAGGCCGTTAGCAGGCCTTTGAACTGACCTGATTTTTAGTACCACTTCAGAAGAGAGGATTTTTGATAATCTTCACCTTAAAGGAGTGCTAAATATGGCAAAAGGCCAACGTCTTAAACCCGAGCAAATCGTCACCTTATTGCGTCAAATCGATGTCCTGACAACGAACGGCAAAAC